>NZ_JBNPTT010000004.1:0-861419 GCF_051167795.1 Bradyrhizobium sp. HKCCYLS1011 | reverse complement strand
AAATGGCAATGGTCGGCAACTCTTAAAAAAGCCCGGGGAGCTCGATCACCTCCGCTCGCCGATTGCGCAAAGCCCTCCTTGTGGGAGAGGGTGGATCGCATGAGCGAAGCGAATGCGAGCCGGGTCAGGGGTTTGTCTCCGCAGAGACGGTGCGCTTGCGGAGACGAACCCCTCACCCAAATGAGCATGACGCCGGCATCGGTGTAGCCCTCTCCCACAAGGGGAGAGGGCGCAGCCATCGGCTGCCGTAGCAGTCATCAACCCTGCAAACGCCGCAGCATCTCGATTGACAGTATCAACCGTGCGTCGGTGCGAGATTAAAATAGCCAGCGCCCACAAGCGCCGAACTACTTCACACCCAGCAGTTCGACATCGAACATCAAGGTCGCGTTCGGCGGGATCACGCCGCCGGCGCCGCGGGCGCCATAGCCGAGCTGTGGCGGGATGATCAGCGTGCGCTTGCCGCCGACCTTCATGGTGGCGACGCCCTCGTCCCAGCCGGCGATCACGCGCTTCATGCCGATCGGGAATTCGAACGGCTCGTTGCGGTCGACCGAGGAGTCGAATTTCTTGCCCTTCTGCCCGTTCTCATAGAGCCAGCCGGTGTAGTGCATCACGCAGGTCTGACCAGGCTTCGGCGAAGGACCGGTTCCCTCCTGGGTGTCGATGATCTGCAGTCCTGAGGGCGTGGTCATGGTTTTTCCTTTGGTTTGCGCCAGGGCAGACGCAGGTGCGGCAATGGACATCATTGCCGCCAGCGCGAGCGCCATCGCCGGCATAATCGCAATTGTTCTCAGTGTTGAGCGCCGCATCCTAAGAGCCGCCTTTACTGTTCAAACGGGAGCGCTGTTTAGCGCAAGGCGGCCCGTCTTTCCAGTCGGAGATGTCAGCGCTCAGATCTCGAGCTTTTCCAGCCGGACCGGCAACTTGCGGATGCGCTGGCCGGTGGCGTGGAAGATCGCGTTGCAGACCGCCGCATTGGTGCCGACATTGCCGAGCTCGCCGAGCCCCTTCACACCTGCCGGATTGACATGGTCGTCCTACTCCGACAGCAGGATCACCTCGACGCTCGGCACGTCGGCGTTCACCGGCGCGCCCGATAGCCTGCGATAGGCCCTGGCGTTGCCGTGCACGTCGGGCAAATCACTTATGCGATTTTCACGTCAGAGCTTACTCGGCGGGGCCCCTTTTAGCCGGTAAAATCGCTCGCGCCGAAAAACGAAGTTCGGCAGCGTTTTCAATGCGAACATCGTCGCCCTGCTTCCCTGCAAAAATATTTCTGTTTCTGTTTTACAGAAATCATGATTGTCTGCGTATATCCGGCCTCACTCGGAGGGGCGTTGCGCGCGATCGTCACGACACGCGAGGCGGGGAGCGGTGGCCGCGAGAGATCGCAGCATTCTCCTGAACTAGGGGGTGCCGACGAACGATCTCTCGCGGACGTGAAGTCGCAGCGTCCTGACACCCCGATGCTGGTGTTACGTTCGCGACGGCGCTAACGCGCCGCGTGGATCATGGTGGCCAACAAGCCCGGCGCACCAGGGAGACTGCGTATAAGCGTGAAGACCATCGCGCGGGGAATGCCGGATGTTCGGCTGAACCTGTGGTACCTGCCGCCTGCATTCTTTGACGCAGGCGGGCCATGGGTGAGGCCTTCACCCGGCATTCCCTGCGCCCTCCGTCCTATCAGGAGGGACATGCTGCTCCTATGCCTCGGGCGCGATACGCCGCGAGAATGCGATGCCATGCCGATCGATGTTGACCGCTGTTCGAGATGTGAAACCGCTCTCTCCCATCGTCGTCCCGGGCAAGCCGCAACGCGCGCCAGCGCGTCGTGGCGCCGACCCGGACCCAAACGCCGCGGCGGACGTCGTTTGCGAGATGGCCAGCGCGCCTGCCCCGAACGACGTCCTGGGATTATGGGTCCCCGCGTTCGCGGGGACGACAGGGTGCTTGTTGATGCAGCGGTTGATCCGCAGGAGGGGTTGTCAGAAGAGAGGACACGGCGCGACGCACGCAGCATCGCACGCGCGCCTTTGCCCCATCCTACGAACGATCAACCACCGTCATTGGGAGGAGCCAACGGGTCCGCGCGAAGCGCGGCCCGATGACAGGCTCCGCGACGAAGCAATCCAGAATCGCAGTCATGTCTCTGGATCGCGTCGCTGCGCTCGCGATGACGGGTGCAACAACAGCTTCCGCCGGCTCAATAGCCCAGCGCGCAGCCGTCCTTGCGCGGGTCGGAGCCGCCGGTGAGCGTGCCCTTGTCCCAGTCGATCCAGATCGCCTGGCCGCCGCCGAGCGGCGCCACCAGCTTGGTGGTCTTGTGACCGATCCGCTCGAGACCCTCGACGACATCAGCCGGGATGCCGTCCTCGAGCTGATAGACGCCCTCGTAGTGCAGGCCGCGCGCCATGTCGATCGCCTCCTGCACGTCGCAGCCGTAATCGAGCATGTTGGTCAGCACGTGGGTCTGGCCGGTCGGCTGATACTGGCCGCCCATCACGCCATAGGACATCTGCGCGCGCCCCGCTTTGGTGACCAGGGCCGGGATGATCGTATGCAGCGGCCGCTTGCCGGGGCCGATGCAGTTCGGATGGCCGGGCTGGATGCGGAAGCCGCCGGCGCGGTTCTGCAGCAGCACGCCGGTTTTGTTGGAGATGATCGCCGAGCCAAAGGAATGCGCCACCGAGTTGATGAAGGAGCAGACGTTGCGGTCGCGATCGACGACCGTGATATAGACGGTATCCGGATTCATCGGCGGGGCGACGTTCGGCAGGTCGAGCAGCCGCTCCATGCTGATCTTGCCGATGTACTCGTCGGCGAAATCCCTGGCCAGAATGCTGGCGACCTCGGTCGTCATATGCGCGGGATCGCCGATATGCTGCTCGCGAAGCATATAGGCGATGCGGGCGGCCTCGGCTTCCAGATGCATGCGCTCGACCGAGAGCGGCGCAACCTTGGTGAGATCGAAACGCGACAGGATGTTCAGCATCACCAGCATGGTGATGCCCGGGCCGTTCGGCGGGCACTGCCAGACGTCGTGGTCCTTGTACACCGTGCCGATCGGCGCGGTGACCTCGGTTCGGTGATTGGCAAAATCCTCCAGCGTGTGGAGACCGCCGATGCCGCGCAGGGTCTCGACGATGTCCTCGGCGATCGCGCCGGTGTAGAAGGCCTTCGGCCCCTCTTTGGCGATCGCACGCAGGGTCTGCCCCAATTCGGGCTGGTGGATCACGTCGCCTGCAGCTGCGGGCTTGCCATGCGGCAGCAAATACCGCTCGGTGTTGGTGCCGTTCTTCAGCTTCTCGAACTGGTTCTTCCAGTCGAAGGCGATGCGCGGCGCCACCACATAGCCCTCTTCCGCCGCACGGATGGCCGGCTGCAACAGCCGGTCGAGGCCGAGCCGGCCGTGGTCCTGCAGGATGCGGTGCCAGGCGTCGATCGCGCCGGGCACCGAGACCGCATGCGCCGAGGTCAGCGGCACCGAATGGATCTTGCGCTCGAGATACCACTCGACGTCGGCCGCCATCGGCGCCCGGCCGGAGCCGTTATAGGCCGTGATCTTGCCTTCGCCCTTCGGCTGCACCAGCGCGAAGCAGTCGCCGCCGATGCCGGTCGACTGCGGCTCGATCACCGCGAGCAGCGCGGCAGCCGCCACCGCCGCATCCGCCGCGGTGCCGCCGGCGCGCATCACCTCGATCGCGGCCAGGGCGGCCTGCGGATGGGACGTCGCAACCATGGCGTTCAGGGCGTGAACCGTGGACCTGCCGGGAAAGTGGAAGCTTCTCATTCTTTCTCGCTGCGTTCTGACAGAAGGGCGAAGGAACCCGCGTTGCCGGCCGTCATGGCATATTCCTTGCCGCCTGGGCAATGGCCTGGGATACCAGCTTTTCCGATGGCTGGTCTGCTGGTAAACGGCCGCATGGCTTTCAAGGTTGCCGCTTTCTATCAATTCACCGCGCTGCCGGATTTTGGGGCATTGCGCGCGCCGCTGCTCGACCTCTGCGCCCGGCTCGGGTTGAAGGGCAGTGTGCTGCTCGCGCAGGAGGGGATCAACGGGACATTGGCCGGCAGCAGCGAAGCGATCGACGGACTGATCGATCAATTCCGCCATGGGCCGCTGTTCGGCGGCCGGCTCGACAATCTCGAACTGAAATTTTCGGCTGCGCGCGCCATGCCGTTTCAGCGCCTGAAGGTGCGGCTGAAGCGGGAGATCGTCACGCTGGGCGATCCGGCGGCCGATCCGACACGCCAGGTCGGGACCTATGTCGATCCCGCTGATTGGAACGCGCTGATCAGCGCGCCGAACGTGCTCCTGCTCGACACCCGCAACGCATTCGAAGTGGCGATGGGCACGTTCGAAGGCGCCATCGACCCCGCGATCAGGAGCTTCGGCGAGTTCAAGGATTTTGCAGCCGCTCGTCTCGATCCTGCAAAGCACAAGAGGGTCGCGATGTTCTGCACCGGCGGCATCCGCTGCGAGAAGGCCAGCTCGCTGCTGCTCGCCCGCGGCTTTGCCGAGATCTACCATCTCAAGGGCGGCATCCTCAAATATCTGGAAGAGATTCCGGAAAGCGAGAGCCGCTGGCGCGGCGGATGCTTCGTGTTCGACGAGCGCGTCGCCCTCGGCCACGGCTTGACGGAGCATGTCACGCAATCCCAGCAAGAGGGCACAAGCGATGAATGAAACCGGAGAGCTGGAGTCAACCGAGGAACTGAGCGAGCGGATTGATGCGCTGGAAGCGCGCGTGATGTTCCAGGACGATACGATCGAGACGCTGAATCAGACGGTCATGGTGCAGTGGCGGGAGATCGAGGCGTTGAAGCGGCAGATCGCGCTGCTCGGTGAGCGGCTCGAAGAGGCCGAGGCGAATACGGACGGCCCGACCAACGAGCCGCCGCCGCACTACTAGCCCCGAAATTCAGGCCTGCGCAGCAGCCGGGACAATGCTTGGCGCAAACGCCATAACGTCGCTCGCCATGATGACGCGGTCGCGGCCGCCGTCCTTGGCGGCGTAGAGCGCGCGATCGGCGGCCTCGATCAATGAGGCGGGTCCGGCGGAACGTTCGCTGCCCGGCCGGCATACCGCGCCGCCAAGGCTCGCGGTCACGATCTCCGAAGGCGGGTTTGCCCGGTGCGGGATGGCCGCCTCGCGGACCGCGCGGCGGATCCGCTCGCCGAAGCGCGCGCAGCCGGCCAGATCGGTGTTGGGCAGCAGGATCGCGAATTCCTCCCCGCCGTAGCGCGCCGCGAGGTCGGAGCTGCGTTGAGCCTCGTCGGCCAGGATGACCGCGACCGTGTGCAGGCATTCGTCTCCAGCCGGATGGCCATAGCTGTCGTTGAATGCCTTGAATTGATCGATGTCGATGATCAACAGCGCCAGCGAGGTCTTCTCGCGATAGGCGCGCCCCCATTCTTCCAGCAGCCGTTCATCGAAGCGGCGGCGATTGGCAAGGCCGGTGAGGCCATCCTCGATCGCAAGCGTCTCAAGCTTGCCCTGCAGGGCTTTCTGCTGGCTGACGTCACGCGTGATCGCGACAAAGCCGTCGAGCCGGCCGTCGTCCGTGCGGGTGCCGCGCAATGTCGTCTCGACCCAGATATCCGACTTGTCGCGTCGCCGGATGCGATAGGTCGCACGCCCCTCTTCGGTTTCGCCACGCTTGATCGAGGCCATGATCTCCTCGATCTGCGGCAGGTCGAGGGCGTGGATCCCAGCGAGCGCCCGTTTGCCGAGCAGCTGCGCCGGTTGCCAGCCAAGCAGCCGAAGCACCGACGGGGAGACATAGCGAATACGCTCGTCCAGGCCGATCCGGGTGACGATATCGCTCGAGCCCTCCGCGAGCAGGCGGAAGCTCTCTTCGTTGGACGTCAATGCCAAGGCCAGGCGGCGCCCCTGCAGCAGCAGCCGCACCAGGAAGATTCCGATCGCGCAGATCAGAAGGACGAGGCCGACGACCATGGCGATCCGGACATAGAAGTGCCTCGTCCATTCTGCCAACACGTCCTCCCGCGTCCGTGTGGCCACCAGCAGGAACGGATAGCGCTGCGCGCGTTGATAGAACGTGATCCGTTCGGAGTCGTCCTGCGGCAGCCGCACGTGCAGAATTCCAAAGCTCGGATGGAAGGGGATGTCGTCGACAACCGATTGCCGCTCCATGTCAGGGACCGGATCGACGCTATGCGCGAGCATCGCTCCGTCGCGGCTCATCAGACTGATCGTGCCATGCGGACCGACATCGAATTGCCGGTAGAATTCAGAAAAGTAGGCGACGTCGATGGTGGCGAGCACCACGCCTGCAAAGCGGCCGTCGGGATGATTCCAGCGGCGGGACAAGGTGATGACCCACTGGCCGCCGGCCTTGCTCTGCACCGGCCTGCCGATCAAAAGCGACCGGTCCGCCGAGCGCCGATGATGGCTGAAATAGTCACGATCGGCATTGTTGTAGTTCGACAGGGCCACGTTCTCGGTCGTCGCGAGCCACCGCCCCGTCTCGTCATAGGCGAACACGCCGCGGACACGGCCGAGGCTGGATTTGGTGCTGTTGAAAATGCCCTGCAGCCGCAGAACGGCGGGGCCGCTTCCGTCCTCGCCCTCAAGTTCGCTCACGACGCCGCGGATAATCGTGTCCGCGAGCTCGACCGTGTCCTCGACATGCTGGGCGAGCGAACGCGTCAGATTGCCGAGCTCGACCTCCGCGCCGCGCAGTTCGTTGTCACGCGAAGCCCATTCGCTCCAACCGCTCAACGCAAGAATAGCCGTGCACACCGCCACGACGAAAACAGCCGCCCACACAGGCAGGCGGCTCAGTCGAACCTTATGCGCGACGACGTCCATTCCGCGGGACTCTCCGGATCGACGGAAAATCCCACGCACATCTTATTTATCTCTGAAATCAAACGCCAATCGGTTGCATTGGGCCACGCCTGCACGACCGTAAGACTACGGCCAGTGCCGTATAATTACGGGTCATCGCAATGCTCGAGCTTCGATCGAACAGTAGAAGAGTCTTCACGCCGACCGCACGCCCGACAGCTCAGCGCACGAAGATGGATCGCACCTTGTCCCAGAGCGACGGGCTGTGGAGCTCCCCACTTTGATCGTCCACGCTGTGCATCTTCCTTGTCGCAACGGAAGGCTGCTGCAAGCTCACCGGATCGGAAGCAGGAAACGTGTCCCTCAGCCCCTTGTCGAGCTGCGTCGGCATCTCGCGATCGAGGCGTGCCGCCTCGCGCGGGTCCACCGCATGCTTGTCGTGAGGCGCGGGATTGAAGCTCTCGGCCATGATCAGTCTCCCTTTGGGGAGACAACGCGCAGGAAAAATCCGCGTTCCGTCCGGATCGGCCCCGATCGGGGCACACGGAACGGGATTGATGTTGGCCGGAACCGCGACCCCATGTATCACGTGCGGTAAATTGGTCCCGATGACTGTGGAGCTCCGAGCTTGAACCAGACCGTGACGAACAAGCCCTTCATCGCCGTGCTCTCGGGTCAGAGACAGGCGGTCCCGCCGATCTGGATGATGCGCCAGGCGGGCCGCTACCTGCCGGAATATCGCGAGGTTCGCGCCAAAGCCGGCGGCTTCCTCGATCTGTGCTTTTCGCCCGAGCTTGCGGCCGAGGTGACCCTGCAGCCGATCCGCCGCTTCGGTTTCGATGCCGCCATCATCTTTTCCGACATCCTGGTCGTTCCATACGCGCTCGGCCGCAGCGTGCGCTTCGAGGTCGGCGAAGGTCCGCGCCTTGAGCCGCTGGACACGCCCGAGAAGATCTCGGCGCTGGCGACGGAGGCCGATTTCTCCAAACTGGAGCCGGTGTTCGAAGCGCTGCGCCGTGTCCGTGGCGTGCTTGCGCCGAGCACGGCCCTGATCGGCTTCTGTGGCGCGCCGTGGACGGTGGCGACCTACATGGTCGCCGGCCAAGGCACGCCCGATCAGGCGCCGGCGCGCCTTCTCGCCTATCGGCATCCTGAGGCCTTCAGCAAAATCATCGACGCGCTGGTTGGGACGTCGATTGCTTATTTGCTGAAGCAATTGGACGCCGGCGCCGATGCGCTGCAGATCTTCGACACCTGGGCCGGCGTGCTCTCGCCGCGTGAATTCGCGCGCTGGTCAATGGAGCCGACGCGCCGCATCGTTGAAGGCGTCCGCAGCGCACGGTCTGATGCGAAGATCATCGGATTTCCGCGGGGTGCCGGCGCGCTTCTGCCGAGCTATGTGGCGGCGACCGGCGTTGATGCCGTCAGCATCGACTGGACGGCGGAGCCGAAGCTGATCCGCGAACAGGTGCAGAGCAAGGTTGCCGTGCAAGGCAATCTCGACCCGCTGGCGCTGATCACCGGCGGCGCAGCGCTCGATCAGGCGGTGGATGATGTGCTGGCGAGCTACGCTCAGGGACCGCACATCTTCAATCTCGGCCACGGCATCCTACCGGAGACGCCGATCGCGCATGTCGAGCAGATGGTCGCGCGGGTGCGCGCCTATCGCGGTTGACCGTTAGCGCGGCCGGCTGCGCTCGATCAGTTCGGCCGCGCCATTGGCGAGCAGCTCGAGCCCGATCGCGCGACCAAGCTCACGGGGGCGGTCGGCGGGCCCAGTGCGTTGCGCCTCGATGAAGCGATCGCCGGCTTCGTCGAGCACGGAGGCAGTCAAGGTCATCTGCGCACCGTCGATGGTCGCAAAGCCCGCGATCGGCGAGTTGCAATGGCCGTTGAGGACCCATAGCACCTCGCGCTCGGCATCGGCACAGGCACGCGCAGCCGGATCATCGATCGTGGATAGAACGCGGCGCGTCTCCCAGTCGGAGCCGACGCACTCGACCGCGACGATGCCCTGCCCAACGGCCGGCAGCATGTCGGCAACCGGAAACTCGTAACTGGCACGATCCGCAAGCCCGACCCGCTCGAGCCCCGACCGGGCCATGATCAGCGCATCCGCCGGACCGACTGCACCGCCATCCGGCAGCCGCTGCAGCTCGCGATGATCGAGCTTGCGAATGCGGGTGTCGGCGGCCCCGCGGAAGTGGATCACTTGCGCATTCGGAAACAGCCGCCTTGCATAGGCTGCGCGCCTGACAGCGTTGGTGCCGATCTTGAAGCCGGTGCCGCCGTCGCGGCGGAAGTCCTCCAGCGAAAGGCCCTGCCGCAGCACCAGCACGTCCCCGGGTGGATCACGCGACAACAGGGCAGCGACGACCAGCCCCGGCGTCTCCTCATTGCCGGGCATGTCTTTCAGAGAATGCATCGCCGCATGCAATTGGCCGGCGAGCATGGCGCGCCGGATCTCGGCCACGAACGCCCCACCCTTGCCGCCGTGGGTCAACAGCTTGCTGGTCTGGTCGGCGTCACCCGTGGTCTCGAATTTGACGATCTCGACATCGAGCGAAGGGATCGCCGCCGTCAGGCGCCGTGCGATCTCCTCGGTCTGCGCCAAGGCCATGGTGCTCTTGCGTGTGCCGATCCGAAAACGAGTCACCAATTTTGTTCCTGCTTAGTGCGCGTCCTGCAAGATCATGTCGGAGGCCTTCTCCGCGATCATGATCACCGGCGCGTTGGTATTGCCCGAGACCAGATCGGGCATGATCGAGGCGTCCACCACGCGCAAGCCGTCAATGCCGCGCAGGCGCAACCGCTCGTCGACCACGGCCAGCGCATCATTCCCCATCCGGCAGGTCGAGGTCGGATGATAGATCGTGCTCCCTGTCTGCCGGCAATAGGCCAGGATCTCCTCGTCGGCAACCACTTTCGATCCGGGATAGGCCTCGTCGGTCACATAGGCCCTTAGCGCGGGGGCGGCCAGGATTTTCCGGAGGATACGGAGGCCATCGATATTGGCGCGGCGGTCGGTCTCGCTGGCGAGATAATTGATGCGGATTTCGGGCGCCGCCGCCGGATCGGCGCTCCTGATCTGGAGCGAGCCGCGGCTTTCCGGTCGCAGCTGGCAGACCGAGGCGGTGAAGCCCGAATAGGTGTGCAACGCCTCGCCCATTTTGTCGGTCGAGAACGGGATGAAATGGATCTGGATGTCGGGGCTCGCCAGCCGCGGATCGGTCTTGAAGAAGGCCCCCGCCGTGCCGGCCGCGATTGTCAGCGGCCCCGTGCGAAACGCGGCATAGCGGGCGCCGGCCAGCACCCGGCGCACGGGATGATGGACGATATCGTTCAAGGTGATGCGTTGGCTGCATCGCATCACGATCCGCACCTGCATATGGTCCTGCAGGTCACTGCCAACACCGGGCGCGTCGAACACGACATCAATGCCGTGCCGCTTCAACAGTTCGGCCGGGCCGACACCGGACAATTGCAGGAGCTGCGGAGAATTATACGCGCCGCTGGAGACCAGGATCTCCCGGCGGGCCCGCGCCGTGCGCAAGCGCCCATGCTGGCGGAATTCCACTGCACGGGCTCTGCGTCCTTCGAAGACAATCCGCTCGACCTGCGCATCGGTCTCGATGTGCAGGTTGCTGCGGTGCTTCGCCGGACGCAGATAGCAGAACGCGCTGCTCGCGCGCCGACCGCGGATCGTCGTGGTCTGAAAGAAGCCGGCGCCCTCCTGGGCCGCGCCGTTGAAATCAGGGTTATAGGGAAGGCCGGTCTCGACAGCGGCCTTGACGAACGCTTCCGAAAGCGGATCCTCGTGCCGCCAATCCGACACCGAAAGCGGTCCGCCAGCCCCGTGATAGTCGTCGGCGCCGCGCTGCTGATTTTCCGCCCGCTTGAAATAGGGCAGCACGTCCTGATAGCCCCAGCCGACATTGCCGCGCTGGCGCCAGCGATCATAATCCTCGTGCTGGCCGCGCACGTAGAGCAGCCCGTTGATCGAGCTGGAGCCGCCGAGCACCTTGCCGCGAGGCTGAAACACTGAGCGGCCGTCCAGCCCGGGTTCGGGCTCGGTCTGATACATCCAGTTGACGGACTTGTCCTTGAACAGCTTGCCGTAGCCGAGCGGCACGTGGATCCAGATGTTGCTGTCTTTGGGACCAGCTTCGAGGAGCAGCACCTTGTGCTTGCCGTCGGCGCTCAGCCTGTTGGCAAGCACGCAACCGGCGGAACCCGCACCGATGACGACGTAGTCAAATTCCAAATCCGTTTCGTGCGAAGCCGCGCGACTGCCGCTCATGTCTCCTCCGGACTGCTTATTGTTGTCCAGACTTGGAGATACCAAATCGGCGCGACAGGCAAGGGGCAAAATCGGCGAGCGGAGGCAATGAGAAGGAGCGCACGACGTGGGCCATGAGAGGTGATCCACGCCGCGCAGCAGGTTAGTTGCGGGTGATTGTGCTGTTACGCGTCACCGTGCCGCCGTTCGGACCAGTGACAGTTGCGCTGTGATTGCAGGCGCCGCCCGCGCATGTGGTGCTGCCCTGGCGGGTGGCGGTGCGGCCGGCCGGACCTGTGAAGCTCTGGCTGGAGCTGCAGCTGCCACCGGCGCAGGAGCCCGAACCCGACGAATGCCAGGTGCCGCCGCGGGGTCCTACTCCGCCGCCGGAACGGGTCCAGGCATTGGCCGCGGAAGCCTGAAAAACGACAAACGCCGCCACCAGCGACAGCGAAGCGAGAGCAGATTTACGCATGGTCATGAGATCCTTTTTCACTGACACCGGCTTGGCGTCGTGATCAGGATCATCGGGTGAGTTTGCCGGGGTGTTGCGACAAGAAGCAGACGGCGTAACAAAGTGTAACGCCGCCAGCGGTCATGACTGAGAGAATACTGTTGGACTGCGCCGCAGACCCTGCGCTGATCGGAACCGGCCCACTTAGTGACTCGCAGCCAGCAATCGCGCCGTGTGGCGGGCGATCATCATCTCCTCATTCGTATTGATGACGAAGACGCGGACGCGCGACCGATCCGACGAGATCACGGTTTCACCGGCCTGGTTTCTGATGTCGTCGAGTTCGATCCCGAGCCATTCAAAACCTTGACAGACGTGCTCGCGAACTCGCCAGGCGTGCTCACCGATGCCGCCGCAGAATACGACAGCGTCAAGGCCCGAGAGAATGGCAGCCATCGAGCCGAGCTCGCGGCGGATGCGGAAGACGAAATAGTCGATCGCCTGCGCCGCTTCGCGGGTCCCGGCCGCTTCCAATTCGCGCATGTCCTGCGACAGGCCGGAGAGGCCCTTCAGCCCGGACTGCTTGTAGAGCAGATCGGTGATCTGCTCGGCCGTCATTCCCTTTTCCTGCAACAGATACAGCACAACGCCGGGATCGAGCTGGCCGCAGCGTGTGCCCATCGGCAGACCATCGAGCGCCGTGAACCCCATCGAGGAGCCGACGCTCTGGCCGTCGCGGATCGCGCACATCGAGGCGCCATTGCCGAGATGCATGACGACGACCCTGCCCTGCTCGTAGAGCGGCGCAATCTGCTTCATATGCTCGATGATATATTCGTAGGACAGGCCGTGAAAACCGTAGCGCCGGATGCCTTCGTCGTAGAACTGTCGCGGCAGCGCGTAGGCGTCGTTGACCCAGGGATGCGAACGATGGAAGGCGGTGTCGAAGCAGGCGACCTGCAGCGCATCCGGAAAGGCCTTGTGTGCCGCATGGACGCCGGCGAGGTTGTGCGGCTGGTGTAGCGGCGCCAACGGAATCAGTTTTGCCAGCTTCTCGATATTGGTGCTGTCGAGTACGATGGATTCTGAGAATTCGATGCCACCGTGCACGACGCGGTGTCCGACAGCCTCGATCGCGGTCCGCCCGATGGTCTTGTCAAGTAACGCCAGCACGAGGCTAAGAGCGACCTCATGATCGGCTGCCTTGGCCGCATCGACATGCTCGTCGACGACCTTGTGACCGCCCTGCTCGGCCGTCAGATGTGGATCGTGAGCGCCGAGCCCTTCGATCTGGCCACGGATGCGTTCGACGAGTTCGGCCTGGCCTTCGAACAGCGCGAACTTGATGGAGGACGAACCTGAATTGAGGGTGAGGATGTGCTTCACTATTCAGCCGCCTGATCGAGATGGATGCGCGCCCGACCGCCATCCTTCCACGCTTTATACAGCGACGCGATGGCGCAGGATGCAAGCCGCGCCTTGTCGCCGTCGGCGCGGCTGGTCAGAATGATCGGAACGGTGGCGCCGAGCGCAAGCCCGGCGGCCTCCGCCTGAGCAGCGAAAACGAGCTCCTTGGCGAGCATGTTCCCGGCCTCCAAGTTCGGCACGATCAGAATGTCGGCATGACCGGCAACGAGCGAAGTGATCCCCTTGGTCTTGGCGGCCGTGACGTCGATCGCGTTGTCCATGGCCAGCGGTCCATCGACCACGGCGCCTCGGATCTGGCCGCGATCGGCCATCTTCGCGAGCACTGCGGCATCAAGCGTCGATGGAATCTGCGGGTTCACGGTCTCGACCGCGGAGAGCACCCCGACCTTAGGCTTCTCGATCCCAAGCGCGAGCGCAACGTCAATCGCATTCTGGGTGATATCGACTTTGGCCGTCAGATCTGGAGCGATGTTGATGGCCGCATCCGAGACGATCAGCACGTGATCGAGTCCAGGCACATCCATCACGAAGGCGTGGCTGAGACGTCGGCTGGTGCGGAGGCCGCCGTCATGCTTGACCACATGATGCAAGAGCGCATCCGTATGCAGATGCCCCTTCATCAGCGCGTCTGCCTTGCCGCTGCGGACCAGGGCCACGCCCGCAGCCGCCGCGGCGTCGTCACCACCCACATCGAGGATCTCGACGCCGGTCAGATCGAGGCCAAGATCCTTCGCGACGGCCGCGATTGTTGCCGCCGTCCCCACGAGAACGGGGCGGATCAGACCGTGGTCAGCCGCCAGCATCGCACCGCCGAGCGAGCTCTGGTCTTCCGGAACGACGACAGCGGTGACCAGCGGCGGCAAACCTTCGCAGGCTTTCAAGAGGCGGTCAAAGTGGCGATGCCGCTGGATCAGAAGCTCGGGCACGATGCTGTCGTCAGCATGCACCTTGCGCGCGGGCGCCAGCACCTCGGCCACGCCTTCGGCAACGCAGTCGCCGCCCCGCCCCGTGATCACCGTGTCGAGCCGGACCACGCCTTCGGGAAGTTTTTCGCGCACGGTCACGGTGACATTCAATTCGTCGCCGACATGCACGCGATTGATGAATCGAAAGCTCTGTGCCTTGTACAGCGTGCCGGGGCCCGGCAGGATATTACCGAGCACGGCGGAGACCAATGCGCCGATCCACATCGCCGGCGCTATCGCGTCCGACCACGCTTCGCCGTTCTGTTCAGGCATATGCAACGGGTTGAGATTGCCCGAGGCATGGGCGAAGATATAGAGGTCGTTGGCGGTGCAGACGCGCTTGATCGAACCGGTATCGCCAACCTTCAGTTCATCATAGAGCCTGTTCTCGCGGATCATGCTGCGGATTCCTTCAATCGCGACGACGCCCCCGAGCCCGTCCGGCTGCGCTCGGCGCCGTCATCCCCGGTAGGAGACGCGACAGCTCCCTCCGGATCGTACCAGTCCCGCGCCATCGTCAGCAGCGTCCGCTGGAAGCGCTTGAACATCGCAACGGTCGGCGCATCCATGTCCGCGATCGGACCCGCGACATCGAGCACGAGGTTGAGCGCGCTGTAACGATCGACGGGATCGCTGAGCAGATCTTCCAAACTCGTGATCGCTTCCGGGCCTGCGAACTCCACGATCAGCGACTGCTCATAGATCATGCGGCTGCGCATCTCCGGCGTCATCGAGTTGAACGGCGGACGGGAATGCAACAGCCGGTCAGAACGTTCCAGCCGGTCGCGCCGGACCGAGCCGCGTGTGCGCGCCAGCAGGATCAGCATCCGCACGATGCCCTCGGCATAGCCGCCGAGCTTGGCTTTCCTGACCGCCTCCTGGATATGCGGCAGGCGGCTGACGTCATGGGACTGTCGACGCGCCCGGCGCAGCGTCCCCAGATGCTTCATCCACGGTGTTCCATACAGGCCATGGAAGAGGAGCTCGATTCCGGCATCGCGGCTGTCGCGATAGAGGTCCCAGCTGCGTTCGATGGCATCGGCGACCATCTTCTCGAGCTTCAAAAGCGGATTGTCCGTGGCGGCCGGTGCACGGTGCGTGCGCATCTCATGTGCAAGCTCCCCGATATTGACCAGCAGCGGATTGCGATGCGAGAGCAGATATTGCTGCTGACGCAGCGGATGCAGCCGCTTCTGTGCCGCTGCGACGTCGGGCGTCACCAGCGCCTGCAGCATCGGCTGCAAGGTCAGCTCGTAGGTCTTGGTTGCCCATTCCGACCAGCCGGCCACAGCGGCAAACTCAACCTCTTCGTCGCGGCCATCATCGAGTTTGAGGACATCGTCGATGCTGCGCGCCTCGAACGAAACCGTGGTGGCTTCGCCGCTCTTCACGATCAACATCTCGTAGAGGCCGGGGGCAAGCGATTCGATGGTCTTGATCACCGAGCCGATCTGCTCGTGCTGCCTATTGGCGACCTGGGCAGAGACGAAGATGCCGAGATGGCCGATCGAGTCATGCAGCGTATAGATGATGACGCGGCCACTGGCCTCGATCTCCTTGGCCGTGGGATAGAGATCCGGAATCCAGTTCAATGCCTGTTGCGGCGGAGTGATGTTGTCGCCGTGGGAGGCGAACACGATTACCGGTGCCTCGATGCGCTTGAGATCGACCGGCGTGCCGTCGCTAAGTACGGCCTCGCCCCGCGTCAGGCGATTGCCGATAAAGAGGTTCTCGACGATCCAGCGGATCTCGTTCTCATTCATGAAATAGAAACCGGACCACCATCGCTCGAAATCGAGAAAGTGGCTGGCGTCGCGGTCGACGTTCGCGAAGAGATCGTAGTTCTTGCGGAACCAAGTCTTGCCGGGATTGAGCATCTCGAAATTGAGCACCAGATTGGCGCCGTCGAACTTGCCGCCGCCGAGATCCGCGGTAAGCGCGGCCGGCACCGCACCACCGGCGATGCCGCCGAAATAGCGAAACGGATTGCGACCCGTCTCGCCTGCCCAATAGGACAGCGGCGCGCCGGCGATGACCACCGGTCCCATCAGATCCGGATGTGTCGCAGCTAGGATCATCGCCGCCCAGCCGCCCTGGCAATTGCCGGTCACCAGCGGCTTCGGCGCACGCGGGTGCCGGCTATGCACCTCGCGCAGGAACGCTGCCTCGGCCGCGCAGACATCGGCCAAGGTCTGGTCTGGCTCGGGATCGCGGAAGAAAATGACGAAATACACGGGATGACCATGCTTGAGCGCGACGCCGACCTCTGACTCGCTCTTGAAGCCGCCGATGCCGCTGCCGTGACCGGCGCGCGGGTCGATGATGACCCACGGCCGGGCATCCTCACGCGGCGCTGCCGTGCCGGCCGGGGGATGGATTCGGACCAGGGCGTAATTTACGGGATCAGGCAGCGTACGGCCGTCGACGATCATGTCGTAATCGAAGGCAAGCACTGGCCGAAAGCCATCCTTCTCGCGTTCGATCGCCGCGTCGCCACGCTGACACAAGGTGTCAAGGAACAGCACGAAACGCTGGCCAGCATCGCGGATGTACTCGGCCGCCTGCGCATCGGCACGTGGGATCAGCAGATCGGGCAGCAGATCGCGCCAGCCAGTCCATGCGGCGGTGGCCGCTTGCAGCTGATTGTGGCCGATCGCCTGTGCATGCCGGGCGCTCAGCGCCGCGAGCATTTGCATCTGCTCGCCGGCATTGGCCCATGTGTCATGGATAGCCTGTGAATAGCGCGAGTTCATCTCGGAATCGATCATGCCTCTGACCTGCGGTGTGACGTCGATGTGGCCCCCGGATACGGCTGACCTCGTCGATCAAGCCGCCGAATTTTCATGTCGTTACGCATATCAAGGTGCAGAAGAACGTCGGTCGCCAACTTTTCAGCAAGCGGCCGGACGAAGCCGACGGACTTGTCGTCCCGATAAGTGATCGCGAGATCGACACCTTGGGTCTGAAACGCCGTGGCACAGCCGAACGCGACCGACTCTTCATGGGCGATGCCGATCAGCAGTGCTTTCTTACCGGCCAAGGAAGACACGCGCGTCCTTCTCCAGATGCGTCGGTTGCGACGATAGAGGCGATTTGTGATGGTCGTTCGCGCGCGGCAGACTCAAGCGGCACCACGCCGCGTTTGGTCTGTCACGAGTTGGTGCGTTTGTAGCCGACGCGACCCGGAACGCCTTGCGTTGCGTCAACGACGGGAGATGGAAATCCGCTGCAGTTTCATGACATTGCGATGACGATTGCATGTTGAACCAAGGTCGCACGGCCATCTCGCCGGGCTCAGTCCTTGCGGTGCGGCACTCCCGACGAGTCGTGCCAAGGCTCGATCCTCGCAACTTCCGTCTATGCTTCGCGCAGCCGGGTGATATCGTTCTCCATTCGCCGGTCCGAAGTGCCCTGCTTCCCACGGCAGGGTCTCTTCACGGACTTCAATCGGTGGCGGCAGTGTCCCGAATCCAAAGCCGGCCTCGTTTCGCAGTGGCCCCCTCAGGGAATTGCGGATTCGAAGGACAAAAAGGGTCTTGGATTTTGGCGCGCCTTTGAATCGAAGTCCCATGAATAATGCACGCATAAATTGAGCTGAACTTCAAGTTCGCTGCACTAGGAAATGCCTGACCATGAATCGCGTCGTCTGGTTACGAAAGAAGGAAGACGATCGTGAGCCTGCCCAAGCACCTGTTGCCGACGTCAGTGGTTGGAAGCTATCCGCAGCCGGGCTGGCTGATCGATCGCGCGTTGCTGTCGAAATCGGTGCCGCGCATCCGCATGCAAGGCCTCTGGCGCGTTCCGAAACCGCAATTGGAAGAAGCGCAGGATGACGCCACCACCGTCGCCATCCGCGACATGGAGCGCGCCGGCATCGATATCGTCACCGATGGAGAAATCCGCCGCGAGAGCTACTCCAATCGCTTCGCCACCGCGCTCGATGGGATCGATACCGACAATCCCGCCGTCATCGTCTCGCGATCCGGACTGAAGACACCGGTCCCGCGCGTCGTTGCCCCCCTCAGGCGTCATCACCCGATCGAACTGCGCGACCTTGAGTTCCTGCGCGGTCAGACCGACCGCACTGCCAAGATCACCCTGCCGGGCCCGTTCACCTTGAGCCAGCAGGCGAAGGACGAATTCTACGGAGATGAAGAAGCGCTGGCGATGGCGTTCGCCGAGGTGGTCAATGCCGAGGCGCGCGATCTGCAGAGAGCGGGCGCCGACATCATCCAGCTCGATGAGCCGTGGGTGCGCAATAACCCCGACGCCGCGCGACGCTATGCGGTCAAGGCGATCGACCGCGCGCTCGATCGCATCACGATTCCGACTGTGGTGCATGTCTGCTTCGGCTATGCCGCGATTGTGCCCGGCTCGACCAAGCCGACGGGCTATCCTTTCCTGATCGAGCTGGCCGACAGCCAAGCGCAGCAGATCTCGATCGAGGCGGCGCAACCGCGGCTCGACCTCGGCGTGCTCAGGGACTTCGCCAGCAAGACGATCGTGCTGGGCGTGCTCGATCTCGGCGATCCCGAGATCGAGCCGGTCGCTGTCATCGCCGAGCGGATTCGCAGCGGTCTCAGATATGTCGCGCCTGGTCGACTGGTGCTGGCGCCGGATTGCGGCATGAAATACCTGGCCCGCACCACCGCCTTCGGCAAGCTGAGGGCGATGTGCGCGGCCGCCGCCCGCGTGCGTGACGAGATCAGCTGATCAGCTGACGACGGCTTTGGGCCCAAGCTCAGCTCTGCTCCGATACATACTGCGCAATGCCGTTGCCGAACGACCAGTTCTCCGGCACGACTTCTACAAGGTTGATGAAGATGTCCTCGGGCCGCAGCCCGGGATCCTTGGTCAGCTGGGCCACGATCTCACGATAGAGCGCCTGCTTCTTGGCGAGCGGACGCGTATTGCTGACCGTCATCTGGATCATGACGAGATCGTCGCTGCGGTGAATCCCGAGATAATCGGCGCCGTACCAGAAATCCGGACCGTCATGCTCGTTCACCACCATGAAGCGATCATCCTCCGGCACATCGAACACCTTCCGCTGCGCGCGATAGATGCCCTCGAGGATCGCTTTGCGGTAGGCCGCCGACTTGCCGGACCTAAGTGAAACGCGTGTAAATGGCATTGCCGTCTCCTGAATGCTTCGAACACGGGGCTGAACGTAGCAACGATTTATCATTTTAAAATTCCATGATATGAGATATCAATGATATCGATTTTAAATGGTTGGCGATGAAGTCGTTGGACATCGAGGCGGTGCAGGCCTTCGTGCTGGCCGCGGACCTGAAGAGCTTCACGCGTGCGGCGGAGGCGCTGGAGACGACGCAATCGGCCGTCAGCCTCAAGATCAAGCGGCTTGAGGACGGGCTTGGCCGCAGGCTCTTGGACCGCACACCGCGCCATGTCCAGCTCTCTGCGGACGGCAGCGCATTCCTGGAACCGGCACGCGCGCTCACCGCTGCGCATCAGCTCGCGTTGCAGTCGTTCGGCGCCGCATCACGCCGCCTGACGGTCGGCATGAGCGACCACATCGTCGGTGCCGATCTGCCGGTGTTGCTGAAACGAATGAAGCGCGCCGAGCCCGGCCTCGTGCTGGAGATCCGCATCGCTGCATCGCGCGACGTGCTCGACGAGTTCGACCGCGGCATCGTCGATGCGGCAATCGTATTCCGTCACGACAATCGCCGGCGCGGGGGCGAGCCCATCGTGAAGGAAAGTTTCGGCTGGTTCGCCGCTCCGGATTTCACCTACCGTCCCGGTGAGCCGCTGCCGTTGGCGACGCAGGCCGAACCCTGCAGCGTGCGCAACCTCGCCATCGGTGCCTTGAAGGCGGCCCGAATTCCCTGGCGCGAGGCGTTCGTCGGAGGCGGCCTCGGCACCATCGGTGCGGCTGTCGCTGCCGGACTAGCGGTTGCCGCACTGGGGCAGCGTGTGGCGCCGCGCGGTACCATCGAGGTCGGCGCACAGTTCGGCTTGCCGCCACTGCCGGCGCGCGATGTCGTCATGCACGCAAAAGTGACCGACGCGCGGGCCCGGGCCTCGCTCAAGACGCTGGCCGCAGCGTTACGAGCCAGCACCGGCTGAGCCCCGCTCGCCACGGGGATCGCAGGCGCGCGGTCAAACACCGAGTCGGTCCCGCACCCGGCCGGTCAGCACGGTGGCGGTCACCGCGACCGGCCAGAACGCGTGCAGCGGAATCGGCTTGATGTCCGAGATCGGCATGTCGATCTCGGCTTTGGCTCCGTCGATGAGGCGCCGCGCGAGCTGAGCACCCATCGCAGTGGATAAGGCGACGCCGCGGCCATTGCACCCCAGCGAGACCAGGAGATTGTCGGCCGGCTCATGCACATGCGGGTAATGGTCGGCTGTGATCGCAAGCCGGCTGTTCCAGCCATGAGTCCAGGCGATACCCTTCAGTTGCGGCCACAGCCGCTCTGCATAGCGAATGAGATATGAGATGTCGGTCGGGCTCTTGATCCAGCGCATCGGCCCGCGCCCGCCCATCAGCAGGCGATTGTGCTGATCGATCCGATAATAGACCGTGATGTGGCCGCTTTCGTACAACACCGAGCGCGTCGGCATGATCGCGCGCGCGACCTCATCCGAGAGCGGCGCCGTCGCGGCGATCGAGGAAAACACCGGCACGATGGTGCGGCGCAGGCCGGGCCAGAGATCGTCAGTAAAGCCGTTGGTCGCGAGCAGCACCTTGTCCGCATGTACGCTCGCGCGCGGCGTGGTGATGCGCCAACGGCTGCCATCCCGCGATAAGGATAGCGCCGGCGTCTCGCCGTGAACCGAAGCGCCGGCTGCGATCGCAGCACGCGCCAGACCCCGCGCATAGCTGAGAGGATGCAGATCGCCGCCGCGACTATCCAGGATGGCGCAGAGATAGCGGTCGGTACCGGTCCTCTCGCGCAACTCAGCGCGATTCAGGAGCTTGACCGGCATGCCGCGGCGGATGCATTGCTCGGCGGTGGCACGGATACCGCTCGCGGCAGCCTCGTTGTAGGCCGCCCGCAAGGTGCCGTTCTGTCGCGCCTCGCAGGGGATCTGATAGCGGCGGATCAGATCGAGCGTGAAGTTGGTCGTGCCATAGGCAAACGCGACCATGCGCCGGCCGAGATCTGTGCCGAAATCAGCCTCGATCTGCTCGGGGTCATGTTTCAGGCCGGGATTGATCTGGCCGCCATTGTTGCCCGAGGCGCCCCAGCCCGGCTCCTGCGCCTCCAGCACGATGGCCTGCACGCCCTGCTCGGCCAGATGCAGCGCGGTCGAGAGCCCGGTGAAGCCGCCGCCGATGATGGCCACGGGAAAGTGTTTGTCCGCTTCAAGCGGCGGAGTGGCGACCGATGCCACCGCCGTATCGGCATAGAGACTCGGTGGCAGCGGGAATCGAACGGGCCCGGTCATTGCGCGATCTCTTAGAGTGGGTGCAGCACGCGACGCAGGAAATCCTGCGTGCGCGGATGCTGCGGCTGGTTGAGCAGGCTCTTCGCCGGCCCCTGCTCGACGATGACGCCGCCGTCGATGAACAGCACGCGGTCGGCGACCTCGCGGGCAAAGCCCATTTCATGGGTGACGACGACCATGGTCATGCCATCGTCGGCGAGCTTGCGCATCACCGAGAGCACCTCACCGACCAGTTCCGGATCGAGCGCCGAGGTCGGCTCGTCGAACAGGATCGCCTTCGGCTGCATGGCGAGCGCACGGGCGATCGCAACCCGCTGCTGCTGACCGCCGGAGAGCTGCGGCGGATGGGCTTCGGCCTTGTCGGCCAGGCCGACGCGCGCAAGTAGCGCGCGGCCGCGCGCGATCGCCTCAGAGCGCGGCTCCTTCTTCACGAACAGCGGACCTTCGATCACGTTCTCCAGAGCAGTCCGATGCGGGAACAAGTTGAAGCGCTGGAACACCATCGAGACCTGGGTGCGGATCGCGACGATCGAGCGTGAGTCGCGGTCGACGCGGAGGCCTTCGACATGGATCGCGCCGCTGTCATAGCTCTCCAGGCCGTTGATGCAGCGGAGAATGGTCGACTTGCCGGAGCCGGACGGCCCGATGATACAGACCACCTCGCCCTTCTCGACCGAGGCCGTGATGCCCTTCAGCACCTCGTTGCGCCCGAAGCGCTTGTGGACGTCCGCAAGCTCGATCATCGGTGCGGCCCCCGCTTCTCGAAATGCCGCACCAGGAGGATCAGCGGGATGCTCATGGTCAAATACATCAGCGCCACCAGCGTGAACACGCTGGTGTTCTTGAAGGTCGAGGACGCAATCAGCTTGCCCTGCAATGCGAGCTCGGCGACCGTGATGGTCGAGGCCTGCGAGGAATCCTTCAGCATCATGATCATGACGTTGCCATAGGGCGGTAGCACGATCCGCACCGCCTGCGGCAGGATCACGCGCCGCATCGTCAGCCACCAGCTCATGCCGATCGCCTGCGCCGCCTCGATCTGGCCCTTGTCGATCGCCTCGATGCCGGCGCGAAAATTCTCCGCCTGATAGGCGGAATAGGCGACGCCGAGCCCGATGATCGCGGCCTGCAGCGCGGTCAGGGATACACCGAGATCGGGCATCACAAAATAGAGATAGAACAGCAGCACGATGATCGGAATGCCGCGGATCATGTTGATCAGCGCCGCGCTGCCCCATGACAGCGCGCGGATGCCGGAAACCCGCATCATCGCCCAGATCAGGCCGAGCAGGGTCGAGACCACCAGCGAACCGAGCGTGACGACGATCGTCAGCGCGACGCCGTTCAACAGGATCGGCAGGAACTCGACGGCGTCGCGCGCAAACTTCTCCATGAGAGCGCCAAATCAGAGATCTTGAGCCTTCAGGCCCCATTTATCGAGGATCTTGGCGACCGTACCGTTCTGCTTCAGCTTCGCCAGCGACGCATTGATCTTGCCGAGCAGCTCCTGATCGGCCTTGCGCACGCCGATGCCGACCGAGCCGATGATGGTCGGCTTATAGCTCTCGACGATGCGCACCTCGGGAAATCCGCCCTGCTTCAGATTGTAGGCGAGGATCGGATAGTCGGCGAAGCCGGCCTTGAGCCGCCCAGCGTTCACGTCGCGCATGATGTCGGGGATGGTGTCGTAAGCCTTCACGTCGCTGAACTGGCCGGTCTTCTTCAGCGCATCGACAAAGGCCGTGCCGACCTGGGCACCGACCACCTGCCCCTTGAACTCGTCATAATTCGCGTAGTCCTTGGCGTCGCTCTTCGGCACCACCAGGCCTTCGCCGTAGGTGTAGATCGGATCGGAGAAGTCGATCACCTCCTTGCGGGCGGGAGTGATGAACATCGCGGCCGCGATGATGTCGACCTTGTTGGCATTGAGCGCGGCGATCAGCGCCGAGAACTGCATCGGCTCGATCTGCACCGAGAAGCCGGCATCCTTGCCAATCTCGGTGATCAGATCGACCATCAGGCCCTGGATGGTCTGGGTCTTGGTGTCGAGGAAGGTAAAAGGAATACCGGTCGGCGTGCTCCCGACCTTCAGCACCTGCTCGGCCGCGGCCGGAACGCTTGTTGCAGGGCTCGCGAGAAGCAACGTCCCCAGCACGAATTGGGCGAAACGCTTGACCAGCATGGCACGACCTCCTCCGGGCCCAGCTCCCGCACCGATTGCGCGCTTGGGGGCGCATGCGGCTTGGACCAGGCCGTTTTCATCTATATGAAAATTTGATCATCATGCGCTGGACTTGGCAAGCGGATTTCATGCAAATGAAAAAGGCTGAAAGAACCGGATAACGACGCAGGAATGGGCAAACAGGCATCCAGAGCCAAATCCAGGGCCGAGACGAAGCCGGCCGAGCCGGCGATGGACGTGGCGGTCGGGCAGCGGCTGCGCGAGCTCCGGCACGGCGCCAACCTGTCGCTGGAAACGGTCGCAGGCCGCAGCGCACTCTCGGTCGGCTTCCTCAGTCAGGTCGAGCGCGGCTTGTCATCACCGTCGCTGCGGGTGCTGGCAACGCTGGCCGACGTGCTCGGCGTCGGCATCGCCGCGCTGTTCGGCGGCGCCAATGCCAGCTCGGATGCCGCATCCGGCATCGTGACACGCGCGGGCGAGCGCGCCGAGCTTAAGCTGTGGCGCAGCGGAATTTCAAAGCAGCTGCTGCATCCGACCGGCACCGACGGCAAGCTCAATCTGTTCCTGGTGCATATGGAGCCCGGCGGCTCGACCGGCGACGAGCTCTACACCCATGACGGCGAAGAGGCCGGGCTGGTGCTCGAAGGCGAGATGATTCTGACCGTCGACGACGAGACCTGGACGCTGACCAGCGGCGACAGCTTCCGCTTCGCCAGCCGCCGCCCGCATCGCTTCAGCAATCCGGCCAAGCGGGCCAAGGCCGTGGTGCTGTGGGTGAACTCGGTCACGTAGACCCATAACCCTTCAGATCGCGTCGGCGCGCTCCAGCGTATCGATCGTCACCACGCCATGCGCGCGCGACACGCACGGGCAGAGCTTGCGGTTCTCGTGCTTCTGATGCTCGCTGAAGAAGACGTCGCGGTGATCGATCTCACCCTCGATCGCGACCACGTCGACCGCGCAGACACCACACTCGCCGCGGCGGCAATCGGACATGATCTCGTGGCCGGCGGCGTTCAGGACGTCGAGCATCGAGCGGTCGCGCGGCACCACGATCTCCTCGCCGCTCTCGCGCAGGCGCACCCGGAACGGCTCGGCCGCGAAGCGGCCGCTGGAGCCAAAGGTCTCGTAGCTGAGATCGCTTGTCGCCCGGCCGCATGAGGCCCAGGCGCGACGCGCCTCCTCCAGCATCCGCATCGGGCCACAGAACAACACGACAGCATCGGACGGCAGCGTGGCAAACAGCTGCGCGAGATTAAGCCGCTCGCCTTCGCCCGCCGCGTAGAAGGTCACGCGCTCGCCAAGCGTAGCCTTCAGCTCGTCGGCATAGGCCGCATCGGCCCGCGAGCGCACCGCATAATGCAGCGCGACGTTCGGCGTCTTGCGCAGCAACGCCTGCGCGGCGCCGACCAACGGCGTGATGCCAATGCCGCCAGCGATAAGACAATAGTGCCCGCGCTGCCAGTCGACCTGCAACAGCGAGGCCGGGCTTGTCACCTGCAGCCGGGCGCCCGGCTGCAGCGACCACAGATAGCGCGAGCCGCCACGCGAGTCCTCGGCGCGCCGAACCGCGATACGATAGCCCGCCGCATCAGCTTCTCCGACCAGCGAATAAGAGCGCACATCCGGCTGACCATCGATGAGCACGCCGACCTTGATATGGCTGCCGAGCGCGTAAGGCGCGCAGGCATAATGATCCGGCCGCACAGTGAATTCGCGGATGCCCGGCGTGAGGTCGCGGATCGCGACCAGCGTGGCGGAACTCCAATTGTCTTCGAACCGCATGGTCGTCTCCTGTCAGCTCGCGCTCGGCGTCTTGATCAGCGCCGAGGCCGGGACCAGATCGAAATGACTGCGCGTCTTCAGCGCTGCCCGCAGGTTGCGCGCGGCAAGGCGGGCATGCTCGCGCATGATGCTTTCGGCCCGCGCGCCCTCGCGGTTCTCGATCGCATCGAGCACGATGCGGTGGTGATCCTGCGCCAGCAGCAGGATGTGATGAGCCTCCGGCAGCGCCGACTGCGCCATCACGAAGCCGCTCGGCGAAGCAAAGGGCAGCGCGCAGGCGCGGTCGACCTGGCGGATCACGGGCGGGCTGCGCGAGAGCTCGGCGAGCAGCGCATGAAACCGCGCATTGAGCGCGACATAGGACGAGAACGCCTCGATCGAGATCGGATCCTGCGCGACCAGATCGTCGATCTGCGCCAGACACTCGCGCAACGGCTCGAGATCCCGCACCGAGACGCCGCGCTCGGCCGCGAGCCGCGCCGCCAGCCCTTCGAGCGTGCCGCGCAGCTCAATGGAATCGAGGATGTCGCGCTCGGAAAACGATTTGATCATGAAACCGCCGGAGGGGATCGTCTCCAGCAGCCCCTCCTCCTCGAGCCGCACCAGCGCCATGCGCACCGGCGTGCGTGAGGCACCGGTAGCCTCGACCGCCTGCAACTCGCTGACGCGCTCGCCAGGCCGCAGAGATCCCGAGAGGATCAGGTCACGCAGCGCCAGCTGGGCCCGTACGGTCTGCGACACGGAGCGATCGGCTTCGCGCTCGGCCATCGCGATCACTCCGCGGCTTCACGCAAGGGCGTTTCGCGCGCGATCATGCGATCGATGATCCGCCGCGACCACATCGCGCCGGCATCGATGTTGAGGTTGTAGAACACGCGGCCGGGATTCTCATCCATCGCGCGCTGCTGCGCCTCCAGGATCAGCTCGTCCTCGCGGAAGATGCCGGAGACACCCTCGCGGATCTCGGTCGTCAGCCGCTGCTCGGAGAGCTGGTAGTTGCGCACGAAGGCCCAGAAATAGTGGCAGGTGCGCTCGGTTTCCGGCGTGATCGTGTTGAGCACCATGCCGTTGACGCCCTGCGAACGATCGCCCTCCGGCGCACCGGTCCCCGCCGGGGCCACGCCGACATCGATGGTCACCGTGCACGGCGCCTCGAAGCGGATGATCTGCCAGCGATCGACCAGCCCCTCCTTGCCGAGCTGCTTCGCCCAGAACGGCGGCGGCTCGATGCCGTGCATCCAGCGCGTGACCGTTGCGGTGCGCTCGCCATGGGTGACATCGAACGGCGCCTCGGCCACGGCCTCATTGCCGATCGATGAACCATGCACGAAAGTCTCGTGCGTGAGATCCATCAGATTGTCGACCACGAGGCGATAGTCGCATTTGACATGGATGGTCTTGCCGTCACCCGCCCAGGCCGGATCATGATTCCAATGCATGTCCGGAATATCAGCGGGATCGGCCAGCGCCGGATCGCCCATCCACAGCCAGATGAAGCGATGGCGCTCGATCGCGGGATAGGCGCGCACGCAGGCCGACGGGTTGATGGTCTCCTGCGAGGGCATGAACGTGCAGCGGCCCTGCGCATTGAATTTCAGGCCGTGATAGCCGCAGACGACGGTGTCGCCTTCGAGCCGCCCCTTCGACAGCGGGACCAGGCGGTGCCAGCAGGCATCCTCGAGCGCGGTCACCGTGCCGTCGGCCTTGCGGTACATCACCACGTGCTTGCCGCAGATCGTGCGCGGCAGCAGCGCCTGCTTCACCTCGGCGTCCCAAGCGGCGGCGTACCAGGCATTCATGGGAAAGGCGGCGGCCATGGCAATTTCCTCGCGTCCGTTTTTATTGGATGCGAACTGTATACAATAATCCTGACTTCTCGCGCAAGATCCTTTGATTTCAAGCAGGCGATGGAAGTTTATGTATACATAAAATGAACCGAGTTACTTTTTGCCTATCATAATACCTCAAATAGGCCTGCAGGCCTCCCTGATCCTCCGACCAGAAAGGCGCCGAGAGTCGCGGCCTAAAGCCCCTCGCCCCTGAGCCAGGCCGCCCCGCGGGCGTAGAGCGCCTCGACCTCCGGCCCTTTCAGCCCCGGCATGTCGCGCTTCACCGTGTAGCCGATCCGGGTCTGCAGATAGGCGAGATGGCGATAGCCGACCGGAAATTGCTCCAGCAGCGCATGGTCCAGCGCCGGCACGGCGCCCGGCGTCACCGGATCCATACGGTCCTTCTCATAGATCGGCTGGCGCAGCACGATGCCCCATGTGTCCCCGCGCTTTTCGAGAAAGTCATAGAAGCGCCCGGTGCAGAGCACGTCGCACAGCACGCCTTCGACCTCGGCGCGCTGCGAGATCGTCATCTTGGTCTGGCTGATGGCGCGATGGCCTGCGAGATCGACCGAGATGCCGCCGAGGAAGTGCAGGATGTTGACGCCCTTGGCCCAGGCCTGCTTGCTGATCTCGATGAACTCATCGCCGGTGCCTTGGGTCCAGGTCGCCATCATGCGCCCGTCCGGATGCCACACGGTGCGAAAGCGCTCCCAGTCACCGGCATCGCGCCAGATCGCCCAGTTCTGCAGGAGCTCGTGGATCTGCCTGATGTCTTCGATCTCGGCGGCGGTCTTGGTCATGGCGGCGTTTCCTTTTCGTTGTCGGCTGCTGGATACATGTATCCGGCGACCGCTGCAAAGCTGACATGTCGCATGCTGACAAAGGCTGTCCAGAGGCGCGCCTCATACTCAGTGTCGTCCCGGGCTTGACCCGAGACCCATAGGCACCCCCGGCGATTGGCTGCGGGAAGCGGATCGACCATCGTGCCTCGAATATCTCCCTGGGGTTATGGGTCCCGGATCTGCGCGCGTTACACGCGCTTGTCCGGGACGACAGCAAAGACCTGGTCGACAGCTTCGAGGACAACGCCGCCATCATCGAAATCAGGGAGACGAGCAGATTTGTCCCGCGGCGTTCGACGCCCGAGTGATGCGGCAGTCATGTCCCTCCAAGAATTCGAGAGAGCGCGAGGAAGGCCGGGAGCTCGCCGCCCCCATGGCCCGCCTGCAAAAGAAAAGCAGGCGGCAGTCACCACAGGTTCGGCCGAGACATCCCGGCCGTCCCCGCGCGAATGGTTTTAACGGCTGCTTCGAGCTCTCCCCGGGGACCGGCTTGATTGCCCCCGTAGCGACAATGCGCCAAAGCGCACTGCGCAGACATCAGCACCGGGATGTCAGGACCACACGACTTGACCGTCCGACGCCACATCAGTCGTCTTGCGCGAAGCGCCTGACGCGACAACGTCCATCGCAGCCCACCTCAACGTATCGTGACGACGCGTACGTCCCTCTGCACGAGGCGGGATATCAGGAGATAAGCACAATTTCTGAAAAACAGCAATCGAATAATTGCCGTCCGAGACCTGGAATGTGTGATCGCCTTGGAAACACGCGCGAACTTCTTTTTTGCGCGGCTGCGTTTTGTTGAGCGTCGCCGACCTGAACACTACGGCCGCAACCATTGGTCCGCGAGAGCACAATGTGATACAATTACCGGAGCGTCCTAAGATAAGGACTAGCCCGCCATGACTGAGCGCAAACCGCTGGGAGCGAGCTGGGAATCGTGGGTCGAGGCGCGGATCCGGGTCGCCCAGGATCAGGGCGCTTTCGACAATCTGCCGGGAGCCGGCAAGCCGCTTACCGATCTCGGCCAGGAGCATGACCCGCTGTGGTGGGTGAAGCAGCTGATCAAACGCGAGCAGATCTCGATGCTGCCGCCGGCGCTCGAGCTACGGCGCAAGATCGAAAAGGAACTGGCGACGATCGAGACGCTTCCGGACGAAACGGCCGTTCGTCGTCGTATTTCCGCGCTCAACGCCGAGATCGCAAAGGTGAACGCGACCGTGCTGGAGGGGCCGCCGACCCAGCTCGGCGTGCTGGACGCTGATCAGGTCGTCGCGCGTTGGCGAAGCCGAGCCACAGACAGAGGTGCGTAGGATGGGTTGAGCCGAAGGCGAAACCCGTCTTCGTCATCATACGCTGATAGCCGATGGGTTTCGCTCCGCTCAACCCATCCTACGTGCTTGGTCGTTTGGCGCGGCGCTTCCTTGAAAGTCGATGCAGACCGGATCAAGGCTGACGAATCCGGATCGAGATCACGCGCCCGCCCTTGAGCTCGAAGGAGAAGGGGTGCGGAGGATAGGTCCAGAGCTCGGTGTCCTTCAGTTCGCTCGGCTCGAAATGGCTGGGCTGGCCGAACACGCCCACGAGATCATCGGTGGCGGCCCCGAGCGCGACATGGCTGAAATCATAGCCGGGCGCGGCGGTCCCGCCGGTGACCTGCAGCGCCACGATCTTGTCGGCGGCGATGGTGACGACGAAGTACGGATAGTGCTCGCGCTGGCCGATGAAGTAGATCCAGGCGACCTGGTCCTGCGGCTGTTTCAAGATCCGGTGCGGCGGCCCGAGCACCGACCTGGCACTATCAGCAGCATCGCCGATCACGAGCGGTCCAAGGCGCAGGCAGGCGCGCGCCATCACCGCGATCAGCTGCTCCTGGGACAGCTGTCGCGGAGGAACGACCTTGCAGCCGAACCCGGCTCCGGCCCGGTGCCATTCGCCGCGCAAGTCCTTCAGGTCCGCCGGCAAGCCTTGCGCCGGAGCTGCAGCGGATTGCGCAACGGCAGCCGGGGATGTCGACAGCATGGCGACGATGACCAGCGACAGCGCCGTGCTTGCGCGACTCCGGTTTACTGACATGTCACAGTCCTATTTCCCGCTCTTGCCCGAACCGCCGAACGCGTCGGGATCGAACTTCTGCGGATCCACCGGCTGGTAGTGCGACCATTCCATGTCGGCGATCCCCCCATAGCGCTCGGCCCAGGCCGGATCGGACGTGGCGTTGCCTTGCGCGACCGGACGCAATTCGAAATGCAGGGTCTTGCTGGGACCGACCTCGCCGATCATCTCGCCGTTCTTTACGCGAGCGCCGACGGCAGGCACCTTACCCTTCGAATCGACAAGACGGCCGAGATGGACGTAGCGGGTAAAGACGACGGCATCGTTCGGATAGACGTGCTTGAGCACGACATAGCGGCCGCAGCCGCCGATGATGGGAAGGTCCCCCGGCGCCTGCTCCGCTGCCTCGACCTTGACGACCACGCCGTCCTCCATCGCGGCGACCGGCATGCCCTCCTTGTCTGCCGTCATGTCGATGCCGGGATGATCGCCCAACGTCCAGCAGCCGCATGACGCCATTTTGGCCTCGGATTGCGGCTTTGCCGGCTCCGCAGGCTGCACGGTCTGAAATTCGTTCACCAGAAGTCCCGGACCGTCGGTCGAGGTGAACACGTGGACGGCGTAGAGCGTCAGCTTGCCGCCGACCGGCACCTCGCGCGGCAGGAAGCCGTAGAGGATGTCCTGGACGAAGACCTTGAGGTCCCGCCCCTTGGCCGAGCGCACCGTGATGCAATGGGAGACCCCGAGCCCGTCGACCTGCTCCTTCGTGAAGCCGGACATCGCCATCGATCGCTTCAGCAACTCTGTTGGACAGGCGCCCCCGGCGTCTGCAAGCGTCACCTCGAGCTTGAGCGGCGCGTCGTTGCTGATGTCGACGCCCTTGGCCGGCCGCGGCAACGCCATGAGATCGTCGAGGCTGGCCTCCTTGTAGCGGGCGTAATCGAACGCGGCCTCTGCGCGGCTCCCGGCTGCGAATACGAAGGCCAGCACGACGACCGCCGCCCAGGTCACGAACGGACGCGTCCCAACACGCGTGACGCCAATCATGCAGTCCCCCACTCCCCGGCCGATGTCGCGGACCACCCTATCCGATGTAGCCGTGCAAAAACCACAACCGTCGCGTGGAAATCAAACCGACGCGACCGGACCGTCCTCGGGTGAATGCGTAGAATGGGTTGAGCCGGAGGCGAAACCCATCCTCGATACGGACAAGCCGTTGGCGATGGGTTTCGCTTGACGCTCAACCTATCCTACGGACTGCAATCCGCCTGACCAAGTGCCCGGATACGCACAAGCTCGATCTGTTCCTGTCGTATAACGGTCACTGTTCCAAGACGGTGGTGAGGAGCCCCTCAACGTGATGTTCATGCTGACGGCGCGCGGCATGACGGTCCGCGACTTGGTCATGATGCCCACGAATTTCGATCTTGGCCGTCGTCTTCGCGCGAAAGTGTGAGCGAAAGCTCGGAATCAGAATGGGCTCAGCGACTTCGCGAAGTGATAGGATCAATATTGCTGGGGCGGAATTATCGGCCGGTGATGACCCTTTGAAGGAGGCTTCAATGCACAGGCACATCCTGGGACTGACGACATCTGCCCTCATACTGGCATGCGGCGCTGCGGGTGCCTTGGCACAAACCCAGACCACACCCCAGACCGATCAGCAACAGACGCAGTCGCGTCCCATGGGACAGTATGGCGGCATGATGGGGCCCGGAAGCATGATGGGCGGCAGCATGATGGGACATATGATGGGGGGCGGCATGATGGGTCGCGGCGCGATGGGACGACCTTTGATGCGCATGATGTTTGCCCTGATCGATACCGACAGCGATGGGACTATCTCGCTGCAGGAGTTCCAGGCAGCTCACGAGCGGATCTTCAAAGCGATGGACACCAATAAGGACGGCAAGCTCACGCCGGAGGAGATGGAAGCCTTCATCCACGGGGCCCAGTGATCGACTCATTGCGGCGTGCAGGCTGCCGGAACACAGCCGGCGCCGCGCTGTGGTAAGTCACCGGCCGATTCAAAACCGCTTCTCGGACAGGATGCGCGCGGCGTGTTGCAGCCGGTCGACCGAGCGCTCGGTATCGGTCAATGCGCAGCAGCTGACCAGTGTATCGATGATGGCGAGCTGAGCGACGCGGCTGCTCATGGCCTCGGGACGGTAGCGGGTCTCATTGGCGACGGTATAGAGCAGAACATCGCAATGAGCCGCGAGAGGCGACTTGCCGAGCCGTGTGATGCCGATGGTCCGGGCGCCGGCTTCCCGCGCCAACCGCGTCGCCAGCACCGTCTCGACCGTGCTGCCCGAGTGAGACACCGTCACGGTCGTGACATCACGACCGGTCATGCCCGCGCTGACGGCCTGGACATGGGAATCGACGACAGCGTTCGCAGCAAGCCCGAGCTGCAGCAGGCGATAGGACAGATCCTGCGCGATCGGCGCTGAGCTTCCGATGCCGTAGATCTCAATTCTCCGAGCTTGCCTTAGGAGGCCTGCCGCCTTCGCCAACGATTCCATCGAGAGCAGGCGGCGCGTCTCGTGCAGTGATGCGGCGTGCGCCGCGAAGATGTGATCGGTGACGGTGGTCGGATCGTCGCCCCGATGCAGATCCTCCTGGATCAGGCGAACCGGCTCGATCAGATCCCGCGCCAGAAGAATCTTCAGCTCCTGAAACCCGCGCACGCCGACCCGTCGGCAAAACGAGACGATGGTGCCCTCGCTGACTCCACATGTCTCGGCCACCTCGGTGATTGACATGTGAATGAAGGACTCAGGTTGCGCGAGGATCAGCTCGGCGATCTGCCTGGCTTTCGGAGGAAGATCCGTCTGCAATTCACGCACGCGGGATAGGATGCCGTTGACGGCCGGTCCTGCATTCAAGGTCGAAACTGTCACCCGCGCCCTCGCGAACTACGTGAGAATCCGTCTGGTGGATCGGCTGGAGCAAAGTGCAGCCCCGGTTGTGATGTCAATCGCCGCGTGATTGCCGGACGTGTCCGGCCCACTCACGCCACCCTGCACTCCGCTCCCGCATGCACTCGCCCCTGGCCTGCTCCGCCGTCCCGCAATGTCACTGGCGGGTTGCCCGCCGACGCGATCACCCCATCCTGCCTGGTCCCAACGTTATACTGAGAAAAACTCAGAATAAATTATCACGTAGATAAAATATTCACACCATCGTCAATTCGCGTTGCTACGCCCCGTCCTGCTGACCCGCGCGGCCTTCCCACGCAGCGCTGCGCACCACGATCCGTTTTTTGAAGACTGTTTCGAACCCAGGAAGGCGATACAGGATGACTACACGTCGTGATTTTCTGGCGGGCGCCACGGCGACCGCCGCCTTTGCCAGCATCCGCCAGGCGCTCGCCATTCCGGCGCGGCGCCGGACCGGCACCATCATGGACGTCAAGCACGTCGTGATCTTGATGCAGGAGAACCGCGGGTTCGACCATTATTTCGGCACCCTCCGTGGCGTGCGCGGCTTCGGCGATCGCTTCCCGATTCCGCTCGAAAGCGGCAAGCCGGTGTGGTTCCAGTCCGACGGCACCCGTGAGATCCCGCCCTATCACCGCGATTCCGCAACCAGCAACGCGCTGGTCGGCTACGGCACGCCGCACTCCTATGGCGACAGCCAGGCTGCCTGGAACCAGGGCAAGATGGGCTACTGGCCCAAGTACAAGACCCCTTATGCGATGGGCTATTTCGGCCGCGACGACATCCCGTTCCAGTTTGCGCTCGCCGAGGCCTTCACGCTGTGCGACGCCTATCACTGCTCGATCACGACCGGCACCGACCCGAACCGCATCACGTTCTGGTCGGGCTCCAACTTCAATCCGGCGCTGCGCGCGCAAGGCATCAATTGCACCACCAACGATGCCGAACCCAACAATCTCCGCTGCTGGCCCAATCCGTCGAAGTGGGTGGCGGGTCAGCCGCAGCCGCAGCCGACCTACAAATATGTCGGCAGCGACTTCACCTGGGACACGCTTCCCGACCTCCTGAACAAGGCCGGCGTCAGCTGGCACATCTATCAGGACATGAACGACAACTGGACCGGCGCGATGCACGGCTGTCTGGCGTTCTCGAGCTTTCGTCATGCGCAGCCGGGCGATCCCAACTACGTGCACGGCCTGACCGGCGGCCCGGACTACCTCGACCGCCTGAAGGCCGACGTGATGGCCGGCACGTTGCCGCAGGTGTCGTGGATCCTGCCGACGCAGGCGAACTCCGAGCATCCCGGCGGCGGCAGTCCGACCCGCGCCGGCAACTTCACCGACCAGGTGCTGGAAGCGCTGACCGCCAACCCCGAGCTCTGGAGCCAGACCGTCTTCTTCCTGACCTTCGACGAGAATGACGGCTTCTTCGATCACCTGCCGGCGCCGGCAGTGCCGTCCTATGACATCAACGGCAACCTGATGGGCAAGGCGACCATGTCGCTCGCAGGTGAGTATTTCTCCAACACGGTCGGCAACGTGCTGACCGCTGCGGATACGATCAGCGGCAACATCCGCCCATGGGGTCTCTCTGCCCGCGTGCCGATGTATGTGGTGTCGCCGTGGAGCAAGGGTGGCTGGGTCAACTCGCAGGTGTTCGACCACACCTCTGTCGGCCGCTTCCTCGAGAAGCGTTTCGGCATCAAGGTCGACGCCATCAGCCCATGGCATCGCGCCATCTCGGGCGATCTCACCTCGGCCTTCGACTTCGCCAGCCCCAACGATCCGCGCTTCCCGGAATTGCCCGACCAGAGCAACTGGCAGGCATCGGATGCGCATCAGAAGACGCTGCCTGCGCCGGTTGCGCCGGCGACGCCGCAGCCGCTGTTCCAGGAGACCGGGGTGCGCTACGCGCGTCCGCTGCCCTACATCCTGCACGCCACCGCGCAGGCCGATGCCGGCAGCGGCAAGGTCAGGCTCCTGTTCGCCAACACCGGCTTTGCGGGCGCCGTCTTCCACGTCTATGACAGACTGCACCTCGACCTCATTCCGCGACGCTACACCGTCGAGGCAGGCCGGATGCTGGACGACGAATGGACCGCCGGCACCGACGGCCTGTATGATCTGTGGGTGCTCGGCCCGAACGGCTTCCACCGTCAGTTCAAGGGCGACCTCAGCAAGATCAAGCTGCATAATGCGCCGAACCCCGAGATCTTCGTCGGCTACAATGTCTTCGAGGGTGGGCTGCACATGCAGCTGCGCAACGACGGCAACGGCCACGTGAACTTCACCGTGAAGTCCAACAAGATCTATGGGCCGCTGCAGGCCGTCACCGCCTCCGTCTCGGCTGCGCTGCAGCCGATGTGTCCGGGCTTTGGTCCGCTGCCGGGCTTCCATCCGGTGGGCTTCGGCGCGATACCGGGCTTCCGCTCGGCTCCCGATTTCGACGCTGTCGGCTTCGGCTTCGATGCACCGGCCTTCTTCCCGGGACCCAGCCATGGCGGACCGGCCACGTCGTGGGATGTCAAAGTGTCCGGCTCCGGCCACGGCAAGGAGCTCTACTGGCAGCTGCGCAAGACCGGCCTCTGGTATGACTTCGTCATCACCAGCGACTCCGATGACAGCTTCTTGCGGCGCGTCGCCGGACACGTCGAGAGCGGTCGCCCTTCGTTCAGCGATCCCGGCATGGCGCTGACCGACAGCTTCTGAACACTCCTTACAATCACATCAGCGATGGAGGCGCCCTCGCGGGCGCCTCTTTCAATATCGACTTGAGCTTGCCGAACGGGGGCGACAAGCGTAGGCCAGCTACCCACGCGACCGCTTGAGGCGCTTGCCGGGGTTGGGCTTTGTCATGCGCATCTTGCTGTCCGAAGGATCCGGCCTCACCTCCCGCCAGGTCGCAGGACGCCTCGGCGCGCTCGGGCACGAGGTCGAGCTTCTCTCGTCCTCGAAACTCTGCCTGACGCGCTTCACGCGGCATGTCAGGGCGGTGCACCACGTCCCCCGTTTTGGCCTTGATCCGTTCGGCTGGCTCGCCGCCGCCGAGCGGATCGCAGGTGAGCGCAAGGCCGACCTGCTGTTTCCGACCCAAGAGCAGGTGACTGTGCTCTCAGCGCACCGGAAGCAGCTTCGGGTGAGCACGATCGTGCCGCCGTTCAAGAGCCTGGCGCAGGTGCAGGACAAGATCTCCGCGTTTCGCACCCTGACAGCCATCGGCGCGCCACAGCCGCAGACATTCGTGATCGCCAGTCCGGACGAGCTCGATAAGATCACGACGTATCCGGTTTTCGTCAAACGCCCCGTGAGCACGGCGAGCTCCGGAGTCCGGCGCGCCAGCAACGCTCGCGAGCTCGAGGCGGCAGCGCGCGCGTTGGGCCTTCAATCCGGCCTTGGGCAATCCGGTCTTGGGCAATCCGGCTTGTTAGTCCAGAGCCAGGCATCCGGCCCGCTCGTCATGGTCCAGGCGGTTGCAGATCAGGGCCGCCTGATCGCACATCATGCCTGCCTGCGTTTGCGGGAAGGTGTCGGCGGCGGAGCCTCGCTGAAGCAGAGCATTGCCTTGCCTGATCTCGCCGACATGCTCGTGCGGCTGGTTGCGGCGCTCGGGTGGCATGGCGGTCTTTCGATGGACCTGATCGTTGCAGCCAGCGGCCCCGTGATCATCGACGTCAATCCTCGACTCGTCGAACCCGGAAACGCTTATGCCGCGGGCGTCGATCTCGTCGCCGCGATGCTGGACCTGGTCGGCGGCGCAAGGCCCGCGCAGAGGCCGGTGGGTCGTCCGACGGTGCGCACGCGCCAGACGCTGCTTGCCATTCTCGGAGCTGCCGAGCAATCCGGTGCGCGTCGCGTCGTCCTTCATGAAGCCTTCAATGCTATTTTTGCACGCGCCGAATATGCCGGCACGATTGAGGAACTGACACCAGTCGCCGGTGATCCCATCGCGGCGGTGCCCGTGCTCGCCGCGCTCGTCGCCTGCCTGGTCCGACCGTCGCTCTGGCGCAGATTTCACGCCGGAGCTGTCGGCCCCTATGCGGTCACACCGGAGGCATGGGACGAGATCTTGGCGCGCGCAGAGTAGCGTCCCGTTCCGGCTGACTTCGTCGAGACGAACGGGCGCTCGCTCTGGCTCGATCGGTCTATCCCGTCATTCCATCTCTTCCGTGAGCCGGCACACGGACTCCGCGGGCATGATCCACCGCCGCCATTCCGGGTCCTCCATCGCACCAACACCGCGATAGAATGACTGCGCCGCCGCATTGTCGTTGAGGACGAACCAGTAGAAGCGCTCATGGCCGGTGGCACGCGCGTGCCGGGCCATCTGCCGTACCAATTCTTGGCCGACGCGACGACCTCGCCACTGCGGATCGACATAGAGCCACTTCATCATCAGAAGCGGCCGCAACGTATGCATGAACGGAATTTCGTAGTGAACCGCCATGCCCGCGAGGGCATTGCCGCCGGCATCCGCAACGTAAGCGCCGAACTCGGGCCGCTCCCCGAAGCCGCGGCGCACCAGCTCCGCCTCGGTGAGATTGAAATCCTGACCACGTTCGAAGCTGACGATGCCGTGCATGAGCCGAAGCAGCTCGGGCACGTCGCGCTCCTCCATCGGCCGTATCGTGAGTGCGGTTGTCGGCTGCGGATGGGAGCTTGCGGACGTTTCCATGGAAAGCACCATTGACGAGGAGTGACGACCGCCTTCTACGCAAACAGGTCGCATGCGTCGAGGTCGCGACACATTGCCGTTGCTCTTCGGGGCCAAACCGCCTTTGGCCCCCTCCTTGCATCGCCTCCCTCAGCCGGCTGGCATGATGGAGTGGAGCAATGACGGACGCCCTGCACACGGTGGTCGTGGCCAGAAAGGCCATCGAGGCCTACAACATGGCCTCGTTCGAACTCGTCCCAGCGGACGATCAACCGCTGCCCGGCTTTACGCCGGGCAGCCATATCGACCTGACATTGCCGAATGGGCTGGTGCGGCAATATTCGCTGCTCAACAGTGCATCCGAGCGCAACCGCTACTGCATCGGAGTCTGGAAGGACGCCAACAGCCGCGGCGGCTCGAAGGCGCTGCATATCGACATCAATGAAGGTGACCGGCTGCAGGTCAGCCGTCCGCGCAATCGCTTCAAGATTCCGAAGACCACGACGCGCGCGCTGCTCTTGGCGCGCGGCATCGGCGTGACGCCGATGCTCAGCATTGCCGACACATTGAAGGCGAAGAACATTCCGTTCGAGCTGCACTACGTGTTCGCGCTGATGTCACCGGATTCCTTCCGTGCCACCATAGAGGCCTCCGCCTTCGCGGAAAACACCATATTTTACAAGGAATCGAGCGAGGACAATCAGCTGCTGAAGCCTGCCACCGTGCTCGCCGACCGCCCTGAGGACACCCAGCTCTTCATCTGCGGCGTCGACTGGTGGCAGGACCCGATCATCGCGCTCGCAAAGCAGAAGGGCTTTGCCGAGGAGCGCATCCATGTCGAGCGCTTCACCGCCAAGGCGGCTGCGGCGCTGCTCGACAAGGTGTTCGAGGTCAAGATCGCCTCGACCGGCGCGACCTTCAAGATTCCCGGCGACAAGAGCGTCACTGCGCACCTCGAAGAGAACGGCGTCAAGATCCCGACCTCGTGCGAGCAAGGGATGTGCGGCACCTGCAAGACCAGGGTGGTCGAAGGCGAGGTCGAGCATCGCGACAAGCGCCTCTCTCCCGACCAGCGCGCGCAGGGCTATTTCCTGCCCTGCGTCTCGCGTGCGAAGGGCGACACGCTGGTGTTGGATTTGTGACAGCGACGGCGGAGCCGCGACCTATGGCGACCGAGTCCGACCATTGGCAGACCGCATGGATCATCGCCGAACAATATGGTGCTGACGGCGCGGCCTTTGCCGGCCAGATGGCACTGAGCTTCAAGATCGGCCACAAGCTCGATGCACACCGGACCTGGCTCTCGATCAAGGCCAAAGTGGAAGCCCTCACCTCGCACGATCGATCCGAGCCTGTGATGAAGCAATGAGGGGCGCGCTGTCCTGATTCGGACAGCGCGGCCAGCCCTGTCCGAAATCCGACAAAGCTGACCTCCTCCCGCAGACAGATTCTTGCATCCGTCCCACAGATGGTCCCCACGGCATCGGGAATAGAACTTGCTACGTCGTGGGCGGCCGGACCGCGGCCGCGAACCGCGAGCGGGCGCACTGCGCGCACGCTTTGGGAGAGGATTTATTGCGTGCCGACTTCCTTTGCGCCACAGCCCGCGACGGATGCCGAGATCGCGTTGAGCTATCATGCCCGTACCAAGCATAGCCTCAGGCGCTATGCTGCGGGCCCGGAGACGCTGGACTGGGACGCGCAACCCAATCCGTTCCGCGAGTTCGTCGGCAGCCCGCGGACGGCGCTGGCGCTGACGTCAGATCGGCTCGCGGCGACGTTCGCGCAACTCTATGGAGCGACGACTCCGCCGGCGGCGCTCACGATCGACACCATCGCCTTGCTGCTCGAACTCTCGTTCGGCCTGGCCGCCTGGAAGGAACTGGGTCCCGACCGCTGGGCGCTGCGCTGCAATCCTTCCAGCGGCAATCTGCATCCGACCGAAGCTTACTTGATTACGGCGGGCATCCCCGGTCTCGACGACGGCCTCCATCATTATGTCAGCCGCGATCACGTCCTGGAGCAGCGCTGCCGGCCGGCAACATCGCCGCAGCGACCGTCGCGTCTCTGGCTCGGCCTCTCGTCGATCCATTGGCGCGAGGCCTGGAAATATGGCGAGCGCGCCTTCCGCTATTGCCAGCTCGATATCGGCCACGCGCTCGGCGCTATCGCCTATGCCGCGGCCGCGCTGGGCTGGCGCGCGCGGGTGATCGAGGACATTGATAGCGCGACGCTGGCGGCCGCTATGGGTCTAGATCGCGCAGCCGATTTTGCCGGCGCGGAAGCGGAGGATGCCGACTTGCTGCTCGCAATCGAGCCGCGCGGCGCCGGGCACGCGGTCACGCCGCCCTGTCCTTACACGGCGGCAGATCATTGGACCGGGCAGGCCAACCGGCTCGATCGGCATCCGCTCTATCGCTGGCCGGTGATTGCCGAGGTCAGTGCAGCCACGACCGGCCAAGGTCGCGACGTTGCGGAAGCGCCGATGTGTTGTCCGCCGTTGCCGATCGCATCGGAGGTGCGCGCCGCCGAGATCATCCTGGGCCGGCGCAGCGCGCAGCGTTTCGACGCCAAATTCACGATGTGTGGCGATCAGTTCTATCGTCTGCTCGATCCGTTGCTGCCGCGCAAGATCCTGCCATGGGACGTTTGGACGTTTGCTCCCCGGCTGCATCCGGTGCTGTTCGTGCACCGGGTCGAGGGTTTCGCGCCCGGCGTCTATGCGCTGCCGAGACATGCCAGGGCCGAGCAGGCGCTGCGGCGCGCGCTGCGCGCAGACTTCGACTGGCAACGCGTCGACGGCGCGCCTGCGCATCTGCCGCTGTATCGGCTGCTGCCGACCGACAGCCGCGGCGTGATCAGAACCGCGAGCTGCCATCAGGCGATCGCCGGCGACAGCTGCTTTGCAGTCGCGATGCTCGCCGAGTTCGAAGAAGCCGTCAGTATCAATCCCTGGCGTTACCGGCAGCTGCACTGGGAAGCCGGACTGCTTGGCCAGGCGCTGTACCTCGAAGCCGAAGCGGCCGGCCTGCGCGGCACCGGCATCGGCTGCTTCTTCGACGAGTCCGTGCACGAGATGCTCGGCATCACGACGCAGAGGTTTCAGACCATCTATCACTTCACCGTCGGCCGCGCGCTGATCGACGATCGCATCACCACGCTCGCGGCCTATCCCGGCCGCACGCGCAACGAAGCGGGAGCTTTGCCATGAGACCGCGCATTCCCTTCCAGCGCATCGACGTCGGCTTCGCGTCGGAGCTCTTGCAGCGCGACGACGTGCTGCGCTTCGACGTCCGTGATGCGGCTTCGTTTGCGCAAGCCCATATCACCGGCGCGCAGCATCTCACGCAGCGCAACCTATCGCAGCTGATCACCGCAACGAACAGACACACGCCGATCCTGATCTATTGCTATCACGGCAACGCCAGCCAGGAATACGCTCAGACCTTCTCCGACTTCGGCTTCGCCGAGGTGTACAGCCTCGATGGCGGCTATGAGGCCTGGCGGCTGCATACCCCTGCCAGCACACCGGCGACCGTGAGTGAGACACTGGCGCGCTGGCTCGACGCGCAAGGATTTCCGCAAGATGATGTCAATGCCACGGTTGCCAATCGCACCACGCCGCTGATGAAGGCGGCGCATCTCGGGAACGTGGCGGTGCTGCGCGAGCTGCTGGCGGCCGGCGCTACGATTGCCGCCACCAATGCCGACGGCAATAATGCGCTGTGGCTCGCCTGCGTCGGCAACCATCTGGATATTATCGATGTGCTCACCGAAGCCGGCATCGACATCGACAACCGCAACGACAATGGGGCCACCGCGCTGATGTATGCCGCGTCCTCCGGCAAGGCCGAGGTCGTGGCGCTTCTGTTGGCCAAGGGTGCCGACATCAGCGCCGAGACGCTGGACGGCTTCACCGCGCTCGACATGGCGGCTTCACTGGAATGCCTGACGCTGCTGCGGCGTGCGACGCGCGCAGCCGCACCGACCGTAAGCGGGGCGAGTGCATGAGTGTCATCGAGCACGATTTCGGCCTCAAGCTGCGCGAGACCGAGCGGCGCTTCCGCAAGCTGTTGAGCCTCGACGCGCTGCACGAGGCCAATGTGCGCGCCAACCCGGTGCCCTATCTCGAGCGCGCCAGCGAGCGGATCTATCAGCTCGAACGGGCGCTGTTCGAGGCGCTGCAGGCGGCAACTTCGGCGGCGGAGGAAGCAACCGACACTGTCGTTGTGAGCAAAGCGGAATATCAGCGGCTCCTGAACTGCCGCGCCATCGTCGCGGCAGCGTTCGACGGTCTCGTTTCGGACGACAACGAAAACCCAGCTCAGGATTAGGAGAATTGCGATGTCGGAGCCGACCGGCTTTTTCGTCGATTGGGACGGCAATCTGCGCAGCACCGCCGATCCCGGCGGCGGCTATCTCTGCGAGACCGACACGGTCGCCCGCTATGTCGCCATCACCACCAAGACCGGAACCCTGGTGCACGAGGCGACCTATTTCAAGAGCATCGACGCTGTCGAGAAGGCCGGCATCAAGGCCTCGCTCGTTCCCGGGAGTCATCCATGGGGGAAGAAGGAGGATGGGTTCTAGGGCGCATCTGGGAGTTAGTCTCTGGCTCGCGCATTGCGGGCGGTGTGCTCCCTCTCCCCGCTCGCGGGGAGAGGGTTGGGGTGAGGGGGAGTCTCGGAAGACCGAATTCCTGGAGAGTCCCCCTTACCCGGATTGCATCTTCGATGCAATCCGACCTCTCCCCGCGAGCGGGGCGAGGTGACAGCCGAGCAAGCGGCGAGATCTGGACATAGCAGCCATTAGTCCGGATGAATCATGATCTCCATGGTCTCGTCGGGATCCTCGAACGGATCGGGGATTCCGTCGTCCTCGACCAGGGTGACGCCGCAGAGACAGACATCACCATCGACCACGGCGAGCGCGATCGGCTCGAGGCTTGCTCCCTTGCAAGGACCGTCGACGCAGGCACCGCTCTCGATCTCGAAAGCGGCACCGTGACGGCCGCATGCCAGCAGGCTGCGGTCCTCGTTGAAGAACTGTCCGCTGCCGATATTGAGCCATTTGCCCTCATGTGGGCAGGAATTCACGTAACCGACAAAGCCGCCGGCGGCGGTCTGAATGATCACGATCGGAAACGGCCGCGCCTCGCCATTGTCGCCGATCCGCGACAGGCTGAAGGCCTTGGCCTCGCCCGGCGCGATGCTCCTGGCGGAACAAATAACGAAGACCTCCGGCTCGCGGGGTGTCATGGCTCGCCCTCTTCCAGTCTTCACGACAGAGACAACTGCATCAATCCTTGCATGAAGCATGCCGTATGGCGCGAATTCGTATGCATGTCGGGAAGCGGACAAGAACGGCTATGATGAAGTTCTACATGACGCCCGGCTCGTGCTCGACCGGCATCCACATCATCCTCGAAGAGCTCGAAGAGGTGTTCGAGGCTCACATCGTCAACCTGCCGGCCGGCGACAATTTCAAGCCGGACTATGTCGCGATCAATCCAAAAGCGACCATACCGGCCTTGGTGCGCGACGATGGCAGCGTGCTCACCGAGGTGCCGGCCATCGCCTATTGGCTCGGGCGGACGCGACGACGCGGCAGGCTGTGGCCTCACGATGTCGAGACCGAAACCCGGCTGATCGAGGCCATGACCTACATCGCCGGCACCGTGCACGGCCATGGCTTCGCACGCATCTTCGCTACCCCCACCTTCAGCCGCAATGAAGCCGATCAGGACTCCGTGCGTGCGCTCGGCCGCAACATCGTGGTGAAGGGCTTTGCGGTCTTGAACAAGATGCTTGATGAGCGCCCCTATCTGGGCGGCGACTTCACCGTCGCTGACCCGATCCTGTTCTATGTCGAATTCTGGGCCGACAAGGTCGGCATTGCCCTGCCCGCCAACCTCGCGGCGCACTACAAACGGATGCTGGCGCGACCCGTGGTGCAGCGGGTGTTGCGCGAGGAAGGCTACAATCCGGCGGCCCTCGGCCAATTCGTGTAGACAGGCGCGCTCACTCCGCCGCTTCCGCTGCAAGCGGCGCATGATCGCCGAGATCGATGCCGCGGAAGATCGCGCAGCGCCGGAATACCTCGATGTCCGGTCGCACGCCCTTGTGGTGGCAGTATTTGGCGACCAGTTTCGCCAGGCCCTTTATGTCGCGGCCGGAAGCGGCCGGAAACGTCTCGACCAGGAGGTCAATCAGCTCCACGTCGACCTTGAGCCCGAACTGCTCGCTCATCACCCGCCAGATGCGACGGCGCGCTTCGGCATCCGGCGAACTGAACTTGATCAGCGCAATACAGCGCGAGACGATCGCCTCGTCGATATCGTCGATCCGGTTGGTGGTCAGGAACAGCAGCCCGTTGAAATATTCGAGCACGCGCAGGAACACGCCGACCACGGCATTCATAGTCATGTCGTCCTCACGGCGCTTGATGTAGACGTCGGCCTCGTCGATCAGCATGACGGCGCCCCAGCGCTGCGCGCGCGTCAGCGCCTCCTTCAGCGCGTTCTCCATCGCCGCAACGTTCAGCCCGAGCTGGCCGGAATGCACCCGGTACAGCGGCCGGCCGATGATCTCGGCGTAGACTTCGGCAGTCAGCGTCTTGCCGACCCCGGGCGGGCCGGCGCACAGCACTGTGGTGCCGCCGGACTTGCCGGCAACAATATCATCCATCAGCAGATCCATCTCGGCGGTGAGGATGTCGATCAGGTCGGTCTGCTCTTCCGGCAGCACCAGCTTCTGCTTGAGATCCGGCTGATAGGCATAGGGCTCCATGTCGTCGGCATGCACCCAGAGGTAATGGTGCAGCTCGAGATGGAACATCAGCATGTAGGGATGCACCGGAATGCGGCTGAACAGCCCCTTTGGAATGGCGGCCCTGGATTGCTCGACCTCCTCCTCGGCGTCGTAGAGATTGCTCTTGGCCGCCTTGCGCAGATATTGCCCGAGAATGTCGCCGGTGACCTCCAATGTCAGCGCCCGCTCGGTCAGGATGCCTTCGTCGTTGACCAGCCGCGCGCAGCCGCCGCCGGACGACAGCACGATCACATCCTTGCGCGACCAATCCATGTCGCGGTGCGACGAGTTCGGATCGTCGGCGAAGAAGCCGGTGCCGCGACCGGAGAACTGCGCGCCATAACGGCCGCGCCAGGCGAAATAGCGCTCGGCGGTCTCGTCATAGGCTGCGATCAGCTCAGGCGTTTCCTTGAGAAAGCCCTTGGCGGCGAAGATCTCCGCCACCGTCCTGCCGACGATGTCGCCGGCGGAAATTCGCGACGTCGCGGTCGTGATCGCACCCTTGGCGTTAGCCTTCAGCTCGATGAAGACGCGGCCGGCCTCGTCGTTCGAGGGCGCCGTATAGTCGAGCCGGGTCACCACATAAGGCAACGGCCGGCTCGCAACATTGGCGGTGAACATCCAGCCGCGGATCGCGTTCGCGATCAGGTAACGGGCAATCGCCGGCAGCACGGCCTCGAGCTCGTTCTCCGCGAAGCGCGTGCTGGTATCAGCAAAGGCGCGCTGCAGGGTCGCAATGTGCGCGGCGCGGGCGTGGAATTCCGGGCCGGCCTTCTGATACAGGCTACGCAGGACATCGAGCTCGGCCGGCGCAAGCTGCGCGAAGTCGACCTCGACCTTCTCGCCGAACCGGAGCTGCTCCTTCAGCGATGTCAAATGCGGAAACGCCGCGCTCATGGCCTCGATATGGGGCCGCTCGATCTGCAACTTCATACGCGACGCGCCTTCGGTCTGCCTGAGTTCATGATGACACGCCGCTCGGCTGTCGCGCCGCGGCCTCCGCCTTCGCGAGCAGCACGCGATTGGCCGCCAGCGAGAACTCCTGCCAGGCTGCGGCAATGTCGCGCAGGATCGTCTGCACATAATCTTTCGACGGCTTGTGCTCGTGCGGGAAGTTCGACAGCGCACAGGAGGTTCGGTTGAAGGCGACCGCATCGTCCAGCAGCGACTGCATGATGTCGCGGAACGGCTTCTGCACCTCCGGTGTCAGCGCGGAACGGCCACGCTCGACCGCAACGCCGCGCATGTCGAAGGTCAGCGCCTCGATCACCTGCAATGCCGCTGCGAACACGGCTTCCATCGCGCCGAGAATAGCAAGCTGCGTCAGCTGCTCGCGCTGCTGCGTGGCCAGGCTGCGATTGAGCCGGGCGCGATAATCGTCGAAAGCCGCATCGCGCTGCGCGGCGACCCAGGAGGCGAACCAGGCGAGGCTGGCGTCATTACCGGACAGCTTGGCATCGACGGCGATCTGGCCGCGCCTCGTGCTGCCCTCGCCCGTTCCGCTGGTCCGCGCCAGTGCACGTTCGATGCGCCGTGCGGCGTTCACCGCGCCTTCAAGATAGCCGGCGGCATGGCTGGCGGTCTCGGCGGCGCCGAGATGGAGCCGGCCGTCCCACAATGCCCGGCGCAGCATCGGATTGGCGATCTCGATATGCTCGCTGCGCGGCTCGGCGCGATCCGCGGCGCTGCAGGTGAAGCGCTCGCTCGCCCAGTCCTGGTAGTGCTGCTCGCCGCCGTCGAGCGCCGAACCGAACAGCTGCACCATCTGGCTCGCCATCAGCATCGGCAGCCCAACGGCGAAGGCCTCGCGCAGCTGCGGCGGAAACGCCAGGAAGCCACCGAGCGCGGCCTTGGCACCGTCGCCGTCGCAAGCATCGAAGATCTCGCCGACCACGGCCTGCTCATGGCTGACGAACGCGTTGCCGGATTGGCCCTTGTCGCGCCAATGCGCGCGATCATAGGCGATCGCGACCTTGGCCTGCGCGGCCATCCAGGTGGCGGCATTGTGCATCGCTTCCGACGTCGCATCGTCGAGCGCGGGCGAAAATCCGACGTGATCGACCAGCAATCGCGGCGGCACCGCCAGCACGACCCGCTTTGCATCGACGACCACTGACTCGGTTGCGGTCGCAAAGACGAGCCGGACATGCGTCACGCAGTCCATGATGCGCGTCAGCTGATAGCCGAGATGCACGCGCTCGTTCGGCAGTTCGTCCGCCAGCGCCGCGACCAGGCTCGCCATGCCGCCCGGCAAGCGCTGTGCGCCTTGGTGGATCGGCGGACCGCTGATCTGCTCGGCCGCCTTATCGGCCTCGGTCAGATGCAGCACCGTGCCATCGTCATGCTGGGGGAAATAAGCGAGCCCCAGTTCGGTGATCAGGCTCGTGAGCAGCGGCTGTGTGTCCGGCCAGAACCAGGTTGGGCCGAGGTCGAGCGCCAGCCCCGAGCTGGCCGTGACCGACAGGATGCGTCCGCCGAGCCTGTGTCGGGCTTCGAACAACGCAAACGTCATTCCCCTCTGCTGCAGGCTGCGCGCGAGTGCCAATCCGCACAATCCACCCCCGACAATGGCCGTTTCGAGCATGCTCAGACCTCGCCATGATGCGTTGCGACAAGGTCCTGCAAGATTCGCGCAAAGCGCGCCGCGCATCGCCGGTCCAATTGCCGCTTGATTTCCGCATCAGCTTGGCTCACGCCATGACGATGAGTGAGGTCAGCGACATCATTGCCGCCAATGCGGCCTTCTACACGGCTTTCGCAGCTGGCGATTTTGCCGCGCTTGCCGCGCTCTGGGCCGATCAGGAGACCATCTCCTGCATCCACCCGGGCTGGCCGGCCATCGTCGGCCGCATGTCGGTGATCGGCAGCTGGCGCGAGATCCTCAACAATCCGGGGCGACCGCAGATCGTCTGTGCCGAGCCCTATGCGATCGTCGACGGCGATCACGGACGCGTCATCTGCATCGAGCTCGTCGACGGGGCGCCGCTCGCGGCCACTAATTATTTCCGTCATATCGATGGCGCCTGGCGTCTGGTGCACCACCAATCGAGCGCGATTGCGCAATTCGCCGCAGGTGCGGACGACCCGACTGAGCACGGCCGCAGCATCCACTAACTGGCACGGAATTTGATTTACTGAAACACAACCTGCCGTATTGGCCGGTTTGTCGAATGTCGTGCGTCGGATGTCGGCCAATGTCCGGTTCCGCGCCAGGTGGCCTGTGCGCCGTGATCGGCGGCGTGCAGATCGCAATGGAGAGATGAGATGGCGCGGGCGCTGACTGCATTTCTGAAACGCGCTGATGTTCCAGCGCGGAAAGCGCTGCAGCAGGCGATCGCGCGGCTGCCATTCGCATTGACCCTCGACGAGGGCTACGTTCCGTTCGAGACATCAGGTTATCTCCCCTGCACGCTCGATGGCGAGGATGCCGGCTTCGATCTTCGCTTCAAGGATGCGGCCGCCGAGCTGGCGGCGATGCCTGCCCTGCAGGCGACCGTCGGCGACCGCGACGTGGCGATCTGCTGCAAATGGGGCGGCGATCCGCGCGAGGAGGCAGCAGCGCTTGCGGTCTGCGCGGCGCTGGCAACGGGATTTGGCGCGCTCGTCGTGTGCGACGGCGCACTGCTGTCATCAGATCACATGCTCAAACAGGCGAAGGGAGCGCTGGTATGAACATGACGGCTCCACTTCAGCCAACCGCGATCCAGGCGGTGCCCGCCGAACTGGGCGACTGCGGCTTCCGGCTGCTGATGATCCGACAATTCAATTCCGGTGCGGTGCCGCCGGCGTTCGCGGTCATCGACCAGCGCGTGATGCGGATGCCACAACGGATCGGCCGGCACGGCGTATCCTTCGCAGCCACGTTTCTGCCGGAAGTGATGACCTGGCTGATCGACCATCTCGGCCGGCCGTCGCTGCATGACGCGTCAGGCCGCGCCTACCGCAACCCGCGCTGGCCTGTTGTCTGCTGGCATGATCAGGAGCGTTGCTGGCCAAGCGGCGCGCTCACTGTCGAATGGTTCGCCGAGGTCGCCTTCCAGGACACAGCGTCATGGCTGGCGTTCAAGACCCGTTGGCTGGAGCGGTTGCAGCCGGTCGGCGCAGATCACGCCGAGGAGAGCGCGGAAACAGACCAGCGCGCTTGCGCATAGCACGACATGATTTTGCTGAGGACGCACTGCAACGGGCATGATTCTGTCAAACTCGCTCAGGGCCGGATTTGGCTGTGTTCGGCCATGTCCAGCTCGTGATATCTCGATGCGATGCCGATGCTTGCGTGGAGGTCTTCATGCGCTACGTCTCGTGGTTCGGTAACTGGATCGGCCGTCTGATGCCCGTTTCTGATCGGCATGTCGGTCATCGAGCAGGCACTCGGTGCGAAGGTGTGTCGCTGTCGAACGAAGACCTCTTCTACATCGCAATGCTCGGCCCTCACGTGTGACCCGGCGGACTGCGACGGCTTCGCTCGCGTCGCATTCCACCGGCCGCCCAGGGACCGGACAGATACGGGATGAGTGACATCACCAGGCTGCGCGCCTTTGTCGTCGACACGGCGCGCCTGCTGCAAGCGGAAACCGACACGGAAACCGCCGAGGCTGCGATCCTCGCGTATCTTAAGCCAAAGCTTGAAGACCTCATCAGGCACGATGATTGGCTGCCCGAGGCCCACGCAACGACCACGAACAGCCGTTACCGGCAATATCTGCTCTATGCGGATCCACTTGACCGCTTCTCGATCGTGAGCTTTGTCTGGGGGCCCGGCCAGGGCACACCGATCCACGATCACCGCGTCTGGGGCCTGGTCGGCGTGCTGCGCGGAGAAGAGATTTCGGTGAGTTATGAACGACATGCGGACGGATCTTTGCGTGGCACAGCACCGGAGCGGCTGAAGGCCGGCCAGGTGGCCGCGGTCTCGCCTGGGATCGGCGACATCCACGCCATCTCGAACGGGCTGCCGGACGCTTCCTCGATCAGCATCCACGTCTATGGCGGCAATATCGGCCGGATCCGTCGCGCGGTCTATGACGCGGAGACCGGCGCCACCAGCGACTTCATTTCCGGATATTCGAATGACACTGTTCCAAACCTCTGGCCCGGACACGAACCTTGAGCAGCTCCCGCTGATGCCGCCGGCCGAGTTGCGCCGGCGGTGGCGCGCAGGCGAGGACGTGGCGTTGCTCGACGTGCGCGAGGAAGGTCCCTACTCGCTGTCGCATCCGTTCTTCGCGGTCTCGCTGCCGCTGTCCCAGATCGAACTGCGCATCCTTGACCTCATCCCGCGGCTCACCGCGCCGATCGTCGTCTATGACGACGGCGAGGGATATGCCGCCCGCGCGGTGCCGCGGATCAGGGCCCTCGGCTACAGCGACGTGTCGATCCTCGAGGGTGGGCTTGCGGGTTACGCACGGTTCGGCGAGGTGTTCCGCGACGTCAACGTGCCGAGCAAGGCGTTCGGAGAATTGGTCGAGGCCGTCCGGCATACGCCCTCACTCTCTGCGGACGAGGCCAAGGCGCTGATCGAAACCGAGTCCAACCTCGTCGTGCTCGATGCCCGCCGCTTCGAGGAATATCGCACCATGAGCATTCCCCGCGGGGTCAGCGTGCCCGGCGGCGAGCTTGCTTTCCGCGCGCGCGAGATCGCGCCATCTGCGGATACCACCATCATCGTCAACTGCGCCGGGCGCACCCGCTCGATCATCGGCACGCAGTCGCTGATCAATGCCGGCCTGCCGAACCGGATCTATGCGCTGCGCAACGGCACCATCGGTTGGACGCTGGCCGGCCACCAGGTCGAGCGCGGCAAGGCGGCGCGGTTTCTGGAACGGCCGCAGACGAGCTACGCCGCGGCGCTGGCGGATGCGAAGGCCTGGGCCGAGCGCGTCGGCGTGAAGTTGCTCGATCGCACGGCGTTCGACCGCCTGCGCGCGGAAGAGGATCAGCGAACGCTGTATTGCCTGGATGTGCGAACGCCCGAGGAATATGCCACCTCGCATCCGGACGGCTTCGTCTCGGCGCCGGGCGGCCAGCTGGTGCAGGCGACCGATGAATGGGTGGGCGTACGCGGCGCGCGTCTCGTGCTGTTCGATGACGATGGCGTGCGCGCCCGGATGACCGCCTCCTGGCTGGTGCAGATGGGATGGGATGCATCGATCGTCGGTCCCGACGTCGTTGCGCCAAGCGAGACCGGCCTGCGCATAGCGCGACGGCCGGCAGTGCCGGATCTTGGTGCTGCGGCGATCGGCGCCGACGAGCTTGCCGCTCATCCTTCCGCCTGGACCATCGTCGATCTCACCCGCAGCCCGGTCTACAAGGCCGGCCACATTCCGGGCGCCCACTTCGTGCTGGCCTCGCGGTTTGCCGAAGATCTCGCGAAGCTGCCCGGCGACGGCGCGATTGTCCTGACCAGCGAGGATGGGGCTGAAGCGGCTCTTGCCTTGCCCGATGCACGCGCCACAACAGCGCGCGACGTTCGCGTCCTTGTCGGCGGCACCCGCGCCTGGGCCGCGTCAGGCCGCGAGCTCGATCGCGACCAAATGTCCTGGATCTCGAACGCCGACGACGTCTACAAGCGTCCCTATGAGGGCACCGACAACGCGGCTCAGGCGATGCAGGCCTATATCGACTGGGAGCTGCAGCTGGTTGCCCAGCTCGCCAACGATTCCGTGTCGAATTTCCACGTGGTGTAGCGGCTGTCGCGATCCGTAGGGTGGGCAAAGCGTAGTTTGCCCACCGTGATCTAAAGCGCCGTTAGAGATGATGGGCACGCGCGGGTTACAGCCGCGGCTTCTCTCCAGATACTCTCTCGATCGTCATTCCGAGGCGCGCGCAGCGCGAGCCCGGAATCCATTTTGCCTCATGTTCCGCATGGAAATGGATTCCGGGTTCGCGCGTGACCGCGCGCCCCGGAATGACGATGGAGAGAGCCGAAAAAGCGGGCTAGCAGGCAATTACAGCTGCGCCGGATAGAGATGGTTCAGCACCACCAAGATCACCAGCAGCACGATGCCGAGGCTCAGGCTGTAGCCGATCAGCTTCTTCTCGATCGGCAGCAACGGCTCGACCGCATTGTTGCTCTGTGCATTCACATCATTGGCTGACATTGCGCCCTCCTCCAACTCAGCTGGCGAGCGGCGGCTTGACGCCACTGAAGAACAGCCAGGAAATCAATAGGCCCACCCAGATCACGAACCCGAACAGGCTGACCACATAGACCGCGGCGAGCTTGCCGAAGCCGTCCTGCCAGAGCTTGCGGAAGTCCGAGAGCACGCCGATCGAGAAGAAGGTCAGGATGAAGAAGATCACCCGGAACACATTCGCCTCGCCTGCCGCCGCCGGCAGCGCCTTGGCGATCTCGGGCGTGGTGCCGACCGCAAGCCACAGTGAGACCGCGAACACCACGACGAAGCCGAGAATGAATTTCGGGAAACGCTCCCAGATCTCGCTGGCCTTGGCCTTGTCGGTGCGCGGCGTGACGTAGTTGGTCCAGATATAGCCGAGGATGAAGGCCCAGATGCCGATGAAGATGTCGATGAACACCTTCACGGTGGCGGTGGTCGCGAGGATCCAGCCCGGCTGATACTTGATACCTTCGGCGGCCGCCTTGGCCATGATCAGCGATTCCGTGATGCCGCCGCCGGCGACCGCGGCACCATCGGTCTTGATGGCAAGGCCCATCCAGGCGCCGGCGACCAGCGGCTCCTGCCACAGAAAAGTCTGGGCCAGGAACGGCAGGATCAGGATCTCGACCACCGCGAATACCACGACCAGCGAGGAGACCAGCACCGGCACCGACGGTCGCGCCCGGATCGCACCGCCGGTGGCGATCGCCGCGGCCACGCCGCAGATCGAGATGCCCGAGGCGAGCGGCACCGACCATTCGCGGCTGAAGCCGAACCATTTACGGGCGACGAAATAGACCACCGACCAGTAGATCAGATAGGCCTCGATGATGGCGGCGACGCCGCGTAGAAGCACCGAGGACGCGAGGTTGAGCCGGCCGGCCGCCGTCACCGCGATGGTCGCGCCCAGGATCACGATCGCGATCTTGATGTAGAGCTCGGGGCGGATCGCCTCCTTCAGCCATTCGGCGAAGCGCGGAAAGAAATTGGCGATCACTAGGCCCGACAGCAGCGCGACGACGAAGCCGCCCTCATTGGTCAGCTTCAGCGACCAGGCAATGCCGAACTTCTGCTGTTCGGCCGGCGTGACCGCAGCGACATAGGCATAGCTGCCGACCACCCAGCTCGCATAAGCGATGGCGAACACGACGGTGAAGGCGAGCACGAAGCGCTTGAGGTCGCCGCCGAGCGCAGCGATTCCAGCGGTGAGCACGACCAGCAGCGACGCGTAGGTCGCGAGCAGCGCGCCGATCCCACCGAGCGCGGCGTAGCCCTTGGCGACCGGTGCCAGCGCCTTACCGAGATCGGTGTAGACCGACGTCGTCACCGCCCAACCGAGCAGATCGGTGCCGGCAAGGCTGAACAGCGCGAGCGCGAAAACCAGAAGACCGATGACGACGGCAAGCCAGTCCTCAGTCCAACTTCCCTTGGAGACGACCCCTGTGGCGGGCCTGACCGCAATATCCGACATCGAAATCCCCTGAACGCCCAGCGCGGCGCAGCCGCTGCTCTCTGGACGTCATGAAATCATGTCGGAGCTATCTGGCAATCTTATAGGATTTTTTTCTTCGCCATATCCGGAGAACAAAAAGCGCGCCGAAGCGCGCCCGAAGAGGAGAAGCTTCTTGAGGGTGCTGTTGCGGGGCGCGGCTGCCCCCCGCAACAACTTGGATCGCGCTCAGCGGCGCTGGTTGTAGACGTCGATACAGACGGCCCCGAGCAGCACCAGGCCCTTGATGACCTGCTGATAGTCGATGCCGATGCCGAGGATCGACATGCCGTTGTTCATCACGCCCATGATCATGGCGCCGACCACGGCGCCGCCGACCCGGCCGACGCCGCCATAGGCCGAGGCGCCGCCGATGAAGCAGGCCGCGATGACGTCGAGCTCGAAGCCGAGGCCGGCCTTGGGAGTCGCGGTGTTGAGGCGCGCGGCGAAGACGAGGCCGGCCAGCGCCGCGAGCGCGCCCATATTGACGAAGGTCAGGAAGACAAGCCGCTCGGCCTTGATGCCGGAGAGCTTCGCCGCCTTGGCATTGCCGCCGACCGCGTAGATCTGCCGGCCGACCACGGTCCGCCGGGTCATGAAGCCGTAGAGCGCGATCAGGATGGTCATGATCACGAGCACGTTGGGCAGGCCGCGATGCGAGGCGATGAGATAGGTGAAGTACAAAATCACCCCGGCAAGCACCACGTTCTTGGCAGCGAAGACCGCGAAAGGCTCGACCTCGATGCCATGCGCCTGCTCGCGCGAACGTCCCTTCACGCTGGCATAGACCAGGCCGAGGGTGAGCAGCGCGCCGATCGCGAGCGAGGTCGGATAGAGATGCGCCGCGCTCGGGAACATCTCCGGGATGAAGCCGGAGGACAGCTTCTGGAACGTCGCCGGGAACGGACCGACCGACTGGCCCTGCAGCAGCGCCAGCGCCAGGCCCTTGAACACCAGCATGCCCGCCAGCGTGACGATGAAGGAGGGAATGCCGAAATAAGCCACCCAATAGCCTTGGGCCGCACCAATCGCTGCGCCGACCACGAGGCAGGCGAGAATCGCGAGCGGGAAATCGACGTGGTAGCGGACCATCAGGACAGCCGCGACCGCACCGACGAAGCCCGCCACCGAGCCCACCGACAGGTCGATATGTCCGGTGACGATCACGAGCAGCATGCCCAGCGCCATGATGACGATGTAGCTGTTCTGCAGCACCAGGTTGGTCAGGTTGAGCGGCTGCAGCAAGGTGCCGTCAGTCATGAACTGGAAGAACAGCATGATCGCAGCCAGCGACAGCATCATGCCGTAGCTGCGCAGGTTGTTCTTCAGGAAGCTGCCATGCGTCCGCTCCTCGGGAAGCGAAACCGTCTTGTCAGTCATGATTCTTATCCTCCCACCCGCGCCACGAGGCGGTCGTCCTGCTGGTTCTTGATTGCTTCGTTGCGCATGATAGCACGCATGATTTTCTCCTGCGTAGCGTCGTGGCCGGCAAATTCGCCGACAAAGGCGCCGTCATTCATGACGCAGATCCGGTCGCAGATGCCGAGCAGCTCCGGCATTTCCGACGAGATTACCACCACGCCGCGCCCGGCCTCCGCCAACTCGTTGATGATACAATAGATCTCGTATTTTGCGCCGACGTCGATGCCGCGCGTCGGTTCGTCCAGGATCAACACCTTGGGATCGGTCATCAGCCATTTCGACAGCACGACCTTCTGCTGGTTGCCGCCCGAGAGCTGGCCGACTTCCTGATAGACGTCCGAACAGCGGATCCGCATCCGGCCACGATAGCCGGACGCCGCCTTGAGTTCCGCGATGTCGTCCACCACGCCCTTGGGCGCGACCTGAGACAGGCTCGCCAGCGTGATGTTCTTACGGACGTCGTCGGCCAGGATCAGGCCGAGCTGCTTGCGGTCCTCGGTGACATAGGCAAGCCCGGCATCGATCGCGGCCGGCACGCTGGAGAGATTGACGTCGTGGCCCTCGAGCCGAACGCTGCCGGTGATGTGGGTGCCCCAGGCACGGCCGAACAGGCTCATGGCGAATTCGGTGCGGCCGGCACCCATCAAGCCGGCAATGCCGACGATCTCGCCGCGGCGCACCTCGAAATTGACATTCTTGATGACTTGGCGGTCGGGATGCTGCGGGTGATAGACCGACCAATTCTCGACCGTGAAGACGGGCTCACCGATCTTCGGCTGCCGCTCCGGGAAGCGATGCGCCATGTCGCGATTGACCATGCTCTTGATGATCCGGTCCTCCAGGACCGGCTCGGCCCGGCAATCAATGCCATCGACGGAACGGCCATCGCGCAGCACCGTGATGCGATCGGCGACGCGGGCGACTTCGTTCAGCTTGTGGGTGATCAGGATCGAGGAGATCCCCTGCTCGCGGAAGGTCACGAGCCGGTCGAGCAGCGCCTGGCTGTCGGCCTCGTTCAGGCTCGCGGTCGGCTCGTCCAGGATCAACAGCTTAACGCGCTTCGACAGCGCCTTGGCGATCTCGACCAGCTGCTGCTTGCCGACGCCGAGATCGGTGATCAGCGTATCGGGCGACTCCTTCAGGCCGACCTGGGCCAGCAATTGCTGGGTGCGCCGGTAGACTTCGTCGCGATCGATCACGCCGAAGCGCGACGGGGCGTGCGACAGGAAGATGTTCTCGGCGATCGACATCAGCGGAATCAGCGCGAGTTCCTGATGGATGATGATGATGCCAAGCGCCTCGGAATCATTGATGTCGCGGAAACGCCGCTCCTCGCCTTCGAAAATGATCTGGCCCTCATAGCGGCCATGCGGATACACGCCGCTCAGCACCTTCATCAGGGTCGACTTGCCGGCGCCATTCTCACCGACGAGGGCGTGGATCTCGCTTGGCTCGACCGTGAAGCTGACGTCACGCAGCGCCTGGACATTGCCAAAGCTCTTGCTGACGTTGCGCATCTCCAGGATTGCGGTCATCGTTTTGTGTCCCTGTCCAAGACTTCCATCTCCCCCGCCTTCAACTCACCCCGCCTGCGGGAAGAGGTGAGCAGAAGCCTCCGCGAAAGTCACGGAGGCTTCCCTCAGCCTGCCCCCTCTCCCCGCAAGGGGGAGAGGGAATTTAGAGCAAGATCACTCGACCTGCGACTTCTTGTAGTAGCCGCTGTCGAGCAGGACCTTCTCCCAATTGCTCTTGTCGACCACGACCGGCTTGAGCAGATAGGCAGGCACCACCTTGACGCCGTTGTTGTAGGTCTTGGTGTCGTTGACCTGCACCTGCTTGCCGCTCAGCGAGGCATCGACCATGTCGGCGGTCACCTTGGCAAGGTCGCGGGTGTCCTTGAAGATGGTCGAGTACTGGTCGCCGCGCAGGATCGCCTTGACCGACGGCACCTCGGCATCCTGTCCGGAGATGACCGGCATCGGCTGGTTGCCGCTGCCATAGCCGACGCCCTTCAAGGACGAGATGATGCCGATCGAGAGACCGTCATAGGGCGACAGCACCGCGTCGACCCGCTTGTTGCCGTAATAGGCACTGAGCAGGTTGTCCATGCGGGCCTGGGCGGTGGCGCCGTCCCAGCGCAGCGTGGCGACCTTGTCCATGCCCTTCTGGCCCGAGGCGACGACCAGCTTGCCGGAGTCGAGATAGGGCTGCAGCACCGACATCGCGCCGTTGTAGAAGAAGTAGGCGTTGTTGTCGTCCGGCGAACCGCCGAACAGCTCGATGTTGAACGGCCCCTTGCCGTCCTTCAAGCCCAGCTTGTCGACGATCGACTGCGCCTGCAGCACGCCGACCTGGAAGTTGTCGAAGGTCGCGTAGTAGTCGACGTTCGGCGTGTCGCGGATCAAGCGGTCATAGGCGATCACGGTGACGCCCTTGTCCTTGGCCTGCTTCAAGACGTCTGACAGAGTGGTACCATCAATCGCGGCGATCACCAGCACCTTGGCGCCCTTGGTGACCATGTTCTCGACCTGCGAGAGCTGGTTCGGGATGTCGTCCTCGGCATATTGCAGGTCGGTGTTGTAGCCGCGCTCCTTCAGCACCTTGACCATGTTGTTGCCGTCGTCGATCCAGCGCGCCGACGACTTGGTCGGCATCGCGATGCCGATGGTCGGCTTGCTCTGGGCCATGGCCGCGCCGGACAGCGCGACGGTGCCGAGGCCGGCGAGCGCCGCGGCCACGATGGTCTTCAGTTTCAACATATTTCACTCCCTTTGTCTTCTCGACTTTGAACAAACGAACGTGCGATCTCTGATTGCAGTTCCAGGATAGCTCGGTAGCAGCGAATTGCCTTGCTGAACGATCCTCCTCTTAGCTTGAGAGCTTGACGTCGGGCTCGGCGCGGCCGCGCGCGCCGACCTCCAGCAGGAAGGTGCGCCCATGTTCCGGATCGGCGGCCTTGGCCGCCTCGTCCATGTCCTGCCACGCCGAGGTGACGAGCAGGCGCGACAGATCAGGACCGACGAAGGCCGGGCAGCTGGCCTGACTCGCCGGCACCTTCAGGCAGCGCAGGTGCTCGCCTTGCGGGCTGTAGACGTCGACGCAGCCGCCGCCCCAGCGCGCATTCCAGATCCGATCCTCGGCATCGACCACGGCGCCATCCAGGCCGCCGATGCCACGATGCCGGATCAGCTCGGTCGGCGCTTGCAGCGGCAGGCCTGTCGCGGCATCGAGCGCGACGCGATAGAGCACGTTCTCGTCCGTGTCGGCGAAGTAGCCGACCGAACCGTCGGCGCTGAAGCAGATCGCGTTGGGAATGGTGATGTTCGGAAACAGCCGCTTGAGCTCGCCACGATGCAGCGCATAGATCGCACCCAGGCCGCGCTCGGCCTTGCGGCCCATGGTGCCGATCCAGAACGTGCCGCTCGGATGCACGCGGGAATCGTTGGAGCGTGTCGCCGGATTGTCCGCTTCCAGCGGCAGGTACAACGACAGCGCGCCATCGGCGACGGTCCGGATATAGAGCCCGTCCTCAGTGACGATCAGCTGGCGTGCGGCATCGATCCGCCCTAGCGCGCTGGCCATCTTGCCGAGCACATGGCGGCGCACCTCGCCGCTGCCGATTTTGGCCTCGAACAGCAGGCCTTCGCGGATATCGAACCACCAGGCGGTGTCAGTTGCGGGATCATAAGTCGGGCCCTCGCCGAGATGGCAGCGCTCGGCGCAGAGAACGGACGTCGGCACCTGCTCGATCATGCGCCAGCTCCGGAGGTCGAGAAGCGATACACAATGTTGTGCTTGTAGGTCTGGTCCGGCACGAGGCGCGGGCTCGGAAAATCCGGCCGGTTCGGCGCGTCGGGCCAGACCTGCGGTTCCAGGCAGAGCGCATCGGACTGTCGATGCAGCCGTCCCTTGCCGCCCTTGGTGCCGTCGAGATAGTTGCCGGAATAGACCTGCAGGCCGGGCTGGTCGGTCAGGAGCTCCATCACGCGGCCGTAGCGCGGCGCCTCCAGGCACGCGGCAAGCCGCAACCCGCCGCCGCGCAGGCAGAAATTGTGGTCGTAGCCGTGCCCGTTACGGAGCTGCGTGTCGTCGGCGCGGATGCGTGCGCCGATGGCAGTCGCCTCGCGGAAGTCGAACGGCGTCCCCTCGACCGCACGCGGCAGCCCCGGCAGCGGGATTGCGGTCTCATCGATCCCCAGGAAATGGTCGGCGGCGACCGTCAGCCGATGATCAAGAATGTCGGTCTGCGCCGACACGCCGTCCAGATTGAAGAAGCTGTGATTGGTCAGGTTGACGATGGTCGGACGGCTGGTCTTCGCCGTGAACTCCACCGACAGCTCGGTGGGAGCGGTCAGCCGATAAGTGACGCGAACATCGAGCCGGCCGGGATAGTTCGCCTCACCATCAGCGCTGACATAAAGCAAGGTCACGGCCGGCTGCGGGCCGTCCTCGACCTTGGTGATCTGCCACAGCCTGCGATCAAAGCCATCAGGGCCGCCGTGCAGCGCGTGTGGCCCATCATTGGCACTGAGCCGGACCGTCTCGCCGTCAAGCTCGAAGCGCGCATTCGCGATGCGGTTGGCGTAGCGGCCGACGGTGGCGCCGAAATACTGGCGATGCGCGAGATAGCCTTCGATGTCGTCATGGCCGAGCACGACGTCGTCGCACGCGCCGCCGGCATCCGGCGCGATCAGCGCCTGCAGCGCCGCGCCATAGGTGATGATACGCGCCTCGAAGCCGCGCTCGCCGCGCAGCACGACGCGATCGACAGCACGCCCATCGGGCAAGGTGCCGAACACGTCCTCGATGATGCGTGCGCCCGCCATGCGTTTAGTCCTCGAATGGTTCGACGATGCGGCGGCCGCCGAGCAGGAACGCATCGGCCACCAGCCGCAGCGGCACCAGATCGACGTCGATGGCGCCGTGCGCGGTCAGTTCGACGAAGCGACGATAGAGCCCGGGGTATTCGGCCTCCTTTTCGTCGACCAGCACCTCGTCGCCCGCCACCAGCCTTGCGCCGCCACTCGACAGTCTCAGCCGGCCGTCATCGGTGTCGACCACGATGTCCCAGCTCTGCGGCCCGGTCTGGCGGAAATCGAACTCGGCTGCGATCGGCAGCCCGCCGGTATCGGTGAGCGCGAGATTGGCTGCAATCGGCGCGGCGCGATTGGACGGGAACGACAGCTCGGCCGAGGTGACGAACACCGGCTCGGGCAGAATGCGGGTCAGGATCGACAGCGCATTGATGCCGGGATCGAACACCCCGAGCCCGCCGGGCTCCCAGATCCAGGCCTGCCCCGGATGCCAGACCCGCACGTCCTCCTTCCAGTCGATCTTGACGCTTTTGATGCGCCGGCGCGCGAGCCAGTTGCGCGCGGGCTCGACCGCCGGCGCGTAACGGGAATGCCAGGTCGCAAACAGCGTGCGCTTTTGCGCGGCCGCAAGCGCCACCAGCGGATCGAGTTCGCTGACGGCTGCGCCAGGCGGCTTCTCCAGCATCACATGCTTGCCGGCCTTGAGTGCCACAACGGCCTGGGCGCGGCGGACCTGCGGCGGCGTGCACAGCGCGACCGCATCGATCTCCGGTCCATTGCGCAACAGCTCTTCGATGGTGCTGAAATGCGGCAGGCCCGGCAGCGAGGCATTGCGGCTTGCGACCGCCGCCAGCGTCACGCCCTCGGTGGCGTTGATCGCGGGGACATGCTGGTCGCGCGCGATCTTGCCGAACCCGACAATGGCTACGCGAAGCTCGGCCATTACCGCCCCCAGCGCAGCACGACCGGATCGAGCCGGCGCGCGATCTCGATCAGGCCGGCGCGGGTCGCCGGATGCATCGGCGGCTGCGGCGCGCGCAGCGTGTCGTGCCGGATCACGCCGCCCTCCTTCATCAGTACCTTGCAGGCGGCAAGGCCGGCCTGCCGGTTCTCGTAATTGATCAGCGGCAACCAACGCTGATAGGCGTCGATCGCCTTGTCGCGCTCACCGGCGAAATAAGGATCGGTGATCTGGCGGATGCCGTCGGGATAGCCGCCACCGGTCATCGCGCCGGTTGCACCGGCGTCGAGATCGGCCATCAGGGTGATCGCCTCCTCGCCATCCCACGGCCCCTCGATCGCGGTGCCGCCGGCTTCGATCAGCGCGCGCAGCTTCTCTGCGGCGCGCGGCACCTCGACCTTGAAATAAGCCAGGTTCTCGATCTCCTTGGCCATGCGGGCCAGGAACGCCACCGACAGCGGCGTGCCGGCGACCGGCGCATCCTGCACCATGATCGGAATCGAGATCGCGTCCGACACGCCCTTGTAGAACTCGTAGATCGATGCCTCCGGCACGCGGAAGGTGGCGCCGTGATAGGGCGGCATCACCATGACCATCGCGGCGCCCTTCTCCTGGGCGCGGCGCGAGCGCTCGGCGCAGACGAAGGTCGAGAAATGCGTGGTCGTCACGATGGTCGGCACACGGCCGGCGACATGCTCCAGCACTGTCGTCATCACCGTGTCGCGCTCGTCATCAGTCAGCACGAACTGCTCGGAGAAATTGGCGAGGATGCAGATGCCGTGCGAGCCGGCATCGATCATGAAATCGATCGCGCGCTTCTGGCCTTCGAGGTCGAGGCGGCCATCGGCATCGAACACGGTCGGCGCGACCGGGAAGACGCCTTGATAACGCGGGTTGACGGATGCAGTCATGAACACCTCTAGTGATTGTCGCGCGGCACGGGCGAGCCGCTGCGCCCGACCAGGAAATCGAAGTCGACGCCGCGATCGGCCTGCAGCACGTGATCGACGTAAAGCTTCTGATAGCCGCGCGCGGCATGTGGCTTGGGCGGCTTCCAGGCGGCACGGCGGGTGGCGAGTTCCTCGTCGCTGACATGCAGGTGCAGCGAGCGTGCGGCGACGTCGAGCGTGATCATGTCGCCGTTCTTCACCAGCGCCAGCGGGCCGCCGACGGTTGCTTCCGGCGCGACGTGCAGCACCACGGTGCCGTAGGCCGTACCGGACATGCGGGCGTCGGAGATGCGGATCATGTCGCGCACGCCCTGGCGGAGCAGCTTGGCCGGCAGCGGCATGTTGCCGACCTCAGCCATGCCCGGATAGCCCTTCGGGCCGCAATTCTTCAGCACCATGATGCAGGAGGCATCGATGTCGAGGCTCTCGTCATCGACGGCGTCATGCATCTCCTCGACGCTCTCGAACACAACGGCGCGGCCGGTGTGGCGCATCAGTTCCGGCGAGGCCGCCGACGGCTTGATGACGGCGCCGTTGGGCGCGAGGTTGCCGGTCAGGATGGCGATGCCGGCTTCAGTCTTGAACGGAGTCTCGAACGGCGTGATCACCTCCGAGTTCCAGTTCGGCGCCGACTCCACATTCTGCCACAGCGTCTTGCCGTTGACGGTGGGGGCATCTTTGTGCAGCAGCCCGCGCTCGCCGAGTGCGCGCAGCACCGCCGGCAGGCCGCCGGCATAATAGAAGTCCTCCATCAGGAAGCGGCCGGAGGGCATCAGGTCGACCAGGCAGTGCACGTCGCGGCACAGCCGGTCGAAATCCTCAAGCGACAGCTCGACGCCAAGGCGACCGGCGATCGCGAGCAGATGCACGACCGCATTGGTCGAGCCGCCGATCGCAGCAAGCGTGCGGATCGCGTTCTCGAAGGCGGCGCGGGTCAGGATGTCCGACGGCTTGAGATCTTCGCCGACCATCTCGACGATGCGACGACCGGACATGCGCGCTAACAGGTTGCGGCGCGCATCAGCGGCCGGAATCGCGGCGTTCTCAGGCAGGCCGATCCCGAGAGCTTCCACCATCGAGGCCATGGTGGAGGCCGTGCCCATGGTCATGCAGCTGCCGGCCGAGCGGTTCATCGCTGCTTCGGCTTCATGAAATTCAGCCAAGGTGATCTCGCCGGCGCGCAGCTGCTCGCTCATCGAGATGATGTTGGTGCCGGAGCCGATGATCTGGCCGCGATAGACGCCGCGCAGCTGCGGGCCACCTGAGACGCCGATGGTCGGCAGATCCGCCGAGGCGGCGCCCATCAGCAGCGCCGGCGTGGTCTTGTCGCAGCCCATCAGCAGCACGACCCCATCGAGCGGATGGGCGCGGATCGCCTCCTCGACATCCATCGAGGCGAGATTGCGGAACAGCATCGCGGTCGGGCGCATCGTCACCTCGCCGAGCGAGGAGACCGGAAATTCCAGTGGATAGCCGCCGGCATCGAGCACGCCCTGGCGCACATGCTCGGCGATGACACGGAAATGCGCGTTGCAGGGCGTGAGCTCCGACCAGGTGTTGCAGATACCGATCACCGGCCGGCCCTCGAACCGGTCCTGCGGCGTGCCGCTGTTCTTCAGGAATGAGCGATAATAAAAGCCCATCTTGTCCTGACGGCCGAACCACGCCTGGCTGCGCAGCGGTTTCTTCCGATCAGCCTGCTTTGAATTGTCGTTGCTCATTCCTGATCCGCTTGTTCGACCGACTGCGCATGGCGGCGCCGGCCGTTGTGAATGACTTCGATCATCGCAGCGGATGCCGCTTCGGCATCGCAGGCGGCGATCGCATCGACGATGCTTTGGTGCCAGACCAGCACGGTCTCACGATCGGCGGTCTCGACCGGCGCGCTGAGCACGAACGAAGCGCGCAGCGCCGCCTCGATCACGGCGCCAATCGAACGCATGAACGGATTGCCGGCAGCATTGGCGACCGCGACATGCAGGCTGAGATCGGCCTCCGCGAAGGCCATCGAGGTCGATGGCTCGCGCCGCATCCGCTCCATCGCCTTGCGCATCTCGTCGAGATCATTCTCGCTGCGGCGTTCGGCAGCGAGCGCGGCGGCGCGCGGCTCGACCGCAAGCCGGATTTCAGCAAGATCGGACAGGAAGCGCCTGTTGATGCCGGCATCGAGATGCCAGGCCAGCACGTCAGGATCGAACATGTTCCAGGCCGCGCGCTCGCGCACCACAGTGCCGACCCGGGCCTTGGTCGAAAGCAGGCCCTTGGCGACGAGCGTTTTCACGGCTTCGCGCAGCACCGGCCGCGACACGCCGAACATGGCGGTCAGCTCGGCATCGCCCGGCAGCCGCGTGCCTTCGGAATAGCGTCCGGAGATGATATCGATCCCGATGCTGCGCGCCACTTCCGCGTGGTTGGAATGCGCCCGGCGGGTCGGAATGACGACGATATGCGAGGTCATGCGTGAGCCCTCGCGGTTTTGGCCGCCGAGCGGCGTGACAGTGCAATCAGTCCTTGCTGCAGGCCAATAAAGGCGAACAGCAGGACGCCGGTCGCGATCTTGGTCCACCAGCTCGAAAGCGTGCCGTCGAAATTGATATAAGTCTGAATCATGCCCTGGATCAGGACCCCTAGGAAGGTGCCGATCACCGAGCCCTGTCCGCCAGTGAGCAGCGTGCCGCCGATCACCACCGCGGCGATGGTGTCGAGCTCGACGCCGACGGCGGAGAGTGAATAGCCGGCCGCAGTATAGAAGGAGAAGACGATTCCGGCGAGACCCGCGAGCACGCTGGACAGCATATAGATTCGGACGGTCATCGACCCGACCGGGATGCCCATCAGGGCCGTGGTGGCACGGCTGCCGCCGAGCGCATAGACATTGGCGCCGAACCGCGTGAGATGCAGGAGCCACGCACCGGCGACGAGGACCACCAGCATCGCGATCGCGATTGCGGTCAGCCGCCCGCCCCCGGGGAGCCGGATCGCGAAATCCGACACGGTCGAATAGATCGGCGCCGATATCGGGATCGACTCGGTCGAGAGCAGAAAGCTGACGCCGCGCGCCAGGAACATGCCGGCCAGCGTGACGATGAAGGGTGGCAGGTCGAAAATATGGATGATGCTACCCATTGCCGCACCGAACAGCGCGCACAGCCCGAGCACCATGGCAAAGGCGAGATAGGGGGGGATGCCCCAGCGCTCGATCGCCAAGGCCACGAACACCGTGGTGAAGCCGATCACCGAGCCGACCGACAGATCGATGCCGCCCGAGATGATCACGAAGGTCATGCCGGTCGCGACGATGCCGAGGAAGGCATTGTCGGTGAGCAGATTGGCGACCACGCGCGTGGAGGCGATATTGGGAAATTGCAGCGCACAAAGCGCAAAGCCGGCGACGAGCACCAGCGCGGTAATCGCGATCGGCGACAGACGTTTCATGGCTTCTTGCTCCGCCACCGCGCCATGATGCCGGAGAGATCGGACAGCCGCGGCGATTGCACCAGCAGCACCGCGAGCACGACCACCGCCTTGACCAGCAGATTGAGCTCCGGCGGATAGCCGGACAGCAGGATGCCCGTGTTCATCGCCTGGATGATCAGCGCGCCCGCGACCGCCAGCACCAGGCTGAAACGACCGCCGAACAGCGAGGTGCCGCCGATCACCACGGCGAGGATCGCATCCAGCTCGAGCCAGAGCCCGGCATTGTTGGCATCCGCGCCCATGATATCGGCGGCCGCGATCACGCCGGCCAGCGCCGCGCAGATGCCGCACCAGACATAGACCGCTAGAATCATGGCGCGGGTGCCGACGCCGGAGAGCTCGCTGGCGCGCGCATTGCCGCCGGTCGCCTCGATCAGGAGCCCGAGCGCCGAGCCGCGCACCACCGCCGCCGTGAGCAGCAGCATGCCGATCGCGATTGCGACCGGCGTCGGCAGGCCGAGCACCGCGCCATTGCCAAGCCACACCAGGTCGGGCGAGGTGAAGGTGACGATGCGCCCTTCCGTGATCAGCTGCGCGATGCCGCGCCCGGCCACCATCAGGATCAGGGTGGCGACAATGGGCTGGATCCTGAGCACCGCGACCAGGATGCCGTTCCAAAGGCCGCACAGCAGACCGACACCCAGCGCCGCCAGCAGCACGACCGGCAAGGAATGCGCGTCGGCGAGGCTCGCGGCCGTGGCGCCGGCAATCGCCATCACCGCGCCAACCGACAGATCGATCCCGCCGGTCGCGATCACCAGGACCATGCCGAGCGAGAGCAGCGCCACCGGGGTGCCGCGGTTGAGCACGTCGATGACGGAGCCGAACAGCCGGCCGTCCTGCAGATGCAGGTTGAAGAATTGCGGCGACACCAGGCGATCGGCGAGCAGGATCACGATCAGCGCGAGCGCTTGCGCAAGACCACGGCGCGGCAGGCGGAGCGTCATGGCACCGCCCCTTGCGCTGCGGTCGCGCCGTCGGCCGCGATCGCGGCCAGGATGCTGGAGACCTCGACCGCCTCGCCCTTGAGCTCCTCGACATGGGCACGATCGCGCAGCACCACGACGCGGTTGGAATAGGTCACGATCTCGTCGAGCTCGGAGGAGATGACGAGTAGCGCCAGCCCCTGGTCGCAGAGGTCCCGTACCAGGCGGATGATCTCGGCATGCGCGCCGACATCGATGCCGCGGGTCGGCTCGTCCAGCAGCAACAGACGCGGCTCGGTGGCGAGCCAGCGCGCCAGCAGCGCCTTCTGCTGATTGCCGCCCGAGAGCAGGCCGATCGGCCGCTCCGGATCCGGCGGGCGGATGTCGAGCAGGCGGATGAAGCGCATCGCGATCTCGTCCTGCTCGCGGCGCGACAGCGGCCGGTGCAGGCCGCGCCGTGCCTGGAGCGCCAGCACGATATTCTCGCGCACGGTGAGATCGGCGACGATGCCTTCGGTCTTGCGTTCCTCCGGGCAGTAGCCGAAGCCGAGCCTGGAGGCGTCGCGTGGCGAGTTCAGCCTGACCGCTTGGCCGTCGACCTCGGCTTCGCCGGAGTCGGCGCGCTCGGCGCCAAAGATCAGCCGCGCCGTCTCGGTGCGGCCGGAGCCGAGCAGGCCGGCGAGACCGACGACCTCGCCGTGCCGCAGTTCGAGATCGAACGGCGCCACGTAGCCCTGCTTGCCAAAGCCCTTGAAGCTAGCGCAGACCTCGCCCATGGCGCCCGAGTGCGCCGGCGCCCGCGTCTCCGTGGTCTCGGCGAGCTCGCGTCCCAGCATCATCCGGATCAATTCGAGCCGCGGTAGCGAGGCGGTCTCACGCTCGCCGATCAGGCGGCCGTTGCGCAGCACCGTGATGCGATCGCAGATCTCGTAGACCTGGTCGAGGAAATGACTGACGAAGACGATGCCGATACCACCAGCGGCGAGCTGGCGCATCGCCTTGAACAGGATCTCGACCTCGTGGCGGTCGAGGCTCGCGGTCGGCTCGTCTAGAATCAGCACGCGGGCGGACAGATCGACTGCGCGCGCGATCGCGGTGACATGCTGGATGGCGACCGAATAGCTCGACAGCGGCGCGCCGACATCGATATCGAGGCCGAAGCCGTTGAGCAGCGCCTTGGCGCGCCGCCGCATCTCGGCCTCGCGCACCACGCCGAAGCGCGTCGGCTGCCGGCCGAGATAGAGGTTCTGCGCCACCGACAGGTTCGGCAGCAGATTCACTTCCTGATAGACAGTGGCGATGCCGGCATCGAGCGCGGCCTTGGCCGAGCGCGGCGCGATCTCGGTGCCTGCGAGTCTGACCACGCCGGCGTCACGCGCGAACACACCGGTCACGACCTTGATCAAGGTCGACTTGCCGGCGCCGTTCTCGCCGAGCAGCGCATGGATCTCGCCTGCACGCAATGTGAAGTCGACCTCCTGCAACGCCTTGAGCGCGCCAAAGCTTTTGCTGAGGCCGCGCACCTCGAGCAGCGGCGAGGCGAGATCGACATTGGTCTGCATTGCAGGGGCCTGCATTGCAAGGTCACTCCCGCCGGCGCCCGCGCAATGCGCGGACGCCAAGCGATGTATCGACGTTGTCCCGGCGAAAGCTGGGACCCATACCACGGATCATCTCAGTCAGGCACATGGCCGATAGTACGCGCCTTACCAACGCCGGTGGTTATGGGATCCTGGCGTGCACCAGGACGATGGGAACACTTCCATCACTGTAGCTGGAGCTCAGTAGCCCAGGCCCTTCTTGCTGTCGTAGACCTTCTGCGGATCGTCAGCTGCGGTGTAGAGCTTCGATTCGGTCTGGATCCACTTCGGCGGCGTCGTGCCCTTCTCCTTGTAAGCGATCACGGCATCGAGCGCCGGACCGGCCATGTTCGGAGTCAGCTCGACGGTGGCATTGGCTTCGCCCGCCGCGATCGCCTTGAAGATATCGGGCACAGCATCGATTGAGACGGTGAGGATATCCTTGCCGGGCTTGAGGCCCGCTTCCTTCATCGCCTGGATCGCGCCGACCATCATGTCGTCATTGTGGGCGTAGACCGCGCAGATCGACTTGCCGCCGTTCTCCGCCTTGATGAAGCTCTCCATCACTTCCTTGCCCTTGGCGCGGGTGAAGTCGCCGGTCTGGCTGCGCACCACCTTCAGGTTCGGATGCTTGGCGACGGCGGTGTCGAACCCCTTCTTGCGGTTGGTGGCAACGCTGGCGCCGACCGTGCCCTGCAGCTCGACGATGTTGCAGGCCTTGTCGCCGACCGTCTTGGCCAGCCAGTCGCCTGCCACTTCGCCCTCATGCACGCTGTCAGAGGTGACGGCGGTCAGATACAGGTCCTTGCCGGAGGGATCGATGTCGCGGTCGAGCAGCACGACCGGAATCTTGGCTTCCTTGGCTTCCTTCAGCACGGCGTCCCAGCCGCTTGCGACCACGGGCGCGAGGAAGATTGCGTCCACGCCCTGCGCAATGAAGGAACGGATCGCCTTGATTTGGTTCTCCTGCTTCTGCTGCGCGTCGGCGATCTTGAAATTGACGCTGCGCTTGGCGGCTTCCTGCTTCGACACCGAGGTCTCAGCCGCGCGCCAGCCGGATTCGGACCCGATCTGGGAAAAGCCGATGGTGAGCTGGGCAGCGCTCGCGGAATGGGCGAGCATCAGAGCCGCGGTCGCAGAGGCCGCGAGAAGAGCTTTAAAAGTCATGTGGCGCGTTCTCCCAAGATTATCTATTCGGGTGCGTACCCCGCGTCGCAGGTGTCTTCGCACCTTCTGGACTGGCTCAATCAGCCAGCGCGCCCTTATTCCACGGAACCCTCTCCGTGACTAGTCATATTATTTGACTATAATACTTTTTGTGGAGACACCTGCGCTGCGTGCCGGCGGGCACGCGGAACGACCACTGAAGGTTGTTAGATCCGCACTATAGCGTTCGAAATTGTGAAAGCTAGCGGAGTGCCGCGGCATCGCGTGCGCGCTGCTCGATCGCGGCCCATGCACCGGCCTTGATGTCGGCTGACGGCGCCACCCAAGAACCGCCGATCGCCACTACCTTCTTATGGGCGAGCCATTGCGCCGCGTTGCCGGCATTGATGCCGCCGGTCGGACAAAAGCGGACGGTCGGGAATGGACCTGTCAGCGCATCGAGCGCAGGCAGGCCGCCGGCCGGCACGGCCGGGAAGAACTTCACCAGCTCATAGCCTCTGACGACGCAGGCGATCAGGTCCGACGGCGTTTGCACGCCGGGCGCAAACGGCAGCTCGCCTGCCTTCGCTGCATCCAACAGCTCGATCGAAAGGCCCGGGCTGATCGCAAAGGCGGCCCCGAGCTTGGCCGCGCGCTCATAATCCTCCGGCGTCAACACCGTGCCGATGCCGACGACAGCGTCGGGCACCTCACCGACAATGGCGCGCGCCGCATCGAGTCCGGCCTGCGTGCGCAAGGTGATCTCGATCACGCGCAGGCCGCCTTTGACCAGCGCGCGCGCCAGCGGCACCGCCTGCGCCGCGTCTTCGATCGTGATGACCGGGATCACGGGCGCCAGCGCAAAGATCGCGTCGAGCCTGGCGCGCCTGTCCTGCATGCTCATCATTGTTCTGTTCCCAAAATTTGCGTCGGCATCGCCGCACGCGGGATCACCGCGCCCGGCGCCATGATCACCGCCGCCGCCAAACGATGGCCCGCGCGCGCCGCCTCGCGTGGCGCAGCGCCCTTGATGCGCGCGGCGATGTAACCTGCATTGAAGGAGTCGCCGGCCGCCGTGGTATCGACCGGCAGCAACACCTCCAGCGGCGCGATGTCGACCAGCACGCCATCGGAATCGACCAGGCAGCCTTGGGCGCCACGCTTGACGACGATCTCCTTGACGCCGGCGTCCTTGAAGCGCCTCAGGCTGACTGAGGCGTCGGCGTCGCCGAACAGCATCTGCTCGTCGTCCCAGGTGGGCAGAGCAAGATCGATCAGCGGCAGCACCGAACGGAAGGCCCGTTGCGCCGTCTCCCGGTTGCTCCAACCACGCGGCCGATAATTGCCGTCAAAGGCAACGCGCCCGCCGCGCCTGCGCATGGCCGTCAGTAACTCCCGCAGCTTTGCCCTCCCGGTCTCGCCATACAGGGACAGGCTGATGCCGGAGAAATAGAGCCAGTCGAACCCGGCGAGCCGATCGAGCATCGCATCGTCGGCACGGTCGAACAGCTCGCGCGCCGGCGCGCGGTCGCGCCAGTAGAGGAAGCTGCGCTCGCCCTTGGCATCGCGCTCGATCATATAGAGGCCGGGAACGCGGCCGGAGATACAAAGCACCTCCGACGTTCCGATGCCCTCGGCCTGCCACGCCGCCAGCATCGCCGCGCTCAAGGGATCGTCGCCGAGCGCGGTGACATAGGAGGTGTCGATCCCGAGCCGCGCCAGATACAGCGCGGTGTTCAAGGTGTCGCCGCCGAAGCCGCGCCGGAACAGGTCGCCGCCCTCCTGCGCGAACTCGACCATGCACTCGCCGACACAGGCAACCTTCATCGTACACCCGTCAATCAAAATGTCAGCTGGACCTTCATCGCCCGGCTCCGGTCGCTGGCGAGCTCGAAAGCTTCGACGGCGCTCTCGAACGGCAGCGAGGCCGAGATCAGCGGCTTGACGTCGATCAGCCCCTCGCCCATCAGCCGCACGGCCAGCTCGAATTCACGATCGAAGCGGAAAGTGCCGCGCAATTGCAGCTCCTTCGTGACCAGCGTGTTGAGCGGCAGCGTCATCTCGCCGCCGAGCCCGAGTTGCACGATCACCCCGCCCGGCCGCATCACCTCCAGCGCACCGCGCAGCGCGGCCTGATTGCCGGAGGCCTCGAACAGGACGTCGAATGTCCCCTTGCCCGCGCGCCAGGGCTCGAGCGCGGCCTGATCGCGCGCGACATTGAGCGCATGGGTTGCGCCAAGGCTCTTGGCGACGGCAAGCGGCGCATCGGCAATATCGGTTGCGACGATCTCCGCCGCGCCACCGTAACGCGCAACCAGGACGGATAGCGCTCCGATCGGGCCGCAGCCGGTCACCAGCACACGCTTGCCGAGCAGCGGCCCGGCCTGATGCGCGGCGTGGAGGCACACCGACAAAGGCTCGGCCATCGCGGCTTCCGCCAGCGACAATGTCGGGGCGATCGGAAACACCTGGGAGGCATCGACCGTGACGAACTCGCGGAAGCCGCCCTGTACGTGGGGATTGCGCATCGCGCTGCCCATGAAGCGCATGTCGAGGCACTGGTTGCGCAGCCCCTCGCGGCAATAGGCGCAGTGACCGCAGGGCAGGCTCGGATTGACGGCGACGCGCGTGCCTTCGGCAAAACCGGTCACGCCGGTGCCGACCGCGGCAACAACGCCGGCGATCTCGTGGCCCAACGCCATCGGCTGCTGGATTCGCACCGTGCCGAAGCCGCCGTGATGATAGTAGTGCAGATCCGAGCCGCAGATGCCGCCATTGGCAATCCTGACGCGCACCTCGCCCGGACCGGGCACAGCGTCTGGAAAGCTGTCGATCCGCAGATCCTTGGGCGCATGGATGACGACGGCGCGCATGGCTTATTCCTTCTGCTCAGTCGTCTCACATCGCGGCGAGCATGCCGCCATCGACATAGACGGTCTGGCCGTTGACGTAAGTCGACGCATCGGACGCCAGGAAAATCGCGGCGCCGACCAGCTCGTCAGGCTTACCCCAGCGCTTGGAGGGAATGCGCGACATCAGCCAGTTGTTGAAATCGGGATTCTGCACCAAGGCCTGGTTCATGTCGGTCAGCATGTAGCCGGGACCGATCGCATTGGCCTGGATCCCGTGCTGCGCCCACTCCACCGCCATGGCGCGGGTGAGATTGCGGATGCCGCCCTTGGCCGCGGTATAGGGCCCGACGGTCGGCCGCGCCAGCTCGCTGGCGAGCGAACCGATGTTGATGATCTTGCCGCGGCCGCGCGGGATCATGCGCTTCGCCGCTTCGCGGCCGATGATGAAGGCGCTGGTCAAATTGGTCGCGATCACCTTGCCCCATTCGGCCGAGGTGAACTCCACCAGCGGCTTGCGATGCTGGATGCCGGCATTGTTGACGAGAATGTCGATGGCGATCCCGGCGGCGTCGAGCCTTTCGAACGCCACCATCACGGCGGCTTCATCGGTGACATCGAAGGCGGATGCCTCCGCCTGATGGCCGGCGGTGCGAAACTCGGCAGCCGCGGCTTGCGTACGCTCCTGATCGGTGCCGTTGATGACAAGCCGCGCGCCAGCCTTGGCGAACCCGTCCGCGATGGCGCGTCCGAGACCGCGAGACGAGCCGGTCACCAGCGCCGTCTTGCCGGAGAGATCGAAAAGCGAGGTCGACATCGGTTCAACTCACGTCAAAGGAATCCGCAACAAGCGCCACCGGTCGCACACTGACACCCGCGTTGTCCAGGGGACCCAGGTCCGGTCAGACCGGCAGGTGGTTAATGGCGGCCACCGCGGTCATGACGCCGCGGATCTCAGCCAGCCCCTTCAGCCGGCCGACCAGCGGATAGCCCGGATGCGTGCCGCGGCCGATATCGTCGGCAAGCTCATGGCCGTGGTCGGGACGGAACGGAATTCGCCAATCCGGATCGCCTGCCGCTTTGCGACGGGCCTGCTCCTGCAACAGCGTCGTCACGACAGAGACCATGTCGACGTCGCCGCGCAGATGTTCCGCCTCCATGAACGAGCCGTCCAGCATCTTGGTGACGTTGCGCAGATGCACGAAGCGGATATGTGGAGCGAAGCGCTCCGCCATTGCCGGCACGTTATTGTGGCCGCCGGCGCCGAGCGCGCCGGTGCAGAACGTGATGCCATTGGCCTTTGACGGACAAGCGTCCACGATGAATTGCAGATCGTCGGCACTCGATACGACGCGCGGCAGGCCGAACAGATCGCGCGGCGGATCGTCGGGATGGACGCACAGGCTGACGCCGCACTCCTCCGCCGCCGGCACCACCTCGCGCAGGAAGCGCGCGTAGTTGGCGCGCAGCTCGGCATGGCCGATGCCTTGATATTTCTCCAGCATGCCGCGCAGCCCCGGCACATCGTAGCGATCATATGCCCCGGGCAACCCGGCCATGATGGTCGCGAGCAGCCGGTCCTCGTCGGATTCGGAGGCCTGCGCCACCCAGGCCTTGGCGCGGTCGAGCACGTCGGAGGAGAACTCCGCCTCGGCGCCCGGCCGCTCCAGGATGTAGCAGTCGAACGCAGCGAGCCGGTCGACATCGAAACGCAACGCGGTCGCGCCGCCCGGGAGGCGGAAGGCAAGCTCGGTGCGGGTCCAGTCCAGCACCGGCATGAAATTGTAGCAGACCGTTGTGACGCCGCAGGCAGCGAGATTGCGCAGCGACTGCCGGTAAGTGTCGAACAGCGGCGCGAGGTCGCCTTCACCGAGCTTGATCGCTTCCGCGACCGGCAGACTTTCGACGACGCTCCAGCGCAGCCGCAGCGATGAATCCCCCTCGATCATCCCGATGCGCTTGACGATTTCGTCCGTGCTCCACACCACGCCATAGGGAATATGATGCAGCGCCGTCACGATGCCGGTCGCGCCGGTCTGACGGACCTGCGGCAGGCTGATGGGATCCTCGGGTCCGAACCATCGCCACGTCTGTTCCATGTCGTCCACCTTCCTGAAAACGGTCCCGCCCCACAAGTCCCTCGGGGGTCGCGGACACCAATCTCATGCCTGAGCATCATCGCCTGGCGGCGACCACACGCTTCGCGTGGTCAACGTCGTCGTCGCACGCGCGTTCTGGTCTCGGCCTGGGCGATCTCCTCCTGGCGCGCAAAGATCCCGTCGGCACGGCGGAACACCTCGCGCAGATGGCGGCGCATCGCTGCCACCGCCTGCGCCTCGTTGCAGGCGGCGAGCCCATCCAGGATCTCCTGATGCTGCGCAATCAGGAGCGGAATGTGGCCGGCGTCCTCCTGCAAGGTGAGATGGCGGACGCGATCGAAATGGATCTTGGTCTGGCGGATCACCTGCCAGACATGCGGGTGGCGGCTGGTGCGCGCGATGGTCTGGTGAAACGCCTCGTCATGGGCGTAGAACTCCGCCGGCGTCGCAGCGCCCTGCTGGCGCTCGATCAGCTCGTTCAGCTCGCGCAGCGAGGTTGCATCGATGTAGCGCACCGCCTCAGCGACGAGCGCACATTCCAGGTGTTCGCGGATGAACTGGGCCTCGGCGAAAGCTTCGCGCGAGATCAGCGCGACGACGCTGCCGCTCTGCGGATAGATCCGCACGAGATCAACATCGGCTAGCTTGATCAACGCCTCCCGCACCGGCGTACGACTGACGCCGAGCCGCTCGCACAGATCGAGCTCGGCCATTGGCGTTCCCGGCGGCAGCGCGCCAGAGACGATGTCCTCAAGCAGCCGCTCATAGACCTGGTCGGCCAGCCGTCCTCCGGGCTTGCCCTCCATCTTCGTCAGCCGTGGCAGATCGCTATCCATCGCACCAGTCTATCCGATTCACAGGAAGCCGATCGAGATCCAGGGCAGAAACACGATCAGGAGCAGCGCGATCGCGAGCGCCGCAAGATGCGGCCAGACATGACGAATGACGTCGTCCGGCGAGGCGCGGCCGATCGCGCAGGCGAGATAGAAGCCGACGCCGAATGGCGGCGTGAACAGGCCGAGCCCCATCGCGAACACCGCGATAATGGCATAGTGCACCTCGTGCACGCCCATCATGCGCGCGATCGGAAACAACAGCGGCCCGAACAGCACCACGGCCGGCACGCCCTCGAGCACGCTGCCTAGCACGACGAATGCAAGCGCCGAGATCAGCAGGAAGCCCCAACGGCCGCCCGGCACCGCGACCATCATGTCCACGAGCTGCTGGGAGAAGCCCGACTGGGTCAGCGCCCAGGCCATGCCTGTCGCGGCTCCCACGACGAGCAGGATCGCGCCCGAGAGCGATGCGGTCTCGACAAGGATGGGATAGACGCGCCGCCAATCGAACTGGCGATAGAAGAAGATACCGACCAGCACCGTGTAGATGACGCCGATGGCGGCGACCTCGGTCGCAGTGGCAACGCCCTCAACGACCGCTGAACGGATGACGATCGGCAACCCCAGGCCAGGCACGGCAACGGCGAACAAGCGCAGCCGTGTCCGGCCGTCGAAGCGCTGCGCGCCGGTCTTGTCTTCCTTGCGCGTCTGCATGAAGACGACCGCCGCAAGCGCGGCCAGGCCCACCACCGCCGGCAGCAGGCCACCGGTGAACAGCGCTGCGATCGAGACGCCCGTGACCGATCCGACCGTGATCAGCACGATCGACGGCGGGATGGTCTCTGACATCACGGCGGAAGCCGAGAGCAGCGATACCAGGTCGCCCTCCGAGCTGCCGCGCTGCTTCATCTCCGGAAACAGCGCCGGCGCGACCGCCGCCATGTCAGCGGCCTTGGCGCCGGAGATGCCCGACACCAGGTACATCGCGCCGAGCAGGACATATTGGAGCCCGCCACGCAGATGCCCGATCAGGGAGACAAGAAAGGCGATCATCGCCCGCGCCAGGCCCGCGAGTTCGATGAGCGCGCCGAGCAGCACAAACATCGGCACGGCAAGAAGCACCATGTGCGACATGCCCTCGCTGACCCGGCCCGGCACGATCAGCACCGGCACCGTCGTACTGAAATGCAGATAAGCGACGGTCGCGAGCAGAAAGGTGAAGGCGATCGGCGTACCGATCACCATCGCGGCCGCGACCAGGCCGAAGAAAAAGATCAGGAGATTGGTGTTGCCGAGATCCTCGAGCACGGGGGCCGCGGCATAGAGAGCGCCAGCACCTGCCAGCACGATCGCCAGCGCGCCGATGATCTGCAGCAGGCTCGCCTGCTGCACCAGCCGGTCGACCGCGGTCAACAGCATCAGCAGCACCCCTACCAGCATCGCGGCTTCGCGACAGCCCTCGCTGATTTCGAGAACCGGCATCATGCTGATCAGATGGCTTTCGAGGTGCTGCCAGGACGGCATCACCAGCGCGACCAGGACCGTGCAGACGAGCATCAACCCAAGTGCATCCGTGCGCGCCCGCCAGGCCGGCGAGAGCCTGCGCACGAAGGCGGTCAATCGCATGTGCTCCGAGCGGCGCAGCGCCACCACCGCCCCGAGCATCGCAAGCCAGACGAACAGAACGGTGGCCAGTTCGTCGGACCAGATCAGCGGAGCGTTGAAGACGTAGCGCGCCATCGTCGCGGCGCCGAGCAGAACCAGTTCGGCCACGACGAGCGCAGCGGCGAGCGCTTCGACCGTGCGCCCGAGCAGATGGTCGAAACGGGCGAATGCACCATGCGACGGCACCGAGGTCGTCGCCGTGATCTCAGCGGCCATTCGATCCTCCCCGTAAGATCCCTTGCGACCCGGCTGGCAACGCCCCCCAGCAAATGGCGCCCACACGTCTCAGAGCTGGCCGACCGATTTCTCCAGCAGGCTCCAGGCGTCTGCGCCGAACTTGGTTTTCCATTCCGCATAGAAGCCGGCCGTGCGTAGCGCATCACGGAAGGGCTTGGTGTCGACCTTGTTGAAGACCACGCCGGTGCCCTGCATCTCTGCCATGGCCTTCTCGTTGAAGTTCTGGACGTCCTGCCGTTCCCTGACCGCCGCCTCGGACAGCGCCACGGTGATTGCATCCCTGACATCGGCCGGCAGGGCATTCCACCGCGTGGCGTTGGCGAAAATGTAGTGGCCGTCCCAGATATGACCGGTCAGCGAGATGTATTTCTGCACCTCGTAGAGCTTCGCGCTCTGGATCAGCGCCAGCGGATTTTCCTGGCCGTCCACGATATGGGTCTGCAGGGCCGCATAAAGTTCGCCGAAATTGATCGGCGTAGGTGCCGCGCCAAGCGTCTTGAACAGGGTCACCCATAGCGGGTTGCCAGGGACGCGGATCTTGAATCCCTTGAGATCACCGGGCGAGGTGACCGGCTTAGTGCTGGCGGTGATATTACGATAGCCGTTGTCGAGGCACTTCGGCAGCACGTGCAGGCCGACCTTGGCGAATTCGCCGCGCACATGGTTGCCGAGATCGCCATCCATTGCCGACCAGATCTGGTCGTAGCTCTCGAAGGCGAAGGCCACGGCATTGATGCCGCCGATCGGAATCACGGTCTGGTTCACGCCCGAGGTCGACATGAAGTCGAGCGCGCCAGTGCGCGTCTGCGAAAACATGTCAGGCTCGCTGCCAAGCTGGCTGTTCGGATAGACCTGCAAGTCGACCAGACCATTGGTCTGCTTCTTGATGGCATCGGCGGCTTCGACGATGCGGACGACCCCGGGATGGGAGGCCGGAAAAGCCGTGCCGTAACGCAGGCGGTATTTCGCGGACTGGGCCTGCGCGCGCCCGAACGCGACAGCCGACGCGCCGACGAGCGCGGAGCCGATGAAGCTGCGGCGAGAGATGGAAATGGGCAAAGACACTGGCAACCTCCCTGCCGGCCCACTGCGGGGCCTGTATGTCATTTTGTCTTTCGACAAATTTAATGGATATCAAATCTTGCTGCAAGCATAAACTTGTATCCAAGTTTTCGCCTTGCTATACGAGCTGGGCTCGCCGCGAGACGAGCTTCAGGGACGGAGGAACGGGTGAAGAGCCTGGTGGTGGAGCGGCCTGGCCGCCTCTCGATCGAAACGCGCCCGGTTCCGGAGCCCGCAGCGGGAGAGGTGCGCATCCGCGTCGAGCGGGCCGGCATCTGCGGCTCCGACATTCACATCCTGCACGGCAGCAACCCGTTCGCGCGCTATCCGCGCGTGATCGGCCATGAATTCTGCGGCCGCATCGAGAAGCTTGGGGACGGCGTCGCGGCCCGGCTCGGCGCCCGCGTCGTGATCGATCCCGTGGTCGCCTGCGGCGCCTGCTATCCGTGCTCGGTCGGCCGTCCGAATGTCTGCGCGCACCTGCAGGTGCTCGGCGTTCACCGCGACGGCGGCTTCTCCGAATACGCCTGCGTGCCATCAGCCAATGCGCATCTGCTGCCCGACAGCGTCGACGACGACAAGGCGCCGCTGGTCGAGCCGTTCTCAATCGCCGCCAACATCACCGACCACACGCGCGTCTTCGCATCCGATGTCGCGCTGGTCTATGGCGCGGGCCCAATCGGGCTGACCGTGATCCAGACGCTCAAGCGGGTCTACGGCGTGAGGGAGCTGATCGTCACCGATCGCATCGACGCCCGGCTCGAAGCGGCGCGGCACAACGGCGCCGACCGCATCATCAATACTGCGCAGACCGCACTGCCCGCAGCGCTGGCCGCCGCATCATTGCAGCCGACGCTGATCATCGACGCCGCCTGCCACCCGGCGATCCTCGGCGAGGCGATCGAGATCGCCTCGCCGGCGGCGCGCATTGGGCTGCTGGGCTTCTCGGCCGAGCCGTCGACGATCGTGCAGCAGACGGTCACGGCCAAGGAGCTCGCCATCCACGCCTCCCGGCTCAACAGCGGCAAGTTCGCCAAGGTGATCGACTGGTTCGCGAGCGGCACGCTGCAGCCCGAGCGGCTGATCACCCATCGCTATCAGCTCGACAGCTACGCCACCGCCTTCGACACCTTCGAGAACAACCAGACCGAATGCTGCAAAGTGCAGCTCATCTTCTGACCAACGGCCATGGACCGCTTCAGCCCCGCCACGCTCCACCGCGTGCCCGCCGCAATCCGGCGGCCGGACTACGATCGCACGATGGTCGCGACCGGCATCGTCCACCTCGGACTCGGCGCGTTCCATCGCGGGCACCAGGCCGTCTACACCGACGCGCTGCTCAAGGACGATCCTCGCTGGGGCATCCTCGGTGTCTCGCTGCGCTCGCCGGACACCCGCGATGCACTGCAGCCACAGGGCGGGCTCTACAGCGTTTCCGCGAGCGACGGTGCAACCCTGCAGCGGCGCGTCATCGGCGCACTGACCGGTTTGGTCGTCGCTCCCGAGGATCCGGCCGGATTGCTGAGGCGCCTCGCCGAGCCCTCGGTACGCGTTGTATCCACGACCGTCACCGAAAAGGGGTACAGCCACGATCCGGCAACCGGCGTGCTGCGCACCGATGATCCCGATATCCGTCACGATAGCCTCGACCTCACGCATCCGTGCAGCACGCTCGGCGTCATCGTCGGCGGATTGCGCCTGCGGCGACAGCAGGGACTGCCGCCCTTCGCGGTGCTCGCCTGCGACAATCTCCCTGCAAATGGCCACACGCTGCGCGGCCTCGTTGTCGCCTTTGCAGAGTTGCTCGACCGCGACCTCGCCAAGTGGATTGCGGACGAGGTCCGTTTTCCTTCGACGATGGTCGACCGCATCGTGCCGGCCACGACCGATGCCGATCGCGACGAGGTCCGCGCCGCCTTCGGCCTGGAGGACGCCTGGCCGATCGTCACGGAGCCCTTCAGCCAATGGGTCATCGAGGACAATTTCGGCGGCGACCGGCCCGACTGGGACGGCAGCGGCGCCCAGTTCGTACGTGACGTTGCGCCGTTCGAGCTGATGAAGCTCAGGCTTCTGAACGGCGCGCATTCGACGCTCGCCTATCTCGGCTACCTGATGGGCTGCCAGACTGTCGCCGAAGCGATGGCCGAGCCTGCCCTCGCCCAGTTCGTGGCGGACATGATGCGCGAGGACGTGACGCCGACATTGCCCGCGCTCGGCGGCTTCGATGTCGCCGCCTACCGCGCCGCGCTCATGGCACGGTTCCGCAATCCGGCGCTGAAGCACCGCACCTCGCAAATCGCGATGGACGGATCCCAGAAGCTGCCGCAGCGCGTGCTCGGCACGATCCGCGACCGGCTGGCGCTCGGGCTGCCGATCGCACGCCTGGCACTCGCGGTGGCCGGCTGGATGCGCTACGTCAGCGGCACCGACGAGCAGGGACAGCCGATCGAACTGCACGACCCCCTCGCCGCTCGGCTGCGCGCGCTCGCCAATGATGTCGGCCCGGTCGCGGGCCGTCTTGCGCCCGCGCTGTTATCCGTGACATCGATCTTCGGCAGCGACCTGCCCGCCGATCGGCGCTTTACGATCCCAGTGGAGACAGCACTCGATCGTCTCTTGCGACATGGTGCCCGCACGACGATCGAGCAGATCGTGCGGGACGGCGCGCTGATTTGACGCCTCATACCTCGCTGCGGCGGACGGTCAGGTCGGAGCGGTCGAACACGGCCGGTAGCAGGTCGACGCCGAGGCCCGGTCCTTCCATCGGGAAAACATAGCCGTCCTTGATCACGGGCATGGTCGTGACAAGCTCGTTGTACCAGCCCTTGTAGAAGGCGCGCACCGATTCCTGGATCAATGTATTGGGCTGGCTGAACGACATGTGCACCGCGGCAATGAAGCCGACCGGACCGATGCAGTCATGGGGCGCAAAGGGGCGGTGATAGGTCTCGGCCATCGCCGCGATCTTGCGCCCTTCGGTGAGACCACCGGTCCAGCACAGATCGGCCATCACCACATGGGCGGCATCGCGATCGAGCATGTCCTTGTAAGGATAACGGGAGCCAAGCGTCTCGCTCGCGGTGACCCAGACGTCCGTTGAGCGGGCGTATTCGGCGAGCGCCTGCGGCGAGTTCATCCGGATCGGGTCCTCGTACCAGGTCGGCTGATAGTCCTCCAGCACGCGGGCGATCTGCTTGGCGGTCGGTAGATTCCATAACGAATGGAATTCGACCATGATCTCCATGCGGTCGCCGACGGCCTTCCTGATCTTCTCGAACGGCTCGACCGCCTTCTTCATCTGTGCCGCCGTGATGTAAAGACCCTGGTTCTCCTGCGCCGGCGGATCGAACGGCCAGATCTTCATCGCGGAGATGCCGCTCTCGAGCAGGCTCTCGGCGAGCGCGTCGGCGCGGTTCATGAAGGCGTCGAGATCTTCGTAAGAGCTTTGCGTCTCCAGGCTCCAATTCGAAACCGGGCTGATATTGGTCGAGCGGACATAACGGGTGCCCGCGCAGGTGTTGTAGATGCGCTGTTTGTCGCGGCAGAGTCCGCCGAGCATCTGGTGCACCGGCTGGCCGCAGACCTTGCCGAACAGGTCCCACAGCGCGATGTCGATCGCGGATGCGGCGCGATATTCGACGCCGGTCGAGGACTGCGCCATCGGCAAATTGAGCATGTCGCGGTGGATGGCCTCGATCCTCAGGGGATCGCGCCCGAGCAGTCGGCCGGCGAAGGTGTCGTGGATCTGCGCCTCGACCGCGCCGGCACCATAGAAGGTCTCGCCCAGCCCGATCACGCTGGCGTCGGTGTGGAGGCGGACCCAGATGACGTTGGCGAACTCCTCGGTCCGCAAGGTCTCGATCGCGGTGATCTTCACGTCTGCCGTCCTCCCACTGACCGCTCTGTCTTGTATCTGTTACGCGCGCCGTCCAGCCATACGCCCCCTTGTAATATATCACAATATGTTTAATGCTGATCACGAAGGCCCGGTGTCGAAACGCCGGCCGGAGGAAGCTCGAGGACACCAGATGGCGCGCCGCAAAAGCGCTCTTGCAAAGTCGGATGCCGACGACGCCCCACCGTCGCGTGGCGCGGGCAATTTGTTCGAGGCGGCCTATCTCAAGATCGAAGAGCTACTGGTCAATTGCGCGCTCAAGCCCGGCCGGTTTCTGACCGTGCAGGAGCTGCAGTCGCTGACCGGCTTCGGGCGGACGCCGGTGCATGCTGCCGTGAACAGCCTCGCCGCCGATACGCTGATCATCATCCGGCCGCGCCATGGCTTGCAGGTCGCCCCGATCGATCTCGCCCGCGAGCGCCTGCTGCTGGCCTTGCGCCGCGACATGGAGCGCTTCGTCGTCCGGCTGGCGGCCGAGCGGGCCAGCCTTTCGCACCGCAACCAGATGCAGCACATCGAGCGCGTGCTGAGCGAGCGCCGGAACACGGTGTCGATCGACGAGTTCAATCAGCTCGACCGCCGTATCGATGCGCTGATCCTTGCCGCCAGCGGCGAGCCGTTCCTGGTGCACACTATGCGCCCGCTGCACACGATCTATCGCCGCATCGGCTACATCTATCATCGCCTGCTGCCGGAGCACGACCTGACCGGGACGGTCGATCGCCACCTGGCGATCCTCAGCGCCGTGGCAAACCAGCGCGCCACGAGCGCGGTGAAGGCCAGCGATACGCTGATCGATTTCATGGATCAGATGTTCGAGGAGATGGAGGCCGGGATCGATCCCGGCCTGCTCGATTGCAGCATCGAGCCGTTGCCGGTCGCGTAGGATCAATGCCAATAACAACAAGGAAGGACCAATTATGAGTGTCGCAGCCGCAACGGAAGCCGCCCCGGAGAGGGCGGCGATCGATAGCGCCGTCCGCTATCTCATTCAGAACTACAGCCCCAAGGGCAACCGGGTCGGCTGGCTGATGATGGCATCGATCCTGGTCGAGGCCTGGGATCTCTATTCGATCGCCTTCGTGCTGATCTTCATCAAGGAACAATACAACCCCGGCCCGCTGGAACTGGGCCTCGCCGCCGCTGGCACGCAAGGAGGCGCGCTGATCGGCGCCCTGCTCGGCGGCTGGCTCTCCGACAAGATTGGCCGCCGCTGGATGTTCTTAGGCACCATGACCATGTTCGTGGTGCTGGCGCTGGCGCAGGCCTTCGTGCCCAACATGACCTGGCTGATCATCATCCGCTTCCTGCTCGGCGTTCCGCTCGGCAGCGACATCTCCACCGGTTACACCTACATCATGGAGTCGATGGCCAAGGGCCAGCGCGAGGTGATGGGCAATCGCTGGCAGTTCATGTTCGCGGTCGGTGAGGTCATCACCCTCGGCGTGATCGCAGTCTTCCTGGTGATGGAGCTCAACCACGAGATGCTGTGGCGCGTCACGCTCGGGCTCGGCGCCGTGCCGGCGCTGATCATCCTGTTCCTGCGCCATGACGTGCCGGAGACCGCGGTGTGGCTGGTGCAGCATGGCCGCTTCAAGGAGGCCAAGGTGGTCGCGCAGCAGATGTACAACGACAATCTTGCGATGCTGCCGAACCACGACGTAGTCGTCGAAAAGCCGAGCCCCTGGGACTTCCTCGCCGATTTGCGCAAGGACCCGATCCGCTGGCGCGCGACCATCTATGGTTGGATCGCCTGCTTCGCACAGGGCAGCGAGTTCTCCACCTTCGCCTTCTATCTGCCGGTGCTGTTCGCGATGGTCGGCGTGTCCAGCGTGCTCGGCAACAATCTCGTCACCATGGCCCTGTTCAGCTTTGCCGCGATCTCCGGCTGGATCGGACCGCTGCTGACGCCGCGGATCGGCCATCGCGGCATCGGCATCGCCGGCTTCGGCATCGTGCTGGTCTCGCTCTTGATCGCGGCCGCCGCGCTCTACACCGACCACAAATACATCCTGCCGTTCGCGGCCGCCGGCATGCTGTGGGGCCATTATTGGGATGCCTCGAACTGCATGACGATCCCGACCATGGTGGCGCGCCCGCGCTATCGCGGCACCGCCAGCGGCTTCGCCTACATGTTCGTGAAGCTGCCGTCCTTCCTGGCGATCTTCCTGTTCCCGGTGCTGTTCACCGCGATCGGCCAGGCCAACGCGACGCTGTTCGTGGCGATCTTCCCGCTGATCGGGCTGCTGGCCGCGATCTTCATCCTGCCCGAGGTCTACGGCTACGAGGCGGATTAGGGTGAACCTATGCACAACTGTCATCGTCCGCGAAGGCGGGGATCCAGTACGCCGCGGCCCCTCGGCTGATCACCGCTGTCTCTGGAATACTGGATCGCCCGGTCAAGCCGGGCGATAACAGTGAAAGCAAGCCCACAGCGTCACCGCGAGTGAACCGAGTCAATCCAGAGTCGCGCGACGGTTCTGGATTGCTTCGGCGCAAGTGCGCCTCGCAATGACCGACAGCTAGGCCGGTGCGAGATCGGCCCGCTCAATATGCGGCACGGCGTCGACCAGCTCGCGCGTATAGTCGGTCTGGGGATTGGCAAACAGCGCCCGGCTCTCGCCCTGCTCGACGATCTGGCCTGCGCGCAGCACAATCGTGCGGTCGCACATCATGCGGACGACGTTGAGATCGTGGCTGACGAACAGGAAGCCGAGATTGTCCTCGCGGCGCAGCCGGTTCAGGAGCTGCAACACTACCGCCTGAACCGAGACGTCGAGCGCCGCGGTCGGCTCGTCCAGCACCAGGAGCCGCGGCTTGCAGGCGATCGCCCGCGCGATGCCGACGCGGGCCTTCTGCCCGCCGGACAGCTGATGCGGAAAGCGCGACAACAGCTCCCGGGGCAGCCCGACCCGATCGGCGCAGTCCTCGACCTGACGCCGCAGGCGATCGTCCGATCGTAGGCCCAGCAGCCGCAGCAACGGATGCGCGATACAGTCGAACGCGGTGTAGCGCGGATTGAGGCTCTCGTTCGGATCCTGGAAGACGATCTGGATGTCCCTGCGGAATTCAGAACGGTGGAAGTCGCGCGCCGGGATCTGGCCGATCGCCTGCCCATCGAACAGGATCTCGCCCGCGCTCGGATCGATCAGCCGGCAGATCATCCGCGAGGTCGTGCTCTTGCCCGAGCCGGATTCCCCGACCAGGCCGATGCTCTCACCGGGACCCATCGTCATCGAGAAATCGGCGACGCCGGTGGTGCCATCGTCGAAGCGCTTGCTGATACGCTTCACGTCCAGCAGCAGCGGCGTGCCATGCGGCAAAGGCGGCAACTCCTTGACCTGGACCAGCGGCACCCGCTCGCCATCTGGCACCAGATCCTCGACCCGCGACGTCGCGGTCGGCGACGCCGCGACCAGCCGCTTCGTATAGGGATGCTGCGGCCGGTGAAACAAGGTCAGCGGCTCGGCCTCCTCGACCAGACGCCCCTGCTCCATCACAACGACGCGGCGGCAGTAGCGCGCCGCGAGACCAAGGTCGTGCGTGATCAGGATCGTCGCCATGCCGCGGGCCGCTGCGATACCGGCGAGCAGGTCCATCACCACTTTCTGCGTGGTGACGTCGAGGCCGGTGGTCGGCTCGTCCGCGATCAAAAGCTGCGGATTGCAGGAGATCGCGATGGCTATCATCACGCGCTGGCACATGCCGCCCGACAGCTCGTGCGGATAGGCCTTGATGCGCCGTTCAGGATCGCGGATCTGCACGGCATGCAGGAGCTTCAGCGCCTCCTCGCGCGCCTCGTGCCGGGCGATGCGGCGATGCGCGAGGACGGCGTCCGCGATCTGCTCGCCGACGGCGCGGATCGGATTCAACGCAGCGCGCGGATTCTGGAAGATCATCGCCATCGCCGCGCCGTGGAGCTGACGCAGATCGGCGCTGCCGGCGCCGGTGATGTCCTGTCCCCTGAAGCGGATGCGGCCGCCGGCGATGCGGCCGGCCTTGTCGAGCAGATGCGTAATCGCGAAGCCCGTGACCGATTTGCCCGAGCCGCTTTCGCCGACGAGCCCGAGCATCTCACCTGGCTGCAGCGACAGCGTGACGCCGCGCACCGCCTCGACCAGGCCGCGGCGGGTCGAGAACGTCACCTTGAGATCTTCGACCTGGAGCAGCGGCGCGGTCATGTGCGCATCCTCGGATGCGCCCCGCTCGGCATGAGGTGACGGCTCATATCCGCATCCCCGGATGCGCCCGCCTCTGCGTGGTGTACGACAAGGTCATGTGCGCATCCGGGGATCGAGGATGTCGCGCAGGCCGTCGCCGAGCAAATTGAAGCACAGCACCGCGCTCATCAGCGCGAAGCCGGGGAATGCGACCAGCCACCACCGCCCCGTCGAGATGAAGCGCGCACCCTCGGCGACCATGATGCCCCATTCCGGCGTCGGCGGCTTGACGCCGAGGCCGATGAAGGAGAGGCCTGCGGCGTTGAGGATGGCCCAGCCGAGATTGAGCGACATCTGCACCGCCATGGCCGGCAGCACATTCGGCAGCAGGAAGCGCAAGACCACCGCGACATGGCTTTCGCCACAGGCGCGCGCGGCTTCGACCCAGCCGAGATTCCGGCGGATGTTGACCTCGGCGCGGGCGAAGCGGATGTAGAACGGCAGGTTGATGATGGCGGTCGCGATCACGATGTTCTCGACCCGGTTGCCCAGCGCAGCCACCATCGCCATCGCCAGAACGAACAGCGGAAACGCCATCAGCACGTCGACGAAGCGGCCGACCGCCTTGTCGAGCCGACCGCCGCCATAGCCGCAGAGCGCGCCGATCACGGAGCCGATCGCGAAGGAAACCGCGACAGCCGTCACCGCGATGGTGAGATCGAGACGCGTGGCGACGATCAGGCGGCTGAACACGTCGCGGCCGAGCTGGTCGGTGCCGGCCCAATGCGCCGTGCTCGGCGGCTGCAAAGCCTGCGGCACATCGGAGGCGATCGGATCATAGAGCGCGAGCCACGGCGCGAGGATGGCCACCAGCGCCAACAACAATGCGCCGCAAGCTGCAACAGCAGTCACCGGATTGCCGCGCAGCACGAATGCCGTATGGCGCAAGGTCGAGGAGGCGTCGGTTGCACTCATGCCACCGTCGCCCTGGGATCGGCGATGCCGTAGAGCAAATCGACGAAGAGATTCACGACGACGAAGATCGTCGCCATCAGCAGCACGAAACCCTGCACCGGCGCATAATCCGAGACGAGCAGCGCGTCGAGTGCGTAGGACGCGACGCCCGGCCAGGAGAACACCTTCTCCACCAGCACATTGGCTCCCAGCATGGTGGAGAACACGATGCCGGCGATGGTGATGACAGGTAGGATGGCGTTGCGCAGCGCATAGGTGACGACGATGCGCCACCAGGACAATCCGACCGAGCGCGCGGTGCGGATGAAATCGCTGCCCAGCGACACCAGCATCGAGGCGCGGGTGATGCGCGCCAGCGGCGCGATCACGAACAGCGCCATCGTGAAGGCCGGCAACATCAGCTGCCGCGCCGCGGCCCACCACCCGTCGAAATCGCCGGCGAGCAGAAAATCGATGATCAGGAAGCCGGTACGCGACGGCGGCAACGTCGTAAAGATATCGACGCGGCCGGTTGGATCCGGCGCGAGACCAAGCAGATAATAGAACACATAAATCAACAGCAGGCCGGAGACGAAGGTCGGCACGCAGACCCCGAGCGAGCAGAACAGCCGCACGCCGTGATCGATCAGCGAGCCCGGGCGCAGGGCAGCGGTCACACCCAGCGGCACCGCCGAGACCAGCGCGATGAGCAGCGCCGTGAGCGTCAGCTCGAGCGAGGCCGGCAGCCGTTCGCGCAGATCCTTGGCGACCGGCTGCCCCGTCATCATCGAGCGGCCGAGATTGCCGCGACCGACGTCGTAGAGATAGATGCCGAGCTGGGCCGGGAGCGGCTTGTCGAGCCCCATCTGCTTGCGGATGGTCTCGATCTCCTCCTTGCCGGCATTGGGGCCGGAGGCGAAGAACACGGCGGGATCGCCCGGCAGCACCCGCATCAGCAGGAAGGTGAACACGAGAACGCCGAACAGCGCCGGCAGCGACGAGATGAACCGTCGCCCCGCGCGGATCAGAGTTGCGCCGATCGTCCCCATCGTCCCTGCGGTCCCAATCCCCTATTTGCGGCTCAGGTTACGATAATCCACCTGCCGGGTGAACTGGTAGACATAGCCGTCGACGCTCGGCTGCATCACCGCGTCCTGCGCCGCCTGCCAGATCGGGATCTGGAACATCTGGTCGAAATGGATGGCGTTGAGCTCCCTGCCCTCCTCCTCATATTTTTCCTTGTCGGCTTCGAAGCGCGCCGCTTGCGCGATCTTCTCCAGCTCCGCATTGTCCGTGGACGAATAGTTCCAGCGCTGATTGCCGGTGTAGAAATTGCGATAGAAATAGTCGGTCGACGGCAGCCAGGCGACGATGCCTTCCGTGAAGAACGGCAGCTTCTTCTCGTTGATCGCCGTCGACATCTGCGCGTCCGGCAGCTTCTGGATGTCGATCTTGATGCCGATCTTAGCCAATGATTCCTTGACCAAGGCCGCCATCGGCTCGGCGGTCGCGGCCTGGCCGACATTGAAGCTGAAGGTGGTGGCGAAGCCGTCCGGCATGCCGGCGTCCTTCAGATACGCCTTGGCCTTATCGAGATCGAGCTTGACCGGCTGCGGGATCGGATAGGCGCCGCTCGGCGGCTTGCCATCGGCCCAGCTGGCGCCGAACAGCGGGGCGCCGCGGCCGAACAGCGCCGCCTTGAACATGTCGTCATAGGGCAGCGCATAGGCGATGGCACGGCGCACATTGACATTGTCGAACGGCGGGATCTTGTTGTTCATCGAGACGAAGCTGACCGCATTGTATTGTGGCGTCGAGATCACCTTCAGCTTGCCCTTGCCTTCCAGCGCCTGCACGTCGCTTGCCTGCAGGTCGATGACGAGATCGGCATCGCCGCGCTCGACCAGGTTGGCGCGCGTCGCGGGCTCCGGCACCGACTGGATGATCAGGCGCTTGAACGCGGCCGGCTTGTCCGCCGTGCCGCGATTCCAGGCCTCGTTGCGCTTGGCGATCACCTGCTCGCCCGGCTTGAAGGTTTCGACGATATAGGCGCCGCTGCCGGCGGCGTTCTCCTTGGTCCAGTTCAGCGCCCACGGATCGTCGGCCGTCGCATGCGCTTTCGCGAGCTTGGAATTGATGATGATGGGATAGACGGTCGCGAGATTCGGCAGCGCCAGCTTGTCAGGCTTCGGCAACGTCACTTCGAAGGTCAGGGGATCGATCACCTTGAACTGATCGGGTGATGTCAGCGAGCCCGTGAGCAGCTGGGCCTTGCCGAGGATCGGCGCGCTGACGCAGCGGTCGAGCGACCATTTCACGTCATCGGCGGTCACGGGCGAACCGTCCTGGAATTTGGCATCGGGCCGGAGCTTGAAGGTGATCTTCAGCCCGTCCGGGCTGAGCTGATAGGATTCCGCGAGCTCGCCAGTGATGGTGTCGAGATCGAACACCCATTTGCCGTTGAGCTGCTTGCGGCCGAACGACACCAGCCGGTCATAGCTGCTCATCGACAGCGCGAAGGCTTCGCGGGTCGAGCCCGGAATGTTCGGATCGAGCGTGTTCACGGTGGCGCCCGTGACGTAACGCAGCGTCTCGGCGCGGCTCTGTGCATGCGCACGCGGCGTCGCCGATATCACCGCAAGCGATGCGGCCGCCACGACCAATATCCGTTTGGAAATCGCAAAACTCATGCTCTTGCCCTTCGGTTCGTCTTGGCCGCCCCCGATGGCTCGGCCCGTCCTGAGTTCCTCGCCGGAAATGCTGAGGAGACAGCAAATCACGTGCCAGCAGCGCCTTCCGCAAGGTCGCTCGCGGCCTCGCGCCGCACCACGGCCTGGGGAACATCATAGGCCTGGAATGCCGCCCAATGCTTGTCGATATCGGCCCGGAACAGCCCGCGCGTGAGCCCATGCACCAGCTTTGGAATGGCCGTCGTCATCGCATTGATCGACGAACCGGAGGCGCCGAAGCTCATCGTGGAGGCGATCGCGAACACATGGATATCGCCGATCCAGGGCGTCTCGCCGCGCACGCGCTCGCACAGCGCGTAGTCGTCAGCGAGATAAGGGAAGTCGCTGAGCCGTGCGTTGCGCTCCTCGGGCGGCGGCGTGTAGCGATCCGACCAGCGCGCGATATTGTGTGCAAAGCGCTTCAGTTCGGCGCGGCCGGCGAAATTCATCGCGATCCCGGTGGCGCTGATGATGAAGTCGCAGACGGTCTCGCCGCATGGCGTCTGCAGCACGATGCCATCAGAGGTCTCCCGCGCCGCCTCGACCGGTGTCCCCTCATACAGATGAAACGCGGCGTGGCGCGCGCAGCGGTCATAAGTGTGCTGCGGAAAGCCTTCGCGCAGTTCCAGGATGGCGCGCATGAAGCGCCAGCGCCAGGCATCGTCGAGCTCGGAGAAGTGCCGCAGGAATCCACGGAAGGTGAGCCAGCGATAGGGCTGCACGAGCTGGATCTCGGCGCGGCGGCACAGCAGATCGACGCGGTTGGCGCCGGCTTCCAGCGCCATCGCCGCATTGTCGAAGGCCGACGCGCCGGCGCCGACGACAACGACACGCTTGTCACGCAGCGCATCGACATCGATCGGCGCGGCTGAGGTCACGCAACGTGAGGCAGGCAGATGCCGCAGCGGCTCGGGAATGCTCCAATCCCCCATGCCTTCCTGGCCGGTGGCGAGCACGATCTTGCGCGCGTAAAGCAGCGCGTCGCCATCGCGGCTGCGCACTGTCGCGCGCAGCAGGCCATCGGCGGCCGGCGCGATGTCGACCACCTCGCAGCCATTGCGCACGGGAAGCTCGAGCACCCTGCGATACCACGCGAGATAGTCTGCCCAATATTCGCGCGGGATCAGGTCAAGATCGCGCCAGCTCTGCGCGCCGAATGTCGCCTCGTGCCAGGATTGATAGGTCAGGCTGGGAATATCGAGATCGGGCCCGGTGAAATCTTTGGGCGAGCGCAAGCTCGGCATGCGCGCATAGGTCAGCCATGGGCCCTCGCGTCCCTCCTCCGCCTTGTCGAGCACGAGGATATTGATGACCTGCGAGCGCAACAGCCCGAAGGCAGTCGCAAGGCCGGATTGGCCACCGCCGACGATCAAGACGTCCAGCGCGGGGCGACCATCGGGACCCAACATCGGCTTCAGCCAGGGCATGCTGGGATGAGCGATCCTGGCGAGATCGCGCCGGACCTGGCCAGCGAGTACCGCGAGCCCATCAGTCATGCCGCACACCAGGATGGCTGCCAGTATCGCGCTCGGCACGATCGCTGTCGTCCACGCTCGCTCCATTCGTTCCAGACCCGGCGTTGCAGCCTAGCAAAGCATTGCGACTGGCAAAAATCTCATTTTGCTGGCGACTATTCACCGGACTTATAGCTCGATGCGTCATCCCGCTCACGCTGCGAGCCAGCCGCCATCGACGGGGAGCACCACGCCGGTCACGAAGGAGGCTTCGTCGCCGGCGAGGTAAAGCGCGGCGGCAGCGACCTCCTCCGCCTCGCCGAAGCGCTTCATCGCGTGGCGCTGGCGCGAGGCGTCGCGCACGGCATCGACGTCGGCATGGCGCGCAAAGCTGCGGCGAAGCATCGGCGTGTCGATCGCGCCGGGCGCAAGCGCATTGACGCGGATGCCATCGGCCGCGAAATCGACCGCCATGGTGCGGGTCAGGCTGATGATGGCACCCTTGGCGGCGATATAGGCGCTGTTGCCCTTGCCGCCGGCGATCGCCAATTGCGAGGCCAATGTGACGATCGCGCCCTTCTGCTGGCGCTGCATGATCGGCACCGCGACCCTGGCCCACAGCCAGGTGCCGCCGACATTGGTGCGGAACACAGAGTCCCAATCGGCGGGATCGGTGGTGACCACGGTGCCGCCGCAGGAGAAGGCGGCCGCGGTCATCAGCACGTCGAGCCGGCCGCGCGCTTCCGCCACGCTGTCGACCGTGGCTTTAGCGAAATCCGCTTCGCCAACGTCGCCGAGATGGACGCTGCCCTCGCCGCCGGCCCCGCGCAGGAGCGCCAGCGTCTTTTCCGCGCCTTGGGCATCGCGATCCACCAGCGCGACGAAGGCACCCTCGCGCGCGAACGCAACCGCACTGGCGCGGCCGATGCCGGAGCCTGCCCCCGTGATGACGGCCACCTGTCCCGCGAGCCTCATGTTAGCTTTCACCCCGATGTTCGATCCACCAAGCGCTCAGATCGGCGACCGATTCAACGAGGCCGAAGCGCGCCCGCCAGCCAAACTCTTGAGCCATTCGCTCGACAGAGAGCGGAGCACGCTCAGGACCGTGATACTTGATCAGAGTTTCCTCGCCTGGCGCCGCCAGCCGGCATTGTAAACCAGGGTGCAAAGCTGCAAAGGCCTGTCCCCACTGCAGCGCAGACCATGCCCTGCCGCTCGAGATATTGTAGAGCCGATATTGCGGCCGCTCCGCTTCGAGCAGCACCGCTACAGCGTCAGCAACATCGGGAGCATAGATCCAGTCCTTGACACCTCGGTCAGGCAAAATCGCGGGCTCGCCGCGACTGAACTCATGCAGAATCCGGAACTGCATGCTCGGCGTGTCGCGTACCTTGCCGACCCGCTCCCAAGGCCCGAAAACGGCACTCAGTCGAACGTTGATAAAGTCTCCGCCCCAGAGATCAGCGTACCTCAACAAGAGGCGTTCCAAAGTAAACTTGCTGATTGAATATAGAGAGACAGGATCGCACGGCGTGGTCTCCTCCAACAGCGGGTAGTTCTGACCTGCGGCACCATAGGCCGCTGCCGATGAAAGATTGATGAGGCGACGAACGCGCTGTCGGATCGCTCGTTCCAGAATTGGGATTTGGGCCATCACGTTAATCTCGAAGATGTTTCCCCGAGAAGTCCTTTCCAGATCGACGCCAGCGGTGATCGCCGCTCCAAGCACAATGGCATCGCACCCCTTCGCGATAAGAGCTCCCGTTCTCTCCGTGTCCGTGATCTCGCCTTGTACGACGTTGAGCCTATCTCCATGCTGCGCTAAGGATTGCTGTGCTGCCGACGGTAACTGTTTGCGGTCGAACACGGTTACCACGTGGCCACGCTCCAGCAGCCCCTGCGCGATGTTGAGCCCGACAAAGCCGCACCCACCGAAGATCAGGATGTGCATGGGACTATCTCATCCTGACGCTGGTGGCCTCATAGTTCGAGACGGCTGCTGACGCAGCTTCCTCACCATGAGAAGTAGGACCTGTGATGCTGCGAGGACGGTGCTGTTCCCTCGTCCTGAGGAGGGAGCGAAGCGACCGTCTCGAAGGACGAGGCCCGGTTACCTCAAATCGCTCCTGCGCGCTCACAGCAGCCGCGCACCAAAATTCTGCTCGGGGTCCATGTCGGCGACCAGCCGACCGGTCGGCTTCGCAGCCTCGCCGCCGCTACGCGGCAGGAAACGTCCGGAGCCTGCTGCTACGGACAGCTTGCCATCATCGACAATCACCCGGCCGCGCGACAGCACCGTCACCGGCCAGCCCTGCAGGCTGCGCCCGGCAAACGGCGTGTAGCCGGCAAGATCATGCATCATCGCATCGCTGACCGTGACGCGCTTGTCCGGATCCCAGATCGCGATATCGGCATCAGCGCCGATCGCGATCGCGCCCTTCTTCGGATGCAGATTGTAGATCTTGGCCGGCGCGGTCGCGGTCAGCTCGACGAACTTGTTGAGACCGAGCCTGCCCTTCGACACCATCGTGTCGAACAGCAGCGGCAGCCGCAGCTCCAGCCCCGGCAGGCCGTTGGCGATCTGCTTGAAGTTCGGCGCGGGGCCGGCGCGCAGCTTGCCGGTCTCGTCAAACCGATACGGCGCATGGTCGGAGGAGATGGTCTGGAGATCGCCGAGCGACAGCGCCTGCCACAGTGCCTCCTGGTCGGAGGCACGGCGCGGCGGCGGGCTGCACATCCATTTCGCGCCTTCGACGCCGGGCTTGTCGAGATCATCGGCAGTGAGAAACAGGTATTGCGGGCAGGTCTCGGCGAACACTTTCAGCCCCTGCCCGCGCGCATCGCGGATGACCTTGGTGCCTTCGGTGGTCGAGACATGGAAGATCATGATCGGCTGATCGATCAGCGCCGCCATGCCGATCAGCCGGTTGAAGGCTTCGGCTTCGGAGAAGCGGGCGTGGCTGATGGCGTGATATTTCGGATGGGTGTAGCCGCGTGCCAGCAGCCGCTTCACCATCCAGGAGATGATGCCGTGGTTCTCGGCATGCGCGCACAGCATCGCGCCGCCCTCGCGCGCCGCAACCAGAATGTCGAGCAACGGCTCGTCGTCGATCTTCAGCAGATCATAGGTCATGAAGATCTTGATCGAGCCATGGCCCTGCTTGATCAGCGCCGGCAGATCATGCTCCAAGGTCTCCTTGGTCGGGTCCGCAATGATCATGTGGAAGGCGTAGTCGATGACCGCGCCCTTGCGCGCCAGCGCATGATACTCCTCCAGCACCTGCGGCAACTTCATGCCGATGTGCTGGGCCGCAAAGGAAATCACCGAGGTGGTGCCGCCGAACGCAGCCGAGGTGGTCGCGCTCTCGAAGGTATCGGCATTGACGATGCCGGCCGCCGAGAGCTGCTCGATATGGCAGTGACTGTCGACTCCGCCGGGCAGGACCAGCTTGCCGCGCGCACCGATCTCGCGCCTGGCTGGCCCGAGCCCGCGGCCGATCGCAGCGATGCTTTCGCCGGCGATGGCGACGTCGGCCTCGAAAACATCGGTGGTGGTGGCGACGCGCCCTCCCCGGATGATGAGGTCATAGGCGGGCTCGGTCATGGCGGTCTCCTCGTCAGTTCTGCCCAATGGAACACCGCCGATATCGCGGCGCGCCGTTGCGCCCGGCGCATGACGATCTCATGTGCCTGATGGCATAGTGATTGCCTTTCACGTCGCGTCAACACTCCTCGAGCAGGAAGCTCCCATGTCCCGCCCGCGCATCACGGTGATCAATCCGAATTCCAATCAACTTGTCACTGATGGTCTCGCCGAAGCTCTGAAGCCGTTGATGTTTGCCGACGGCCCGGAGATCGTCTGCGAGACCCTGAAGGAAGGGCCGTACGGAATCGAGAGCCAGAAGGACGCCGATAGCGTGACCATGCCGCTGCGGCGCTTCGTCGAGGGTGACAATGCGTCGTCCGCGTTCGTGATTGCCTGCTACAGCGATCCCGGCCTGCATGTCTGCCGCGAGGCGACCACGCGGCCGGTGCTCGGCATCGCCGAATGCGGCGTGCTGACCGCGCTGACGCGCGCCGACAGCTTTGGGGTGATCGCGATCGCGCAGCGCTCGATCCGCCGCCATTTGCGCTATCTCCGGCAGATGGGGCTGATCGACCGGCTCGCCGCCGAGCGGCCGCTGGACATGACGGTGGCGGAGACCGCCTCCGGCGAAGGCACGCTGGCGAAGATGATCGCGGTTGGCCGGGCGCTGAAGGAGGAGGACGGCGCCGGCGCGATCGTCATGGGCTGCGCCGGCATGGCGCGCCACCGCAAGGGTCTGGAAGATGCGCTCGGCATTCCCGTTGTTGATCCGACCCAGGCCGCGGTGACGATGGCGCTCGGCGCGGTCGCGTTCGCGGGGTGAGTGGATGATTCGCAGATCCTCGCAATTGCTGATACTCGGGTCTGCCCCACTGGCCGGTTTTACATTCCGCTGTCGTCCCGGCCTTGAGCCGGGACCCATACCCTCCGGCCGCCATGTAGCGGTAACTGGTAGCTACGTTCCTCGACAGCTTCCGCGGTATGGGTCCCGGCGTTCGCTGGGACGACACCTTTGTTGTTGGGGCTCTCCTGCGACATCATTGGGCTGTAGCAGCTTTGATCAGCCGACGGCGCAGGCGCCTCGCTCACTCCGGCGGGATCGCGCCGGTGCGGCTGGTGATCAGGCCGTAATGCTCGATGCGGCGGTGGCGGGCGAAATCGAAGATCGTCTCCTTGCCGAATTTGGTCGCATCGAGATCGCAAGGCGCAACCAGCAGCTCGTCGCTTTCGGTCTTGGCCTCGGCAACGATCTCGCCATCGGGATTGACGATCAGGCTGCCGCCGATCAGCGGATGCCCGTCCTCGACGCCGGCCTTGGCGACCGCAATGACCCAGCAGGAGTTCTGATAGGCGCCTGATTGCACCGAGAGCCGGTTGTGAAACAGCCGCTGCTCAGGGCCTTCCATATTCTTCTGCGAATTCACCGACGGCGTGTTGTAGCCGAGCACCACCATCTCGACGCCCTGCAGCCCCATCACGCGATAGGTCTCGGGCCAGCGGCGGTCGTTGCAAACAGCCATGCCAATGATGCCGCCGAGATTGCGCCAGACCGGAAAGCCGAGATCGCCAGGCTCGAAATAGCGCTTCTCCAAATGCTGGTGGCTGCGCGTCGGATCGTACTCGACATGCCCTGGCAGATGCACCTTGCGGTACTTGCCGACAATGTTGCTGTTACGATCGGTCAGGATGGCCGTGTTGTAGTGATGTCCATCCGGCGTCAGCTCGGCGTATCCGCACGACATCGCCATCTGGTGCTGCCTGGCGCGGTCGAACAGCGGCTGCACCGCTGCATTTGGCATCTCGCGCTCGAACCAGCCATCGACCTCGGCCTGATCCTCCATGTACCAGCGCGGGAAGAAGGTGGTCAGCGCCAGCTCGGGATAGACGATCAGATCGGCGCCCTTTGCCTTGGCCTCATCCATCAGCGCCAGCATCCGCTTGACCACGACCTCGCGGCTGTCGGCCCGCTGGACCGGCCCCATCTGGGCGGCGGCAACATTGATCACGCGCATGGTGTTAGTCCTTCATGATAAACGCCAACGGCGCGGCGAGTTCGCTACAACCTCGCCCCGCTTGCGGGGAGAGGTCGCATCGCATCGCTAGATGCGATGCGGGTGAGGGGGTACAGGTTCATCTACTCGCACCGCTCGTGCGTCTGCCCCTCACCCCAACCCTCTCCCCGTGAAGAACGGGGAGAGGGAGCTCACCGCCATTGCCGCTGCAATTCTGGCTCATACTCAACTTCTCTAACCGCCCCATCAATGTGGCCCATGCAGCACCGGCCGCGGACGCGTGAATGAGGCGCGGCCGCGTTTCAGGCCCCACAGCGGCTGCGCCAACGTCGCGATCGCCTCCGTCGGGTTGCGCGCGTCGATGCACACGAGATCGGCCGGCGCGCCGACCGCGATGCCATAATCATCGAGCCGCATCAGCCGTGCGGCATCCGACGTGATCATGTCGAGACAGCCGGCCAGGTGATCGGGGCGCGAAACATGACAGACATTGGCGTAGAGATTCGCCATGCGGATCAGCGAGCCGTCCCCATAGGGCGTGAACGGGTTCAGCACATTGTTGGTCGAGATCGAGCAGGTGACGCCGGCCGCGCGCAAAGGCTCGAGCGGCACCACGCCGCGCGGGATCGCGTGGTCCTGCCTCCGCCCCATCAGATGCAGATCGGTCGACGGCAGCACGGTGACGGCGACGCCGGCATTGGCGAGCTGCGTTGCAATTGCATTGAAGCGCTCCGGCGGCAACAGCGACAGCTGCGTGACATGGCCGACCGCAACGCGCCCGCCCCAGCCATAGTCCTCGGTCTTGCGGCAGACATATTCGATCTGCATGCGATCGAGCGTCTCGGCGAGATCAAGATGCATGTCGATGTCGACATCGAACTCGCGCGCAATGGCAAAGATGCGGTCGATCTGCGCGGCCGGATCGGTGTCGAAATACGGTGCCGCCCCGATGGTGCGCGCGCCGCGGCGCAGGCCCTCGACCAGCAGCTGCTCGGTGCCTGGATAGTTCGTCAGCCCTTCCTGCGGAAACACGCAGATCTCGAGGTCGAGCGCCCAGGCGTAGTCGCGCCGGAGCTGATCGATGGCGTCATAGCCGATCATGCCGATACCGGGATCGAGCTCGACATGGGTACGCATGCGCATGGTGCCATGGCTGATGCAGCGCTCGACCGTCTGCTTGGCCCTGCTGTAGACATCTTCGCTGGTGAAGTTGCGCTTGGCCGCCGCGGTCTCGCGCACGGCTTCGGCAACCGTGCCTTCCTGGATCCGGCAGCGATCGAGAATGCAGGTCTTGTCGAGATGGATGTGGGTCTCGATCAGGCCGGGCACGACGAGACAGCCTTCCGCATCGCGTTCGCGTGCGTCCGCCTGCAATGCCGCGTCGATCGCGACGATCTTGCCTTCGCTGATGCCGATGTCTGCGCTGCGATGTTCGCCGGCGCACCACAGCGACGCATTCCGGATGATCAGGTCCAACACGTCATTGCCCGAAGAAACGGCCCATGCTGGCCCTTGAGCCGACCAAAGGCAAGCGCCATGCCAGCCCTTGGAAAGGCGCGCCGCTGGACCGAATGTGTAGGAATAGTGAATCAAAGCTTCATTGTGCGTACAACCATTTGCCTACAAACAAGGCGGCCCGCGCCGTTCGCAGGAGCAGCATCGCGGAGACCCTTGTTTTCAGCGGAAAACGTGCTATATTCATGCATGGAAACTAACAGCTCTTTCCGGTCAGGCCCGTCGTATCGGCGGGCCGTTGCCGTTTTGGGGGTGGCTCTGATGGGGTTACTCTGAGATGACTCGCTCCAACCGCACTGACCACATTCGCCTGACCTCACATCCGGTTCCGGGCGCCAAGCACAACTTTCCGCTCCAATGGGGCGCGCCGAGCGCGCGCGAACGCGGGCCCATCATCGGCACCGTTTCGCGGCCGCAGGACCGCAACGTGATCGGCAGCCATGGCGGCTCCTATACCGTCTATCGGGCGCTGGCCGTCTCCTCCGGCGCCCTCGATCCGATCCGCCGCCCTGACCTCACCAACACTCACCCGGCCGCCACGATCGGCCCGTTCGCGCAGTGGCGCGATCCGGCGAAGATTGTCGCGCTCGATCCCTGGGGCCATCTGGTCGCGGAGAATTTCGGCGCCGAAATCGCCGAAGGCATCGACATCCGGCCGACCATCGCCGTGACCAAGGCGCGCCTCGATCTGCCGGAGCTGCATGCCGCGATCGCGGCCAAGCGCCTCGCCACCGATGGCGATGTCGTCCACGCCAATGGCAGCGTTTCGGTGACCAAGATCGCGATCGATCCGGTGTGGTACCTGCCCGGCGTCGCGGCGCGGTTCGGCACCAGCGAGACCAATCTGCGCCGCGGCCTGTTCGAGCAGACCGGCGGCATGTATCCGGAGCTGGTGACGCGGCCGGATCTGCAGGTGTTCCTGCCGCCGATCGGCGGCACCACTGTGTATCTGTTCGGCGATGTCGACAAACTCAACGACAGCAAGACCAAGATCACCTGCCGCGTCCACGACGAATGCAACGGCTCCGACGTGTTCGGCTCCGACATCTGCACCTGCCGTCCCTATCTCATCCACGGCATCGAAGAATGCGTCCGCGCCGGCCAGACCGGCGGTCTCGGCATCATCGTCTACAATCGCAAGGAAGGCCGCGCGCTCGGCGAGGTGACCAAATTCCTGGTCTACAACGCGCGCAAGCGCCAGGAGGATGGCGACGCCGCAGCGGCTTATTTCGAGCGCACCGAATGCGTCGCCGGCGTGCAGGATGCGCGCTTCCAGCAGCTGATGCCCGACGTGATCCATTGGCTCGGCCTTACGCGCATCGATCGCTTCATCTCCATGAGCGACATGAAGCACGATGCGCTGACAGGCCAGGGCGTCGACATCGTCGAGCGGGTACCGATCCCGGACGAGCTGATTCCGGCCGATGCCCATGTCGAGATCGCGGCCAAGAAGGCCGCGGGCTATTTCTCGCTCGAACCGCAGAAGCCGCAAGAGCTCGGCGACACGGTCGGGCGCCCGCTCGAGAAGTACTGAGCGAGCCGGACGACATGGTCGATGCTTCCTCCCTCTTGTCGGCCCAGGCGGTGCGCGAGCGGGCGCACCGAATGCTTGCCCTCGGCCTCGACGACAGGCTGCCGCATTTCCGCATCGATCTTGCAAAGCTCGATGTAGTCGCCGAGCTTGTGCTCGCAGTGACACGCGAGGCCTATCCGAGCGGCGACGTCCCGTTCCATTCGCGCTGGCGGCATTTCGTTGTCGCCGGCGAGGACCGCTGGGCGGCGCTTGCCAGCAAGGTCAGCTGGCCCGATGCCGCGGCACGGGCGCGCGCGGAATTCGATCTCGCCATCGTCAGCGTGCTGCTCGATGCCGGCGCCGGCGCGGCGTGGCGCTATCATGATCCGGTGAGTGGCGCGCGCATCGGTCGCTCGGAAGGCCTGGCGCTGGCCAGTCTCGACATATTCGCAAGCGGCGCATTCTCGGCTGATGCAAACGATCCGCTGCGCGCCGATGCGGCCAAGCTGGCGCAGCTCACGGTCGCAGATCTGGAACGCGGCTTTCAGATCAGTGCCGAGAATCCGCTGGTCGGGCTCGAAGGCCGGACCGATCTATTGCGCCGGCTCGGCGGCCTCATTGCCGGTAAGCCCGACATCTTTGCGCAGAAGGACCGCGCCCGGCCGGGCGGACTGTTCGACCGTTTCGCCGCGCGCGCGCAGGGCGGCCGCATCGACGCACCTGCTGTTCTCTCCGAGGTGCTGATTCAGCTCGGGCCGATCTGGCCATCCCGCATCACGCTCGACGGTGTCACGCTCGGCGATTGCTGGCGCCATCCGGCGCTCGAGACCGGTAATGCGACCAGTGGGCTGGTGCCGCTGCACAAGCTGTCGCAATGGCTCAGCTATTCGCTGATCGAGCCGCTGCAGCGCGCCGGCCTCGTGGTCGACGACATCGACGGCCTCACCGGGCTCGCGGAATACCGCAATGGCGGACTGTTTGTTGACGGCGGGGTGCTGGTGTTGCGCGATGCGGAGGAAGCGATGCGTGCGCACGCGGTCGACTCCACGCTGGTAGTCGAGTGGCGCGCGCTCACCGTCGCCCTGCTCGACCGGCTCGCGGAAGTTATTCGTCAGCGCCTGAATCAGGATGCCGAGCGCCTGCCGCTCGCCAAGATCCTCGAAGGCGGCAGCTGGGCCGCGGGGCGGAAGCTCGCTTTCGAGCGCCGCCCCGACGGTTCGCCCCCGATCCAAGTGATCAGCGACGGCACGGTGTTTTAGGGTATTTGAGGTAGGCACCTGTCGTGCAGCATAGACGGTGTCCCCTGTCCCCTTGTGGGAGAGGGTGGGGCGGACGAGCGAAGCGAGTTCGAGCCAGGTGAGGGGTTCTTTCCGCGGAGACGGACCCCTCACCCGGCATGATCGCGCTGCGCTCGATCATGCCACCCTCTCCCACAAGGGGAGAGGGTGGCACCACGCATGATGCTGTAGGATGAGCAAGGCGCAGCGTGCCTATCGACTTCCGGCATGGTGCGAGATCATGGTGGGCACGTCGCTTCGCGCCGTTGTCCACCCTACAAGAGAGATAGTGGAGCAAACGGCATGCAAGGCGTCACGGTTGTCGATCATCCGCTGGTCCAGCACAAGCTGACGCTGATCCGCGACAAGTCGATCTCGACCAAATCGTTTCGGGAACTCCTGAAGGAGATCGGCATGCTGCTCTGCTACGAGGTCACGCGCGACCTGCCACTCACCGAGGTCGAGGTCGAGACGCCGCTGGCGCGCATGCAGTCGGCCAAGATCGCCGGCAAGAAGCTTGTCTTCGTGCCGGTGCTGCGCGCCGGCGTCACCTTCGTCGACGGCATGCTCGACCTGGTGCCGACCGCGCGCGTCGCCCATATCGGGCTATATCGCGAGCCGCAAAGCTTCGCCGCTGTGGAATATTTCTTCAAGGCGCCGTCCGATCTCAGCGAACGGCTTGCGGTCGTGGTCTCGCCGGTGCTGGCGACCGGCAACACGGCGGTGGCCGCGATCGATCGCCTGAAGGAGCGCGGCGCCAAGGACATCCGCATGGTCAATATGATCGCGGCCCCCGAAGGCGTCGAGCGCGTGCGCGGGCTGCACCCGGACGTCCTGCTATGGACCGCGGCGATCGACGAAGGCCTGGACGACAACGCCTTCATCGTGCCGGGCCTCGGCGATGCCGGCGACCGCGCCTACGGCACGCGGTAACCTCATCAAGACGTGCCACGCCGCTTCATCGCGCTCGACGTGGTGGACGCCGCGGCGTCTTCGTGCTCCCCGCTACCGGTTCTGCCTGCGGCGGATGCCTGGCAATGTCCTCCCAGAATTCGAGATAGACCTTCGCTATCCTGATGCCGAGGAACAGCGGCGCCATGCGCCGGTTGCGACCCATCCGCGGCAGATATTTGCTCTCGATCTGAGCATAGGTCGCGAGTCGCTCGCGCGCCATCCGCACCTGATTCCTGGCGAGCGCCACCAGATCTTCCTCGCTCATGAACTCGCCGAAGAACAGCTGCAGCACCGCCGTGTCCCGCAATTCAAACAACTCGCCGGGCGACGTTCGTAGCCATTGTCTGAGCGCGGCGTTGCCCTTTCGCGTGAGGCTGTAGAGCTTGCGGCGCCGACCGGCCTCCTCGCTCTTGCATGACAGCAGGCCGGCTTCAGCCAGGCGCTCCGGCTCGCCATAGAGCTGCGAGTGCGGAAAGGGCCAGAAATAGCTGACGGACCGGCTGATCGACTTCTTGAGATCATAGGGCGTCGACGGGCCGCGCAGGCCGATCAGGCCGAGCACGAGGCACGACACCGGGCTGAGCCGGACGACGTTGTGAGCTTCGACGGTAAAATCGTGATTGGACATAGTCCGATTCATACCATACGTCCTGGACTATGCGATATGAAGTCGAGGTACGCGTCATGGCCGATCTGAGGAGCTTTTCGGATCCGCTGTCGTATCAGGCCGCTGATCGATCCCAGCCGATCCTGGACCTTGCCATCGGCGATGTCTTGCGGACTGCAGCCGCCACCTGGCCGGACCGGACAGCGCTGGTGGATGGCAGCCCGCATGGTCGGCGCCACCGCTGGACCTTCACGGATTTGCTGCGCGACGCCGAGGCGGTCGCCCGCGCGCTGTTGCACCGTTTTGCCCCCGGTGAGCACGTCGCCATCTGGTCGGCGAACCAGCCCGAATGGGTGCTGATCGAATTCGGCGCGGCGCTCGCCGGGCTGACCCTTGTGACCGTCAATCCCGCCTATCTCCGCGACGAGCTCGCCTTCGTGCTGAGGCAGTCGCAGGCATGCGGCGTCATTGTCCAGGACAGCTACCGCAATCGCGATCTGCTCGCGATTATCGACGATGCCCGCGGCGCCCTGCCCGCGCTGCGCGAAGTGATCCCGCTGTCCTCATGGCCGGCCTTCATCGCAAGCAGCACATCGGCGTCACTTCCGGCCGTCGCCTGCAACGACGTAGCGCAGATCCAGTACACGTCGGGGACGACAGGCGCACCGAAAGGCGCGCGGCTCACCCATCGCAACCTCGCCAACAATGCGCGGCTCTTTGCGCAGACGATCGGCGCCGATGACCACGACGTCTGGATCAATCCGATGCCGATGTTCCACACGGCCGGCTGCAGCCTGATCACGCTCGGCGCGCTGCAGACCGGCGGCGCCCATGTGCTGCCGCCCGGCTTCGACGCCGATCTGATGCTGCGCCTGATCGAGGAGGAGCGCGGAACGATCTCGGGCGGCGTTCCCACTATGCTCGGCCGCATGCTGGATTCGCCGGCGCTCGACAGACACGACCTGTCGTCCTGGCGCAAGGTCATGCTCGGTGGCGCGCCCGTTCCGCCCGAGCTGGTGCGCCGCGCGCAAGCGCGCGGCCTCAAGGTGGTGATCGGCTTCGGCCAGACCGAAGCCTCGCCTTATGTCACCCACACGCTGCCCGACGATCCGCATCCCGACTGGATCACCACCGTAGGGCGGCCGCTGCCGCAGACCGAAATCAAGATCATCGACCCTGACAGCGGCGAGACCCTGCCACGTGGCCGGATCGGCGAGATCTGCGCCCGCGGCTATTCCGTGATGAAGGACTATTTCAACGATCCGCAAGGCACGGCATCAGCGATCGACGCCGACGGCTGGCTGCACACCGGCGATCTCGGCAGTCTCGATGATTACGGCTATTGCCGGGTTCAGGGCCGCCGGCGAGACCTGATCATCCGCGGCGGCGAGAACATCTACCCGCGCGAGATCGAGGATGTCCTGCACACCCATCCCGCCGTACTGGACGCGTCAGTCGTCGGCATCCCCGATACAGACTGGGGCGAGGTGCCGGTCGGCTTCGTCATCTTGAAGCCCAATCAGCAAGGCGATGCTGACGAACTGATGCAGTTCTGCCGGGCGCGGCTCGCATCCTACAAGGTACCGCGAACCTGGCGCTTCGTCGCGCAGTTCCCGCAGACGGCATCGGGCAAGATCCAAAAGTTCAAGCTGCGTGACGACTATCTCAGTGGCGATCCCGCTGGATGATCAATCCTACTGCATCACAAGCGTAAGACATGGATGCTTCATCGGTCATTCCGGGGCGATGCGATAGCGTCGAGCTATGGTGCGCAATTGCGCTACCTGAGAATCTCGAGATTCCGGGCTCAATCCTGACGGGCTGGAATGACGGCGGTTGTGACGCGGTAAGATCAGCCCGCGAACGCCGCCTGTGCTTCCGGCAGCGCCCAGATCTTTTCGATCGCCGCCGTGCCTGCCGCCATGATGGCGGCCTCGTCGCCATGCAAGTAACGCCCCTCATGAATCAGGAGCCGCCCGTCCACCATCACCTGGTCGATATTGGCGCGGTTGGCGAGCGCGATCAGCGCGCGACGCGGATCGAACAGCGGCTGCAGATGCGGATGGGTCATGTCGACCACGGTGAGGTCAGCAGTCGCGCCCGGCACCAGCGCGCCCAAATCAGGCCGCTTGATCAGCGACGCGGCCGTGGCGGTCACCGCCTCGATCAGCACAGGCGCGCTGGCCGCTTCGGCTTGGCCTGACGCAATCTTGGAGATGATCGACGCGGCATTGAGCTCGCCCAGCAGGTCCATGTTGTAGCCATCAGTGCCGACCACGGTGCGCACGCCATGCGCGGCGAAACGGCCGAACGCGGCGGTGACACCGGCGCGGGCGAACACGCGCGGGCAGTTCAAGACGGCCGCGCCGCGCGCCGCCATCAGCTTCAAATCGGCGTCGGTCGAGGCATGGCAATGCGCGGCGAGGAGATCGTCGCCGAGCACGCCGAGCCAATCCAGATATTCGGCCGGCGTTCGCCCGTCATAGCGCGCGGCGATGGTGGCGACCTCGCCTTGGCTCTGCGCCATGTGAATCGTGATGGGCACGTCGAGCTCGCGCGCACGCGCGGCGGCAGCGCGCAGCAGATCGGGGCCGCAGGTATCGGTGGCGTGCGGGCTCATTGCGAGGCGGATGCGCCCGTCGGCCTGCCCGTGCCAGCGCTGATAAAGCGCGTTCCAAGTCGCCATGTCGGCCTCGCCGTCGTCGCCGGCGTAACGCACGACGCCATCAGCGCCGGCCTTGGCGTCACCGGTCGAGAACAGATAGGGCGCACCATAGAAGCGCAGCCCCATCTCCTCGGCCGCATCGAACAGCTCGGGGATCGTGTTGCGTGACGGCTCCATCACCGTGGTCGCGCCGCCCTTCAACAGCTGCAGCATGCCCATGCGCCCGACCGCGCGCCGTTCCTCGTCCGAGAGAATCTCGGCGCCGCGCTTCGAGAGCGGCAGCAGCACCGTGTAGACGATGCTCTTGTTGTTGCGGCGGCCGTTGCCGTCCTCGGTCAAGGTTCGCGCGATCGCCTCGCTGAAGATATGGTTGTGCAGGTTCAACAGGCCCGGTAGCACGAAGCGGCCGGGACGGTCGAAAACCTCGTCCGCAGTAGGCCGGTCGGGCGTGATCGCCGCGATCCGGCTGCCCTCGATCAGCACCCAATGGTCACGCAGCACCTTCTGCGCGCCCTCCTCGCGAGTCAGCACATAGCTGCCGAAGATTGCCGTTGTGCTCATGCGGGCCTCACATTCCAGAACACCGCGGTGCCGTCGAGAATGCCGGTGATGCTCTTGCGATAGGCGGTCGGCTGCTTGTACAGGCCGATCGGGTAATAAGGAATTTCCTCGAACGCCAGCGCCTGGATCTCGCGGCAGACACGCTGCTGCTCGGCGATATCAGTCGCCGCCAGCCATTGGGCGCGCAGTGTCCCCATCTTCTCGCTTCTGTACCAGCCGGCCACCGCGCCCTCGCCGCGCAGATTGGTATTCCCGGCCGGATTGAGCCAGTCGATGCCCTGCCAGTTGCCGACCGCGGCGTTCCAGCCGCCCTGCTCGATCGGATCCTTCTTCAGCTGACGCTGCAACACAGCGGCGAAATCCAGCGCGACATACTCAACACTCATGCCGGCGCGCCGCATCATGTCGGCGGCGACCTCGCCAAGCGGCCGCTGCGCCTGCGAGTTCGCCGGCACCAGCAGCACGACCTTCTCGCCATTATAGCCGGCCGCTTTCAGCTCGGCCTTCACCTTCTCCATGTCGCGGGGCCCGCGGAACACGTCGAGGCCGACATCGCTCGCCAACGGCGTCCCAGGCGCAAAGAAGCCGATCGGTGTGACCTGATAGGCGGGATCGCTGCCAGCGACCGCGGTCATGAACGCCGCCTGGTCGATCGCACCCAGCAGCGCGCGGCGGATCGCTGGGTTGTTGAACGGCGGATGCAGATGGTTCACCCGCATCAAACACGCATAGCCGCGCGGATCGAGCACGCGGATCGCGATGTCCTCCTCCGCCTTCAGCACCGGCAGAAGATCGTGCGGCGTGGTCTCCTGCCAGTCCTGCTCGTCGGTGCGCAAGGCCGCCGCCGCAGTGCCGGCATCGGGCATGGTCGACCACACCACTCGATCGTAATGCACGATCTTCGGGCCTGCGGTCCAATCCGGCTTGCCGCCTTCGCGCGGCTGATAGCGCTCGAACTTCGCATAGACATTGCGGATGCCCTGCACCCGTTCCTCTTTCACGAAGCGGAACGGGCCGCTGCCGAGCACCTCGGTGAGCGGCTTCATCGGATCCTGGGTCGCCAAGCGTTCGGGCATCATGAAGGCTGGCTGCACGGCGGCCTTGCCGAGCGCCTGCGGCAGCAACGGGAATGGCCGCTTTAGCCGGAAGCGGATGGTCTTGTCGTCGGGCGCACTGAGCTCATCGGTGGCCGCGATCAGCTCGGCACCAAAGCCGTCGCGCGCGGCCCAGCGCTTGATGCTGGCAACGCAGTCGCGCGCCAGCACCCTCTCGCCGTCGTGCCAGACCAGGCCGTCGCGCAACGTCAGGTCCCATTGCCTGCCATCGTTGGAGGTGACATGGCCCGACACCATCTGGGGCGACACGTCGAGCGCGGCGTTCATGCCATAGAGCGTGTCATAGACCATGAAGCCGTGATTGCGCGTCACCTGCGCGGTCGAGAAGATCGGATCGAGGAAGGCGAGATCGATCACGGGAATGAAGCGCAACGTGGTCTGCGCCTCGGCGCGAACGAGTCCCGGCATCGCCAGCGCGGGAAGCGTGGCGGCAGCGCCGAGCAGCGAACGGCGGGATATCGGCATGCGGCCTCCGTTAGCGCTTGGCGGCCTCAGCCGCCTCGTGGCGCTGATAGTTCGCCGCGATCTCCGCGCCGGTGGTGATCCAAACGTCGGAGCAGGACTTCGCGTAGGTCAGGAAGTCGCGCAGCAGGCGAAAGCGCATCGGCCGGCCCGAGACCTGCGGATGCAGCACGGTGGTGACCATCGCGCCCCACTCCCTGACTTCGTCGAGCTCGTCCTTCCACATCGAGAGCACGTGCTCCTTGGGAAAGATCGAGCGCGGCGAGAACCGCGCTGACAGGCCGTGCATCCAGTCATCATAGCTAGCCGTGACGGGAATCTCGATCGTGCCAGGCTTTCCGTCGGCGAGGCGATGGCGATAGGGCCTGACATCGTCACGGAACGAGGACGTGTAGACGATGCCGTGCCGGACCAGCGCGACACGCAGCTCCTCGGTGAACTCGCCGAACGGCGCGCGATAGCCGATCGGTGTGACGCCAAGGCGGCGCTTGATCGCCTCGAACCCCTTCTCCAGCTCCTCTTCGATAAAGGGATCGCCGGGATCCGGCAGCAGATGATGATAGCCGTGATGGCCGATCTCGTGTCCGGCTTTCAGAATCGCTTCCGCCATGGCCGGATGTGCGTCGACGGACCAGCCCGTGATGAAGAAGGTCGCTTTCAGATCGAGCTCGCCGAGCAGCTCCAGAAGCTTCGGCGTGCCGACACGGGCCTCGTAGCCGCCATAGCTCATCGTGATCAGCCGCGCCGCATGCGCCGGGTCCTTCGAGGTCCAGGCGCTCTCGGCGTCGACGTCGAACGACAGAAACATCGCCGACGTGAAAGGCTTGGGCCAGGGATAGTGCGGCGCCGGCGGCGCGGTGTTGGCGGGGGCCAGCGGGATGCCCTGAAGCGCCTTACTGTCCAGCATTGATCGTTACCTTCTCGATCCCGTTGTCGTTCAGCTTCCATTTCGCCAGCAGCGTCTTGTAGCTGCCATCGGCGATCAGCGCCTCCAGCGCGCTCTGCAACGCCGCTCGCAGATCGGCCGCCGTCACCGGCGTTGCGAGCCCCGTATACTGCAGGGCAATCATGTCGCCGACCGGCACATAGGCGTTTGGCTCCTGGTCCATGATGTAAGGCAGGGTTTCATTGCCCTGCACGGCCGCATCGATGCGGCCTTGCCTCAGCTGCGTGCGTGCATCGGCAGACCCTTCGGTGCCGACGAACTGGATCGGACTCGCGCCACAATTCGTTGCGCTCCAGGCCGCGATCTCTTCGGGAAACTTGGTGCGCCTGGAGGCGCCGACCTTCTTGCCGCACAGCGCCTGCGCGTCCTTGAGCTCGGCGGCGCGCGAAGCCTGCACGAAGAAGCGCGGACCGCTGCGCAAGTAATCGATGAAAGTCGCCGTCTCCTGCCGGCTCTTGGTATCGGTCATCCCCGTCAGGATGATATCGAAACGCTGGGTCGCGAGCCCCGGCATCAACTGGTCGAAGCTGGTCTCCTGCCAGACGATCTTGACGCCGAGCGCCTTGCCCAGGGCTTCGCCGAGATCGACATCGAAACCGGTCAGCGTCGATGTGGCGGGATCCTTGAATTCCATCGGCGGATAGTTCGGCACCACGGCGATCCTCAGCCCATTCTGCTTGATCTCCGCCGGCAGCTCGGCGGAAAGCGCCGGGCCGGCGAGAACAGCGCCGATCAGCGCCGCCAGGACAAACTTGTTTCGTCGCATCGATCCCCCTTCAAACTTCTGCGGCCAGGAAAGCACGGGTGCGCGCCTCGCGCGGTGCAGTGAGCACGTCCCTGGCCGGGCCGGATTCCACGATCGCGCCCTGGTCCATATAGACGACGCGATCGGCCACCTCGCGCGCAAAGCCAAGCTCATGCGTCACCACAAGCATCGTCATGCCTGATGTCGCAAGCTCCTTCATGACGGCGAGCACCTCGCCGACCAGCTCCGGATCGAGCGCCGAGGTCGGTTCGTCGAACAGCACGAGCTGGGGCCGCATCGCGAGCGCACGCGCAATCGCCACGCGCTGCTGTTGCCCGCCCGACAATTGCGAGGGATAGGAAGCCGCCTTCTCGGCGAGGCCAACGCGACGGAGCAGCTCCATCGCCTCGAGCTTTGCTTCGGCCAACTTCCGCTGCTGCACCTGGACCGGCCCTTCGAGGACATTCTCCAGCGCCGTCATGTGCGGAAAAAGATTGAAGCGCTGGAACACCATGCCGCATTTCAGGCGCTGCCGTCCGATCTCCTTATCGCTCAGACGATGCAGCCGGCCAGAGTGCTCGCGAAAGCCGAGCAATTCGCCGTCGAGCCAGATGCCGCCGCTGTCGATCGTGGTCAGCTGGTTGACGCAGCGGAGCAACGTGGTCTTGCCCGAGCCGGACTTTCCGATCAAGCAGACGACCTCGCCGGGCCAGACGTCGAGCGAGACCTGCCTCAGCGCCTGGAAATCACCAAACTGCTTGCTGATCTGCCGGATCGCAATCAGCGGCTTGCTCATCGCGCCACCTGCACAATGCCGCGGGCAAAGCGGCGTTCGAGCAGCATCTGCAGCGGGGTCAGGACGGAGACCACGAGCAGATACCAGAGGCCGGCAACGATCAGAAGCTCGATCACACGCGAATTGGCGTAGTAGATGTTCTCGGCCGAGTGCAGCACTTCCGGATATTGGATCACGCTGGCGAGCGATGTTGCCTTGACCAGGCCGATGAACTCATTGCCAAGCGGCGGCAGCACCACGCGCATCGCCTGCGGCAGGATGATCCGGCGCAGCGCGTGCAGCCGGCCCATGCCGATTGCTTGCGCCGCCTCATATTGGCCGATGTCGACCGAGAGCAGCCCTGCGCGCATCACCTCCGACGTGTAGGCGCCCTGGTTGATGCCGAGCCCGAGCAGCGCGGCGAGGAACGGCGTCATCACATCGACGGCACGCGCACTCCAGAGCCCGGGGATGCCGATGGTCGGAAACACCAGCGCCAGGTTGAACCACAGCAACAATTGGAGAATCAGCGGCGTGCCGCGGAACAGCCAAGTGTATCCCGCAGCCACCGCCTTGAGCACCGGATTGGGCGACAGCCGCATGATCGCGACGACGATTCCGAGCGCGATGCCGAGCGCCATCGCCAGCACCGCCATCACCATCGTGTTGACGATGCCCTGCAGGATGACCGGCGCGGTCAGGAAGCGGCTGACATAGGACCACTCGATCTGCCCGCGCGCAAAGGCGCGGCCGATCGCGGCCAGCACGATGAGGATCGCGGCGGCCGTGACCCAGCGCTCCCAATGCGCCTGCCGCGCGACCTTGAACGACGACAGGTCAGGAAACCCTTCGGCCAGCGCATCCGCGCGATTCATTGCGGCGCCGCGTTGAGCATCGGCTCGCGCACCGCATTGGCGCCGAGTCCCCAGGTGTCGAGAATGGCCTTGTAGCTGCCGTCCGCGATCATCGCCTTCAGCTGCTCGGTCACGACGTCGCGCAAAGCGATATCGTCCTTGCGGAACATGATGCCCTGATAGCCGAACGCGATGGGATCGCCGACCACGCGATACTTGCCGCTCTCCTGCGCCTGCGCGTAGGGCAAGGTCTCGCTGCCCTGCACCGCGGCATCGATGCGGCTCTGCTTCAACTGGTTGCGCACATCGATCGAGTTTTCGCCGGGCACATATTGCGCGGCCGGCTTGCCGCTGGCCTCACACACCGTCTTGCTCCATTTCTCGATCTCGGCCGGAAAGCTGGTCGAGCGCGTGGTGCCGATCTTCTTGCCGCAGAGATCTGCGGCCAGCTTGGCGTCGCTGTCGGCGAGCACGAAGAATTGCGGACCGGTGACGAGATAGTCGACGAAATCGGCGGTCTCGCGGCGCGACGCGCGATCGGATATCCCGGAGATGATGAAATCGGCCCGCTTGGTCTGCAGGGAGGGAATCAACTCGGCGAAAGCCGTCTCGCTCCAGACGATCTTCAGCCCCAACCGCTTCGCGAGCGCATTGGCCAGATCGATGTCGAGCCCCTTCAGCTCATTGGTTGCGGGGTCGCGATATTCCATCGGCGCGTAGGTCGAATTCACCGTGAGCCGCAAGGTGCCGGACTGCTTGATCTCGGCCGGGAGCTCGGCGGCCGCAGCCGATGCGAGCGCGGCGAGCCCCATCGCGCAGATGCCAATCGAACACCGCATCGACCTGCTCCTTGCCCCCGTCACTGTGCGGGCTCGATTGCGCCGGCGCGCTCGGTGATGACCCTATACTGCTCGGGGCGCCGATGCGCGGCGAAATTGAACATCTTGTCCTTGCCCTGGCGGCAGAGATCCAGATCGATGTCGGCCACGATCACCTCGTCCGCAAGCGAGGTCGCCTGCGCAACGATCTGCCCGTTGGGATCGACGATGCAGGACGCGCCAATCAGCCCGGAGCCGTCCTCGTCACCGGCCTTGGCCACAGCGATGGCCCAGGTCGCGTTCATATAGGCGTTGGCCTGCGCGACCAATGTCGAGTGGAAGGTGCGCAGAGCTGCGTCCTCGGCGTTGCCGCCGTTCGGATCATAGGCCGCGGAATTGTAGCCGATGCAGACGAGCTCGACGCCCTGCAAGCCGAGCACGCGCCAGGATTCCGGCCAGCGGCGGTCGTTGCAGATCATCATGCCCATGATGGCGCGGCCCCATGCGGCCCCAGTGCGCACCGCGGGAAAGCCGAGATCGCCATATTCGAAATAGCGCTTCTCGAGCTGCTGATACTTGGCGCCCGGCCGCGGCTCGACCGAGCCGGGCAGATGCACCTTGCGATACTTGTTGATGATCTGCCCTTCGCCATCGACCAGGATCGCGGAATTGAAGCGTCGGCCATCCGCGGTGAGCTCCGCATAGCCGACATAGAAGCCGACGCCAAGCGCGCGGGCGCGGTCGAACAGCGGCTGCACATCAGCATTCGGCATGCCGCGTTCGAAATAGCTGTCGAGCGTCTCGCCGTCGAGGATCCAGCGCGGGAAGAAGGTGGTGAACGCAAGCTCCGGGAATACCACGAGCCGCGCGCCCTGCGCGGCGGCCTGGTCCAGCAGCGCGATCATCCGCGCCAAGGTGTGCGCGCGGGAATCGGCCCGTTGCGTCGGCCCCATCTGGGCGGCGGCGGCGCGGACAATACGGCTCAACATTGCCTCCGATCTGTGCGCATTGCTGCCTTCCAACGCGGCACAGCCATGCCGTCGGCGCAATGCGAGAAGAGACAATTACGCGGAAGCGGCGCAAGATTTGCAACGCCTCACGACGGCGCCGCGCTATGATATTTTGGCCGGGACCATAACACCAGCTTATAAGGGGTTCGTCCGATGAACCTGCGTCAGCTTGAAATCCTGCGGGCGGTCATTCGCCATCGCACCACCGTCGCCGCCGCCGAAGAGCTGGCGCTGTCACAGCCTGCGATCAGCAATGCGCTGAAGGCGATGGAGGCGCAGGCCGGCTTCACGCTGTTCGAGCGCATCAACAACCGGCTATTCCCAACCACCGAAGCCATGGCGCTGTACGAGGAGAGCGAGGCGATCTTCGCGCTGCATGCGCGGCTGGAGAACCGCGTCCGTGATCTGCGCGAGCAGCGCACCGGCCATCTTGCGATCGTGGCGACACCGCCGCTCGCCTACAGCATCATTCCGCCGACGCTGTCGGGCTTCCTGCGCCGGCGCCCGCAGACGCGGGTGTTCTTCGACGTGCGGCGCTATGAGGGGATCATCGAAGGCGTTCTGGGCAATGTCGCCGAGCTCGGCTTCGCGCTCGGCCTGTCGGATCATCCGGGCATCGCGCATGAGGTGGTGCACACCGGCGAGATGGTCTGCGTGCTGCCGCCGAAGCATCCGTTGGCTGAGCGACCAGTGATCTCGGCTTCCGATCTCGCCGGCTTTCCGCTGATCGGGCTGGAGCGCGGCACGCGGCTTGGCGAAGCGGTGCGCGAGAGCTTTGCGCAGGCGGGTGCGCCATTCCAACCCAGCGTCGAAGTACGCTATTGCAACACCGCCTGCGTGCTCGCCGCCACGGGAGTCGGCGCCGCCGTGGTCGATCAGTTCTCGACGCAACAGGGCGGTCACGACCTCGTCGTCCGCCCCTTCACGCCGGCAACGAACGTCTCAGCCTATATGCTGTGGTCGGAAGCCAAGCCGCTGTCGAACCTCGCCAAGACATTCCGCAGCGAGGTTCGCAACGCGAGCCGAAATCTGGCTGGCGGCGGCGTCTCCGGCGACGCTTCACACGAAGCCCAGGCGCAACCGCAGCTTGAAGCCACCCGCGCCTGACGACCTCAAGCTTTGACCAGCTCGATCTCCTGCGCCTGCCGCGTCGCCGCGTCATAGACCTTGATCTGCAGCATTGGGAAGCGCCGCTTCAGGTCCCTGGCGCCATTATGGGCGCCTTCCTCGGTCTTGAACTCAGTCTTGATCTGGCCATCGACAACGACGGCGTAGCCGCTCTGCGGCAGGTCCTTGGCAAGTTTGTCTTGGGCAAGTTTGTCTTTAGCAGGCTTGTGCATTTCGCCGACATCGATTGATGAGTTGATGATGGGTCGAGAAGGACGCGCACAGCACCGTCTCGAACGACTCCGATCTAAGGTGAGTCTGTCGGCCCGGGCAAGCGGAGAAGCGTTCTGCACAGCAGGTGGGATGTGACTCATCCCACGCTTGCATCTTAACGATGCGATGACGTCAGGATGTCGACCGAGCGCGAACTCCGTAATGTTCCCACCGTGGCTTTTCGTGCAACAGCTCTCTGATCAGTGCGCAAGCTGCCGATAAATCGCAGGCAATGCCGCCGGCAGCTTGCGGATGTTGCCGACGATGGCGTAGCCGCCGCGGCCGAACAGAGTCGGGAAATAGGACTGCGCCAATGCATCGATGGTGACGCCGAACACCGCGACGCCGTGTCGCCGCGCCTCCTGCACTGCCTTGCGCGTATCTTCAACCGCGAACCGGCCTTCGTAGTGATCGACGTCGTTCGGCTTGCCGTCGGTCAGCACCAGCAGCAGGCGCTTGCGCTGCGGCTGTAGCGCCAGCTCGGCCGCGGCATGCCGCACGGCCGCGCCGATGCGGGTGTAGTAGCCCGGCCGCAGCGCGCCGATCCGCCGCTCGACATCAGCGCTCATCGGCTCGCCGAACCCCTTCACCGTCTCGACGCGCACCCAGTCGCGCCGGCGCGAGGTGAAGGTGAGGATGCTGTTGCTGTCGCCACAGGCCGCAAGTCCGTGCGCGAGCACCAGCAGCGCCTCCTTCTCGACGTCGAGCACACGATGGCCGTCGACCCAGGCATCCGTCGACAGCGACACGTCGGCCAGCAGCGTCACCGCGAGATCATGCCCCTCGGGGCGCATCGCCAGATGCACGCGATCCAGCGCGCCGCTCCCGGCACGCAGGTCGCAGCGCGCGCGGACCAGCGCGTCGAGGTCGAGATCGTGGCCGTCGGCCTGGGCGCGCATCAGTTGATGTCGCGGCCGCAACGCCTCGAACTGACGCCGCACGCCGCGGATGCGACGGCGCATGGCGTCATCAGGCGCCCAACTCTCACCGGTCTCGGAGGCTTGACCCGCGACCACGCGGCAATGATCCGCCATGTAGTTACTGGTGCGATAGTTCCATTCGGGATAGCGCCGGCCGCTGGCAAGCCTGGTGGCATCGACAGCCTCGGGCGGCAGGTCGAGATCGAATTTCAGTTTGGTCGCCGGCTTGCCCTTGCGCCTGGAGATCGCGAGCTCATCGAGATCATCGGCCGCCTTGCGCGCGTCCTCGTCGTCGCTGTCGTCGGAAGGACGGTCGACATTGACCATCTCCGCCATGGCCAGGATCTTCTCGAAGCGATTGAGAATGAACGGATCGCGCTTGGCGGCATCGTCGCGCTCGCGCGTGGCGAAGCGTTTGCGCGGGTCCGGCGCTGTCGCCTCCTCAGGGCTGGCTGGTTGCGCATCATCATCGTCATGCTCGGCTGCAACCGCCTCGCGCGTCCAGCAGTCGCCCCACAGCGGGCACGGCAGCATGGTCCGATAGCCCGGCGGCGCCTTGGCCGGCAGGTCGACGGCGCCGATCACGGCGCGCCACAACGCGCCTTTTGGCGGCGAGCCCGCGCCGAGCAGCGCCATCACGATGCGCTCAAGCTCCTGCTCGATGCGCGGCAGCGGCCGGCGCGGCCGGGCCGCGAACATCGCTGCAGCAAGGCGGGCATAGGGTGCCGCCAGTCCGGGGAATCGCGCCAGCACAAGGGACGTGGTCTCGCTTGCCCGGCGCAAGGTCAGGAGATCGCGGCGCAGCGGATCGGGCTCAGCGATAACAGCGACATCCAGGGTCGCAAACCACGCCGCCAGCCAGCGATACAGCAGCGCATTGAGTTCGGCATCCGGAAACACCGCGATGCGTTCGGGCAGAAACACGGTGGCGCCGTCGCGCCCGGGATGGTCGAGCGGCTCGTCGCTAAGGCCGATGCGCTGGCGCCAGCCGAGCCGATGGCCGGACTTGCGCGCCTTCGCAGGCGCGATCTGCACGCCCGCCTCGCCGCCGAGCGCGCGGAACATCACCGCGATCTGGCCCTGGATATCGGCGAGCGCGACCGCATGCGCGGGGTGAACCGGATAGCTCGCGGTCGAGCCGACCAGGCGGTGCCAGGCCCGCCCGACCGTCTCCTCCAGTTCGAGGAAGTCGAGCATGGCTCACCCGATCACGGCTTGCGCAACCTCGCGCAGCGCCGCCTTGACATCAGCATCGTCGGTCAGCGGCTCGATCATGCCGGCAAGCACGGCGTCCGCAAGCGGCGTCCCGGCCGCGACCAGTGTCGCGCAATAGACCAGCAGCCGGGTCGAGACACCCTCCTCGAGGTCATGCCCCTTCAGCGCGCGCAGGCGATGCGCCAGCGCGACCAGCGGCCGCACGCGCTCCGGCGCAAGCCCGCTCTCGGCCGCGACCACGGCGATCTCCTGGTCAGCGGGCAGGAAGCCGAACTCAATCGCGATGAAGCGCTGCCGTGTCGACGGCTTGAGTGCCTTGTGCAGGCTCTGATAGCCGGGATTATACGAGACGATCAGCATGAAGCCGTCAGGCGCCACCAGCTCCTCGCCGGTGCGCTCCAGCGGCAGGATGCGGCGATCGTCGGTCAGGGGATGCAGCACCACGGTGACGTCCTTGCGCGCTTCCACCACCTCGTCGAGATAGCAGATGCCACCCTCGCGCACCGCGCGGGTCAGCGGCCCGTCGGTCCACACCGTGTCGCCGCCCTTGAGCAGATAGCGGCCTGTGAGGTCGGCGGCGGTGAGATCGTCATGACAGGCGACCGTGTGCAGCGGCAGGCCGAGCCGCGCCGCCATGTGGGCGACGAAGCGGGTCTTGCCGCAGCCCGTCGGGCCCTTCAACAGCACCGGCAGCCGGCGCCGCCAGGCGTGCTCGAACAGCGCGCATTCGTTGGCGCTCGGCACATAGGCGGGAACGTCGACAACAGAGGTTTCGACGGCGTGAAGGGCGGCTTTCATGGGGTATTCTCCAGGATCAAGAGAAAGGCAGGCGGCCGTGACGGTGCGGCCGCCTGTTGGTTGTCATTCAGCCGGCTGCAGCGCGCCGGGGATGACGGGCTGCCTGGCGCGGCCCGGCACCAGCACGGCCCACACGAACATCACCGCCGAGATCGCGACGAACACGCCGGAGCCGAGCCGGACCCAGTAGAACATCGCAAGCTGGTCCTGCACGTCCATGTAGCTCTGGCCGAGCACGCGCTGCAGATGCACCTGGATGACACCGGCAAAGGTCAGCGCGAAGGTCATCACCATCATCGCCGTGCACATGATCCAGAAGCTCGCGATCGAGAGCCACTGATTATAGGGCGCACGCTGCCGCAGCTGCGGCACCGCGTAGGCCATGACCGCGAGATTGAGCATCACATAGGCGCCGAAGAAGGCGAGATGACCGTGCGCGGCGGTGACCTGGGTGCCGTGGGTGTAGTAGTTCACTGATGACAGCGTGTGCAGGAAGCCCCACACGCCGGCGCCGAGAAAGGCCATCACCGAGCAGCCCACCGACCACAACAGCGCGGCACGGTTCGGATGTCTGCGACCGGCCTTCAAGGTCATCTGCACCGTAAAGATCACCATGGTGAAGAACGGCGCGACCTCGAGCGTGGAGAACAGCGAGCCGATCCACTGCCAGTAGCCGGGCGCGCCGATCCAGTAGAAGTGGTGGCCGGTGCCGAGGATGCCGGAGAACAGCGCCAAGCCGATGATGACGTAGAGCCACTTCTCGACCACCTCGCGGTCGATGCCGTTGAGCTTGATCATCAGGAACGCCAGCACCGAGGCCATGATCAGTTCCCAGACGCCCTCGACCCAGAGATGGACGATGTACCACCAGTACATCTTGTCGACGGCGAGGTTAGCCGGGTTGTAGAACGCGAACAGGAAGAAGATCGCGACGCCCCACAGCCCGAACAGCAGGATGTTGGTCACCGTGGTCTTGCGGCCCTTCAGCGCCGTCATGGTGACGTTGAACAGGAACATCAGGCAGACCACGACGATGCCGACCTTGATCGGAAACGGCTGCTCGAGGAATTCGCGGCCCTCATGGACGTGGAAGAGATAACCGACCACGGCGGCGCCGGCCGCGCCGAAAAACAGCCAGAATTGGATCTTGGCCAGCAGCGGGCTGAACAGCTCGGTCTCGGTTTCCTCGGGCAAGAGGAAGTAGGTCGCGCCCATGAAGCCGATCAGCGACCACACGATCAACGCGTTGGTGTGGATCATGCGCACGATGTTGAAGGGCAGGATCACCGACAGCGTGTTCGGCAGCACATAGATGGTGCCGGCGAGCAGGCCGAACAGGACCTGGGCGAGGAAGAGCGTCAGCGCGCCGTAGAAATACAGCATCGCGACCTTCTGGGTTTCGTATCTCATCGATGAGGCTCTCTGTCTGAAGGACGATCGGGATTAGCTGCTCAACCCGCCTTGTTCGGCGGCCAGTCCTGCCGCTTGATGCTGTCGGCCCATTGCAGGAAGTCGGCGAGGTCGTTCAGCTCCTGATCGGAGAGATTGAACTGCGGCATCTGCCGGCGGCCGGGGGCGCCGGAGGGTTGCGACTGCATCCAGGATTTCAGCATCTCGCGCGCGGCGGCCGGATCCTGCCTGCCGCCCCAGCGGTCCCAGACGTTGCCGACCTCGGGCGCAAAATAGGCGCCCTCGCCGAGCAGCGTGTGACAGTTGATGCAGGAGTTCCTCTCCCAGACATGCTTGCCGCGAGCGACGGAGTCGGTGAGCGTCGATGCATTGGTCGAGCTCGTGACCATGTAGTAGTGACTGTGCGCCGTGAGCGCGAGGAAGATCGCGAAGAAGAAGGCCGAACCGCCATAGAAGACGTTTCTGGCGGCCGACTTGGTCAGGCGTTCAGCCATGACACGTCCTTTCCGGTTAAGGGGATTCGAAGGTGCTGAAGCAATCTACCGACCGGGTTCGACGCGCTCTTTGTTGGCGCGCAATCAGCGCGGCGATCGCGGTCGGCGCCGGATCAGATCAGCGCACGCAGGGCAGCCGTGGCCCAGGCGAACGCGGCCAGCCCAACGATCCATGTCGTGATCAAACCACGCCACAGCGCGGGCGCCGCGCGCAGGCCGAGATAGTCGAGGATGATCTTGCGGCCCTTGATCGCGGCCAAAGCGAGCACGAGCGTATTGCCGAGCAGCGCGCCTGCTCCGCTCGAGGAGATGGCAACCGTTGCGACCGCGAGGCCGAGCAGCATGAGCCAAGTGACGTCCAATCGATCAGGACCGAACATGGCTCAGCGCACCAGATAGAGCATCGGGAACATGACGATCCAGACCAAGTCGACCATGTGCCAGAACGCGGTCGCCGTCTCCACATGAACCGGCTGCGCATGGCGGCAGATCACGGCGAGAATGATGATGCCGAGCGCCACATGCAGCAAATGGAAGCCGGTCAGGAGAAAATAGAGCGTGAAGAAGGGGCTGCTCTCCAGCACCGCGCCGCCGGCGATCTCGCTTCGATATTCGGTGAGCTTGATGGCGATGAAGGCCGCGCCTAGCGCCATCGCAAGCCAGAGGAAGCGGCGCGACAGACCCGGCCTGGCCGCACGCGCCGCCGCGGTTCCGCGCGCCGCGGCCCACCCGCTCGTGACCAGCACGATGGTGTTCAGGCCGGCCAGAGGCGCGTCGAGCGCGGCCTGTCCGGACGCGAACAGCGCGGGATTGACGGCACGCGTCACCGCAAATGCCCCAAGCAGCAGGCCAAAAGCGACGAGTTCGCTGCCGATCAGCACCCACATCATGGGATCGCCGGGCAGGCCGTCGAACGCACCCCAGCCATCCGGTTCCACTTCGCAATCGACCGCCGACATCGCCTTCTCCGCTTTGCGAGGTCGGCAAGCTAACGGATGCCGCGAGCACCCTCTTTGTCGGCGCTCAAACAAGCCGGCCGGCGGCCAAGCATCGGGATCTTTGCTGGGGCACAAATAGCCAGGCCACGAGACCGGCTAGAGATGCTGCGCCGATGACAGGATGACGGACGGATTGACATGAGCGAAGCACAGCTGGGCCTCGTCACGGCCACACCCATCATCATCATCTTTGCGGTGGCGCTCCGGCGCATGGGCGTGCTGTCGACGGCCGGGACCGTCTCCGCCGTCGCGCTCTCGGTCGCGATTGCGGTGGTGCTGTTCACCACGCAATAGACCGGCAGCAGTCGCGGCGCATACACCTCGACGGCACGCGCATCACGTCGCCGCCCAGGGTTCGCCGGCCCGCAGCCGTCGCGCCAGCGCAGCGGCACAGCCCGCGAGCAGTGTTTCGCCCTTTGCCACTGAGGCCTTGCGGGCGTCGCCCGCGACACCGGAGGCTGTCAATTCGGCGAAGGAATGAAACCGCTTCAGCGACGGCACCAGCGAGCTCATGATGTCGAAGCTCGGTCCATGCGCCTCGCCGAGCCTGTCGGCCTGGACGAGGTCGCCATCAACGACCATCATCATCGAGGTCTCGCCCTCGCAGGCGTGCATCACGCCGTCCTGGTCCTCGAGAACCTCGGCCATCACGTCACGCGCTTCCATGAAATACGTGGTGATCGCGATCGGCGCGCTGAGTTCGCGCGTGAGTTCGCCAACGAAGGTCCCGAGCGCCTGGATGTTGCCGCCGTGACCGTTGACGATGACGACGCGGCGGAAGCCGGCATTCAGGATCGAGCGGCAAAGGTCGCGCAGCAGCGCATAGTAGGTCGCAAGACTCAAGGTGAAGGTGCCGCCGAAAGCAACGTGATGATCGGCCAGTCCGCACCACACGGTCGGGGCGACCACGACCGGGCAGTCCGGCACAAGCTCCGCGGCGGTGCGCCGGCAGACTTCGCTGCAGAGGAAATCGTCGACGCCGGTCGGCAGATGCGGCCCGTGCTGCTCGGTCGAGGCGACCGGCAGCAGCACGATGGCGTCCTGCGCGGCAAGCGCGCGCAGGCGCTCTGCGGAAAGTCGGTTCCAGGCGGTTTCAGTCATGAGGCTGCCTCTTGTGGTCGGGAATGGCGAGCTTGGCTCATATCACGCCGGCGACATACCGGCTGCGACACAGACCCGATAGGAACGCAGGCCGCTCGAACCGACGATGGCGGCAGCGAGCGACATCGTCGGCGCGGCGATGGCCAGCGCCGCCCACAACATGGCGTTGTCGGCAAAGAGCCTGTCGGTCAGCACGGCGATCAGCATCGGTCCGAACGACAGGCCAATGCCGTTGAACACGAACAGGAACACCGCCGACGCCGTGCCGCGTATCCGCGGCGGCACCAACTCCTGCACGCCGGTCGATCCGGTGGTCGAGATCGTTGAGGTGAAGAAGATCATGCCGCCGAGCAGGGCCAGCGCCAGCGCCGCATGACCCGCGAGCGGAAACGTCACGGCAAACGGAAAGGCACAGAGTGCGGCGAAGACCGTGGTGCGCAGCCGCGCATCGGTCTGGCCGCGCCGAAGCACCCGGTCCGAGACCAGGCCACCGCTCAGGACGCCCGCGGTCCCTGCGAGCATGGTGGTGAGGCCGACCGCGACGCCTGCCGACGCAATCGGCACGTCGTACGTGCGGCGAAGAAACTCCGGCGCCCAGGCTCCAGTCCCGTAAAACAGCATCGCCATCAGAGTCGACGCGGCATGCTGGCCGACAAAGGCGCGCCAGTGACGGCGATAATGTTGCAGCACCTGGCGCAGGCGCGGCGCCTCATCTGTGCCCGGCGCCACTGCCCGCGTCGTCTTGCGTCGTGGTTCGCGCAACGACAGCACGAAGGGGATCACCAGGACGCCCGGCGGCCCGAGGATCAGAAACACGATCTGCCAGGATCGGATCGCGCCCAGGACCGGCAACGACACTTCCGCGCGCCCCGCCAGGGCGTGGACGATGGCGCTGCCCGCGATCAGCGACAATCCGGTCCCGAGATAGGCGGACACGGCAAAGACAGCGAAGGCAATGCCGCGACGGGTCGGCGGAAAGTAGTCGGCGATCAGCGAAGTCACGACCGGCGTTCCCGTCGCCTCCCCGACGCCCACGCCCGAGCGCGCCAGCGCAAGCTGCGCAAACGAGCGCGCAAAGCCGCACATGAAAGTGGAGGCGCTCCAGAGAGCGAGCCCCGCGCTCAACAGATGCGGCCGTGACACCCTGTCGACCATGCGCCCGATCGGAAGCCCGGCAACGGCATAGGCCAGCGCGAAGCCGAGCCCAATCAGCAGGCTGACCTCGGTATCGGATAGGCCAAGATCGGATTTGATCGGCACGATCAGCAGGCTTAAGGCCTGTCGGTCCATGAACGAGAAGATCTGGACCATGAAGAGTACGCCGACACCATACCACGCAGCTTTCGGATCGATCCCGATCGGAGCCGGTTGGGTCTCGACGCGTGGGGCGGAGTTGGAGAGCTGTTGCATGACGCAGTTTCCGGATCGTCTCGCGGTGGGTTTGGCGGAGCCGTCATCCGCATGATATGTTTTACTTTACTGTAAAGTAAAGATCAACAATGGATTCATTGATGCCGATGAAATCGTCTAGGAAATCCAATGATTTATCGGGAAAGCCTTCAACCGTCGCAATCCTTGATGCCGCCCAGCGGCTGTTCCTGGAGGCCGGCTATGACGGCGTGAACCTCGAGCAGGTCGGCCAGGCGGCCGGCGTTTCGCGCCAGACCGTCTACAACCAGTTCGGCAGCAAGGACGCCGTGTTCCAGGAGGTGGTGGAGCGGCACTGGGAGACGGTCCGCCAGGAAACGGCTTCGGCGTTTGCCGAAATGGAGAACCTGCAGTCGCCGGCCGCGATGCTGCGCAGCTTCGCGTCCGCCCTGCTCCGTTTCGTGACCGAGACCGATCAGGTCGCGTTCACCCGGCTCGTGATCGCAGAGTCCCGCAGCCGTCCCTGGATCGCGGCAGAGTTCTATCGTGCCGGCAAGGAGCCGATTCTGAGAGCCTTCGCCGGCGCGCTCGCGGCAATGACGTCCAAGGGACTTCTCACCTGCGCACAGCCCGAACTCGCCGCGCATCAATTCATGGGTCTGGTGCAGGAGTTCGTGATCTGGCCGAAGGTCATGGCGATCGGAGACGCACTCGCCGAGCTGCCGCCCAGTGAGGTCGTCGTCGACGAGGCGGTCACCATGTTCCTGAAGCGGTACGGCGCTTGAAGCAAGCGTCGCATGCCGCACGAGGATCGACGGTTTGCAGGCCGTAGATTCGTAGGCCCACAGCCACGGCCGCAACAAGGCCGCCGGACCTTGGCGAGAAAAATGGCGGCGAGCTTGGGCTATGTTCTGGCCCCCAGACAAAATCGCAAGATCGGTCGAGCGCGTCATCTCGGTATGCGCTCAGTTGGCGCCGCCACGGAGGACGGAATGGTGAAGCCGGCGCTTCAGAACTACCATGCCCGGATGCAGCGGGTGCTGGATCACATCGACCGGCATCTGGACGACGATCTGGACCTGGACACGCTGAGCAGCATAGCGGCCTACTCGAAATATCATTTCCACCGGCAGTTCATGGCAACCTTCGGGCTGTCCGTGCATCGCTATGTCCAGCTCGCCCGCATGAAGCGCGCTTCATACCGGCTGGCCTTCGGGGATGATGCCCAAAGCGTCACCGACATCGCGATGGATGCCGGTTACGATGCACCGGATGCCTTCGCCCGCGCCTTTCGGCAAAGGTTTGGGCAATCGCCTTCGTCGTTCCGGAAGTCTCCCGACTGGGAGCCGTGGCTTGCGGCCTTCGGGCCTCTCGACAACGCGAGGAGCAAGCTGATGCAGAAGATTTTTACCAGTGACGACGTGACGATTCGCGAGGTGCCCACCACGCCCGTGGCGATCATGGAGCATCGAGGCGACCCGGCGATGCTCGGCGCCACCATCCAGCGGTTCATCGCGTGGCGCAAGGCGGCCGGCCTGCATCCCAAGACCAATCCGACCTTCACCGTCTGGCGTTCAGAGCGGCGTCCTGCATCATCAGCCGATTACAGCGCGGACCTTTGTGTCGGGACCGACCAACCGATCGAGGCGAATGGCGAGCAGATCAAAGCCGGCGATATCCCAGGCGGACGCTGCGCGGTGCTGCGCGTCGTTGGCAACACCCACAATCTGGAGCCCGCCGCGCTCTACCTTTATCGCGATTGGCTTCCGGCCAGCGGCGAGGAATTACGCGACTTCCCGATCTATTGCCAGCGGCTGAGCTTCTTCCCGGAGGTGCCGGAGCACGAGACGGTCGCGGACGTGTTCTTGCCGCTGAAGTAGCGCGCTCCGATGGCTTCCTGTCCCTTCCGATCGCAACTAACTGACAGGCCGCTACCCTACTGCGTCATAAGCGCGAGACACCGCCTGCTTCGCCGTCATTCCGGGGCGGCGCGACAGCATCGAACCCGGAATGACGGCGTGGGTCCGTCCCGGACGTCCCGGCTTGCGCGTGCCATGTCGGCTTCCGGGGCGATAAGCGGACCGGAATTGCTCAGGTCGAGTGTTTCGCATTTTGCCCCCATTGCGGACACTTCAAATCATCGAGACACTTTGAATTGAACTCTTAATCACACTGAAGTTGTCGCCGGACCTACGACGTGCGGTCGTGGTGCACCCGCATGCTTTAACAGGCTAACCCGGAGCGACGGCACCGCACTCCGGGCGATGCGTCTGACGCCCGGCGCATGCAGCCATAGTGCGCTGCTATGTCTCTTGTTGGCCCTTCGCGACGAAATCGCCTGTCGCCTGCATGTCGGCTGTGATGGGTAGACCGGACATAGTCAAAGCGCCACCAGATCGACGCGAATGACCCGAAGCAGAAGTGCTCCCGACAGCACCGCTGTCGCCGTCCGGGCTGCGGAATCTGGCGACGCAAAAATCGGCAGCTGTCTGGGGGACACCGGCCCGGCGCCGAACCATTCGGAAAGACAATCTCCCCTATTGGCTGCGCTTAAGAGAAGATCGGCGCCGTAGCTCGCCACGCCGCACTTAAATTCACATAGTTGAAATCTTTCGGGTCGACCTGCTCGACTCCAGGTATTATAGCCCACGGAATTGCACTTCGGACGAACGTCTGAACGACGGGAACGGCCCAACTCGCGTCATCGAGAGTGCCGGCTCGTAGCCCCGTAAAGTCGGGCCTTGCTACGTCATTTGATGTCAAACCGGCACGGCATTTGGTGCACGCAGCATTTCGGACCTCGCGACCACGAGCCGTGGTTCTCGTAAATGACTCCAACGGGCCAGTCAGCGCCAACGCTGCAGTCGGAACCAGCACGGTCAGACTGTAGGCTGATCCTGAAACCGACTGACAGTCATGGCAGTGACAAACGTGAACCAGTAGCGGCGCGCCATTCAAGCTGTAGCGAACTGCGCCGCAAAGGCATCCACCAAGCAGTGGAAGGCGGACCTTGGAATTTTCCATGACATTCGTCCCATTGAACGCGCCGGTTGAGCACCTTCATTTTTGCCATTCTTCAACAAAAAGGCAACTCTTCGCCGTGTCTCCTCTTGGGCCCGAAGGCGAATAGCCTGGGAGTGTCGTGCAGGTCCGCTGTCCGGGGCAGACCGGACGTGTGTCTCGCGATGCTCGACCGCCGGTTGTGACCCAAAGCCGACCTCGCCCACCTTGTCCGAGAGGGGCGGCACGGTGACATTTACTGACTGGATCGACGCCTCTCGAGGAACTTAGTCCACCCTTGGTTAGTTTACCGCCATCACCGGCCGAGGCTCTGCCCGTAGGCGTCGGTGTCTGAGAGACCCATCGCGCTCCCGCCTGCACAACAGGGAGCACCGTCATGTCGGTCAACAGGCCCCGTTTTGGGGTATCGAGCGAGTACATCAGCAAGCAAATCGAGAACATCCGGGACATGCTGTCCCGCGCGCTCGGCACGCTGAGGCAATCTGCAGGCGCTGACACGTTCCTCGGCCGCAAGACGCAGGAGCCGTCTCCGTCTGAGGATGATGAACGGGCGCAAGCGTGGGTCGCCTCGACCGAGCTTCAGCCGCCAAGTAAGGCCGGCTGAGTGGGTTAGGAACGTTGCCGCGCGGGTACGTCCCGGCCCATAATGACGTCAGAGCAGTATCTGGAATTCGCATCGCACTTCGAGCGCGCGGCGGGCAGGACAACTGAGCGCGTTTCACACCGGCAACTGCGATGATTGGCCGAGAGCTACTTTGTGCTTGCCGAAAGCGCGGCAGCGTTGCTTGGTCAAACAATACGCTGAATGCGCTCAGGCATCGCGAACAGGAGTGAGAGCTACAGCAGCCGACGGCCGAGGCCGCCCTTGCAATCTTGCCTGCTGGCGCTTCGGTCTGCGACCAATCCGTGCCTGGCGAACACGCCCCGACGGGAACGAAACGCCAACTACCCGCTTAAGAAATTGGTCTGTGGCTTGATAGCTATGCAGCTTCCTGCCATCCACCCGGGACGGCCCGTCGTCCAACGCGCGTTCGACGACGGGCCGGCTCTCGTAGGTCGCCTCTCCGGGCGGCCTCTTTCTTGACAAATTGGCTACATCAGCTCGCAGGCGCGGCTTGGAACAGAGTTCCCTTCGGAATTTGCCCTTCGCGTTGGTGGCGCTGGAGGAGGCGGGGTAGTGCAAAACGCTTCATTGCTAATCTTCGTTGTCGAGGACGATTTTCTAGTTCGAGACCTGATACACGACGCCTGACAGAGGGCGGATTTGAGACCGAGACAATCGCATCAGGTGAGCAAGCGATTGCGCTGCTTCAAGCGGACAAGACCAAATACCGCGCTCTCCTCACGGATATCAATTTGCAAGGACAGCTTACAGGCTGGGAGGTCGCCAAGCGCGCCAGAGAACTGAACCCAGAGATGCCGATCGTCTACATGACCGGAGCCGCAGCGGATCAGTGGCCGTCGCACGGCGTCCCCAATAGCGTGCTGTTGAATAAGCCGTTCGCGCCAGCGCAAGTGGTTACGGGCGTTTCTCAGCTTCTTAACCAAACACCGCCTCGGCATGAATAGGCCGCCCTGGTTGGGGGCCTCTATGTGCCGGGGCGTCTGTTTGCAGCCTGTCTCGGATCTTCCGGTCTGCGCCCGCGGCTTCCGCGCCTCGACTGGAAGTAAGCAGTCGGGGGAGCGGCCGCTCTTGGCGACAGCAGACATGGCGCCCGTCACCTGCTAAGATGGGTTCCCACACGCAGGGGACCCGGGATCAATGCCGATCTCCCGTTAGATCGCGGGATGCAAACTAACGCCGCAAGAAATCGAACGCTTGCAGACGGCCTTCGACTCAGCCCTCCGCAGCCTCCATTTGGTTGACCGAAACGATCCGATTTGCGAAATTGTTGCCCGCAAGGTGCTCAAGATTGCGGCTGACGGTACTCGTAACGCGCAAGAGATCGCCGCCCTAGCGGTCAAAGAGCTTGGTCCGTAGTCCCCGCCTCGCTGCCAAGCGCCGGCCCCGCTCCGGAGCCGTTTAGCTAGCTTCAAAAAACACTGGCCTGACCTCAGTTTGGGAACTCCGGCTCAGCTTCTGCGTCTCCGAAGAAAGAGACGCCAATGCCTTCAGCCATGCCCCCACAGCCGACCCTCCGTTGCCCCAAGTGCAATCAGCCGCTCAGACTGGCGGAAACAGTATGGAGCATGAACCCACCCCGGTTCATCCGCATTTACGAATGCAAATGCGGCGAGCTGGTCTGGGACGATTAACGCGCGGCAGCACCAGAATTAATCCCGCGGCCCGATCAGGAGGTGGTAGCGTCAGGATATCACCGGCAGTGAGCCGATACGGGCGCTGGTGGCTGAGAGACCGCTTGCGCTCCCGCCTACACAGGACGGGAGCGAGCCATGTCAGACCTCCTTCGATCAGACTTTCGCGCGATGCAGCTTCGTCATTTGGATGAAGCCGAGCGGCACGTCGCCGAAGGCGAACGACACATTGCTGAGCAGGAGGAACGGATTGTAGGCCTCGCGCGCCTCGGCCACGATCTCGCGGAAGCTAAGAAACTTCTGGAGAACTTTTATGAATGTCAGGTCCTGCACATCCAGCACCGTAATCGAATTCGCAGAGAGCTAGAGCGGCAGGTCGCCTGAATTGGCTGCTTCCGAGGTCGCCTTCTGGCCCTTCAGCGACCTCGGGAGATGTCCGATTCTTCGCCGCTGTTGGGGGTAGAGCGGACGTCAGGCGGCCAGCTGCTTAATGAGTACGCGGCCTAATCCATCCCAATGTCAGATTGGTTCACGGCCGAAGGGCTCCCGCGATTTCGAAGTTTTGCGAACGAACTCGCCGCGATATGACGCAGACCTGACCTCGGAGCACTGGGGAGACGCCGTCGGATGTGTGACCCGTTCCGTGACTGCCCGTCGTGCCAATCTGCCGCAGTGAATTTCGCTTGTGTCGTCGGGCAAATCACGACGATCATTCGCGCATCCCGCCTCGATGAGAGGGACGTTGCGCGCGATCGTCACGACACGTGAGGCGGGGATGCGGTGGCCGTGACTGCCTTGGCGAGCATGATCCTTCATGCAGACGAACAAGGCGGATGCGGACGTGAAATCGTGTGGTCCTGGCGCCCCGACGCTGGCGCTAAGTTCGCGATGATGCTTGCGCATCGCGCGGATGACGGTGGCTAACAAGCCCGGTACACCGAGGAGAGCGCGACATAAGCGTTAAGACCATCGCGCAGGGAATGCCGGGTTGATCCGGCTGCACCTGTGGTAACTGCCGCCTGCTTTCTTCGATGCAGGCGGGCCATGGGTGAGGCCATCACCCGGCATTCCCTGCACCCTCTCGCATGCGAGCAGGGTGAACTCTCGATCAACTCGGGCGCATCGCGCGGCGAGAACGTATAGTCTCGCGCAGTGACGAAGGCTCCGGAGGCAGGCATGGAACATTTGCTGCGCCCGGACGTAACCCCGTCGGGAGGTGCCACATGGACGAGACCAGGTTTGCACAGCTGCTTGGGGCAGCCGCGATCAGCGTGTGGGGCGACATGCCGCGCGACATTCAGGAAGCGCTGTTCGAGACCGCGATGCGCAGTCACGAGGAGCTGCGTCACGACCTCGCAAAGCTCCTGCACGATCGGCACCCGCGTACCGAGCACCCGCCGCGCCCGGCATTTTGAGCAACCCGCTGCATCTGCGGAAACAGCGGGGCCGCTGGCCTCAGTCCCGGCGATCGTCCGAACGAAATTGCGCGGCTTCGTCATAGCCGCGGCGACTGCTGTAGAACACCAGCGCCATCAGCCCGATGCCCACGATCAGCGAGACCACGACGCCGAGCGTCAGCGCGATCCAGCCTTGTGTCGGCATCGGCTCGCCCGGTACCGTCAGCCCGAGATAGGCGAAAGCCACCGCGCCTGCCAGAATGATCAACAGCGCCGCAATGGCCGCAATAGATCCTGCTCGCATGCTTTTGCGCTCCCTTTGAGCCCCCAACCGGGCGCGATCCCGATCGTTCCTGATCGTATCACGTGCACTCTCCGACAGTTCCAAAATCCGAGCCGGCAATAACGCTGCTGCGCTGCAGAAAGCGGCATGCTGCACAGCGCGTGCTCAAATTTGCGAATGCGGAGGCGGTCTCCTGGTGCCCCGCATGGCTGCTACTTGCGAGCGCGCTAGGCGCGACAAAGCGAAGCTGATAACCATGGCCTCCTCCAAAATGCATCACACTTCAGGGACCTAAGATGGACAACCGTAGCGACATCTGGCGCGGCGTCGACGCGATCAAACCCCGTTTCATCGAACTCAGCGATAAAGTCTGGGGTATGCCGGAGGTCTGCTACACTGAGGCGCGCTCGGCCGCAGAGCACCTCGCCGAGCTGCGCCATCAGGGCTTTCGGATTACCGAAAAGGTCGCGGGCATTCCGACCGCGCTGATGGGCGAATGGGGCGAAGGCGGCCCGGTGATCGCGTTTCTCGGCGAGTACGACGCCCTGCCCGGCCTGAGCCAGGAAGCCGGCGTCGCCGAGCATCGGCCGGTCGAGACCGGTGGTCACGGTCACGGCTGCGGCCACAATCTGCTCGGCTCCGCCGCGCTGCTCGCCGCCACCGCCGTCAAGGACTGGCTCGCGACCAACAAAGTGCCGGGGCGCGTCCGCTATTACGGCTGTCCGGCCGAGGAAGGCGGCGCCGCCAAGGCCTTCATGGTGCGCTCCGGCGCCTTTTCGGATGCCGACATCGCGATCACGTGGCATCCGTCGAGCTTCTGGGAAGTGGTGATGACGCCGTCGCTCGCCAACACCCGCGCCGATTTCACCTTTACCGGCCGCACGTCGCACGCCGCCGCCTCGCCGCATCTCGGCCGCAGCGCGCTCGACGCAGTCGAATTGATGAATGTCGGCGTCAACTACATGCGCGAGCACATGCCGAGCGACGCGCGCGTGCATTATGCGCTGCTGGATACCGGCGGCATTGCACCGAACGTGGTGCAGGCGCATGCGCGGGTGCGCTATTCGATCCGCGCCCGCGACCTGCCCGGCATGAACGAGCTGGTCGGGCGCGTGCACAAGATCGCGCAAGGCGCGGCGCTGATGACCGAGACCAAGGTCGAGATGAAGATCATCTCCGCCGTCTCCAACATCCTGCCGAATACGCCGCTGGAGCAGGCGCTCCACAGGATCATGGAAGAGCTCGGGCCGCCGCATTTCGACGACACTGATAAGAATTTCGCGGGCCAGATCCAGGCGACGCTGACCGACAAGGACATCTCGTCGGTCTACTACTCGATCGGCATGGAGCCGACCGACCGGCCGCTTGCGGATTTCCTGGTGCCGCTCGATGCCAAGCGCAACCCACAGATCGGCTCGACCGATGTCGGCGACGTCAGCTGGGTGGTGCCGACCGTGCAGGTGCACGCGCCGACGGTCGCGATCGGCACGCCGTTCCATACCTGGCAGGTCGTGGCGCAGGGCAAGTCGCCGGCCGCGCATAAGGCCATGGTGCAGGCGGCCAAGGCGATGGCGTCGCTCGGCGTCAAGGCGCTGAACGAGCCCGCGCTGATCGCGGCCGCCAAGGCCGACCTGAACAAGCGCACGGCGCGGACGCCCTATGTCAGCCCGCTGCCGGAAGAGGTTGAGCCGCCGCTGACCATGTCGGTGGCGTGAGCAAAAGGTGCAGGCGGCGGCCCGCGAAAATGGAAACGAAGTTTCCATCGGCAGCCGCTGCCTCACCTCGTCACGTGCACGTCGCGGGCGCGCGACGATGATGTCATGGCGCACGCCTATGTCGACTTGCAGCAACGAATATGCGTTGATGCGTGAGTCGAACAGGTGCAGCGGATTTGCCTGACATGAGCAATGAGGTCTTGATCGGTGACAGCGAGGTCGCGCGGCTGGCGCCGCACCCGCTGCGGACGGCCGTGCTTGGCGAGGTCCATGCCCGGCCGTCGCATCCGGTGACGGTGCCGGCGCGCATTCTGCATTTCGGCTTCGAGACCTCCGGCCCGGGCGCGGCTGCCGACCGCGCACACCTGATCGACCTGTGCAAGTCGCGCGGGCTGCCGCCGCCCCCGCCACAGGACAAGCATTTCCGGATGTCGCTCGGCGGCACCGTGCTGCGCTGGGAGCAGCATTCCGAGTTCACGACCTATACCTGGGAAGTGCCGGTCGACCCGAATGCCGGCGCGTTTCATCCATCCGCAGCGTCGCTCGCCGCACCGATGCGGCTCGTGCCGCAGCCGGGGCCGCTGCTGGTCGCCGTCGATCTCAACGTGCTGCCCGATGACGAGGTCAGGACCAGCCTGCTGGCGATGTTCGATTCCGTCAGCCTCGCCATGGCCGAGATCGCCGACGGCAACGGCATCTATGCCACCGACTTCCAGGCCAATCCGGAAGGCTATGTGCGCATCCTGCTGCTCGATCGCGGCATGAGCCCGGCGCGGATCGGCAGCACGGTCCAGCATCTCCTGGACATCGAAACCTACCGGAACCTGGCGCTGCTCGGCCTGCCCGAGGCGCAGCGGCTGTCGCCTTCGATCAACGCGGCCGAGAAGCGGCTCGCCGAAGTCACCGAGCGCATGCGCAGCGCAACCGATCTCTCCGACAACAACCAGATGCTCAGCGAACTGACGGCGCTCGCCGCCGAGGTTGAGGCGGGAGCCGCCGCCAGCCTGTTCCGGTTCGGCGCCAGCCGCGCCTATGACGAGATCGTCACGCAACGGCTCGACAGCATCGGCGAGCGCAAGACGCCGGGCTTTCCGACCTGGTCATCGTTCCTGGTTCGGCGGATGGCGCCGGCGATGCGCACCTGCATGGCGACCGAAGCGCGCCAGGGCGCGCTCTCGCTGCGGCTGGCGCGCGCCGCCAATCTGCTGCGCACGCGGGTCGACGTCGAGCTGGAGCAGCAGAACCAGGAGCTCTTGAAATCGATGAATGCGCGGACCCAGCTGCAGCTGCGGCTGCAGACCACGGTCGAAGGCCTCTCGGTCGCGGCCATCACCTATTACCTGACCGGGCTGTTCTCTTATCTGGTCAAGGCCGCGCACGAGACCGGCGCGCTGCATGTCGAACCCGGCTATGCCATCGCCGTGTTCGTGCCGCTGGCGGCGCTGACGATCTGGCTCAGGGTGCGCCACATCCGACGCTCGCACATCAACGAGCCGATGTGATCAGAGCATCAAAGCGCAAGTTCGGTGAGATCATCGACGACCGCGAGCGCGCCGTCGAAAGCGTCATCACCGAAATAGCGGCTGCGGGTGATCAGCGCCGGAATGCCGGCGCGCGTCGCTGCGATCAGGCCGTTACGGGAATCTTCGATAGCCACGCAACTGGATCCCGGCAGCTCGAGCTGCGACAGCACCTCGAGATAGGCATCCGGCGCCGGCTTCTTGCGCGCGACATCATCGGCCGCGACGACCGCAGCAAATTTCGCCTCCCAGGCCGGGCCCAGCGCCGGCGCGAGCAGCGCGTCGATATTGCCGCGCGTCGTGGTGGTCGCAACGGCCAGTGTCTGCCCGCGCGCGAGCGCGGCATCGAGCAGCGATCGAACTCCAGGCCGCAACGGACAGCCCTTCTCGGCCATCAGGACAGCGAACCGCTCGGTTTTGACATGGTGCAGTCTGGCAATGGCGGCATCAGTCAAGGCCGGGCCGGATCGGCGCCTCTGATCGAAGGCGCGGATGCGCTCCTTGCCGCCGGTCACGCGCAAGAGCTCCTTGTAGATGCGCCGTCCCCAATGCCAGTCCAGCCCGAGCTGCACGAAGGCCTCGTTGAAGGCTTCGCGATGCAGCTCCTCGGTCTCGGCCAAGGTGCCGTCGACGTCGAAGATCAACGCGGCGGCGTCCGCGAGCCGGCGTCGAATCCTGTCGGTCGGTGTGATCGCCCTTACCAATGCGAGGCTCATGCTTGCTGCTCCGCGTTGCGAAACACCCGGCTTGCCAGCACGTCGGCCGCCTCGATCGACATCACGTCGTTCGAGGTCAGCACCCGGTCGAGCCGCGAGACCAGCCGGTTGGCCTGGCGCAGCCGGACGCGATCGAGCGCGTTGCGGATCGAGCGTGCGTTGGAAAACAGCGGCTGAGTCCTGCGCACCGAGATGTATTTCTCAAATGCAGCACGGGCCTCGGGAGTGAACCGATAATTCTGCCCTTCCAGCATCAGCTCGGCGATGGTCAGCAGCTCGCCTTCCGAATAATCCGGAAAGTCGATGTGATGGGCGATGCGCGAGCGGAAGCCCGGATTGGACGAGAAGAATTTCTCCATCCGATCGGCGTAGCCGGCGAGAATGACAACGAGGTCCTCGCGCTGGCTCTCCATGATCTGCAGCAGGATCTCGATCGCCTCCTGGCCGTAATCGCGCTCATTCTCGGGCCGATAAAGATAGTAGGCCTCGTCGATGAACAGCACGCCGCCCATCGCCTTCTTCAGCACTTCCTTGGTCTTGGGCGCGGTGTGGCCGATATACTGCCCCACCAGATCGTCGCGCGTCACGCTGATGACATGGCCGCGGCGGACGAAGCCGAGCCGGTGAAGGATGCCGGCCATCCGCAGCGCCACCGTCGTCTTGCCGGTGCCGGGATTGCCGGTAAACGACATGTGCAGGGTCGGGAACGTGGTCGTAAGCCCCATCTTCTGCCGGATGCGCTCCATCAGCAGCAGGGAGGCGATCTCCCGGATCCGCGTCTTGACCGGCGCCAGCCCGACCAGCTCGCGATCGAGCTGCTCGAGCACCGGTGCGATCTCGACATCCTCAAATTCGCGACGCAGGTCGATGGTGTCGACCGGCGCCACCTGGTTTGCATCCACCTGCGCCGTCTGCATCATGAGAAATACCGCTCGCCTTCGGGTCGCTCGGTGGCGTAGGCATGCGTGGCGTAACGGAGGTTACGGCCGACCGTTTCCTGCCGGTCGAGCCGGAAGCCCGGCTCATGCTGCGGCCGGTTGACGATGAAGGAGATGCGCAGCGATTCCCAGCCATGGCTGGAATCGAAGCCGGAGATGCGGATATAGCGGTCGCCATAGATCTTCCGGCAATCCGCAAGCTCGCGCATGATGCCGGCCGCATCGCGCAGATCGAACATCGGCAATCCCCACATCTCCCAATAGGTGTTGCGGGGATGCGGATCATCGGTGAACTCGATGTTCACCGCCCAACCTTTGTCGAGACAATATTGGACCTGCGCCGTGATCTGCTCGTCGGTCAGATCGGGGAGGAAAGAAAAGCAGCCCTGAGTGACGCGCATAGTGATCTCCTCTTACACCGCAGCCGTGACGGTCGGAACGAAGTCCGGCGTATCGGTCGATTCATAGTTGAACGTGACGTCCTTCCAGACCTCGAGCGCCTCACGCAGCGGCGTGCAGCTCTGCGCCGCCCTGGCCAGGATCTCCGGGCCCTCATGCACGTAGTCGCGCCCCTCATTGCGGGCGAGGATCATCGCTTCCAGCGCGACGCGGTTGGCGGTCGCGCCGGCGGCGATGCCGCGAGGATGACCGATGGTGCCGCCGCCGAACTGCAGCACCACATCCTCACCGAGCAGGTCGAGGAGCTGGTGCATCTGCCCGGCGTGGATGCCGCCGGAGGCGACCGGCATCATCTTGTTGAGGCTGGCCCAAGGCTGGTCGAAGAACACCCCATGCTCGAGCCGCATCGGGTTGAAATCCTCGCGACAGATGTCGTAGTAGCCGCGCGTGGTGTTCGGATCGCCTTCGAGCTTGCCGACCACGGTGCCGGCATGGATGTGGTCGACGCCGGCGAGCCGCATCCATTTGGCGATGACGCGGAACGAAACCCCGTGCGAGCGCTGCCGCGTGTAGGTCGAATGTCCGGCGCGGTGCAGGTGAAGGATCATGTCGTTCTTGCGCGCCCACTTCGCCATCGACTGGATCGCGGTGTAACCGATCACGAGATCGATCATGACAATGCAGGAGCCGAGTTGCTTCGCGAACTCGGCGCGCTCATACATGTCCTCCATGGTCGCCGCGGTGACGTTGAGATAGGTACCCTTCATCTCGCCGGTCGCCGCCTGCGCCTTGTTCACAGCCTCCATGCAGTAGAGGAAGCGCTCGCGCCAATGCATGAACGGCTGCGAATTGATGTTCTCGTCGTCCTTGGTGAAATCGAGTCCACCCTTCAGCGCCTCATAGACCACGCGGCCGTAGTTGCGCCCGGACAGGCCAAGCTTCGGCTTGACGGTGGCGCCCAACAGCGGCCGCCCGAACTTGTCCAGCCGTTCGCGTTCGACCACGATTCCTGTGGCCGGCCCCTGGAAGGTCTTCACATAAGCGATCGGCAGCCGCATGTCCTCGAGCCGCAGCGCCTTCAGCGGCTTGAAGCCGAACACATTGCCGATGATCGACGCAGTCAGATTGGCGATCGAGCCCGCCTCGAACAGGTCGAGATCATAGGCGATATAGGCGAAATAGCTGCCGGGCGAGTTCGGCACCGGCTCGACGCGGTAGCATTTGGCGCGATACTTCTCGGCCGCCGTGAGTCGGTCGGTCCACACCACGGTCCAGGTCGCAGTCGACGATTCGCCGGCGACCGCAGCGCAAGCCTCGGTCGGATCGACGCCATCCTGCGGCGTGACGCGGAAGAGCGCGATGACGTCGGTGTCCTTGGGCTGATAGGACGGCTCCCAATAGCCCATGCGCTTGTATTCCATCACGCCGGACTTGTAGCGATCCTTGCCGCGCACTGTGATCGACTGATCGTTCATGTGTTCCTCCTGTTCGTTGTGGGTCTACTTCACGCGGCCTCGGTCATTCCCCCGATCCGTGGGTCGAGCGCGCCGGAGCGATAGCGCTTGGCCATCTCCGCCTGGGGGATCACCCTGATCTTCGACGCGTTGCCGGCGGTACCGAACTGCTCGAACCGTTCGCGGCACAGCTCGCGCATCTGGTCCATCGCGGGCTTTAGGAATTTACGCGGGTCGAACTCGACCCCCGACTGCGACGCCACTTTCCGGAATATTGCGGTCATGGCGAGCCGGCAGTCGGTATCGATATTGACCTTGCGCACGCCGTGCCGGATGCCGCGGACGATCTCCTCGACCGGTACGCCCCAGGTCTGCGGCATCTCGCCGCCGAAGGCGTTGAACATGTCCTGCAAGGACTGCGGCACCGAGGACGAGCCATGCATGACCAGATGCGTGTTCGGCAGCCGGCGGTGGATCTCCTCGATCACATGCATGGCGAGGATGTCGCCATCCGGCTTGCGCGAGAATTTGTAGGCGCCATGCGAGGTCCCCATCGCAATTGCGAGCGCATCGACCTTGGTCGCACGGACGAAGTCGACGGCCTGCACGGGATCGGTCAGCAGCTGGTCGTGGCTCACCTTGCCTTCGACGCCGTGACCGTCCTCCTGCTCGCCGCCGCCATGCTCGAGCGAGCCGAGCACGCCGAGTTCGCCCTCGACGGACGCCCCGACCCAATGCGCCATCTCGACGACGCGCCGCGTGATATCGACATTGTAGTCGTAATCGGCCGCGGTCTTGGCGTCGGCCTTGAGCGAGCCGTCCATCATGACGGAGGTGAAGCCGTACTTGATCGCGGTCGCGCAGGTGGCCTCGTCATTGCCGTGGTCCTGGTGCAGGCAGAGCGGTATCTGCGGATACATCTCTTCCAGCGCGTCGATCATCTTCGCCAGCATGATGTCGCCGGCATAGGAGCGCGCGCCGCGCGAGGCCTGGATGATCACGGGGGCGTCGACGGCGGCCGCCGCCTCCATGATCGCAAGCCCCTGCTCCATATTGTTGATATTAAACGCCGGCACGCCGTAGCCGCGCTCGGCGGCGTGATCCAGCAACTGCCTCAAGGTGATCCGCGCCATTTGTCCGTCTCCGTCCCGTGTTGTCTGAATCTTCAGGTCGCTTGCGCGCGGATGATGCTGCGCAATGCTGCATCGGCGACCGCGGCGGCTGTAATGCCGAATTCACGGTAGAGGACGTCGGCAGGCGCCGATGCGCCGAAGCCGTGCATACCGACGAACTCGCCGCTGTCGCCGAGCCAGCGCCCCCAATCGCCTTCGACCGCGGCTTCGACGCCGATCCGCGGCGCCTCTCCGAGGACGCCAGCGCGGTACTCGGAAGGCTGCTGACGGAACAGTTCGAAACATGGCGCCGAGACCACTGCGGCGCGCACGCCGTCGGCGGCAAGCAGCGTGGCGGCCTCACGCGCGATCGCGACTTCCGAGCCGGTCGCGATCAGCGTGACGTCGCGTCCGCTCTCGGGCTCATCGACGACGTAAGCGCCGAGCGCCACGCGATTGTGGTCGGACGGCTCTGTCCGGAACGGCGGCAGCGCCTGACGCGAGAGACAAAGCACCGAAGGCGAGGCCTCGGCCCGCAGCGCGCAATCCCACGCCTCGGCTGTCTCCACCGCATCGGCGGGGCGAAATACCAGCAGGTTCGGGATGGCGCGCAAGGCCGGCACATGCTCCACGGGCTGGTGGGTCGGGCCATCCTCGCCGAGCCCGATCGAGTCATGCGTCATCACATGGATGACCCGGATGCCCATCAGCGCCGCGAGCCGGATCGCGGGACGGCTGTAATCGGCGAACGCGAGGAACGTGCCCCCATACGGAATGAACCCGCCGTGCAGCGCAATGCCGTTCATCGCAGCCGCCATCGCATGCTCACGCACGCCGTAATGGATATAGTTGCCGTCCATCGTATCGGGCGTGACTGGCTTTTGCGTCTTCGCCTTGGTCAGGTTGGAGTGGGTCAGGTCCGCCGAACCACCCAACAGATTGGGCAACGCCTGGGCGATCACGTCGATCACGATCTGCGACGCCTGGCGCGTCGCGATCTTCGGTCCTTCGGTCGTGAGTTGCGCCAGCAACTGCGACATCTGCTCGGCGTAGGCTGCGGGCAATTTCTTGTTCAACGCATCATGACAGGGCGATCGCCCACCCGCGCAGAGCCGCCGCGTTCGCTCCTTCCACGCCTCACGTTCGGCGCGGCCGCGCGCGCCGACCTCGCGCCAGCTCACCAGCACGTCGGCCGGGACTTCGAATGGCCGGTGCGGCCAGTTCAAGGCGACGCGCGTCTTCTCGACCTCCTCCGCACCGAGCGGCGCGCCGTGCGCCTTTTCAGATCCTTGCCGTCCCGGCGAGCCGAAGCCGATCGTCGTTCGGCACGCAATCAGGCTGGGACGATCACTTTGCCGCGCCTGTGCGATCGCATCGGCAATCGCCGCGGGATCGTGGCCGTCGATCCGGCGCGTCGCCCAGCCCGATGCCGCGAAGCGCGCCAGCTGATCATCCGAACAGGCCAGCGAGGTCGAGCCGTCAATCGAGATATGATTGTCGTCGAACAGCACGATGAGGCGGTTGAGCTTGAGATGTCCCGCCAGCGAGATCGCCTCGTGGCTGATGCCTTCCATCAGGCAGCCGTCGCCAGCGATCACGTAGGTGTGGTGATCGACCAGGTCGTCACCGTAACGCGCATTCATCATCCGCTCGGCCAGCGCCATGCCGACCGCGGTTGCGATCCCCTGGCCCAGCGGCCCGGTCGTGGTCTCGACCCCCGGCGTATGGCCATATTCGGGATGCCCCGGTGTCTTCGTGCCCCATTGCCGGAACGATTTCAGCTCATCGAGCGTCACGGCCTCGTAGCCCGTCAGATGAAGAAGCGCATAGAGCAGCATCGAGCCATGGCCTGCCGACAGCACAAAGCGATCGCGATCGGGCCAGGTTGGATCGGCAGGGTCGAATTTGAGAAATTGCGAGAACAGCACGGTCGCGACATCGGCCATGCCCATCGGCATCCCAGGGTGCCCCGACTTTGCTTTCTCGACCGCGTCGATCGCCAGAAAGCGAATGGCGTTCGCCATCTCGGCGTGCCTGATCTCCGGCTTTGCAGCCACGGTTTGCAGGGCCATTGCGGTCATAGCGTGCGCCTCTTTCGTTCCATCAGTTGCAGGATCATCGGCGTCAAGATCAGCTGCATCGCGAGGTCCAGCTTTGCGCCGTGAATGACAATCGAATTGGCCCGCGACATGAAGCTCTGCGGGATCATCGAGAGCAGATAGGGGAAATCGATGCCGCGGGGATTCTTCAGGCGGATCACCACCATCGATTCGTCCGGAGTCGGGATCCAGCGCGCGATGAAAGGATTTGACGTGTCGACGGTCGGCACGCGCTGGAAATTGATGTCGGTCTCCGAGAACTGCGGAATGATGTAGTTCACGTAGTCCGGCATGCGCCGGAGGATCGTGTCCGTTACCGCTTCGGTCGAATAGCCGCGCGAGGCGCGATCGCGATGCAGCTTCTGGATCCATTCGAGATTGATAACCGGGACGACGCCGATCTTCAGATCGGCATATTTCGCGATATTCACCTTCTCGGTGACAACGGCGCCGTGGAGCCCTTCATAGAACAAGAGATCGGAGTCGCCGGGCAGCTGCGTCCATTCCGTGAATGTACCCGGACGTCCGTCATAGAGGCGCGCTTCCTCCTCATCATGCACGTAGTGGCGCGTCATGCCGGTGCCGGATTCGGAATAGTCGCGAAAGGTCCTTTCCAGCTCCTCGAACAGATTGGTATCGGGACTGAAATGGCTGAAATGCTTGTTGCCCCGCTCCTGCTCCTCGACCATCTTGCGCCGCATTTCCTCGCGGTCGTAGCGATGGAACGCGTCGCCTTCGATATAGGTCGCCTTGACGTTCTCGCGGCGGAAGATGTTCTCGAACGTCTTCTTGACCGACGTCGTGCCGGCGCCCGAGGAGCCTGTGATCGAGATGATGGGATGACGACGTGACATGGAGCCCTCCTCAGCGGAACAGGCCGCGGCGCGCGAACAGCGGCGCGTCGCTGCTTTCGAACAGCGGCTCGACGCCTTCATGCAGGATGTCGAGGTCGCGCACCGCGCGAGCGTCGCCCATCATCAGCGGCGCGCGCTGGTGCGGCGAGCGGGCCGACAGTTCAAGGACGCGCGAGCGGCCGTTCGACGCTGCGCCTCCCGCCCATTCCATGATCAGGGCCATCGGATGCGCCTCATACACCAGCCGCAGGCGGCCTTCGCGATAGCCGGGACGCAGATCTGCCGGATAGAGGAACACGCCGCCGCGTATCAGGATGCGATAGGCTTCAGCCACCAGCGACGCGATCCAACGCATGTTGAAGTCGCGGCCGCGCGGCCCGGCCGTGCCGGACAGACATTCGTCGACATAATTGCGGACCGCGCCATTCCAGTGCCGCCGGTTCGAGGCATTGATCGCGAATTCAGGCGTATCCTGCGGAATGCGCACGTTCGTCTTGGCAAGCACGAACTCGCGCAGCGACGGATGGAGCACGAACAGATCGACGCGCCGGTCGATCGCCAGCACCAGTGATGTCTGCGGTCCATAGATGAAGAAGCCCGCCGCGCGCTGAGCGGTGCCCGGCTCGAAGAAGCTCGAGACGACGTCACGGCCACGTGGCCTGATCGAGAAGATGGTGCCGACCGAGACGTTGTTCTCGAGATTGGCCGAGCCGTCCAACGGATCGATCGCGACGCAGAGCGGCGCGAGCGCATCCACCGTTTCCGGCAGATCGACCTCCTCGGACAGGATGCCGGCCACCGGCGCCTGGCGCAGCGCCTCCCGCATCAGCCCGTCGGCGACGAGATCAAGCTGCTTTTGTCCATCGCCGTCGGAATTGAACCCGGCGACGCCGTCATTTCCGTCCGAGAGGGGGGCAACGGCAATCAGCCGAGCGAGATCGCGCGCGGCTGCCGCCAGCGCTTCGATAACCGCAGCACAGGACGTTTCGGCGCCTTGCGCGGCGAGATGAGCCTGCAATGTCAGATGTTGGTCCATGTGCCCCCTCCCGTACCGCCCGCCCCTCTTGTTCGGGCTTGACGCTGCGACGTTTCAGCATCGCCGCACGCCTATCAAGGCGCGAATTGCGCGATTAGGGAAATTTCTTTATCTTTGGATCGACAAAAGAATTTTTTATGGGAGGAGGATCATGGCGAAGCGCTTTTCGCGCGATTTGACCATCCGGCAGCTCCGCGCGCTCGCGGCAGTCCAGACCTCCGGCTCGGTGACGTCGGCGGCCGGCCGCCTCCATTTGACGCAACCGGCCGTAACCCTGCAGATCCGTAACCTCCAGGAGCTTGCCGGCCTGCCGCTGATCCAGCGAACCGCGGACGGCATGGTCCTGACCGACGCCGGGCGCAGCGTGCTCGTGCTGACCGAACGTGTCGAAGCTGCAATGCTCGATTGCGAACAGGAACTCGAGATGATCGCCGGCCGCAGCGGCGGGCGCGTGTCGATCGGCGCCGTCAGTACGGCGAAATATTTCGTACCGTTCGCGATCGCTGAATTTTCCCGCCGCTTCCCGAAGATCGACGTGAGCTTGCGGGTCGGCAATCGCGACACTATCCGCGAGGCGCTACGGGGCTACGACCTAGATATCGCCATCATGGGGCGGCCGCCCGCCGACATCCAGGTCGATATGCGGCCGCTCGGCAAACACCCGCACGTCGTGATCGCACCGCAGGGGCACTGGCTCGCCAGAAAGCGGCGGATCGCGCCCACCGATCTCGCGGGCGAGGTCTTCATCATCCGCGAGGTCGGGTCGGGGACGCGCATGCTGATGGAGGATTTTTTCCGGAAGAACCGATTACAGCCGAAAATCAGCATGGAGATGGACAGCAACGAGACCATCAAACAGGCTGTGATCGCGGGTCTCGGCATCGCCTTCATCTCACAGCACACGGTCTCCCACGAGCTCGAAGAGGGCCGGCTGATCGCGCTTAAGATTCCAGGACTGCCAATCATCCGCCAATGGCATGCGATCCGGCGGGCCGACAAGCTTTTGTTACCGCCCGCCCAGGCAATGCTGGATTTCCTCGGCAAGGAGGGGGCGCGCTATCTGCCGGATGCGGTCAAGGGCTGACCGCTCCCGCGCGATTGGGCCTGACGTCGGCAGTTTGTCGCATTTCCGACAGGCCGTCCGCTCGCCCCGGACGGCCCGTTCCACAAGCCGCTTGACGACAACGATCGTTGACGCGCCCGGTCCAGCCCGTTTACCGTCATGTATACGGGATGATATAGCATATTGCGGACAGAGCCGATGTGATCCACGGGAATGGAATGGCACTTGCACCATATCTTGGACGCAGATCGCACCGTCGGCTTTGCGACATCGGCGACGGAAGCGCCGGACGGAGCGAACGGTCCTCTGGGCTGACGTCTGTCGGCGCGATGAAGGAATGAGGTTGAACGTGATGAAACTGATCCGCTCGGCGCTGGTCGCCGCCCTTTGCGCCACGGCCTGCCTGTTCAGCAGCGCAGCTGCATTCGCCGGCAGCGCGAACATTGCCGTGGCCGCGAACTTCACCGAGCCCGCGAAGGAGATCGCCGCGCTGTTCAAGGCCAAGACCGGCCACGAGGCCGTACTGAGCTTCGGCGCCTCCGGTCAGTTCTACACCCAGATCAAGGAAAATGCGCCGTTCGCGATCCTGCTCTCCGCGGACGATGAGAGGCCGAAAAAACTGGTCGACGAAGGGCTGGGCGTAGCCGACAGCCGCTTCACCTATGCGATCGGAAAGCTGGTGCTTTGGAGCAAGGATCCCAATGCCGTAAAGGGTGAAGAGACCCTGAAAGCGGCCGCCTTCAACAAGCTCTCGATCGCCAATCCGACCGCAGCACCCTACGGGGCCGCAGCGGTGGAAACCTTGAAGGCGCTCAAGCTCTACGACACGCTGCAGTCCAAGATCGTGATGGGCAACACCATCTCGCAGGCCTTCCAGTTCGTGGACACCGGCAATGCCGAAATCGGCTTCGTGGCGCTGTCGCAGCTGATGCCGAATGCCGGCGGATCACGCTGGCTGGTGCCGCAGGACCTCTACAGCGAAATCCGGCAGGATGCCGTGCTCTTGAAATCTTCGGCCGGCAACGAGGCCGCCACCACCTTCCTCGCTTTCCTGAGAAGCCCCGAAGCCCGCGCCGTGATCGAAAAGTTCGGCTATGCGCTCGATCCGAAGTCGGGCTCGTAGGCGGAAATGAGTGTAGATCGGCTCGGAATCGTGGGAGCTGAGCTATCACCCTCCCCTGGAGGGGGAGGGTCGGAAAAACACGTCCGCACGCCATGACTCTCTCCGGCGATATCTGGCAACCGGTCTGGCTGACGCTCGAGCTGGCCTCGCTTACGACGGCTATCCTTCTGCTGGTGGGAACGCCGGTCGCCTGGTGGCTGGCGCGCTCGAAGCGCTGGTGGAAGGAGGCCGTCGCGGCGCTGGTGGCGATCCCGCTCGTGCTGCCGCCGACGGTGCTCGGCTTCTACCTTCTCGTTGCGCTCGGTCCGAACGGACCTGGCGGCCTGCTGGCCTCGCTTTGGGGTGCACGCACCCTAGCCTTCACGTTTCCGGGCCTGGTGATCGGCTCGGTCCTGTTCTCGATGCCGTTCGTGGTGCAGCCGATCCGCAACGCCTTTGACGCGATGGGCGACAGGCCGATGGAAGCCGCAGCCACCCTGCGCGCTTCGCCCTGGCGTGCGTTCTGGACCGTCGCGGTGCCGCTGGCGAGCCCCGGCTTCCTGACCGGCGCCATTCTCGGCTTCGCCCACACCGTCGGCGAGTTCGGCGTGGTGTTGATGATCGGCGGCAACATCCCCGGAAAGACCAAGGTGCTGTCGATCGCGATCTATGATTACGTCGAGACCTCGCAATGGGCCGAGGCTTCCGTGCTCGCGCTCGGCATGGTCGTCTTCTCATTCAGCGTCATTCTCGCCATGATGCTGATCGAGAAGAAGGTCACCCGATTAGCGCCATGACCTCCAACACGATCAAGGTCGATTTTCGCGGGCGCCTCGGACGCTTCGAGCTGAACGCACAGTTCGAGCTTCCGGCGCTCGGCGTCACGGCGATCTTCGGTCCCTCGGGCTGCGGCAAGTCGGCCGTGATGCGCTGCATCGCCGGCCTCAATCGCTTGAAGACAGGCTTCTGTTCGGTGGCCGGCGATGTGTGGCAGGACGAAAAATCGTTCCGCCCGGTGCACCAGCGACCGATCGGCTACGTATTCCAGGAAGCCAATCTGTTTCCGCATCTCTCGGTTCACCGCAACCTGATGTACGGGTATTCCGGGCAAGCCGGTGTCGGCGCGATTGCTTTCGACGAGGTCGTCGCCCTGCTCGGGCTTGAGAAGCTGCTGGAGCGCTCGCCGCGCAACCTCTCCGGCGGCGAACGCCAGCGCGTCGCGATCGGCCGCGCTCTGCTGAGCCAACCGAAGCTCCTGCTGATGGACGAGCCGCTCTCGGCCCTGGATCAGATGACCAAGGACGAGATCCTGCCCTATCTGGAGCGGCTGCACGGCGCGCTTGACCTGCCGATCCTCTATATCAGCCACGACATGGCCGAGGTTGAACGGCTCGCCGATCAGCTCGTACTGATGAGAAGCGGCGGTGTGATTGCTGCCGGGTTGCTCACCGACCTGCAGGCCGATCTGTCGCTGCCGCTCTCCGTGTCGCGCGACGCCGCGGTCAGCCTCGATGCGACGGTCGTTGCCCAGAACGAAGCGGATGGCACGGCAACGCTCGCCGTTCCCGGCGGCCAGTTCCTGGTGCCGGCCGAACCGTTGCGGATCGGCGACAGCCGTCGCCTGCGCGTGCTGGCCGACGATGTCAGCCTGGCGCGCGAACAGCCGAGCCGGAGCACCATCGTGAACGTGCTCCCGGCCAAGATCCTCAGCATCCGCAGCCAGTCCGATCACCGGGTCACCGCCCTGCTCGGCTTGGGCGCAGACGGCGCAGGCGCAAGGCTGCTCTCGCGCGTGACCGAGCGCTCCTGGAACGAACTCGATCTCAAGACCGGCCTCGAGGTCTATGTCCAGGTCAAAGGCGTCGCGCTGGTCCGGCGCGAGCCTTCCGCCTGAGGCACCTCCCGCCCCCTCTCTCGAACAGCGCCGCTTCACGCTGTTATATCCACGACAATATAGGATGTATTGTTATATACTGAACAATACAGCTGAAACCTTGCGAGTGGGGCAGAACTGGATTTTCCTGCAAGAACTCAAGTGGTTGAAATCGGTTTCGGCGACTGGCGCGCCGCTTGCTACGACGGTTCTCGCAACACGAGGATCTCCGATGAAGCCCGCGGCCATCACCTGGCATCCGAACGCACCCAAACCCCTCGCGCTTGTGCTTGGCACAAACGAGATCGCGTCCGCAGTCGCGAGCAAGTTGAGTGATGCGCGGTTTGCGGTCGTGATGTGTCACGACGCATTCCCGCCGGTGATCCGGCGCGGCATGGCGTTTCACGACGTGCTGTTCGGTGAGCATCGTGAGCTTGCCGGAGTTGTCGCCGTGCGCGCCGACGCAGTGGCCGACATTGCGCGGATTCACCGGGAGGGCGACCGCATTGCGGTGACCGAGATGCACCTGACCGACATCATCGCCTTCCGCTATCCCGCCGTGATCGTCGACGCCCGGATGCAGAAACATCTCACCACGCCGGACCTGCGCGGCGTCGCCGGCATCGCGGTCGGGATCGGGCCGCGCTTTGCGGTCGGTCTCAACTGCGACGTGGCGATCGAGACGCATCCCTGCGCAACCGGAACGGTCGTTTCGCATGGCACGACGCAGCTTGCGGATGGCAAGGCGCGCAGCCTCGGAGATGCCGGCCGCGAACGCTTTGTCTATTCGGATCATGAGGGCGTCTGGCATACGCCGGTCGATATCGGAACACGCGTCTATAAAGGGCTGCAGCTCGGCTCCCTCGGCGGCACGCCGGTGTTTGCGCCGCTCGACGGCGCGCTCCGCGGCATCGTCAGAGACGGCTCGCGTGTGTCCGCAAATGTCAAGCTACTGGAGATCGATCCGCGCGGACGCCACGCATCGTGGAGCGGCATCGACGAGCGCGGCCATGCCATCGCGACCAGCACGGTCGCGGCAGTCACCAGCATGATGCAGAACGATCGGAAGGCGGGCCGCGTCTCCGCCCATGTATGAGGAGAGCTGCCATGAGTATTGCCGAGATCGCGACGTGCCAGATCGTGGCGCTGCAAGGCGCTGCCTCCGCAATCATCCAGGGCCTGTTGCGCGACTTCGCCGCGCAACTCACCGACACCGGCCTGCGCGTCGCCGGCGTGGTTGAGAGTGCCGCCGATAGCGACCATCCCTGCAAGTCCATGGCCTTGCGCAGCCTTGAGGATGGCCGCCTGTTCTCGATCTCGCAGGATCTCGGTCCCGGCTCGCAGGCCTGCAATCTCGATCCGGAAGGGCTGGTGCTGGCTTGCGCCGCCGTGCAGGACCAGATCGCGCGCGGCGCCGACATCGTCATCCTGAGCAAGTTCGGCAAGCAGGAAGCACTCGGCCGCGGCCTAAGCGACGCCTTCGGCGCCGCGATTGCCGCAGGGCTGCCGATCATTACGTCGGTCTCTCCCGCGTTGACGAAAGAGTGGCGAAACTTCGCCGGCGAGCTTGGCGAATGCGTGCAGGCAGACGTCGCGCAACACCCCGGCTGGATCAATGCCTGGTCCCGTCACGTGGTGACAGCCCCTCGTGCACGTGACATGATCAAACCGGTCAATGACTGGATCGGCACGGGATGAAGGGCGCAGCGCAGATCGAACTGACGATCAATTTCAACAATGGCGGCCGCCTCACGCCGGAGGATCTGCTGCTGATCGAGACGATCAGGAAGGAACGGTCGATTCTCGGTGCGGCGCGGGCCAGCGGCATTTCCTACCGCAAATGCTGGCTGATGGTCGATGCGCTCAACCGCACCTTCGAGACGCCGGTGTTCGAGACCTATCCCGGGCGGCGCGGCGGCGGAGCGGAAATCACCCCGTTCGGCGAGCGGCTGATCGCGCTGTACCGCTCGATGGAGCGACGCACGCGAACGGCGACCGCGGCCGCACTCGGCGAGCTGCAGAAGGCTACCGATCCGGACTATCAGAAGCGGGCCAGTGGCGCGGCCGAGGCAGCTCCGAAGGCCGAACCGCGCCGGGCCCGATCGCGACGCTCTTAATCATCGCCCAGGCCGACAAGCCTTTTTCCAGCGCCAGGCGCTCGACCGATTCCAATGTCACCAGCGCATGCAGCCGGGTGGTTCCGAGATCGAAGGTGACGCGGACGTAGGGCGGCTCCAGCGGCAGAATCTCTTCGATCTGGCCGGGCAGCCGATTGGTGATCGAAACATCCATCGGCCGGGACAATGCGATCGAGACGTCGCGCGCTTCGATCGTGACGGAGACGCCGGCGTCGACCGGCGCATCGACCACCGGTACCCGCAGCTCGCCATCGGCAAAGAACAGCGTCGACATCCCGTATTGCGGGTCGTGCCGCAGCACCCGCGCCGGCACGGTCGTCGAGAGAACCACAGAAGCCGATGGACCATGACCGGTCATCGCCACGGGCCTCCGCAGGCCTCACGGCCGGTCGTGATCATACAGCACGCGGACCCGGATCGTGCCTTCGACAGCGCGCAGTTCGGCCAGCAGCGCCTCGCCTTCGCCGCCGACCACGTCGGTCTCCAGCACGACATAGCCGACCTCCGGATCGGTCTGCAGATATTGCGCCAAGATATTGATGTCATGGCGAGACACCGCTTCGTTGATCTGGCGCAGCACGCCCGGCACGTTGCGGTGGACGTGGATGAAGCGCGTGCCGGTCGGGCGCGCCGGCAACTGCACCTGGGGGAAATTGACCGCGCCGAAGGTCGAGCCGACATCGGAATAATCGATCAGCTTGCGCGCGACCTCGCCGCCGATCCGGTCCTGCGCCTCCTCGGTCGAGCCCCCGATATGCGGGGTGAGGATCACGTTGGGCAAGCCCTGCAGCGGCGAGACGAACGGATCAGCGTTCGAAGCTGGTTCGACCGGAAACACGTCGACCGCGGCGCCGGCGAGCTTGCCCTCGCGCAACGCGCTGGCGAGCGCGTCGAGATCGACGACGGTGCCGCGCGAATTGTTGATCAGATAAGCGCCGTCCTTCATGTGCCTGATCTGCCGCTCGCCGATCATGTTGGCGGTGGCCGGCGTCTCCGGCACGTGCAGCGAGACCACGTCGCTCTGCGCCAACAGATCATCGAGGCTTTCGACCGGCTCGGTGTTGCCGTGGCGCAGCTTGTCGGTGAGATCATGGAAGATCACGCGCATGCCCATGGCTTCGGCGAGGTTCGACAATTGTGAACCGATATTGCCGTAGCCGACGATGCCGAGCGTCTTGCCGCGCACCTCGCGGCTGCCTGCCGCCGACTTGTCCCAGCCGCCGCCATGCGCCGAGACCGAGCGCGGGAAGATCCGGCGGAGCAGCATCACCACTTCGGCGATGGTGAGTTCGGCCACGCTGCGCGTGTTGGAGTATGGCGCGTTGAACACGGGGATACCGAACCGACGCGCCGCGTCGAGATCAACCTGGTTGGTACCGACCGAGAAGCAGCCCACGACCATCAGCCGGTCGGCGGCCTCCAAAATCTCTGCCGTGAGATGAGTCCGCGAGCGAATGCCAAGCATATGCACGCCGGACAGCATCCGCTTCAACTCAGCCGCGCCAAGCGCCTTCGGCAGCCGATCGACCTCGGTATAACCGTTGGCCTCGAACATGCGGACGGCCGAGTCGTTCACACCTTCCAGAAGCAGGACGCGGATCTTTTGTTTCGGCAGCGATAGCGGCATGGGCGTACCTGAATCAGTCTTCGGGTTTGCGACAGTGTAGCGATTCTGACGGGCGTGCGACGTTAAACTTCGTGAACGGCACCGCCGCAAGGCGCTTTCTGTCGCTTTCACAAGCGCTTGTCTACACGCGCGACCGATTTTCACCGGCAATGCAAAATCGACGCCGCACAGATCAGATCGCAATGCAGCAATCATAGATTGCCCTTTCGGCTGATGACAAACCCGGCGCGCAGAACTAGCCTCCCATCAACCATAAAATCATCGGGAGGAATCGGATGTCTGACGCCATGGTCGCGGCACGTGCTCCGGAGTCCATCCACGGCGAGACCCAACAGGTCGACGTCGCGGTGGTCGGTGCTGGCTTTGCCGGTCTCTACACGCTCTATCGGCTGCGCAAGGCCGGTTTTTCGGCTGTTGCTCTGGATGCGGCCGACGATGTCGGCGGCACCTGGTACTGGAACCGCTATCCCGGGGCGCGCTGCGACATCCAGACCATCGATTACGGCTACACTTTCGACCCCGAGCTCGACACCGCCTGGCAGTGGTCGGAGAAATATGCCACCCAGCCTGAGATCCTGCGCTATTTCGGTTTCGTCGCCGACCGCTACGATCTGCGCCGCGACATCCGCTTCGGCACCAAGGTCGTCGAGGCCAAGTGGGACGAGACCAGCGAGCGCTGGCTTTTGACCACCGACAAGGGACCTGCCGTCTCCTGCCGCCACTACATCATGGCGACCGGCTGCCTGTCGCAGCCGAAGCCTCCGGAGATCGACGGCGTCACGGACTTCAAGGGTGAGATCTACTTCACCAGCCGCTGGCCGAAGCACGAGGTGCAGCTCGCCGGCAAGCGCGTCGCCGTGATTGGCACCGGATCGTCCGGCATCCAGTCGATTCCCGTGATCGCCGAGCAGGCGGCGCAGCTGGTCGTATTCCAGCGCACGCCCAATTTCGCCATGCCCGCCCATAACGGGCCGGTACCGGACGATCGCGCCACTCAGTTTGCGCAGGATCGCGCCGCCTTCCGCGAACAGGCACGCTGGTCGCTCACCGGCGTGCCGCTGCCGCCCGCAACCGAATATAGCTGGCAGATGAGCGCGGCCGAGCGCCGGGCTCGCTTCGAGAAGCTGTGGGCCTCCGGCGACCTCGTCGGCATGCTGACCCAGCTCTGGGCCGACCAGGGCGTCGATCCCGATGGCAATGCCCTCGCAGCCGAGCTGATCCGCGAGAAGATCCACGAGATCGTCAAGGATCCCGAAACCGCTGCCGCATTGACCCCGCACGATCATCCGTTTGGCGCCAAGCGGCCCTGCCTCGACACCAACTACTATGCGACGTTCAACCGGCCGAACGTCACTTTGGTCAATCTGCGCCAGGAGCCGATCACCGCGATCACCGCTGCCGGCATCACGACAGAGAAGCGCAGCTTCGATATCGACATCATCGTGTTCGCAACCGGCTTCGATGCGATGACCGGCGCGATCAGGGCCGTGCATCCGATCACCGGGCGCGGCGGCCAGTCGCTGTCCGATCTCTGGGCCAATGGTCCCGAGACTTACCTCGGCTTGACCGTTGCCGGCTTCCCAAATCTGTTCCTGATCACCGGCCCCGGCAGCCCGTCGGTGCTGTCGAACATGGCGGTCTCGATCGAGCAGCATGTCGACTGGGTGGTCGATCGGCTGACCGCGATGCGCGAGTCCGGCTTCACCACCATGGAAGCGACCGAGACCGCGCAGGCCGGCTGGGCGCGGCACATGGCGGACTGCTCGATGGTGACGCTGCATCGACTTGCCAACACCTGGTACACGGGCGCCAACGTGCCCGGCAAACCGCAGGGCGTCATGCCCTACACGGGCGGCGTCGGCCCCTATCGCAGCATCTGCAACGAGATCGTCAGCCGCGGCATGCTCGGCTTCAAGCTGACCGGCCCGAACGGCGCCACGCAATGCAACGACGGCGAGATCGTCCGGCTGCAGCCGGATGTACGGCTGGTGCTGAACATGCTCGCCGAGATGAACCTGCCACCGCTTGAATCGTTCGGCGCTCAGGGCGCGCGCGATTTCGTCACGCAGTTCAATGCAGCACGTCCGCCAGGACGGCCGGTCGGCGAGGTCAAAGATGGCATCCTGCAAGGCGCCGAAGGTCCACTGCCCTATCGGCTCTACCGCCCGGCCACGCCGGGACCGCATCCGATCGTGGTCTATTTCCATGGCGGCGGCTGGGTGCTCGGCGACGAGCAATCCGATGATCCGTTCTGCCGCGACATGTGTCGCCGCACCAACATGATCTTCGTCAGCGTTGGCTATCGCCACGCGCCGGAGCACCGCTTTCCGGCCGCGGCGGAAGACGGCTATGCGGCGACGCGCTGGGTCGCCGAACACGCCGCTGAGCTCGGCGGCCGCGACGGCCCGCTGCTGGTGGCGGGCTGGAGTGCCGGCGGCAACATCGCCGCGGTGACCTGCCAGCTTGCGCGCGACCGTGGCGGACCGGAGATCGGCGGGCAGCTGCTGGTTTGCCCGGTGACGGATTGCAGCTTCGATCGTCCGTCTTACGAGGAGAACGCGACTGGCTACTTCCTCACGCGCTCCTTGATGTACTGGTTCTGGGACATCTACTGCTCGCCGGCCGATCGCACCGATCCGCGCGTCGCGCCGCTGCGCGGCCAGCTGGCCGGCTTGCCGCCGGCCTATATCGTCACGTGCGAGTTCGATCCCCTGCGCGATGAAGGCGTCGCCTATGCCGAGGCGTTGGCAGCGGCCGGCGTTCCGGTCGGACAGTTGAAGGCGCATGGTCACTTCCATTCGTCCTTCACGATGGTCGACGTCGTCATCACCGGCGTCAGCGGCCGTATCCAGATGGCCGATGCGCTGGCCGTGTTCGCGCGATCGAAAGACGAGGCCGCCAGCGCCGCGCCGGAGATCCACGCCGCGGCGAGCTGACCAGCGAGGCGCCCCGCGGCTCTCAGCAAGCTGCAGGGCGCCGATATTCCCACACTCGACGGCGCTCAATGCTGTGATGCCTCCACCTCCGACAATGATTTGGGCCGCGAACGCGCGCGATCGCGCGCGGCTCTGGAGGCTCCGGCCGCGCGGCGATGCATCGCCACCCGCCATGTCTGACGGGCCCACCAGGCGAAGACCGAAACAACGAGCCACGCGCCCGATGCGGCGACGAAGGCTGCGGCGATGCTGTGGCGGACCAGTAGCAGGAAACAAACGGCAAAAGCCAACATGCCCAGGCTGCCGAGCGCGGCGCCCGCCGCGTCCAATGCGGCCGCCTGTTGCCCGCGCCTGATGCCGACAAGGCCGGCCTCGCGCTTGCGCCGGATCTCATGCGAGCAGATCAGCGTGGCGCTGGCGCAGAAGATCGCGGGCAGCGCCAGAAACAGGCCGCCGAGCGCGGGCCCGAAGCCGCGCGCGATCAGTCCGGTCGCAACCGTCGCGGCGCCGCCAAGGGCAAAGCGGACGACATGCTCGTACCAGCGGCCCTCCTTCAGCGACGACAGCGAGGCGCCGACCAGCATCAGGCGCCTCCCGGAAACAACGCCTGCAGGCCGAGTGCAGCGATCAACCAAACGGCGATGGCGAGCAGACTCGCCGAGAGTGCACGCATGCGCGCGCGCATCAGGAGCTGACAGACCACGATGCAGTAGATCGCGAGCGCGATGGCGCCGAACATCATCGAGCGACTCTGGATGGCCGCGTAGTCGGCCCCATGGATAGCAACAGCGATGCCCAGCGTTGCCAGCGCGACCGACGGCGCCGCGCCGAACAGGCCGGCAAAACTCTTCGGGCGCAGCACGTCGCCGAGCACCGCGAACGCGGAAACGACGAGACCGCCGATGACAAAGCGAATGAGATATTCGGTCATGACCGCCTCCCCGGCTTGCTCGGCGCCACGGTTGCCTGGCTCGATCGTGGAAGCTGCGACGGACAGCCGGTGAATAGCCGCAACAGGCGATCGAGCGCCGCGCCCATCAGGAAGCCGGCGACCACGTCGCTTGCCCAGTGCGCGAGAATGAGCACCCGCGTCAGCGACAGGCCGACCGCGATGCCGCGGACCAATGCGCGAGGCCGCGGCGGCAGCAGGCTAGCTGCGGAGGCGACCGCTCCCATATGCAGCGCATGGCCGGAGGGGAACGCATCCTCGCGTTTGCCGGAGAAGGGTACCCCGTTGAGGTGGCCGAGCACGGTCTCGCGATCGGGGCGGGTCTGATTGATGTAGCGCTTCATCAGATGCGGCAGGGCCGACGCCGCGATGATCAGCAGCAGCATGTGATCGGACACACGGCGGATGGACCGGTCCTGACCGCGCGCACCAAGCCAGCCCACCAGAGCCAGCGCGAGCAGCACATGCTCGTCGGCGCCCCAAGAGAGAGCCCGCCCGAGCTTTTCGGGCACGGGTCGCGCGTGATGCGCGATCGCATCCGCGATGGCGAGATCGGGCGCGGTGGGCTGCACCCGCAGCAGGGGCTTCGGGTGAGCTTTGGCAATCATGCCGCCGCGCGGCGAATCCTTCAGCTGCTTCAACAAATTCAACGCAGACACCGTGAGGGTTTCAGAGGGTTCCCTTCCAACGCCCGCACGGCAAAGATGTTTCACAAAAGTGTCACACAAGTTCCGCGCCGCAGCCCCTGCTCCGACGCCCAGCTCACCTCATCTGCCCTGCATCGCGGCATCGTAGGCTCGCACTGATGCCAGCGCGGTCTCGCGCACCTGCTCGGCCGTCATGCCGGGCTTGTAGAGGCTGGAGCCGAGGCCGAACGCACGAACGCCCGCCGCAACATAGTCGGCCAGATTCTTGTCCGACACGCCGCCGACGGCGCCGACCACCACGCCCTTCGGCAGCACGGCGAGCTGCGCCGCGATCCCGGAAGGTCCCAGGACGGAGGCTGGAAAAAACTTCAGCGCGGAGGCGCCAGAGCGCAGCGCCAAGAACGCTTCCGTCGGCGAGAACACGCCGGGCATGGTCACCATGCCGCGCGCGACCGCCGTCGCAAGGACGTCCGGATCGACATTCGGGCTGACCATCAGGCGGCCGCCGACGTCGGCGACACGGGCGCAATCGGCAGCACTGAGCACGGTGCCGGCGCCGATATAGACATCGCCACCGAAGCGTTTGCACAGACGCTCGATCGAGACGAAAGGATCAGGCGAGTTCAAGGGCACCTCGATCAGCTCGAAGCCGGTCTCGATCAAGGCGCCGACAATCGCCTCCGCTTCATCCGGCTTCACGCCGCGCAAAATGGCAACCAGCGCACGCTTCACGTTGGGCCAGGATACAGGCTGCGTCATATCTAGAACTGAGCTCCCCAAAGATGCAAAGCGGCCCTGGCAAGGCCTTGCCGCGACGCCTGTTCGGCATCGAGGACGGTCACGTCAAGGCCGGCGCTGGTCAAGGCCTGCTGATAAAGCTCGCCGAGCCCGCCTGTGCCGATCAGACGGACGGTTCGCGCGACAGCAAATCGTTGCGCAACGTCGGCAAGCTCGGTGCCGATCAACAAACCCGACAGCATCGCAGCGCCATCGGAGCGCTGCGCAAAGCCGAGCAGTTGCGCAGCCCGGACGCGAAACAGCGCGGCCGTCAGACCGCTCGGCACGGCTCGCGCCGTGGCAAGGCCTTCGCGGAACGCTGCGCTTTCGCCTGCAGGCGAGGCCGACGCCTCAACGGCATGCGCAAGAATGCTGTGCTGTGAGATCACCGCAAACAGCTCGCCGGTCATATAGGTCGTAAATTCGGCGACGCGCCCAGCCTCGATCCTGATCCACTTGCTGTGGGTGCCGGGAATACAGACGAGCCCGGTGAAATCAGCTTCGGTGACGCCGAGCAGCTGGGTCTCCTCGCCGCGCATCACATCCGGCTGCTCGGCCCGCGCCTGCGCAAGCCCGGGCAGGATGCGGACATCGCCGGGCGTATCGACGCGGACGGCGCCTTCATGCAGGGCATCGAGCCGCGTGGGGATCTCGAGGTATGACGCCTCGACCCAGCCTTGTTTCGCACCGGCCATGCCGCAGATCAGCACCGGCAAATCGTCGGGCGCGCCAAGCTTGGCGCGATGATCACGCAAGACGGGCGCAAAGCCGCTGCTGGCACAATGCAGCATGCCCTCGCCGCTGCGGCTTTCCGCAAGCACGCCGCCCGCAGCCGACATCAACCAGGCGCGAAAGCTCGACGTGCCCCAATCGATGGCGAGAAAGGCGGGCTTGGCGCCGTCGGCCTGCTCTGCGATCACCTCAATTCTCCTCATCTGCTGCCGCCGGTCGGCAGCTTCCGCATCCAGCCTCATTTCGGCGAAAGGTCAAGCCGCGCCTGCCGCGCGGCAGCCTTGGCGATCGAGTTCCGCTGAACGGCTGTTGCCTGCGGCCGCTGTGGCAGAGCGCCATATCATCCGCCGCATCCCTATCCCAGCAGCAATGATGCAAAGGGGTCAACCATGTCGCGAGACGGCATGGTTATATGGCGCCATGGCTGGCGCATGCGCAGGGCGTCATATCCTTCATGGTCGCGGTAGCGGCAGACGTCATGCGTCATCATGTCAGCACCCGCATGGTGTGCTGCGAGCGCGGGCGACGCCTGGAACGCCGCGGCCACGGTAACGAGCAATACATATCCGATCTTTTCGATTGTCATGTTCATGTCTCCTTGTTGGTTCGACCAGCGGTGTCATCAACGGGATGCCCCGCTCAACGGGAGAATACGAAGTGAGCCGCCGTGTTATTTCCGCCGTCGCACGAAGTTGAGAAGGCGCGCGTTGGCGTGACCGGAAGCAGGACGCGCCTCGTCGTCTTCGCGGCGCGTTGCGCGCCCGAATGATGGGTCGTGAGCTGCCCTCTGAAACGAGAGGGCGCAGGAAAGGCCGGGAGCTTGCCGCCCCCATGGCCCGCCTGCGGAAAAAAATGCAGGCGGCAGGTACCACAGGTTTGGCCAAGACATCCCGACCCTCCCTGCGCGATGGTTTTAACGGCTGCTTCGCGTTCTCCCCGGTGCGCCGGGCTGTCTGGCCACCGTACGCGACAACGCGCTCTCGCGCGCTGCGCGGGAATCCTAGCGTCGGAGGATCAGGACCGCGCGACTTGACCGTGCATGTCGAACTGTTCGTCCGCGCGAGAAACGCGCTGCAATTCAACATGCCCACCGCTCCCCGCCTCCACGTTCGTGACGACCGCGATACGTCCCTCTGCACGAGGCGGGATGCCGCTAGACAACCACGATTTCTGAAAAATAGAAATCGAAATCTTTTTCGCGGGAGGTCTGGACAGGGCAAATCAGGCTGGAACCACGACCGAAATTGGATTTTTGGCGCAGCGGATTGATGGGGATGAGACCGTCGATAGCAATGAAGCGTCCCGACTCCGAAGCAACGTAGCCATGCACGTTCGTGCACGTTGTTATTCTTGTTTCTGCATGATAGGCTTCCCTCCATGTCAGAGCAAATTCCGATGGCGCGGCGGGACGTGATCGCCGACCGCCTGGCGCAAGGACAAGCCGTGGTTGCGGCAACGCTCGCCGCCGAATTCGACGTCTCCGAAGACGCGATCCGGCGCGATCTGCGCGCGCTTGCGACTGAGGGACGCTGTCGCCGCGTCTATGGTGGCGCACTGCCGATCACCCCCGGCATGTCCCCAATGGCGGCGCGCATCGGTGAAGGCCGCGAGCGCAAGCGCGCGCTGGCCCGCGCTGCGGCAACAACGATCAAGCCCGGCGAGTTCATCTTTCTCGACAATGGCAGCACCAATCTGGCGCTGACCGAATTTCTTCCCGAGGATGCCGAGCTCACGGTCGCCACCAATTCGATCGACATCGCAGCCGCTGTGCTGCGGCGGCAGGACCTTCAGTTGATCATGATCGGCGGTGCCGTGAATCCCGTGGTCGGCGGCTGCGTCGATGCCGGCGCGGTGCTGGCGATCATGCAGTTGAACATCGACCGGTGCTTTCTCGGCGCCTGCGCGGTGTCACCGAAGGGCGGCGTCAGTGCGTTCGACCTGTCCGATGCCGCCTTCAAGCGCGCCCTGCTCTCGGTCAGCCGCGAGAGTGTGGTGCTGGCCACCACCGACAAGCTCGACACGCGCGCGCCGCACCGCGTCGCTGCGAACAAGGATATCGCATGCCTGGTGGTCGAGCACGATGCGCCCGCCGCTCACCTCAAGGCCTTTGCCAAGGCCGGCGCCTCCATCCTGAAGGCCGATCCGCCACCGCAGCGCTAACGCAAAACGCTACCGTGAGAGTTCATCATGTCGTCTCCTGATCAGCGCGCCGCCAAGCTCGCCACGCGGCTTGGATTCTTCGTCGCCGGCTTTGGCCTGGCGGGCTGGGCGCCACTGGTGCCCTTCGCCAAGCAGCATCTCGCGGTCGACGACGCGACGCTCGGGCTGTTGCTGCTCTGCCTCGGCATCGGCTCCGTGGCGGCCATGCTGCTGACGGGCGTGCTGAGTGCACGCTTCGGCAGCAAGCCGATCATCATCACGAGCGGCCTCGGGCTTGCCGTCATGCTGCCGGCACTATCAGTTGCGGCGACGCCGGCGACATTGGGCGCCGCCCTGTTCGCCTTCGGCGCCGCGCTGGGCTCGCTGGATGTCGCCGTCAACATCCATGCCATCGAGGTCGAGCGCGCGGAAGGCCGGCCGCTGATGTCCGGCTTTCACGCGCAGTTCAGCATCGGCGGCTTTGCCGGCTCTGGATTGATGACGCTCCTGCTCGCAATGCAGATCGACGCACTGGTCAGCGCGGTCCTCTGTTCGTGTCTCATGGGCGCGGCGATGGTGCTCGCCGCTCCGCGGCTCCTGCGCGCATCGCCGCAACAGGCAGGACCGCTGATCGTGATCCCCCATGGCTTTGTCGTGCTGCTGGCTGCGCTGGCCGGCGTCATGTTTCTGGTCGAGGGGGCGATGCTCGATTGGGGGGCTCTGCTGCTCGCGGGCACGAAGCATCTGCCCGAGACGCAAGCGGGCATCGGCTATATCCTGTTCTCGATCGCCATGACGGCAGGCCGGCTCGGCGGCGATGCCGTGGTCAGCCGCGTCGGTGACCGCGCCGCGCTGTTCTGGGGCAGCTCGATCGCGATCGCCGGTTTCGTCGTCCTGCTCACCGTTCCCGTCGCCGCACTGGCCATGACCGGCTTTCTGCTCATCGGCCTCGGCGCGTCGAACCTCGTGCCCATCCTGTTCCGTAGAGCCGGCACGCAGACGCGGATGCCGATCGAACTGGCGGTCGCCGCAGTGACCATGGTCGGCTATGCCGGCGTGCTGCTCGGCCCCGCCGCCATCGGCTTCGTCGCCGAATTCACCAGCCTGCAGACTGCATTCTGGATGCTGGCCGCGCTGCTCACCATCGTGCCGCTGTCCGCGCATCGCGCAGGAGCCGCGCAGACCTGAGCGGAGAAGCCCAATGCATCTTGCACATGTGGCGCTCTGGACGGCAGACCTCGATGCGGCCGCGGCGTTCTGGCAGCGCTATTTCAATGCTGCCGTCGGCCCAAGCTATCGCAGCGCACGTCGGCCAGGCTTCGTGTCGCGCTTCATCACGCTGCCGGACGGCGGAGCTGAAATCGAACTCATGACCGCACCATGGCTTGCCGGCGCGGGCTCGGCCGATCGCATCGGCTGGGACCATATCGCCATTTCGCTCGGCAGCGCAGCGGAGGTCGACGCACTCGCCGAACGCTGCGCCGCCGCTGGTGCGCTGGTGTCGCCGCCGCGCCGCACCGGTGATGGCTTCTACGAAGCGGTCATTGCGATGCCGGACGGAACCCGCATCGAGATCACGACGTAGTCGAGATCGCGCGCACGCCACAAATCTGCAATGGCAAGATGCTACCGTCGTCAGCAAAGACATCGGGACGGTCCAGCGATGATAGGCCGACGAGATGGGATGCGCGCTCTGAGCGCGACATCTCGAACGCTTGCGTGGACGTCGATTGCCACGATGATGTCCTCATTCGCAACGTTGGCACTAACGGCGTTGGCATTAGCAGCCTCGCTTTTCGCAGCCTGTTCGCCCGTCGACGCCGCCGAATTCTCGATCGTCAACGCCTCGCCGGTCTTTCTCCAACATCTCTATGTCTCGCCCTGCGATGCCGGGCAGTGGGGTCCTGATCAGCTGGCTGAGCCGCTTCCGCCCTCAAGACTGGCAACGGTCTCGGGGCTCGCGCCCGGTTGCTACGACATCCAGTTCATCGTCGCGCCCTGGAACAATTGCGTCATCGCCGGCGCCAGCCTGCGCGGGCGCACGGTCTGGAAAGTGACGCAATGGACGGTGTTCGGCTCCCAGAGTGGCGATTGCTCGCATATCGCCGGCTTTGTTCCGACCCGGCCGCGGCATTGGGCATGGCCGTCCAACTCGGCTGCGGCCACGTCGATCGTAAGGGCCCCGATCATCAGGAAAGACTGACGCGGCTTCAGGTGCTCGCTCGCAGCTCTGCGAGCGTTTGCTCGAGCGCAGCGCTCTGCGCCGACAACGCGGAGCACACAGCTCACGCGCTCGGCCGGCGCCAGAACGCATGCACCGTCAGCGTGACCTTTAAGACCGGGTCGGCAGTGTTGCGTTCGGTCGAGCCGCCGAGTTGCAGCGACAACGAGTCCACGAACACGTAAGGAGTTCCGCTCTCCAGCCGGTACAGCAGCGCCTGCAGCGCAGGAATCGTCGCGGTCAGCGCGACCTGAAGCCTTATCGCGTCGCTCCTGTCGTCGCGCTCGGCCGGCTGAATCCCGGACGAGACCAGAACCGCTTTCTGGTCCGTCATCAGTTGCGACAGATAGGCCTGGAACTGCGCGGTGGCCAGCCCGCTGGTGGCAGCATCAAGAAAGGCAGGCGCAGGCGCCGCAATGGTCTGCGTCTGCTGGCGCTGCTTGGCGACGCTGCCCACGCGCGACCGCAGGCTTGCGAGCTGGTCGCGCCGGTCGTCGCGGGCTTGCGTCGCCTCCGCCCAGCTCAGCAGCGCATTTGCGATGGCGAGCGCGCAGATGACGAGCAGCGCGCAGAAGGCGCCCAGCGCGAGCAACTGCTCGCGGTTCAGATCGAGCTTCAGCCTGAGGTTCAGCTTCGGCATCCCCTAACCTCCGCCTATTGTCTGGTGTGGCTCGACGCGCGCCTCGATGTGGAAGACAAAGCGAGCGCCGTCGGCGCTGCGCGTGGTCGGCGCGTAGAAGTGGACGTCCTTGAACTGTCCCGATTGCTCGAGCGGGGCGATCAGCGCGGGCGCGTCCTGCGCGATCCCGGCGATCCGCACCGTCGCGCCATCGATGGTCAGCTCCGTCAGATAGGCGCTGTCCGGCAGCGCGCGCGACAGCGCCTCGATCACGATCGCCGAGACCAATGAGGTTTCCTTCAACGCCCAGGCGCGCTCGGCCGGCGGAAGCGCAGCGATCGACTGCGCCGAATAGGTGCCCTTGACCTGGCGTTGCAGCCTGGCGATCTCCGCGCCGATCTCCTCGCTCTCGGCGTCCGCCGCCGCTGACGTCATGAAGGTCCAGACGTTCACGAGCACGGCGATGCAGACGGCGGCGGCCAGCAGGCTACCGATCGCCCGGCGCAGGCGCTTCACCCGTGCGCTGTCAGCATCCGCAAGCCGCGACCACAGCGTCATGCCCGCCGGCGGCGCCCCGGCCACCACGGCGTCGACGTGGAGACCCAGCGCCGCCAGCCGCTGACAGGATTCATCGACAGCGGCGCGGGGCGTGATCAGAATCCGCACGTCGAGACTGCCGGCATCGGCACCGTCCTGGATCTCGAACCCGTAATAGGCCTGAGCCGGACGCCACGGCGAGAGCCGTTCGATCTGGTTGCGAACAATGCCCGGCAGCAGGTCGCGGGCCTGCGCCGGAACGGTCATGCGGCGCGAGACGATCTCGTCGCTGCCGAGTTCAAGCATCACGAAAGCACGTTGCGCCGAGCGGACGACATCACTCGGAAGGACGGCTCCCGACGACAGCGCGCCGGGGACGATCCGTTCCTGGCCGTCGCTCTGTCGTACGATCAGGCCGTCATCAGCCTGGCGAAGCCTGAGCGAGTTTCGGGCGCGGCGCCGGTCGCGCCAGCCAAGCCAAAGCCGCGCCAGCGCATCGATCCATCGCCTGGCGATCACCTCAACGTCCATCGTCGTCCCCCGACAGCATGGCGATGTCGCGCACGCGCGCCTGTGCGCCAGGAGTCCAGGCAAGAACACGGTAAGGCAGCTTGTCGCCCTTGAGCAGCACGATGAAGCCGCTTGCCTGCGCCGCATAGCCATCCGTGGTGCTCGCCGCGAGCGCGACCGAGATCACCTGCCTTTGCTGAACTTTCAGATAGGCTTGCGTGCGACCGAGCAGGAATGCGAGCCGCTCGGCGTCGACCAGCGGCGCTTGGCGCATCGCGAGAAAGCCTTCCAGCCGCGCCTCCTCGAAGAATGGCAGCGCTCGGAGGACCGCGACGGGTGCCGTCAACGGATTCACGGCCTCGCTGCCATAGACGGTGACCAACGGCGCCATCGCGGCGATCCATTCCGTCCGCATCCCCGGGACCGCAGCGAGCTGGCGGATGTCGGTGAACGGCGACTGCGCCTGCGAAGGTGCAGGCTGATCGGGCTTCTTGTCGGCAGCGGGCTGACGCGCGGCGCCGGCATCCGAACGCGGCGCAGCATCATTGGGCCGCGGCGCCGGATTGCTCGGACGCGCGGCCTGGTCCGGTTCGCGCAGGCCGACGATCGTCCGGGCTAGACGATCGGCCTCATCATCATCGGCACCGACATGACGCAGCAGCGAAGCCAGCATTTCGGCCGGCGCCCTGCCGATATCGATACGGCCGGTCTCGTCGCTGATACTCACCCGCACCGTCCCGGTCGGCAGGATGACGACGGTGCTGCGCGCGGTGAGCGGCGCATCCTTGATCACGGCGACCATGCCGGCCGCAGCCTCCACGCCGGCGCTCAACAGCGCATCCGCCTGCACGCGGTCGCGGTCGATCGCCACGATCCCGGCCAGGCTGCGGAAGCTTGCCGAGGTCGCCATCACCAGCACGGAGCAGAACGCGATCGCCCACAGCACGGCGAACAAAACCATTCCGCGCTCGCTGTCCCGGACGCTCATCCACGGGCTCCAGCGGGCTCGTTGCCAGTCGGTTCATTCTTGGGCCGAACTTTCGCCGGCGGGGTTTGCTCCGGTGCCCCCCCTTTCAAACAGTCCGCACTCGCGCCGGCACGGGCACAGCCGATCGGCGCGTCGGCGTGCAGCGCGAACTCGGTGTCCGGAAGCAGTTCGGCGCCGCTCGCGCGGTCCCGGATCGTGAGCCGCACCATCACCGGCAGCAGCGGCTGGCCGCGCCAGCTGTCGCTCCATGTCAGATGGCCGTCCGTGCCGACGCCGGCAAATGCGAAGCTGATATCGACCTGACCTTCGATCAGCTCGATCGGATCGCGCAGCGCGACGCTTTCGAACAAGGTGCGCTGCCCGAGCCACGGCGCGCGGCGCCGGATCAGGCGCGCCGCCCCATCGACGTCCTCGACCGTCAGGCTGACCGCCTCCTCGCCCTGTGGTCCCGAAGCTGCGCCGCCGGCGGCGATGAACTTGAGTTGGCCGGGCGCGCCGACAAAGGCTGCGCCCGTTTGGACGTCGCGTCCCTGTGGCACCTGCCGTGCCGATCCCAGATCCGCCGCGATGCGCTCGACTGCCAGCAGCAGCTGATCGGTCTTGCCGGCAAGGCCGGTGCCCCGATCGAAATTGAGCGCGACATTGTGGATCAGCGCCGCGGTGCCTGCGATCACGGCCGCCCCGATCGCCAGCGCCGCCAGCACCTCGATCAGGGTGAAGCCATGCTCGCCGGAATGGCGGACGCAGAGCTGGAGCCTCATCATCGGTCATCTCCGGGCAGACCGAGCCGCAAGGTATCGGCGGTGACCATCCGCCCGGGCGCCCACGACACTACAGCCGTCAGGTGATACGCGATCCAGCTCGGGCCCTTCTCGACCGGTTCGACCGACTTGGTTGCCTTGACAGGGACCGGCGCCGCGGCGGGAGGGATCATCGCCTCGACAAACATCGGCTCGGCGCTGATGCTCCAGCGCATCCCGCCGGTCTCGCCGCTGCGCGGTCCCGCGGCAAGCTGCGCGCGATCAACCGGCGCGTCGAGCAGCGTCCGTAACAGCGTCTGCGCCGCGATGCGGCCATCGATGCGATCGGCGATGCGGCGCGCGTGAAACAGCTGGGGCCCGACCACGGACATGAAGGCGAGCAGCAGCGTCATCGCCACCAGCGCCTCGATCAGCGTAAAGCCCGCGCGAGCGGCGCGGCGTTCACTGAACATCGACCGCGACCCGGCCGTTGTACCAGGAGACATCCACCTCATAGCGCACCTTGTCCCAGGAGAATTTGAGCGCGGCACCGGTCGAGGCGCCGTCGGGCTCGAATCGCACCACGGCCTGACGCCCCGACCAGATTTCATCCACGCCGACCACGTCGACCACCACGTCGCGCGGAATCGCAATCGCTCCGCTGTCGCCGATGAGTTGGCGCGCGCCAGTATCGAGCGAGATCTGGCGGCTGGTTCCGGTGAGCACGGCCGCGAGACGTTCGCGCCGCATCATCGCGGCCGTCTGCAAGGTCAGCGCCTTCAGCCTGCCGCGGCCGGTGCCGGGCAGCAGCACGCCGACCAGCGACGCCAGCATCGCCATGATCACCATGACGGCCATCATCTCGATCAGGGTCGAGCCGGCGCGCGGATCGCTGCTAATGGGAGCCGTCATTTGGCGAGCTCGGTGATGCTCAGCAGCGCGCTCATGATCGAGACGATCAGGGAGCCGATGCCGATGCTGACCAGGATGATGGTAACAGGGCCGATCGCACCCATCATGCGATCGAGGCCGATGGCGAGCCGCTGCTCATAGAACTGCGAGGCGTGCTGCGCAATCGCAGACAGGTCGCCGGTCTCGTCGCCGACACGCAGCATGCGCACTGCGAGCGGCGGCACCAGCTTGCTGTCGGCAAGCGCTTCGATGAACCGGCGGCCATTGCGGACCTGCTCATGCACCTGCTCGACTGCGGCGACGTAATCCGGCTCTGTCACGATATCGCGCAGAATTTTCAGCGCCGCCGGCAGCGCCACGCCGTTTTCCACCAGAAGTCCAAGCGTACCAATGAAGCGCGCCGCACGGCGATCGTGCATCAGCCCGGCAATCCCCGGAAGGCTGGCAAAGCCGGCCGCCAGTCGGGCACGCGCGGCCGGCTGGCGCAGGATGAGCCAGCCGACCAGCAGCACGCCGGTGCCGATGCCGAGCAGCAGATCGAGATGCGAGCGCAGCCAGGTCGACGCTGTCAGCGCGAAGGCCGCGCCCGTATTCAGACGGCCCTGCATCTCGGTGAAGATGGGCTCGAACTGCGGCACCACATAGAGCAGGAAGAAGAACAGGATCACGATCGCCGATCCAACCAGGAACAGCGGATAGCGGGTCGCCGTGCTGATCCGTTGCGACATCTGCTCGCGGCGGGTGCGGTCCTCGACGATCGCGCGCAACACCACTTCGAGCTTGCCCGACGCCTCGCCGGCGCGGACCATCGCGACATACATCGGCTCGAGCGAGGTGGCCTGCCGCTCCAGCGCCTCGGCAAAACCATCACCGCCGGACACCGCGGACCGAAGCCCTGCGGCAAAACGCGCGACCGATTTATTGGTGTCGTCCTCCAGTGTCTGCAGCGAGGCTTCGAGGTTCAATCCGGAGCGCAGCAGAAGCGCGAGCAGCCGGAGAAAGGTCGTCAGCTCGCGCGCGCCCAACGATCCGCGGCTGATGAGGCTGCTTCGCTTCGCGCCAGAGCCGGCGATCTCGGCCTCGACCGGCAGATGGCCGAGATATTCGATCCGCCGCAACACCTCCTCGCGCGAGGGCGCCTCGACATCGCCGAGGATGATCTCTCCGGCCCGGGTCAGCGCGCGATAGCGGTAATGCGGCATGGTCGCTACAGGCTCGAGGTGAGGCGGAAGATTTCGTCGAGCGTGGTCTGCCCGGCGCGGAGCTTGACGATGCCGTCCTCGGTCATCGTGCTCATGCCTTCGCGCCGCGCGGCCGCTTCGAGCTCACTGGCATCCGTCTTCGGACCGATTGCCCGGCGCAGCGCGGGGCCGATCTCCATGATCTCGAACACGCCCTTGCGTCCGCGAAAGCCGGTGAAGCCGCACCATTCGCAGCCCTTGGGACGGCAGACGGTCTCACCCGGTGCGATGCCGAGCGCGGCATAGCGCTCGTCCGCGCCGACCTCCGCTTCCGTCAAACGGTGAGGCTCCTTGCAATGGTCGCAGAGGATGCGCACCAGGCGCTGGGCCACGATCACCCGCGCAGAGGACGCCAACAGGAAGCTTTCGATTCCCATGTCGATCATCCGCGTGATCGCGCCGGCCGCGGTGTTGGTGTGCAATGTCGTCAAGACGAGATGCCCGGTCAGCGCCGCATGGACGCCGATATGCGCGGTCTCAGAATCCCGCATTTCGCCGACCATGATGACATCCGGGTCGAGGCGCATGAAGGAGCGCAGCGCCGAGGCGAAGGTCAGCCCGATTGCGGGATGGACCTGGGTCTGGTTGATGCCGGGGATCTGATACTCGACCGGATCCTCGATGGTCAGGATCTTGCGCGTCGGCTCGTTGATCACGGCGAGCGAGGCGGCCAGCGTGGTCGTCTTGCCCGAGCCTGTCGGCCCGGTGACGATGATCATGCCGTAAGGTGCGAGCAGCGCCTTGCGCAGGATGGCCTCGTCGCGCGGGCCGAGCCCGATCTGGTTCAGCGCGACCAGACCGGAACCCTTGCGCAGCAGACGGATCACGGCGCATTCGCCATGCATCGTCGGCATGGTCGCGACGCGCAGATCGATCTCCGAGCCCCCGACGGCGATATGCGCCCGGCCATCCTGGGCAAGACGGCGCTCGATGATGTTGAGCCCCGCCAGGATCTTCAGGCGCGACAGGATGCCCTTGGCCATGCTCATCGGCGGTGCCGGGACGTGCTTCAACATGCCGTCGATGCGCAGCCGCACCTGCAGGCCGTCGCCATTGGGTTCGATGTGCAGATCCGTTGCGCGCTGCTCGACTGCCAGGCGAAGCAGGTCATCCAGCGCGCGCACCACCGGGGCGCCGCGGGCGAGGTCACGAAGGTTGTCGAGGTCGTCCTCGCCTGCGCCGGCGGACGCCTGCGGCAGGGCGTTGGTCTGATCCGCCTCGATCTGCAGCGACAGCGCCGCATCGATATCGTCGGCGGTCGCCGCCGCCAGCGCGATCGGCTTGCGCAATGCAATCTCGATCGACCGCAGCGTCTCGTCGTCGATCGGCGCGGCCACCGCCAGATTGCAGGCGCCGCCCGCGTCCTCATAAGGAAACAGCCGGCCCTCCCTCAGGAAACGCATCGACATATCGCCGCCGGCGAAGCGGCGTTGGGTGAGATCGTCGCGCTTGACGCGGCCGCAGCCGTAGAAGCCTGCCAGTTCGTCGGCAAGGGCCGATGCGGTAAGCTTGGTCAATGCACTCCAATCGACGGGTGCGGACATTGCCTCGCCGTGGCGCGGCGTTCGTGCCACGTCCGCCGCCTGGGCGTCCCGCAACGCGCCGCGCGCAGCGAGATGCGCCATGAAGTCGACGGGCAGAGGCCGTCGCGTCCGCGGTCTGATCTTCTCCTCGACGGAGCTCATGTCGATCCGGTCCTTGCGCTGCGACCGGCCGATTGGCACCCTGCAATCAAGACCGCCGGCCGACGGCTTGGCATCTCTCTGCGCAAGATCACACCGGCTCGTCGGGCGCTGCCATGCGCGGACAATCGTCGGCTGCAAGCGTCTGATTCCAATGCAACGCGCGTCGCGCCTGCGCCTGCTGATAGAGCTGGTTCTGCAACCGCGTCGAACGCGACGCCTGCGTCGTCCGGTCGAGGCGCCTCGCGCAATGGACCAGAGCCTGCTTGAGCTCCACCTGCACCGTTCGCACGCTGACACCGAATCGTTCCGCCGTGTCCCGCAACGGAACTTCGTCGACAAAGGTCGCCATGAAGATCTCGCGTCGACGCGACGGCAGTTCCTGGATCACCTGCTTCAACGCGCCGATCTCCGAGCGCGCCTCGATCACGCGGTCCGGCCCCGGCTTGTCGTCCACCATGTCGAACAGCGCATCGGTTTCCGGTATGGTGCGACGGCGACGTTCCGCAACGCGCCGATTGCTGACGATGCTCAGCGCCACCCTGAACAGATACGCCTTGAGATCGCGCACCGGCCCTATTCCGGTTGCGTTGGAGAGGCGCAGGAATGTGTCCTGGAGCGCTTCGTCCGCCAACTCTGCAGAGCCAGCGCGTCGCGCCAAGCGCGATCTGAGGTCGTCGTAGCTCGCAACCAGAAGGCTGAGCAACGCCGCTCGATTGGTGTCGCTCATAGCAGGGACCCCATCCCCAGCTGCAGCGTTCTGCCCGCTTGATCTCAGCCGCGCTGTTCATAACCAAAGTTGATGACATCGCAATGAACTCATCTGCGAAACCAAAGCTGCACGGCACGCGCAACTAACAACACATGCAACTCGGCGACCAATCCTGCGTTGCCCGGTCAAGACTCAACTTCAACCTAGCAAATACAGACGTCAGCCTGGTCGCCAAGCGGCGTTCGCAAGTCCGCCGTTCCTCGCGCGGAACTGCGCGCACGTCATGGCGCGCCGTCCGCTTCGCATCGGCGCGCATGGGCAGTCCGTTCAACGCCGCGCCTTGCTTGGAGATCGTTTGCGTCAAGAGCAAGCGCCGCGCGAAAGGCAGCTTCCGCGTCGCCATGCCGACCGGCTCCCAAGTAGACTTCACCGAGCGCACAATGGGCACCGACGCACCGCGGATCGAGCGCAAGCGCGTGCTTCAGGCTGATTTCGGCACCTTGCGAATTTCCACGCGCAGCGCAGGTTCGTCCCAGAGCCTCGTAGAACCGTGGCGATTGCTGCTGACTGATCCTGGTCGCTGCAAGAAAATGCACCATTGCATCATCGGGATCACCGATCGCCTGCAATGCCATCGCGTATTGCGCATGGACTGCATCGTCGCCGGGCGCGAGTTCCAGTGCCTTGTGATAGTGTGCCTGTGCCTGCTCGACCTTGCCGCCGGCCATCATCGCATCGGCGAGCGCGACCCGCGCCGGCGCAAGCTCGGGCGCCAAAGTCACGGCCGACTGCGCCAAGATCTGCGCGCGGGCCACGTCTCCGAGCGCGAGCGCGATTGCGCCGAGGTTGCACAGCGTATTGATATGCGCCGGATCGATCTCGAGAACGCGCTCGAAAAAGCGCTTCGACCGCGCGATATTGCCGGCGCGATGATGACGACATCCTTCCATGAAGAGCGCGTCGCAAAGCGTCGCGCTTGCGACCCGCGGCGTCGCCGTCATACGCAAGGCGCTGGCCATCACTGGGTCCGCCGATCCGCCCGGATTGGGCGAAACCTCTCCGGCTCTCGCGCCTGCCCCGACGCCGTCCGCGGCGTCGGTCATTTCGCGTGCGAGCCGCGCCAACGCTTCATGCTCCGGATGACGCGCGCGCATCTGGTCCAGAAGCGCCACAGCCTCCTCGCGCCGACCGTGATCTTTGAGCAGCAGCGCCAGCTCCGCCGCTGCATCGACCTGTTCGGGATCGGCGATGAGCACATCGCGAAAGCCATCAATGGCCAGCTCCGGCAGATCCGAGCCGGCGAGCGCACGCGCAACGCCAAATCGCGCCGCGGCATTGTCCGGCCGCAAGGTCAGCGCTGCGGCGTAGGCGGCCAGCGCCTGCGGATACTGCCCCGACTTCAGCAGCAAGGCGCCGATATTGGCGTGAGCATCAGCATCGGACGGCTCGAGCCTGATCGCTTCTTCCAGGAAATCGAGCGCGTCCTCGTCCTGGCCGCGGCACAGGGCGATCACGCCGCGCAGGTGCACGACCCGCTGCCGCACTGTCGGCTGCTGCTCCATGGTTTCGAGCAGGACATCGGCGCTATCGATCTGTCCGGCACCGAACAGCGCGAAGGCGCGGTCCAAGACCGCTTGCGCAAACTCGGCCTGGCGCTCGGTCGAGACCTGCTTCAACATCGGAGCCGCGCCTTTTTGCGCCTGCGCCTTACTGTTCCCGGCTCGCGCCATCGCCACGTTCCTCCCGTGTTCGGTTCACAGCCACTTCAATCATCGTGCGCCGTCACAAGCCGATGGACGGCGGGTCACACGGCGTTGCGCGTGGCACACCACTCGGTCCAGAGCTGCATCAGCGCACGCGACAGATGATCCGCAAAACGGGGCGCGTCGCAGAGCGGTGACGCTTCCAGCCGTCCGCGCAAGGAGCTCCGGAGCTCGGCGAGCTCGCCGCGCCGGCGCGTCCAGTCGACGGCAAGCGCGATATAGCCGTCGATGCTCGTGGTGCAGAACTGGCCGAGGCCAGCAGCAGTCAGATGCGCGGCAGAGTGGCGACCGGCAAATGTGTCGCCGACCAAGGTCACCGTCGGCACGCCCATCCACATCGCCTCGAGCGTAGTGACGCCGGCCGAATAAGGAAACGGATCGAGTGCGAGATCGACCTGGCCATAGGCTTCCAGCAGCTTGGCCTGCTCGCTCTCGCCGATCAATTCGACGCGCTCGCGCGACAGGCCGCCGCGCTCCAGCACCGCATAGACGGCCTCACGCGTCGAGGTCTCGCCGAGACCGCCATAGACCATCAAGATGCTCGCCTCCGGCACCTCCGCGAGAATGCGGGCCCAGGCCCTGCCGACGTCGGCATTGAGCTTGGCCGGACGGTTGAAGCAGCCGAAGGCGAAGCGGCCGGCAGTCTCGCTCGGCAGCCGCGCCACGTCGGGCGCGCTGGTCGGCGGCTGGTAGCAGACATAGCAATCCGGCAGCCGGATCGGCCGCTCGACATAGCTCGCATCATGCTCCGGCGGAATCTCGACCGGATCGGCAATCAAGCCGTCATAGGTGTCGAGCCCGACCGTGCCGACGTAGCCGGCCCAGCCCAACTGGATCGGCGCAGCACGACCGGCAAACAGCGACAGACGATTGCCGGCGGTGTGGCCTGCAAGATCGAACAGGATGTCGACGCCGTCCTCGGCAATCTGGCGCGCGAGCTCCGCATCGTTGCTGCTCGACACGTCGCGCCAGGCCACCGACACCGCCTTATAACGCTCGCTGAAATCGTCATCCTGCCGCTTGCTATCGGTCTTGTAGCAGACAATCTCGTGGCCGAGCGCTGCGAGCTGCTCGACGGCACGCAAGATCAGGAACGACACGGCGTGCCGATGCAGGTCGGCCGACACCAGGCCGAGCCGCGGCTTGCGGCTCGGATCCGGGGTGTTGGAAAAAGACAGCCGATCGTTCGGCGCGCTGGGACGGTACAGCGCCGCCCATCGCTTGTGCTCGCGCAACAATTCGTCACGGGTCACCCCCGGCTTGTGCTGAAGCGCAAACAGCAGCGTCCCGGCGACCGCGGCATTGGCGGGATCGAGCTCGCCGGCGCGCCGATAGGCTGCGACCGCGTCTTCGACGCGGCCCTGGCCAAGGAAGCCGAAACCACGGGCGACGTGGTGCTCGGCCTGCAGCGGGTCCAGCGCGAGCGCACGGTCGACATAGCTAAGCCCACGTTCGAACTGGCGCTGATTGATCAGGAAATGACCATAGAGATATTGCGGCAAGGCGACGCCCGGCGCGCTCTCGGCGGCGAGCTCGAACAGGCGCGCGGCCTGCTGGTGACGCTCGGCCACGCCGAAATTCATGCCGAGTTCGAGGATCGCCTTGTAGTTCTGACTGTCGATAGTGGAGGCGGCCTGCAGATCCTCGACCGCCTTGTCGAACTGGCCATCCATCACGTAGGCCAGCCCACGCGTTCGATAGGCATCAACGTAGCCGGCATCGAGCGTGATCGCCCTGTCGAGCGCCTCCAGCGCTTCGCTGCGCCGGTTATCGGTGAGCAACGCGAGACCGAGGCTATATTGCGCGAGCGGCATGTTCGGCAGCAGCCGCAGGCCCTCCTGCAGGTAGGGAATGCCCTCGCGTGGACGGCCGGTGCGCGCCAGACAGGTGCCGATCTCGGCCAGCGCCGGCGCGTGCGTCGGCGTCACGCGCAGCTCCGCCATGAATGCATCGCGCGCGTCGTCGAAGCGATCGAACCGGCAGAGCGCCACGCCCTTGCAATAGTTGAAGCTGGGCTGATCCGGCGCGAGCCGCACCGCCTCGTTGAACGCACGCAGCGCCTGACGCCAGCGCTCGGCCCGCGCATGCGCGATGCCCTGCTGATGCAGCTCCTGCGCGCGCTTCACATTGGAAGGTCCCGAATGATGACCGCCATACGACGCGGGACGAGCCAATAACGCATGACCGTCATGCTCCACTCGAATCGCGAGTCGCCCGCTCGAATTGTCTTCCATATGGAAGCCTCGCCCGCCAACTGATCGCGCCAAGGTTGTTCTCCATGGAACAGCATCCACAGATCACCATGATCGCGCCGCGATTCCATAGATCACATCGTCGGGTATTGCCAAGATTTTTTCAACTCAATGCTGGAAATAATCTCTGCGCGAATCTCACGCTCGAGTTGTCTATCAGTCGTGAGCCAATCATCGACGAACGGAGACATTCCTTCGGCGCACGAGATACTTAGGCCTTACTGAAATAGACGAGAAATGGCCCAGAACAAACGGCACATAATACTTCAGGATTCCTGACGTTGACTTGTCCGTCTCGTGACGATGGGATGACGCCGCGCGCCGATGGTTCCAACCCTCAGGATGAGTGAGATGAACATGCAATCGACTACCAAGTATCTGCTCGGCACGTCGTCGGCGCTGGTGCTGTCGGCCGCTGCCCTGCTCTCGGCCGCGCAACCGGCCAACGCGCAAGCGACCAACGGCCTCTACTTCGGCGGCTCCACGCTCGCCTCCGAAGCGTTCCGCCAGATCTTCGACTGCTACACCGGCGCGACCGTCGGCAATGACGGCTTCACCTTCTTGACGACCACGGCGCCCCTGTCGCCCGGCAAGCTGCCCTTCAGCTGCACCGGCATCGATACCACCGTCCAGGGCATGTATGCCGGTGTCGGCTCGGGCAACGGCTTCCGTGGTTATATCAGCAACGATCCGGCGCAGTGGTATGGCGGCACGGTCAACGCTGGCGCGACGATTGCCACGCCGTTCCCGGCTGCTCAGCCGCCTTACGTCGATACGGCCAACTCGGCCAATTTCGGCAGCTATCCGTATCCGCGCGTCGATGTCGGCCTGTCCGACTCGCCGCTGGCGTCGACGCTGGCGTCGCTGACCACCGCGGCATTCAGCTTCACCCCGTCGACCAACTGGGCGAGCGGTGCGACCACGTCGACCACCCAGGTTGCGGTCGGCAGCAGCACTCCGGCGAGCTTCAACGTCACCGCCTGGGGCAACCCGGTCCAGCTGCCGGCCTTCGAGGTTCCGGTCGCCATTCCGGTCAACGTCAGCAACACATCGACCGCCTCGTTCACGATCAACTCGCAGATCCAGTCCGGCGGCACTATCGTGGCCGGCGGCGCGGTCCAGCTCTCGAGCGCGCAGCTCTGCGCGATCTTCTCGGGCCTCGTGACCGACTGGAATAGCACGGCCACGATCCCGACGCTCTCCAGCACCGGCACGGTCGTGAACCAAGCGTTCGACTACACCAACGTCGGCAATGGCGTCGCGACTGCCCAAGCCTACGCCAGCGCCTCGCTGCCGATATCGGTGGCGTTCCGTTCTGACGGCAGCGGCACCAGCTTCATCATCACCAACTACCTGAAGGCCGTCTGCCCCCTGATCGATCCGACCGACACCTTCAAGTACAAGACGATCTTCGGCGCCTCGAACCTGCCGAGCACCAGCTTCTCGAACCTGATCACCAACATCCAGAACGCCCGGGGCAACGGTCCCTGGACGCCCGCGACGACGGTGGCGGGTGCCTGGGTCGGCGCCAGCGGCAGCGGCGGCGTTCAGGCCGCGGTCGGCGTGACCACGGCGCAGGCGGGCCGCATCGGCTATGTCAGCGGCGACTTCGTCAAGCCGTTCGCGATCGCCAGCAACGCGCCCTATGCAGGGTCGGTGCAAAACGAAAACCAGCGCATTGCGGGCGTAACTACTCCGTCCTCGACCGCGACCGCGCTGACCTTCATCCCGCCGACGCCGGCCAATGTGGATAACGCCTGGGCAGACTCCGCGCTGGTCGCTCCCGGCGCCGGCTCGACCTGGGCCAACTGGAACGTCTACGGCATCAACTTCCCGTCGACCGAGCCGGCCCATGGCGGCGTCGCGGTGGCTGGACTTCCGGTCCTGCCGCTCACCAGCAAGGTCAACGCCTATCCGCTCTCGGGCACGACCTTCCTGGCAGCGTACAGCTGCTACGGCAACGATACCAACGGGACGAACCTGCTCAACTTCCTGAACTGGTACTACCAGACCAACGGCACCGATTCGAATGTCGCGGACATTCTGGCGAACAATAGCTTCCACCAGCTGAATTCGGGCTGGCTCTCCGCCGTTCAGAATGTCTACCTGGTTGCGGGGTCGGGCTCTACCATCGCCCTCGCCTCGGGCGGCAGCGTGGACGGCTGCACCGGCGTCACCGGCGGCGCCAATCCGTGATACGTGACGATGCCGCATCGTGCCGCCGCGCCTGATCCGGCATCAACGCTCTGACGACAACGACCGGGCACCTCCCACAAGGCGCCCGGTTTTTTTGCAGCTGAAAAACGCGCATCGCCACGTGAAAACGTCACTGGATCAGCAGTGAGTCGACAGGTTCTATTAGTTAAAGACATGGCGAAAGACATTTGATCCACCGCTGAACAGCAACAAATCCGTCACGTTGGGTGACGGCCGACAAAATCAGCAACAATCGATTCGCGTCGCACCTGCTCACATTGTCTTAAGGATGTGAACCGCTCGCCGGCGTCAATGCCGCTACGACGCGCAAGGCCGCCTGCCTCGCGCGCCGCATAAGCTCGCAATCTTGTTAGTTCTTGCAGGTTGTCTTCATCGCATTTCTTCATCATCACCAACAGGATCCCTGCCGGATCGCGAGATCATCCGAGCGTCGGCGAACGCATCACCATCTCAAACAGGGAGTATCACCATGACGACGAAATCCTTCGCCGCCCGCCTCTTCGGCACGACCTCGCTGGTCGTGCTGTCGGCTGTCGCCACCATCGCGTCTCAGACGCCCGCCGCAGCGCAGAGCACGATCTCGACCGGCCTCTATGGCGGCGGCAGCATGCTGCCCTCGCTCGCGCTGCGGCAGCTGTTCGACTGCTATGCCGGCACCACCGTCGCCAATGACGGCCACAGCTTCTCGCCGAGCTTCACCACCGCGGCGCCATCGCCGGACCTCTTGCCCACCAGCTGCACACTGGTCTCCACCGCGGTCGAGGGCCTGTTCGCCGCCGTCGGCAGCGGCAATGGCCAGCGGGCCTTTATCGCCAACGATCCGCATCAGCTGTTTCGTGGCAATCCGAAATCGGCGCCCACCGTGGTGAAGAGGCCTTCGATCAATCCGCCCTTCGTGGACACCGCGAACTCCAACTTCGCAACCTATCCCTATCCGCGGCTCGATTTCACCACCAGCGATGCGCCTCTCGCCAGCCCCGTCAGCAGCCTGACCACGGTTTCGTTCGGCGACTTCACGCCGTCGACCAACTGGCAGTCGGTGTTCGCGATCCTCGCCCGCACCAGCACGGCCGCAACCTACGATCCGACCACGGTCGGCGCGCCGATCCAGGTGCCGGCGCTGGAAGTGCCGGTCGCCATTGCGGTCAACACCACCAATCCCGTGAACGGCGTGACCTGGACCATCCAGTCGGCGCTCTCGCCCAACACCCAGGCGGGCGGCGCCATCCAGCTCTCGACCGCGCAACTCTGCGCCATCTTCTCGGCCACGGTGACCGACTGGGCTGACAGCACGACGCTGATCCCCTATCTCGACAAGACCGGAACGCAGCAGCTCCAGCACTTCTACGACGACAATACCGACGGCACGGTCACGGCCACCGCTTATGCCAGCGGGCGCCTGCCGATCAAGGTCGTGTTCCGCTCCGATGAATCCGGCACGACCTTCATACTGACCAACTACCTGGCCACGAACTGCCCGCTGCTCGACCCCACCGGCACCTATCAATACAAGCAGATCTTCACTGGCGTCGGCATCACCAACGGCACGACGGTGACCACGACGGCGAACCTGCCGTCGGCCGACTTCTCCAATTTGATCGAGAACATCCGCGCGATCAAAGGCGACACCGATCACGACCATCGCGATTCGCTCGCCGTCGAGGACGACTCGGATCGGCCCGATCCGCACTGGATCAGTGCCGAAGGCAGCAACCACGAGGCTCTGAAGGTCGGCACCGAGGCCTTCCGTGCCGGTCACATCGGCTATCTCAGCGCCGACTTCACGCAGCCTTATGCGACGACGGTCAGCGAAGAGATCCTGGGCCAGACCTACGCGGCGCCGGCGCCGCTCTCGGCCAGCATCCAGAACCTGAACCAGCGCATCATCGGCGTCTATCATCCGGGCCAGGTCGTCAGCGGCCATGCGCAGAACTTCATCCCGCCGACTCCGGCCGGCGCCGAGACCGCGTTCCGCAGCCTCAGCTTCCCCCGACCGCCGGCAACCTATGACGCCTGGAACGTCTACGCCCAGGTGTTCGGCACCAACACTGTCTTCGGTGGCGTGCACTATGATGGCTTGTCCATCCTGGCGACGCCACAGCGCGCAGGGGCCTATCCGATCACGGGCGCGAGCTTCCTCGACGTCTATAGCTGCTATGCGGATGCTTCAGGAACTCGCGTGCCGGCGCTGACGAACTGGCTGGCCTGGCTGTACGGCGGATCGCAGACCGGCCTGCCGGCCTACAACCCGGCGACGTCGAACGCTGTCAATCCGGGTTACGATCCGAACGTGGCGGCGATTGTCCGCAACAACGGTCTTCACGAGTTGGATCCGGCCTGGGCGGCTGCCATTCAGGGCCAATATCTGCTTCCGAGCATCGATGGCGGTCGGCCGACCGCAATCGCGGCCTACAGCGCCTCCGGCAGTCAGGTCGATGGCTGCCAGGGTGTCACCGGCGGCGCGAACTAAGATCTCAACGCCAGCTCGCAACCACCACTAAAGCCGGGCGCCAAAAGGCGCCCGGCTTCGTTATTCAGAAGCGCTCTGTCTGATAGGCGCGATGCGCGTTGCAGTAGCGCATGTCGTGCGCTCGCATCATACTGCGGGGATCGCGATTGCTCGCCCGGCAGCGAAACCGCCCGTCGGGTCGCCAGGTCGGGTCGCCAGCTAGATTGATCGGCCTGTCGAGGCCGAGCCTAAGGCTTCCGGCGGCGGCGCTCCTCCTCATCCTTGGCAGCGCGATTTGTGTCAACGCCATTCGCCGGGGCCACCACGTTCTCGTTGGTGGTACTGCCGCCGCCATAGCCGACCACCTCGACGATGATGATCGACGGCCGGTCGTTGTTCTGCGGCTGCGTGACTGGGGCAGCCTGCTGGGTCGCGGCCGTGGCGTTGGAGGCCGTGGTCAGCGCCGCCGTGTTCGGCGGCGGCGTGAAGGACAGGCCGACCACCGAGCCGGCCAGGACGTTGTAGCCGTTTACCACGGTCAACGCCGCAAAGATTGCGCTGGTGGCACGTACGCCGGCCGAGCCGAGGTCGATGGTGCCGTGCGGCGCCACCAAGGTGACATTGCTCTTGCTCGGATCCTGTCCCGGCACGGTCAGCAGCGCGGCGATGCCGGCGCCGGTGACCAGCCCCTGCGGATTGACGTAGCAATAGCCATCCTGGGTGCAGATCTCGCTGACGGCCGGGCTCGAGGCGTAGGTCTTCGGCCCGGAGCCGGCGCTGATGTCACCATTGGCAACGAACACGCCGATGTCGCCGCCCTGCTGGGTCATGATGCGGCTCTGGTTCACCACCACGGAATCATCCGTGAACATGCGAATGTTTCCGCCGCCGAGCGTCAGGATGCCTTCCTGATTCGGTAGCAGCGTATCAGTGGAGCTATGGCCGACTGTGATGCCGCCGCCGGGGCCAATGATGTTGATGTCACCGCCGAGTTGGGTCTCAAGCAGGGCTGCGGCCAAATTCATCTTGCCGGTCGCGATCTTCGCCGCCGCACCGTTACCGCTCCCCGTGCTGTTGTCGGTGTAGCCGAGGGCGGCCGGGAACAGGGTGGAGATTGCTGCATAGGCGCGAGCATATTTGCCGACGTAAGGGCTTGTCGGATCCTTGGCGTCCTTGCCGACCTGGATCAGCAGATCATTGAGGGCGCGGTCGATCGCAAGCTTCTCGGGCTGGGTCAGCGGCTGCTGCCCCGTCGCGACCTGCGCAAACAGCACACCGGCCGCATTCCTGCTGACGCCCAAGGCCTTCGCGACATCGGACAGAAGATCATAACCGACATCGGCCGCGCCGGGCGCGAGATACTGCGTGATGAAGGCCATGTAGTTGGCCCGCGGGCCGGTACCGAAATAGCTGGTCAAGGCCCGGTCGACCAGGCTTTGCTGTTGCGACGCGGACAACAGCTTGAAGTCGCTCCACACTTTCTGGCGGGCCGTAGTGTCCCACGACTTGGCCGGGTCGACCCCGTCATTGAGCATGCCCGCGATGATCTTCAAGAGGTCGATGCCGCTCGTACCCGAGTTGACCGGATCGACGTAGAGCGCAATCACGGCCGTGTAGTTGCTGATCTGCGGCTTCACGCCGAACAACAAGTCGAGCTCGGCGCCCTGGTGCGGCAGATAGGGTTTGACTGGGAAGATCGCCGTCGGGGATGGGCTGCCGTCGCCGAGGGTGAAGATGCCCGCACTATTTGGCGTGAACGGACCCAGATCATGGCCCGCCTGGAGCAGGAAGGTGCCGGGACCATAGAGCTGATAGATTCCGCCGGTCAGATTATTGCCGGCGACGATGCTGGTCATGTCGCCAAAGTTGTTGTTCTGACCGGTAAAGGTTGTCAGATTGATATTGTTGCCCGCCTCAATCAGCGCCGGCTTGATCACGCCGAGGCTTCCGCTGATATCGCCGCCAGCCGCGATGATCACCGGCTGCGGATCGTTGGCGTGCAGCGCCTGCGTCAGGCTGGGCAGCACCAGCCCGAGCGGGCTGACATAGTTGGTAACGACTGTAACAGTAGGACCAACGCGGTTGGTCGCGCTGGTGTTGAGATCCGGCATGTTGAGCGAAGGCCCAAGGAAAATCGACCGCGCCGCGACGATACTGATCGTACCGGTATCGCTGCCGGTCTGGGTCGGGATCGGGACCAGATTGGCCGCGGTCGCGCCGCTGAGGTCGACATTGCCCTGCAGCGAGACCAGATCGAGCGTCGCCGGAAGCAGCTCCCCGGCCGCGGAGTTGGCGGAGTTGAGTGTGGTACCATGCTGAAACAACGCGGAACTCGTGCTCGCGTTGGACGCGTTGTCGATCGTCAGCGCTGTCACGTCGCCGGCGGTGCTGGTCAGCGCGATGCCGCTGGTGGCGCCGAGAGTTGTGAAAGGTGAGCCCCAACCAGGGGCAAGGGTCAGCGCGATTCCGTTGGGCCAAAGACCGACCTTCATGCGCAATTGGCCGTCCATCGGCAGCGATGCTGGGTCGTAGACCCCACCGAGGGTGACGGATCCCCGCGCGGCGATGGTCACGAAACCGTCCTGTTCCGCAAGCAGCAGCGGTAGCGGGGTTTGCCCGGTTGCGATCGGCTGGTTGGTGATCGGGTCGGTCGAGGTTGACGTCGCGATGGAGGTGTCGGCCTTGACGGTGCCGCCGACCTGGATCAGGCCCGCGCCGCGGCCGACCAGGAAGTCGCTGCTCAGGAGGTCGCGGCCGGCCTTTACCATCAGATTGCCGCCACCGTAATAAGTGGCCGCGGGATTGATCAGATTGCCGCTGGCGTCGCGCGTGCCGGTGCCGCCGCTGACCACCAGGGTTTCCGGCAAGGAGGCACCGACGTCGACGATGTCGGCGCCTGATGTCAGCGAGATGTTGCCGCCGCCCAGCGCGCCGAAGCCCTGGAAGAAGTCGTTGAAATCGATCCAGGCCGAAGTCTGGCAGGCCTTGTTGGATCGGCAGTTGGTAAACGGCGTCGCCGTCCCGTTCGATTGTCCATAGTGAATGTACCAGGAGCTCCAGAACTCGCCGGTCGGTCCGTTCGCAACGCCGTACTGGCTTCCGGTGGAATTATCACTCGGGTTCTCGATGCCGATGATCGAGCCCCCTGCCGTCACCGTCACCGCGCCGCCGCCGCTCGACCAGGCCGGCAGGCCCACCAGCCCCGTCGGGGTGGTGACGTAACTGACGCCGACCGCGGGGACGGTATAGCCGGCCGGCGTCGTCACCTGTGCGCCTGCTGTATAGACGGCGCCCGGCGCCACCTGATCGATGAAGGCGACGTTGTCCGCGGCGGTGATGTCGATCGATCCAGTGCCGGTCCGCACCAGGGTCGGGATATTGATGGTGGCATTTGGGATGCCGCTAACCCCCAACGTACCATTCGCCGGATCCAGGTAGGTCGTATGACCGTTGATCAGCACGCTGCCGGTCGTGTTGCTGGCGGTCGCGGGATCGGAAATCGCCACCACGGCGTTGGGATTGGCCGAAGGCGTGGTCCCGAGCGCCGCGCCGGCGACGAAATCGTAGGAGAACGAGCCGTTGTTGGTCCCCTGGGTGATTGACATCAGGCTCGCCGCCGAGGTGGTGTTGAGATCATTGACCACCGTGCCTGAGACCGAGGCCTGCGCCGGGTTGTTGGCGATCAGGTTGGCAACCAGCCTGTAGCTCGTCGCCGCGGCCTTGCTGAAGCCGTCGAAGGGCTCGTAGAACCCGTCGCTGATGGTGGCATTGATGGCGATGTTGTTGGCAGCGCGCAATGCCAGCATGCCGGCGTCGCCGGCAAAGGCGCTCACCGTGGAGCGATAGGCCGGCGTGTAGCTCGTCAACGGCGCGTTGCGGCTCGAGGTCGGGACGGTCGCCGTGGTAGGCACCATGCCGCCGAGATTCCAGTTGCTGGCGACCGTGATGTTGCCGCCGTTGATGGCGTTCGAGGGATTGACGAGCGCGATCTCGGGCCGCACGTGCAGCGTCTGCGGCGTGCCGGAAGCCTGCGCCACAGCGCTGTTCGTCAGGCTCTGGGCCGTCGCTCCCGGCACGTTGGTCTTGATCGCCGCGCCAGACAGATCATAGCCGGTCAGGCTGGTCTGCTGGACGAACTTGACCAGCGTGTTCTGATAGAAATCCAGATGCGCCAGATAGGCGCCCGCGGCCGCGGTCGCATTGCCCGTCGCAGCATTGTAGTACGACGTCGGATAGATACCCGTGGAGCCAGTCACGGCGGTGGGAGTGACGACCTGCGTGCCCGTCGCATTGAAGAAGCCGGCAGGATCGATGATGCCGTCGAAATGCTGGTCCATCTGCGCTTTTTGCGCCGCGGTCAGCGCGTTGTACTGGGCCACCGTGGTGATGGAGTTGCAGCCGGCGGGAATCAGCGAGCATCCGTCGGTGGTGCTCCACACCGCATAGGCGTCGAGCACCAGCCCGCCGCCGCTCGGCTTGCCGCTGGCGTCCGCGCTGGTGACGATGGTGCCGTGGAATTGCGCATTGAAGCCGCTGCCGGTCAGGATCGGCGCCCGCAGGATCACCTGCCCGCCGGTGTTCGAGATGTTGGCGCCGCCGGGGCCGCCGCTGACGTCGAACGTGGTGTTGGTGGCGACCGAAATCGCGCCCGAGGACGTCACGTTCTCGTAGCCGTAGCCATTTGGAAGCGCCGCGGACGTGCCGGCGGTGGTGAGCGTGCCATCGGGCGTGCCCGAGGTGCCGAGCTTGATGGTGCCGCCGTTCTGCACCAGCAGCGAGCTGCCCTTGGCATAATTCGGGTTGCGCGGATCATCCGCGACCCAGGCCGCGGTCAGCCGTGTGCCGGCCCCGATGCTCACCCCGTTGGTGCCGTAAAGCGAGATCTGGCCGTTGAGGCCGCTGGCATCGAGCACGGTGAGCTGGTTGGCCGGATTGCTCGCGTCGCCGCTGCCATAGATCTGCACGCTGCCATTCTCGGCATCGAGCATGATCTGGCCGGCACTCAGGGCCGACGCCAGCGAGCCGGCGTGTTGCCCAATGACGATATCACCCTGCTGCAAGGTCACCGCGATGCTGCCGGTGAAACTCGTCGGCAGCAGGCTGCCGGGCTCGAGCGTGCCGGCGTTGAGCGTGAAGTTGCCGCCGAGATCCTTGAAGGCGGCGTGTCCGTCCAGCGTGCCCAACAGCCTCGCCTTGCCTTGGACCTGGATGGTCAGAGATCCGGCAAAGCCGATGCCAACGCCCGAGACGTTGACGCTCGCCCCGCCGTCGATCAGCACGTTGCCGGTGTTCGACACCAGCCGGACCTTGCCGCCCGGCGCGTCCTTGACGATGTCGAGCACCGTGACCTCGGAGCCGGAGGCATCGATCACAGCGCCATTGTAGAGCTCGACATCGCCGGAGGTCGCGATCAGACTGACATTGCCCGACAGCGCCTGGATGTTCGCGTAGTCATTGACCGATCCACCGGTGATCGAGAGCGCGCCGCCGATATTGCTGGCGACAGCGTCTGGCGCCGTCCCTGCACCGGTCAGAAGCGTGACGGTGCCCGTGGTGGTGACGGCCTGGGTCGCGCCGCTGTTGACGAGGAGAACCGGGGCCGAGAGCTGCATGCTCGCGGCGCCGGCGTTGAGACTGCCGGTGCCGCTGAAGGCGATCGCCCGGTCGGCATTCAAGAACACCTGGCTGACGCCCCCGATGGTCTTGGCGCCAAGATCCTCGGTGAGAGTATTGGTGGCATGCAGCGTGACCGTGCCGCCGCTGCCGCTGATCGCGGTGCTGGTTGCCGTGACGCCGCGGCTGTTGGCGAGGCGGATGTTGGTCGCATTGACGGTGGTCTGGCCACCATGACTGAACAGGCCGGCGCTGTCGAAGATCAGCGTGTTGATGGGATTTGCCGAATTGGCGCCGATGGCCAGATTGCCGCCGTCGCTGACGGCGTCGTAAAGATTGATGACGGTCGCGCTGCGCAGCCGGACCGAATCCGCCCCATTGAAGTTGGCGAGCGCGGCCGCGTTCAGCGTGATGCCGGAGCTGCCACCGCCGATGTTGATCACCGAACCCGCGATATCGTAGTTCCGCGCGATCAGGGAAGCTGTCGAAGCGAGCGCGCCGCTGCCGCTGGTGTCGAGCGTCAGCGCGTTGCCGCCATTGATCACCGCACCGGCGCCGATCGAGAACGTGCCTTGAGGCGATGTGGCGGTCGGCAGCGGACCCGGGCCGCTATATTGGCCCGGCACATAGTTGCGCGTGACGTTGACGAGCGTGCCGTTGGAGACCCGCAGCATCGCGCCGTCGCCGCTGACGCCAGCGGTATAGGTCACATTGCCGTTAGTGTCGGTCTTCGCCACCGGATTGGCGCCGAACGAGATGTCGCGTTCGGTGCCGCTCGGCACCGCGCCTTTGGCTTGAATCACGCCGCCGGCATCGACGACGAGACCGCTGCCGCCGCCGAGCGACACCAGCAGCAATTCGGGCCCCGTCAGGGCATGCGCAGCGTCGGTCTTGATCTCGAGATTGGTGGCGGTGGCGGTGATGTTCTCGACGCCGCCCACGATCGATGCGGTGCCGCCGATCAGCACCGAGCTGGCGCCGAGATTGCTGATCTGGTCGGCATCAAGCACGAGATAGTTGATGCAGCCGGACGCGCTGCTGACGCGACAATCGCCAGCCGGCAGCGTCTGGTCGCTCGCGAGGACCACGATGTTGCTGCCGCCGATCTGCACCTGCCCGCCGCCGCCGACCAGTCCGGCCGCCAGATCGCTGGTGCCAGGGCCGAACAGGTTGGTCCCCGCGAGGTTGAGGGAATTGACAGCGCCGAGCACCAGCGTGCCGCCGTCGATCGGCAGCGGCGGCGGGGTCTGGCCGGCGGCGATGGCCTGGTTGCGGAAGAACGTGGTGCCGGAGGTGATGTCGATGCGCGAATATTTGGACCACACCGACTTCGACTGCAACTGGAACAGCGCCGATTGCGACGAGCTCGCCCCGGTTAACGCATTGCCGAGCGTGCCGACCACATATTGCGAGCCGTCCAAGCCCGTCGCGCTCCGGGTCGTGCCGGGATTGACGTTGCTCGCCACCTGGACCACGCGGTACGCACCAGGCAAGGTCGCGTACATGCCGGGCAGCAGCACATAGGTGCCGGCGGGAATGCCGTTGCCTCCGGAGATGGTCACGGTCTGGCCGGGAGCGATCGCGTTCGGCCGAACGGCGGAGCTGGCCGAGGTCGACCCTGCCGCCACGGTGACGCCGGAATAATAGGTGGAGGACGCGAAGGCCGGATCGTAGGCCGCAACCGACGCTTCATAGGCCGGGACCAGCGCATACACCTGGCGCCCGTCGGCATAGGTCGACGAATAGGTCGTTACAGTGGCGCCGGGGGACGTCGACTGCTGAGACGATGTCAGCACGTTGCGGGTGCCGCCATTGCCGGCGACGAATTCGGTGGCATAGATGTCGCCGCCGCCGCTGAGATCGAGCACCGCGCCGGATTGCGTGGTCACGTTGTTGCCGTTCAGGCTGATCGACTTGTTCGGTGGCGCCGGCAGCGTGCTCGAACCGAAGCTCCAGGTAGTATCGTCGACCGTGGTACCATAGGGGATATCGAGACCGGCGGCGGACACCGAGGTGAGGCTGCCCTTGCCGAGCGTCACGGTCTGGGTCGTTACGAATTGCGGCGGGGTCAGGCCAAACCCGCTGAACAGGTTTGTAATTGCTGTCGGCATGGTCGTGGGTGTGCCCACCACAATGGTGCCGAGCGGCGCCCACAGCGTGCCCTCCTGATCGATGGTCTGCGCGCTCAGGATGATTTCGCCACCGGCGGACAGCGGCGCCGCAGCCGGGCCGTTCGGCAGGATCGTGAGCATGCTGGCTGAGGCAAGCGTCCCTGTGGAGGCCAACAGGTACTGCGTCCCGGTCACCGGATAGATCTCAGCCGCCCGCAGGGTCAGATTGCCCGGCGCGAGCAGGGCCCCGACGAGGTTCGACGTCGTCGTGCTCCCAACATTGCCATAGTCGGGGGAGAGCAGCCGAATGGCGCTGCGGCTCGCAAACGTTGCGTTTGCGATGTTATCAAGCGTGATTCCGCCTTGGAGATCGATCCATTTCGCCGACACGTTCAAGGTGCCGTCCGCGAGCTTCGGTGCGAGGACTTGTCCGTTCGATCCCGCGAAACGGATATAGCCGGCCTTCAGGTTGACGGTCGTACCGCCGATGCTCGGAATGCAAGTCGCTCCGCAATTGGAGGCGGTGTACTTGCTCGGATCAGTCACCCCGGCCGGCAGCAGGCCGCTGCTCTGCGGCAGCAGAATGATATGACCACCGAGGGTCAGCGCGCCGGGCACCGTCACGTTCACCGAACCGCCGAACGCGACGGTCGGGGAATTGAGCGTGACGGAATCGAAGCCGCCGTTGCTCAGCGTATCGGCGCCGATGAAGCCGCCCGCCGGCGCGCTTGCACCGAGCGCCGGCAGGTTTGCAGCGACGATGCCGGCCCGCTCAATCACGATGGCGGTCGGAGTCGGCGTCGCGACGGTTGGAACAAGAGCGCCGATGGTCAAGCTGCCACCGGTGGCCAGCGGCGCGCCACCGGCCGCATCGACCGTGCTGGCGAAGTAGATATTGTTGCCGTAAAGCTGCAGGCTGCCGCCATTGCTCCAGGCGTCCTGCCCGCCGTCGCGCGGCGAGAAGCGGATCAGTCCGCTCGCGGCCGATACTGCGGCTCCCTGAAGATCGAACTGCGCACCGGGCTGTGCGATAATGGTTCCGAGGGCAGTCAGCGCAATGGTGCCGCCGTCGAGCACGGTCCCGGTCGAATAGGCGACGACCTTGGGGTTCGGCACGAAAGTGCCGCTGACATCGAGCAGCGCCGTGGATTCGATCAGGACATTGCCACCCGACACGTTGATGGTGCCGCCCGGCGCGACGATGCTGCCGCGAATGTCGGCCGTTGCTCCGGCGTTCACCGTGACGGTGGCCTGCGGGTCGGCCTGGATGCTGGCGCCGATATCAAGTAGGACGCCGGCAGTCGCTGAGGCTAGCGTCAGGCCCGCGGGGTGGCGCAGCCCCTCAGGAAGCAGCCCGACCGACGCATAGTCGCGCACCCGCGCCCCCGTCGGCGCAGCGAGCAGGTTGGCGTTCACGATCGCATTCGTCTGGCGCGGCGTCACCTGCGTACCCGACGTCACTGTGGTGCCACCATAAGCACCATTGACGACGATCTGCGAGAAGCCGCTGGTGAAGAACGAGTTCGGCAGCACCAGTTCGCCGGCACGTGTGTCGGAAACCGCGTAGCTGGCTGCCGAGGAGGCGCCGGTCCCCGCCAGCGCGGTCGCAGTCGCGCTGGACACATAGGACGTGACCTGCGCGGCGTTGCCATCTACGGTCACAGTCGGCACCTGAAGGGTCAGCGTTCCGCCGCCGTCGAGCCCGTTGGCGTAAATGTTGCCGCCGAGCACCACGTTTGCGTAGTTTACAGGCTTCAAAGTACCGTCAGCCCCCTGGGGCGGAACGTTAAAGCCGTTGTTGTTCCCTGAATTCGGCAGTGCAATCCCACTAGTGAAACCGCCGCTATAAGTCACGACGGACAGGCTGCCGCCTTTGCCGACTGGAAGCCCGTCGGATGCTGTCTTCAGCTTTCCAGTGGTACCGACATTGCCGCCGCCCGAGACATCGACGATGCTTCCCGGCGCCATCACGATGCTCTGCGTGACGTCGGTGAACACGCCTGGGCCACTGCGCGGCCCATTACTAGCAGCGAGCGTGGAGATACTGATGCTGCCACCATTGGCGAAGCCGGCACCCTGCACCTCGTCACCCGACAGGCCGCTGTCATTGACCCATAGCCCGTGCACGTCGAGCACGGCGTGCGAGCCGATCACCACTGCCGCAACCGGCGGCGCTTGCGGGATATTGGTCGCATAAGTAAAGCCGGTGAGGCTGATGCTGCCGGCAGGTGCCGACAGCGTGCCGTCGATGGTGGTGACGCCGTCGAGCGTGATGCTGCCGCCGGCACGCACGGACAGTGACGCCCCCGTCTGCATGCTCAGCGTGTACGCGCCCTTGATCGAGACCGAGCCGAAGCCGGGACTGGAAAGCGTGTCGGTGAAGATCGGCAGCACGCCGTTCGCCAGCGTCGGCGTCCAGCTCGCAGCATTCGCGAAGGTCAGCCCCGAGAGGCCATAAGGATCTGCACCGGCATTGTCCTGCGACTCCAGCGTCACATTGAGTGTACTGGGGATGCCGGCTCCGCCGTTCAGATTGATGCTCAGCGATGCGCCATTCGGCATTTTGTCGGCAGTGGCGAGATTCGACGATCCTGCCAGGGCACGCTGGCGCGTCCCGGCGATGACGTTGGCCACGATGTCGCCGTCGAGCACGGGCACCTGCGCAGTGACATTGATCGCGCCGCCATTGGCACCCGCGACGTAGCCCTGCTCGTAATGCGCGCCGTTGCCGGCGAGGCCGGCCCAGGTTTCGGTCACGCCCCAACGGGAATGATCGACCGTGAAGCCATTATAGACCGTATATGACAGGCTCGGATCGGCGCTGCCGATATCGTAAATGCGCCCATTCGAGCCGAGCAGCCGCGTGGTGGTGATGACGCCGCCGGTGTACTGCACATAGCCCGCCGAGACGTTGATGCTCGAGCCCGGCATCTGCACGACGTTCTTGGCCGAGGACGTGAAGCTGCCGCCCGCGGTCAGGATCTGGTCGATGCTTTGCGGAATCAGGCCGACAAAGCCGGCGGCGTCAAGCAGCGGCGAGCCGACCCATTGCAGGCCGTCGGCGCGCGTCCCACCGAGGCGCGCATCGATACTGACGGTCTTGCCGATCAGGGCGGCCGCGAGCGGTGAGTCCGCCACCTCGGCCTGGGTCACCAGGATGTCGATCTGGTTCATCGACATCGGCAGGGTCACACCGGCAATCCCGGACAGATCGACGGTGCTGCCGGCTTCGAGCAGAACGCTGCCATTGGCGTTGGCGCTGCTGATGCTCAGCGCCGCACCCGGCGCCTTGATGAAGGCACCGCCAAGACCCGACCCATGGCCCTGGACGTCCACGCTGCCCTGGGCCTGAATGGTGAGCACCGGCTGCAGGACTGTCTGAAAATATTTCGCGTTGTTGGTGCCGTTCGCATTGGTGGGGGACGTGAGGGTCGACGTCGGCAGCGTTCCACTGCTCTCGTCGGGCAGGATCGTCGTCAGGCTGTCCGCACCGAGCACGATATCTCCGCTGCCGGTCGTGGTGCCGCTGGTGCTGAGCACGATCGAGGCGGTGCGCGTAGTACTGGTGGTCGATGCGATCCCGCCGAACTGGCTGATCTGGCTGCCGACCACCGTGACCGCGCCGTCATTGGCGATCAGCAGACCGTTTCCGGCATTGGTGACGGGTGCGGGCGCGCCCTGGACCTGAACCTGCAGCGCGGTGTCGACGCCGACCACATTGGAAGGCGGCGTGACGAGGGTGATTGAGTTTCCTCCGCCATTCACTGCGCCCGCGGCCGCCAGGATGATCTGGCCGTTCTGGGTCGTGATCGTGCCGGCGTTGCTGACACCGCCCGTTCCGAGCAGCGCGACAAAGCCGCCGTCGCCGCTCGTGCTGAGATTGCCCGTGGTATCGATCCGTGCTCCCGGCAGGACGCTGACCGTGGCAGTGGCCGAGCCGCCGGTGCCGATCGCGAAACTCGCAGCGCCGCTGCCGTTGGAGGGCCAGATTTGCGGCCCTATCGATGTCGTCTTGTCGGGCACCGTATCGGAAAACAGCCCGTTCTGAAGATATTGTTGATAGTTGTTATTGCTGAGAGCGGTCGAGAGATCGAGCGTGGATGCCACCAGCGTATGAACGTTGATCTGGCTGGTGCCGGTGAAGATGATGCCGTTCTGATTGATGATGTAGACCGCGCCATCCGCCTTGATCGCGCCCTGGATCTGGCTCGGCGCGATGCCCGGCGCGATCTTGTTCAGCGCCGACCAGTCGGTGTGTCCCTGCTGGTTGAACACGACGGTGGTGTCGCGGGACACGTTGAAGGTCTGCCAGTTCAACAGCGCGTGCGATTGGGTCTGGTCGATGCTGACTGTGGTCTGGCCATTGCCGGTGCTCTGGGTCGGGGTGTTCGCTCCGACCCAGGTGGTGACGGGATTGGCCACGCCCGTTGCGGCGAGGCCGCTGTCCGGGACCAATCCGCCGGCCGCCAGACCGCTTGCGATCGCGCTCTGCCCGGCCGCGGCGGCCGCGCGCGCCGCGTTCTGCGCCGCCTGCATAGCCTGAATGGCGCTCAAGGCCCGTGTCATGGATTGCTGGCTCGATTGCGCCGCCTGCTGGGCCTGCTGCGCGGCTGCTGCGGCGGCCGCGGCTGCGGCAGCGGTCGCTGACGCGGATTGTCCCACGGCGCCCAATGGACGCGCGCTCACCCCCGAACTCGCTGCAATCGCGATAACGATCGTGCTTGCACCCAACAGCAGCAAGGCACGACGTGCAGCGAGGCGAGTACCAAAAAGCGCGGGCATGCAGGGGCCTTTCAAAGCAGACAACGAACCAGACCCACGCAGGCAGCCGCCAGCGCAAGCCATCTATGGCGCTGCCGACAACTCGACACCGCCAGATCAACGGCAACAGGTCAAATGATCGGCCCTCACCTAACCACCGCCCCCCGCCTGCGCCCAAGCGGAAGCGCCCGATGACTCGGGGATACGCCTCTCCTCATCCCTAAGACGGTTTGACGACGGCTAACGCGCAAGCCCGCGGTGAAAATTCGTCAAATATTCACCTCACCGGGCCGGGCGGAACCGCAACATCACGCGAGCGCTAGCGCCGACCTCGCACCGTGGCATCCGCCGCCCGGATGTTCTTGTCCACAACCCCAAACAGGACGAAGTCGACCGAGCGCTCGCCCTGGGTCAGCACCAGCCGCCGCGGCTCGACCTTATCGACTTTCCAGCCACCAACGTCATCGCCCGCCCGTACCCGCATCACTTTGTCGACCGGCCGTTTGTCGGCGGAGCGGATGACCGCCCGCCCCTCTCCGTTTTCACTGACGATGCCGAGCACAACCAGGCTGGGCGGCGGCGCCGGCGGTTGTGGTGGCGCCTCCTGTCTCATCACAACAGGAGCTACGATCTTGGGTGGCGGCCGCCGGGTCGGTGAAAACAGCGGACGCTCATGCGTGGCGGTCAGTTCCTGCAACGACTGCAATTCCACCGGATTGTTGACTGCAACTTCGCCACTTCGGGCGGCGCCGATTGTTGCAACCAGCGCAGCGCCGAGGATGAGAACGGCCAACATCGACGCTCGATCGCGCAAGCCATGCCTGCGCGTTGTCAGCCTGACCATGCCATTCTCCATCGCCCGTCGACATCAGCGTCATCCGAAAATGCGACGGTAACCTGCGTCAAATGAATCGGCCAGGCAAGGCTCACGATGCAGTTCCAGCGCAAGCGGATATCTGTCGCAGCTTGTTTGCGTCAAATCGATGAAGGCGAATCACAACTGAACATTCTCGCTATGCGCGAGAAGCGGTCACCGCCGTTAACAGCGCGTCATCGAAGTCGAACACATTCCGCGTGTTTCGGCGGAAGCGGCGTCGCTGACGTTGCAACCACAATCGGCACCACGACAAGCACCAAAGACAAATCGCGTCATGCGTCCGCGTCGCAATCCCGCCGGCCTCTCGGCCGGCCTCGCATCGTTGCTGCGCAGCGGCGTAATCGTTGCCTCAAGCTTGATGATTGGGTGCGCAGTGGGTCTCGGCCAAGCGCACGCTGCCTGCGAACTGCATTCGCCGACCAGAACGATCACCCACGTGGTGCAGATTCAACTCGACAATGTGCATCTCGCTCGCGACGAGCCGTTGGTCCCTTCGGATCTGGAACAGATGCCGCGGCTACGCGAGTTCTTTGCCGATGGGACGATCGGCAACAATCGGCCGAGCGCTCTCCCCTTGCAGCAGGCGCCCGATCTCCTGACTGTCCTGACCGGACTGCTCGGTGACCGCACGGGCGTTCCCGTCGGCGACAGCTACGGCACGTTTCGGAGCGACGGGACCGTCGGCTTTTCCTCATCATTCGGCTACTGGACCGCAAGCGGAGGTGACGGCAGGCCGCTGATGCTGGCCGACACCGGCAGAACCGTCGCGGCGCCGTGGGTCCCGTTCACGCGGGCCGGCTGTGACGTGGGCGCATTCGCGACCACTGGCCTCACGCTTCAAGCGCTCGATGCCACGGTCACGAACATATTGAGCGCCTCGGAAGCGGAAGCAGCGGCACGTGATCCCATCGCAGCCGAGGCGGATCTCTTCGGCATCGCCATTCATTGTGCGCGCAGCAGCACGCTGTGTAGCAGCGCCCAAGCGCGGCCCGACCTGCTGCCTGACGAGCCCGGCGGCTATGTCGGCTTCAGCGGTTTGTTTGGCAATCGCCACGTGCAGCCAGTGATATCGCCCGGAGGCCCGGTGAGAACGCTCGACGGCAAAGTCGTTGCCGACGCCGCCGGCCACCCTGGCTTTCCGGATTCCCAACCTGTCGCAGCACAGGCGCTCGGCTACGCCGCGGCCATGCTGGAGGCCGGTGTGCAGGTGGTCTACATCTCGATCGGCAACGCCCATCATCGCAGCGGCATGCGCGACTCCGGCCCGGGCGAGCCGGAGGACCTGGCGAGGCTTGCCGAATACGACGCCGCATTCGGATCATTTGTCGATCGACTTGCAGCCGACGGACTCAGCAAACGCAACACGCTCTTTATAGCAATCTCGACTGGCAATGACCGTTTTACCGGCGGGCCACCGCAACCGCCGACATGCGACGGCTTTCAGCTGCCATGTCGTTACGGCGCGGTCGGCGCAATCGACGCCACGCTCGATCGCCTGGTCGCCTCCGAACGTCGCAACGTGACCAGGTTTGACATTCAGCCGGGTAGCGCACCCGCCTTCTATATCCATGGCAACCCACAGCCCAGCGATCCACTGACGCGCACGCTCGCACAGGACGTCGGCAAACTTACGGTTCAAAATCCCTCGACGGCGAAGACAGATCGGCTCGCGGCCCTGCTTGCCGACCGCGCGCAGATGCAACTCATGCATCTGACCACCGGCAGTCCGGCGCGAACGCCGAGCTTCCTCATGTTCGGCGATTCGAACTATGTTTATCGAACGGCGAATAGTCATGCCGATTGCGCCACGCCACCTGCTTGTGTCGCCATCGACCCGGTGGTCCTCCGGGGCGCCGGAGACATCCAGCAAGGCGACCGCGGCAGCTGGTTCGGCCTCGCCGGGCCCGGCGTTGCAAAGCGCGGGCAGGCCGACATCGTCTCCTACCCAGCGGATCTGCGACCGACGCAGCTCGCGCTGCTCGGGCTCAAGGATACCTACGTCCACGATGGCGTCGTGCTGGTCGAGGCGCTCGAAGACCAGGCGCTACCACCGGCAATCGCGAGGTCGCGCGATGCCTACACCAGAATGGCGCGGGCCTACTGGAATTTGAACGCGCCATTCGGGCCGCTTGGCCGTGCCAGCCTCGCACTTGCCACGCAGGCGATCAGAGGCAGCGACCTTGCCTACGAACGCTATCTCGACGCGATCGGCGCCATCCAGATGAGGCGCGATGCGCTGGCGAGAGACATGAAGACCCTGCTCGATGGCGCTGCATTCGCGCAGCTTCCGATCGCCTCTGCTGATGCGGACAGGCTGATCGGCCGCGCCACCACGCTGATCAACGACGTTGAAAATCTCGCAGGCCGCAGCCTGGGACCCGCGGATCGTCCGTGGAAGGCGGCAAGCGATGTGCACTGACGTCAGACCTGCCGATCTGAACGGCGCGCCATACAATGGGGAGCAGTGATGCCCTTCACCGAACAGTCCCGCCGAAGCCGCACCGCGACGCTCGGCGCCGCGGCCACCCTTTGGATTGTGGTCGGCGGCTTGCTTTGCGGCTGCATGATCGACAAGAGCATTGACCTGCCGGCGCGCGACCAGGTGACGGATCCGATCCGTGACGCCGACCTTCGTGCCCACTGGAATGGTCCGGTCGACGCGCAAGCCGCCGCGCCTGCTGTGCAACGTTCAATGCAGCCCATGGTGTACCCGGGCATCGAACAGGCTCCCGCCACCCCGTCCACGTTGCGGGAGGCGACAGGATCGACGCAGGTGGCAACCACCGTCGACGGCGATCTCCCGAACAAAGCCGGCGATGTTGAATTGAATTTCGAGAATGCCGACATCCAATCGGTTGCGAAATCCGTGCTCGGCGACAGCCTCGGCCTGAACTACGTGATCGATCCGCGCGTCCAGGGCATGATCACGCTCGCTTCGGCCCAGGCCATTCCGCGCAAGGATGTGTTGCCGGTATTCGAGAGCGTTCTGCGCATGACGAACGTCGCGGTCCTGCGTGAGAACAACCTGATCCGCATCGTGCCGCTGCCTGAGGCGTCCGGTGCCGGCGCGGCCAGTTACGGTGCAGGACAACCCGGCTTTGGCGTGTCGATCATTCCGCTCCATTATGTGTCGGCGGCCGCGACCGCGAAGACGGCGGAAAACTTCCTCTCACGGCCGGGCGCGGTGCGCGCTGATCAGGCGCGTAACCTGCTGCTGATCCAGGGCACCACCTCCGAACGCCAGGCCGTGCTCGGCGTGATCGCAACGCTCGACGTCGAATGGCTGCGCAATCAATCCGTCGCGCTCTATCCGCTGAAATCGACCGCGCCCGAGACCATGATCCGCGAGCTCGACAAGGTGTTCGATACGGCCGATGGCGGCCAGGGTCAGGGTGTCATCAAATTCCAGCCGGTGTCGCGCATGAATGCCGTGCTGGCCGTGAGCCGCAACAGCAAGGTCCTCGAGCGCGCGACCCAATGGGTGCAGCGGCTGGACCGCTCCGATCTCAGCGGCACGACGGTGCGGACCTACGGCTTGCGTTTCGGCAGTGCACGCACGATTGCCCGGATCCTCAATGAGATGTTCGTCGGCCGTTCGGGGCAGAACGTCGCGGATAGCGGCCAGCAAAGCGCGACCGCGCCCGGTCAGGCCGCGGCAACCTCGCGCATCGACTCGCTCGGCAGCGGGACGATGACCAGTCAGAACAACTCGGGTACGGCAAGCGCCGATAGCTCCGGAACGTCCGGAAACCGCAGCACCCCGATCCAGGCGGCGTTCGACAGTTTTGGCGACCACAAGGATGCGCAGCAGGACGATGCAAACACGCTCGGCGGCTCAGGCGCCGGCGCAATGCCGCGCGGGCTGTTCCAGAATGTCCGGATCACGGCCGACACCACGAGCAATTCGGTGATGATCTACTCCAATCAGGAGGACTATCGCGTGATCGAACGCGCCCTGGAGTCGCTCGACCGACCCAAGCTTCAGGTCGCGGTCGATGCCATGGTCGCAGAGGTCACGCTGACGGACCAGTTGCAATATGGCGTGCAGGCCTATTTGACGAGCTCAAATGCCGGACTGGGCAACGACAAAGGCTCGGTCGGACTGTTCAACGCTGCACAATCTTCGGCGCAATCGGCCCTGCTTGCGCGGGTGCTACCCGGCTACAACCTTCTGCTCGGGGCCGAAGCCAATCCCAAGCTGATCCTGAGCGCCCTGTCCACGCTGACGACCGTCAAGGTGCTTTCGGCTCCTTCGCTCGTGGTCGCGGACAATCAGCCGGCAATCCTGGAAGTCGGCAATCAGGTTCCGATCTCGACCGGCTCGGCCACCGTGCTCTCGAGTTCGAACACCGTGGTCAACACGATCACGCTGCACAACACCGGAATCATCCTCAAGGTGCTGCCGCATGTCCATCCGAACGGAGCGATCGATCTCGAGATCGAGCAGGAGATCTCCAACGTGGTCAATCCCGGCGGAACCAGCGCACAAAATCTCACGCCAACCATCTCGCAGCGGCGCATTCACTCGACGATCGGCACCAGCAGCGGGCAGACCGTGCTGCTGGGCGGCTTGATCAAGGAAGACGACGAGCGGACGGTGGAAGGCATTCCGGGGCTGAACGAGATCAAATATCTCGGTGACCTGCTCAGCCAAAAGACCGACAGCAAGAGCCGCTCGGAGATCATCGTGTTCGTCACCACCAAGCTCATTCGCAACAGCGGGGATGCGCAAGTGGTCGCCGAAGAATTCCGCGAACGGTTGGATACGATGCGCCGGAACCCATCGCGCTTCGAGGCAGCCGCACCAGCACCGATCGCGCGCAAATAGCGAAGCCCGCCGATGTGTCTCCGCAGATCCCTGCTGGGCGTTCTGGGAGCGGCGGCTGCGGGCCATGCGGTCGCCGCCGCCGAGTTGACCAACGTGATGGCCGAGGACAACGCTGCCGTTATTGCACTGAGCGGAGACATCGAGGAAGGCGATGCCGACGGCACCGAGGCACTGATCAAGGCGGTGAATGATGATGGACGGCTGGTGACAGCAGTACGGCTCGACTCACCGGGGGGAAGTCTCGCCGAGGGGATCAAGCTTGCCGAGCTCATTCGCAGAGCCAAGCTGCCGACCGTCGTGGCGGCTGGATCGCGCTGCGCCTCCGCCTGCTTCATCGTGTTCGCATCCGGCATCGAGAAGTTTGCCAGCCACGCCGCGGCGATCGGGGTGCATGGCGTCTCCGACCGATATGGTCACCAGACCGCGCAAACCGAAGCTGCGACATTGTCGATGGCCCGTATCGCCAGCACATTCGGCGTTCCGCCGCGCATCGTCGGCCGCATGATCACCACGCGGCCGGACGATATCGCCTGGCTCTCGCCGGAGGACCTCCGTTCCATGGGTGCAATCATCACGGATCGCGCAGAACCCCCGGCGCCGCCGGTCTTGGCCGGCAAGCCAGCCGGACCGATCCGGCGATGGCTGGTGCGGGCGCCGCATTCCACCGATGATCCGTAGCGGCCTTCGTGGCAAGTGATCATGGCTACGCTACTCAGCTCAACAGCACGACACCGGCGGGCAGCGAGACCACGTGGACGCCGAACAGCTGCTCCACCTGCGCGACGAAATGGTCGAGCCTGTCGACCTGGAACGTGCCGTTGACGAGCCGCTGGCCGAGATCGTCATTCGTGATGATGATCTTGCCCGGACGATATCGGTTCACCTCATCCACGACACTGGCGAGCGGCCGATCGCGGAAGATCAGCAACCCGGTTCGCCACGCCGACACCTGCGTCGTATCGACGGGCGTGGCGGCCTGCAGCCCCGCGGTCGAGTAGCTGACCTGCTCGGACGCCCGAAGCTGCACGAGATGTCCGCCCTGCTCGACGGCAACACTGCCGTCGAGGCAGGTGACCGCGACGACACCGTCGAGGCAACGCGTATTGAAATCCGCATGCGATGCGCTGATCCGCCCATTGCCGGCAAGAAGCACGACCGGCGCCTGCGATACCAGCTTTGCCGTGATCGAAGCTTCGCCGGCGATCAGTTCGATGCGAACCTCCCCCGGCGCTGACCGCAACGCGACACTGGTCTGGGTGCTCAGCTCGAGCGCGATGTCGGGTGTCAGCATGAGCTTGCGATACTCGCCCTTGGCGGTGCGATAATCGGCCGAGAGCTCGCTCATCGAAGGCCAAAGGCCGAATGGCGGACGGACGACCAGATAGGCCGCCGCGGCGGCGACCGCGCCGCTCAGGACCAGGCGGCGCGTGATCGCGCCCCCCGGCGATCGCGGTGACTGGCTATCGCGAGCGGCCGCCGCCGGTTCGCTTTGCTGCTCATGAGCGAGCTCTCGCGCGGCGAGGCCGGCCTGCCGAAACAGCCGCGCGGCCTTCTTGAAAGCCTCATCATGCGCCGGGCTTTGCTCGCGCCAGCGCTGCAGCGCGTCCAGATCGGACCGGAGTGGCGCACCCGTCTTCAGACGAATGACCCAATCAAGGGCCTCGTCCAATAACGGATCGAACTCGGAGGTCCACATCGGCACGGTCACGATCGATCGCTCATATCCAATTTCGCCAGCTTCGAGGCTCCGCCCGCGCGGCCAATCCTGCCGATGGCAACGCTTGCGCCGGGAACCGCAAAACGCGTCCAGCGCTTCCAGCGCGATGGGCCCTTATCCGATAGACGGTTGGAGATTCGGTATCCCGCAGAAGAAACACGTCAAAACTGCAAAATTCAGCCGAGGCATGACGGAAATGTCACGCTGGCTTACCAAAATACCTGAGCCCTCCCTCCCCGAGGCCTCCGGATACGGCTCACGACCGCGGCCGCGGACCGCCCAGCCGACGGACCAGAGTGTAGTCAAGAAACGTTGCACAATGCTTCAGCGCCAGTCTCAAATCATTGTCGATCGTGCGCGGGCTCACTCCAAGGCGCGAGGCGACCGCGCGCGGCGATTGTCCTTCGATCGCGATGCTGCGCAGCACGTCGCGGGCCCGCGAGGGCAATTCGGCAAGCGCGCGTTTCAAGGCGTCGATGTCGGAGCGCGCCTCGACCACCCGTGCCGGATCCGGCCCCTCGTCGCAAAAATCCAACAGCGCATCGATCTCCGAGGTGCTGACCCGGTAGTTCTGCGCCTTGCGGTAATCATGGGCGATGTTGACGGCGACGCGAAAGATATAATCGGCCGGGCTGCGCACCGTCACGGTGTCCGTCACCCGGTCAAGCCGCAGGAACGTCTCGTGCAAGACCTCATAGGCGAAGTCCGCGGAGCCGAGACACCGCGTCAACCGCTTGATCAAGCCTTCATAGTTATCGACGAGCTGCCCCCGCAGCCTGATATGATTGGCGTCAGCCACGTCGGCCGCCCCCCAAGGACACGTCGAAGGACACGTCAAGGCCGGCTAGCGCGTTCGCGCGAGCCAAGTCCGCAGCGCCTCTTGAGGTAGCGGCCGCGTACGACACATTTGTGACGCGGGTAGAGCGCGTGTAGAAACACACGTGCAGTGGCCGCACCGGGCTCAGTAGTGAGTTCAGCTGGCCGATCATGACGGATCGAACTCGAGCGTGATCCGCTCATTGATCAGATCCGGCATTTCCGGCGGAATCGGCGGCAGCGGCTGAGCACGGCGGATGGCGTCCAACGCCTCCTTGTCGAGCAGGGCCTGGCCGGAGCTGGTCTTGATCCAGACCCCGAGCAGGGTGCCGTCCCGGCGCATCGAAAACAGCACATCAACCGCGCCGTGCAGCCGCGCCGAGCGTGCGGTCTTCGGATAACGCTGATAGCGGGCAACATGACGCAGCAACGTCTGTTGAAAACGCGCGGTGACCCCGCTTGGCGGCGCGTCGATCGGTGCCGGCAGAGCGGCGGCTCCCGGCGCCGGACGCTCGGTCGGCCCCGATGGCTTGATCGGCGTCAAGGCGGCGAGATCGACCGTGGCGGCATCCGCGTCGCTGATCGAATGATCAAGGCGATTAGCCACATCGCCGGCCGAGGGCTCCTCGGTCGCAGCAACGGGGATGGATTCCGGCGACGGCCGGGGCAGCAGCTGGACCTGGATCATTGCGCTTCGTTCGCGGCCCGAAGGCTCGGCCGCCAATTGCGAACGGATCCAATAGATGCCGCCGACGTAGAGCAAGGTGGCAACCGTCGGGACCAGCACCAGCTTGAGCGCCTCGCTTTGGGTCCAGGTCTCGCTCCCCGCAGGGACGACAAAGGGGGCGGCGGACATGGCGCGGCTGTCATCCCGTCCAAATCCGGCATTGCTCTTCATTGCATCGACCTCACGACGATGACGACACGGACCGGCTGCGGCGCGCGCGCCGGCGTCGGCCGGCTGACCGCGAAGCCGCGCAGCGCCGCCTCGACCGCCGCGTCGCGATCCTGATTGCCGGTCGAGCGGACCAGTTCGACCCGCTGAATGATGCGCAGCGGGTCGATCCACAGATCGAGCGTGGCGCGATAGTTGCCGCCGCGAGTGCCGGAATTGTTGTGCAGCACTTTCTGGATATCAGCCTGCAGGCTCTCGCTGTAATCATGCAGCCGGCCGACATCCTCCGCCTCATCGGTTGCACGCACCCGCAACGTGCCCAATGAGAGTTCCGTGGCCGCAGGGGTGCCCATCACGCCGAGATCGGATGGCGTGTTTCGAGACGCCAGCGTGATGGCGTTCGGGCGTGCGTATTGAACCTTCAGGTCGGTTCCGCTCAAGAGCATCGTCAGCGCTTCTGTGGGCGTGTAGTTGCCTTCGACGGCGGCCGACGTGCGCCCGACCGCGGAATGGCTCTCATACAGCACCTGAACGCCGGCCTTTTCGCCATAGATCTGCAGAGCATTGGCAAGCGGCTGCGACGGAATATGAAAGGCGATCAGCACCTGCTTCACGTTCGGAGCTGACGCGTTCTCCGCGGCTGCGGCGGAGATCCCGATCACCGCCGCCAAGCCCTGGACTGCTGCGAGCAGGCGCTTGCACGTGCGGATGGCTGCGAATGGCGGGCGACGGCCTGTGTCCCGCCCCTGCTCCAGCCGCGCCGCTCGCCCGGCGAGGTTTTCATCACCGGCGAGCCGTCTGGTCGATGGCAGCGCCACAATGCCGACCCTGGCGTGCAGGTCTTTGGCGCGGAAGTGAAGTCCTGTCATGACAGCGAGGCGCCGTTCTGGTTTTCGTTATGCATGACTTGTGCGGTCAGACGATGCTCCTGCCGAAGCGGCTCGCTTGCCATCGGGGGCTCCCGCTGTCGTATCTCGCAAATGTGACAGCTGTCTAACTGGAGGTAATACGAAGCGCCGGGTGTGGATCAGCGAAAAGGACATGAGTTCGAACTTGACAGGCGATCGTTCGCACCGGTCAAGCGATGCGAGATGGAGATCGGCCGCGCAACGCGCGACAGCATGGGATAGCACGGACATGACTCCGCCTCCTCGCAGCGCATGGCGCCCGAGCTGTGGAGATAGACCCCTCTCGCAACGAGAGGGCGCAGGGAAGGCCGGACCTCGACTGAGGCCCGTGGCCCGCCTGCGAAAGAAAATGCAGGCGGCAGGTACCACAGGTTCAGCCGGACGACCCGGCCTTCCCTGCGCGATGGTCTTCACGGACACCAGCGTCGGGGTGTCAGGACCACACGGCTTGGCCGTCCGCAACAGCATCGGTCGTCTTGCGCAGAACGCGCCCGACGCCATCGCGGCCACCGCTCCCCGCACTCCACGTATCGTGACGACGCGTACGTCCCTCTTCATCGAGGCGGGATGGCGATAGACAACCACGATTTCTGAAAAATAGAAACAGGAATATTTTTCGCGCGAGGTCTGGACAGGGGTGATCGGGTTGAATGCGCAGATGAAATTCGTTCTTCGGTGCAACTGATTTTGTCGGTTGGGACAGCGCATCGACACATGCGCGCCGACCGCGCTCGCTCATTTGCCGACGACTGGGCGCAACACGAACGAATGGGCCGCCCGCTCGCCTCGGGCATGGCGTAGGGGCATGGTTCAACAAACTTCGTCGCGGCAACGTCTCAAACTGGAAATAGCCTCATTGTCAGCAAGGCGATTGCGACCGAACCTATCAAAACGATGGCAACGGTGAACAGGCGATCCGGAATATTCATTCTCAACCTCATCTGTCAAAATCGCGGATTCTTGAGGCGCGGCGACGCCGAATGTCGATTGCCCCTGAGGACAATGGCGCCACGATTCCGAAATCGACATGATCGACCGCAGGGCTGAGTACGCGACGCGGTGAGGAGGGCGCGTGCTGAGCCAACGCCCCCTGCATGCATGCCCCCCCAACCCCATGCATGCGGGGGGTATGGAGGCGTGCCAGACCCAGCAGTTGCCACGCAATCACTCCGACCATCGCGGTGGTCCCGCCTGGAGTGGATCAATCTCGATCAGCTCATTTGAGGGATTGCCAGCCGCGACGTCCGCTGTTGGCCCCGAAGCGAACCTTCGAGCTCAAGACCAACGGCTCCCAGCCAGTCGTTCGTATTTCGGCCAGTCAAGGCAGGCGTTGAACAGCTTCAAGAGTTTTCGGTCGATCTCTTCGTTAGGCCCATGCCGATTCAGCGTGACATCGAGCGCAATGTCCTCTTCACCCCTAGGGTAGGCTTCGGCATCATAGAAAAACTCCGCCTCATCTAATGCTTGAATGCTAATGCAGAGATAAGCGGCTTCAAACGTGCGGACAGAGCGAGAATTTGAGGCCCGATAGCTGGGCCATTCTGTTTTTTTTTGTAGCTGCGGAGATTGCGTTCTTGTGCGGAGAAACGCTCCAAAGCCGAGCGTAGCGCGACCGCAAGTCCCGAGCCTTGACGCCAATCGGCGACAACTTCAGGGTTATCTTGCTCGAAGCAAATGCCAGCGTTGTTATGATGTAGCGCCGCGATAATCGCTTCCCGTACCGTCGCTCCGATATAAATCTTTGCGCGTCGCAACATTGAGCATCCTAGTTGCCTTCATAGTTGGACGTTCTTCTATATCAGGCAGAACGATCACTGTGGCCGGAAATGGCGGAAACACCCTGCTAAGAGCCAGACCGATGTCAGCTTCTGGCCCAGGCTGTGTGAGAACCTCTTTGTGCGGGTCGGAAGTCCGGCGGCGGCTCCATTTGGACGGTTCGGATGCGCGACGAGAAGCTTCTGAACCTGAAGGCCGCCGATCTGGGCGTGCAAAGATCCCTTACGTCTGCATCGCCTCCAGCAGTGTTCGGCAACCCAGAATTGCTATGACGCGTTTCATGTTGTAGGCGAGCACATTCAGCGCCATCTCGGTCGCAACCTTATGTCGTCTTTGCATCAGGAAGTGCGTCGCCCCCATCCAGGCCTTTATGGTTCCGAACGGATGCTCGGCCGTTTGACGGCGTAAGGTCATCTTGTTGGGGTCTTGGTCGAGCCGCCGCTGAACCTTCTCCAGCACGGCCTCGTGCTCCCAACGGGCGATGCGCCGCTCGGGGCCAGTCGTGCACTGAGGTTTGAGCGCGCAGCCTCCGCAAGCGATTGTCCAATAACGACGCAGCATCTTACCATCTTCTTGGCTAGTGAAGCGGTAGGTGAGCCGTGCTCCGGCAGGACAGCGATAGACGTCCTCGGCCGCAACATAGACAAAGTCCTGCTTGCCAAAGCGGCCGGCGGCTTTCGCGCCTGAGGTCAGCGGTTTCGGCAATGTGACCGTGACGCCAGCCTGCTCACAGGCGCGAAGTTCTTCGCTGTCGTAGTAGCCGCGATCCGCAACAACCTCGAGCGTCTCGACAGCCATCTCGGCACGAGCCTGCCCGGCCATGTTAGAAAGTTGGTGACGGTCGCTGCCCACGTTGGTCACATCGTGAGCCACAATGAGATGATGCTGCGTATCAACGGCGATCTGCACATTGTAGCCAACGATGCCGGTGTCCTTGCCGCTTGTCGCCATCGAGCGTGCGTCAGGATCGGACAGTGAGATCTGCTTGTCCTCGCTCTTCATCATCTCGGCGTTGATCGCGTTGAGTCGAACGATCTCTTCCTTAAGCTTCTCGATCTTGCCCTTCAGCCGCTCAACCTTCGCTTCCGGCACGGCGTCGCCGTGCCGATCGGCGGCTTCAAGCTGAGATAGATAGCGGGCGATGCTCTCATCGATCCGCTCGAGACGCCTCTTCATCTTGGCCTCGGTGAAGTTCTTGTCCCGCGCGTTGACAGCCTTGAACTTTGATCCGTCGATGGCAACGCTCGCTTCACTGAACAGATCAAGCTTGCGGCAAAGCGCAACGAACTTGTGACAGACCTCACGAATGGCCTTGCCATTGTCCTTGCGGAAGTCCGCGATGGTCTTGAAGTCCGGCGCCAGCTGCCCGGTCAACCAGATCATCTCGACATTGCGATGACATTCCCGCTCCAGGCGTCGGCTAGACGGAATCCGATTAAGGTAGCCGTAGATGTAGAGCTTGAGCATAGTGCCGGGGTGATAGCTCGGCCGGCCGGTATCGAATGGCTGAACCCCGACGAACCCGAGCTTGTCGAGATCGAGACCATCGACGAACACGTCGACCACTCGCACCGGGTTATCCTCGGCCACATAGTCATCGAGAGATGCCGGAAACAGTGTGCTCTGCCCGCGAGCAGCCCCTTCGACAAAGCGCTTCATCAGATTCCCCGCGAAATCGCCGAGAATCTTACCGCGCGAATCACTTTAAATAGAACGTTTTCACACAGCCTGGGCCCGTCCCGGACCTTCCGGTCTGCACCAGCGATGTCGGCTTCCGAGCCTCGACCGGAAGTAAGCAGTCGGGCGACTGATAGGCCGCTTTTGAGCCTGAGCGGACATCCTACAGACGAAATATGACCAAGTCGGCTCAATTTGAACAACGCTATACACTGTGCTGGAGCGAAACCCTTAATGGTTGCGGCATAGTTGCGACGATAAGTGTGCTCGGTGAGCATCTTGAGACTTTTCTAAAGACGGTGGAGAGTTCGAGTATGACTAACGACGTGCCGTGGTATGTAAGTTTGTTTGTTGCTTGGCTTCCGTTTAAAATTTTGATCTGTGCTATTGCCTTGGCACGCGCGACAGGTTCGGAAGTCATTGACAACCAGCGACGGTCGCTCGTTGTCGCAAGTCGTCGATGATCTTGTCCGAGAGATGAAGCGCGCCAATGATATGCGTGATGGCAGCAGACCTAGTCTTAAGGCTGTTGGTGCGACCATCGTTCGGGCCTTTCCGCATGTGCTTCAGATCGGAAATCGGGGGTACGCTTTGACACCATCAGGATACACCGTCAAATTGGTGCTGACGCATCCGAAGCGGCAGCCGGATGACGTGTCGGGCGCGCTGACGTTGGATCCAGATCGCTACTGGAGCAAAGGTCATGCGCGAACATCGCCTGACGGAGCCATGCTGGGAGGATTTCACCAAGAAAATTGTTGGATGAAGGTTTTAGCCGCCGGCGATTCCGACGATATCGGTCTCGCCCGATGCCTATCGGGCCTGATCCAGCAGCTGAGCCCGGCACATCGATACCTGCAGCAATTCGTCGCCGACGGCGGCTCCATCGAGTTTAGGGTCATGTGGAGGATCGGGGGCGCGTGGCCCCAGGAAACTTTTAAGCCCAAACTGCTCGGCCAGCTTGGCGAGATGCAGATCAAATTATCGGTTCGCATTGTCGTGGCTGACAGTAGCGAATCCGATCGGCAATAGATCTGGCCTCGGCTCTTGGTCGAGTCACGCAGTGATCAGGCGGTGTCGCTGACCTGTTCTGACGTCTGACAATGGGCCCAAAGCGGACATCCGGCGAAAGCGACGGCAGCGATCATTGGCCTAATTCTGCGTCAGGGTCTTTGTCGGCACGACCCGGAGGCTCATGTAGGGCAACTTCCCAGCTTTCAAATGGCGGATCGACTACGTATGTCGGATCGACGTACCTGCGAATCCACTGGGCAGCCCGTCTCTCTGCGGCTCTGGCGTTCAGCACCTGACCCGACTCATCCATGCGTAGGACGTTGGCATAAATAGCCATGGCTGCTTCGAGCGCCGATGGTTCTCGGAATATGCAGGAATAATCGATACCCTCTAGAAGCGGATAACCGACAGTTCCGTTTGCCAGCCAGAAGCCGAGCGTGCGGAGTGCGCCGCTAACCGAATCTCCAAGTTTAGCCATTCATGCCTCTCGCAACGAAGTCGCCTCGGTCGGCCGCCTCTCATATCAGGCTAAGCCTCCGATGTCGTCTGTTGGCCCGAGGCGGCTATTCAGCGGCTCAGCCAGCATGTCGGCTGTCTGAAGCATGGCAGACCACGGACGGTCTGAGCGCGCGCAGAACGGCAAGCCGCTGCCAGCCGTCGCCCGCAAAGTCTACAACGTCGCCACGCGCGCCTGGGTAGCGAAAAAGGGCGAGGTGCTCGATGCCTGGGCTGTCGAGCTGTGCCGGATCATCGGCGAGCCGGTGCAAATGAATGCAGCTGATGTTGAGATGGGTCTCGACGCCCGACAAGGCTTCGGCCTATGCACGGCGTGCCTTGGCCCGCATCGGGAAGGCCGGTGATTTCGAAGCCCTTCAGTAGCGCTTGACGCTGGCTGCGTGATTTCGGTGATGCGGCCGTACTGACCTATGCGGCCCCGACGCTTCGCCGAACGGTACCTGCGAGACCATCCCGTACGCGGAGTATCCGCGCCCATCGTTCGAATAGATGGAGAAGGTCGGGTCCGCCGCTGCGGCCGCCGCGGGCTCCGAGGCTGCCGGCCATGCCGAGGCGGGCGTCGCGAGGAGCGCGGAAAGACCGAGCGTCACGCCCAAAAATTTCAAGCTGGTCATGCGATCCTCTTGTTGCTGCCAATGTGCTATTCATCGATATGACTGACACTTAGGCGTTGGCATTCCGTCGCGCAGGGCCGGCGCAATCACGCTTCGGCGATCGGCGTGTGATGTCACACACGGTCAGAACAAGGGCGGCGTTTGCGCGACCTTCGGGACCGGCCGCGATCCGCCTGACGTGCAGCCGTTCTCCGGCTCTCTCAACGGCGATCCGATCGGGAGAACTCCCATCGGGCAGCGGGATTGGGTCGTCAAACCGGCGTTGCCAGTCGCCTGGCTCGCGCGCGCCAACGAAGTGAGCGAAAAGAGATTTTTGCTGCGATGTATGAGTTCGTTGTTGCCCGACGCAGACCTTTGCAAACAATGCCTTTACGTCTACTTGTTGGACCCATATCGACCCTGCGGCGCTCCGACTGAGATCTTCCGGTTCATCCCTGCGAGCGGGCATGCGCGCACGGACCGGAAGGTCCGAAGCGAGCCAGGATGCGAAGAACTCAGTGTCAGCAGATCTGCTCCACTGCATTAACGATATGGCACGCCGACTGGCAAAGCCGACCGTCGGCCTTGCCTGCCGCCGCCTGGAGTCAGCCTGCTAGATTTCGATCACCCCTCGAAACGCGCGAGCGATTGCGACAGCAGATTGATGGTCGCTTCCAGATTGTCACGGCGCGCACGCAGCGACCTGGCGAGGATCGGATAGCTGATTGCGGCGACATCGGAGATCTGGCTCTTGCGCTCCTCGGCCTCGATGTCGGCAGTCATAGCCTCGAGATTAACCCTAAGGCTGTCGATGAGACCGCGGACGCGCGTGGCATCGTTGAACGTCGGCTGGTCGATTGTCGCGGAACGGAGCAAAGGCATCATGTCATTGACCTCGATTGTCCGGCTTTGGCACAGGTCACGAACCACTCCGTGACCCCTGCCCCGAGATCAGCAAGCGGGATGCCAGTCTGGATTTTCAACGATCAGGTAGGCATCGGGCGGCGCTGGATCATGTCGCCGTCGCTCCGCGCCTCGCATGCCAGGCGGCCAGCACGCCGCGCTCCTCGTCGATGGTTAATCCATCGACGTGGCTGTTGGCCTGACGCAGCCAGGCCAACGTATCCCGCGCGGTCTCGGCCAGCGGCCGCGCCTGCAGTCCGGCGTTGCGGGCCGGCGTGGTGTCGCGGGTGGCAAAGCCGGCGTAGTCCGGCAGCGGCAACCACAATGGCAGTGATCGCGGGCCTGCCCATCGCCTGACATCGTGGGCCTCGAGGAAGGCACGATCGGCCCAGGTGAAGGTGCAGGAGGCACCGACCGCCGCTGCGCATTCCACCAACAACGCATCGCGCGTCATCGTCGACCCGATGCCGTCATAGATGCCCGTGAGGCCGACTTCAGCGGCGTGGACGATCCAGCGCGCGAGGTCGCGCACGTCGATGAACTGGACGGCATCGTCGGGCGCTCCCGGCGCAAGCACCTCGCCGCCCCTGGCGAGCCGCGCCGGCCAGTAGCTGAACCGCCCGGTCGGGTCCTCCGGACCGACGATGAGACCCGCCCTGCAGATAAACGCGTCCTCGCCGACCGCCTGCTCACAGGCCAGCTTGGCGGCGCCATAGGTGGCCTCGCTGCTGTGCTCGACATCCGGCGCGGTCGGTTCGCGCAACGGAGCGGTGTCCGCGCGCTGCCCGGGCGTACGGTTGTCGGCATAGACGCTGACGGTTGAGACGAAGGTCCAGTGCGCGGCGCGCGGCTTCAGCGCGGCCACCGCCCGACGCACCTGGCCCGGATGGCGTGAGACATCCACCACGGCATCGAAGTCCTGATCGACCAGCGGCGCCAAACCATCGACGACATCTCGATCGACGACGACCAGGCGGGCGCCTGCCGCAATCGGGCCTGACAGCCCGCGCGCAGCGCAGGTGACCTCATGACCGGCTGCGCAAGCATAAGCCGCGATCGCCCGCCCAAGAAACTGGCTGCCGCCGAGAATCAACAGACGCATGCGCTTTGTGCTCCCAAACTCGCACCACATCGCTGCAGTGGACTTCACGGACTCTGGAGTCCAGCGCCACCGTCCGCAAGCCCTGACCTTGCTTGCGCCGCGATTCGCCGGCTGCCGCAGGAGGGATTCTCGGCCCTGGAACAAGCCGCACGCCGTCAAAACCGCCGCATCGTCCACAACTCCTTGGGAGTTCAGGCTGGACATGGGGTTAAACGACGCCGACTCGCGCGATAGACTCGTTAGCCAATGACCACAGGATTCGCATCGTGACCGATCCCCAGATCGTCTGCCCGAATTGTCGCACCCAAATCCATCTGACGGAGCAGCTTGCGGCGCCGCTGATCGAGGAGACGCGGCGCAGGTTCCAGGCCCAGCTCGCTGCGAAAGAAGCCGATTTCGGCCGTCGCGAGCAGGTTCTGAAAAAGGCGCAGGATGAGCTTGCGAAGGCGCGCGCTGCGGTCGAGGAGCAGGTGGCGAGCCGGCTGAAGGCCGAGCGGGCGGCGATCGCGCAGACTGAGGCCGCGAAAGCCCGCCAGGCGCTGGCGGATGAGATCGGCGATCGCGACCAGAAACTGGCCGAGCTGCAGCAGGCTCTCGCCAGCCAGGACGCCAAGCTGGCCGAGGCGCAGAAGGCGCAGGCCGAGATGCTGCGCAAGCAGCGCGAGCTCGACGAAGCAAGGCGCGAGCTCGAGCTCACGGTCGAGAAGAAGGTGCAGGAGGGACTCACGGCCGTACGCGACAAGGCGCGGCTCGAGGCGGAGGACGGGCTGAAGGCGAAGGTCGCCGAGAAGGAAACCCAGATCGCCGGCATGCAGCGCCAGATCGAGGAGCTGCGCCGCAAGGCCGAACAGGGCTCGCAGCAGTTGCAGGGCGAGACGCTGGAGATCGCGCTGGAATCACAGCTGCGCGCGCGCTTTCCCCGCGACCTGATCGAGCCGGTGCCCAAGGGCGAATTTGGCGGCGACGTGCTGCACCGGGTGGTCGCGCCGAACGGCCAGCCCTGCGGCACGATCCTGTGGGAATCCAAGCGCACCAAGAACTGGAGCGACGGCTGGCTCGCCAAGCTGCGTGACGATCAGCGCGCCGCGAAAGCCGAGATCGCGATGATCATCTCGACCGCCCTGCCCAAGGGGGTCGACGGTTTCGACCTGATCGACGGCGTCTGGGTGGCGGAGCCGCGCTTTGCGGTTCCGCTGTCGCTGGCACTGCGGCAGTCGCTGATCGATCTCGCCAGCAGCCGGCTGGCCCAGGAGGGCCAGCAGAGCAAGATGGAGCTGGTCTATGCCTATCTCACCGGTCCCAGATTCCGTCACCGGATCGACGCGATCGTCGAGCGCTTCACCGAGATGCAGTCCGATCTCGATCGCGAGCGCAAGACCATGATGCGGCTGTGGGCCAAGCGCGAGGAGCAGCTCCGCGGCGTGCTCGACTCCACCGCCGGCCTCTATGGCGATCTCCAAGGCATCGCCGGCCGCGCCATGCAGGAGATCGAGAGCCTCGACGTGCTGCTGATCGAGGCGAGCAGCGAGGCGGCGGAGTAGCTCAGCGTCACCAACGCGCAGGGTGGGCAAAACGCAAAGCGCGTGCCCACTGCGTCGTTGATCGCTCCGTCTCGCTGGGCACCGCGCTCCGCGGGATGCAGAGCATGGTCGCGGCCGCATTCGCCTATCCGACGGTGTCCGCTCCCCTGCCGGTCTGCTAAGATCGGCCATTCACGCCCGTTCCTTTTGGCAGATGGGTCATGGTGGTCGACGAGCGGATACGTCTCCAATTGCCGAGGATCCTGAGCTTCGTCGTGATCGGCGCGGTCGTCGGCGCCGGCTACAGCTATGCGACGACCGTCGGCTTTCCGTTGCGCGGCCTGCTCCGAGGCGCCGTGAGCGGCGTCATCATTGGCGCCGCCGTGAGCTGGCTCGGCTTGTTCGTCCTGCAGGCACCCGGATCGCCGCTTGCGCGCACGCCATTCATGGTCACCGTCGCGGTGCGCTCTGTCGTCTATCTGCTGGTGTTCTTGCTGGCCATCGCCGTCGGGCAACTGCTCGTGCCCAACCGTCCGCCGGCCCGTGTGGTCAGCATCTCGGGCGACGATATCCTGTTCTGCTTCGGCGCCACTTTTGTGATCACCTTTCTGTTCGAGGTGAACGGTCTTCTGGGCCAGAACGTGCTGCTGTCCTTCATGACGGGACGCTACCATCGGCCTCGGGTCGAACAGCGCATCTTCCTGATCATGGACATGAAGAACTCGACCGCGGCTGCCGAACGACTTGGCGAGGTCAAGTTCCATATGCTGTTGAACCGGCTCATGACCGATCTCAGCGGGCCGATCGTGCTGCGCGGTGGACAGATCCACAAATATGTCGGCGACGAATTGATCGCCACCTGGCCGCTGGCCCGGGGGCTGAAGGACGCAGCCTGCGTGCGTGCCTGTTTCGCTGCGCGCGATCGGCTGGTCGCGCACGGCGCGGACTACGAGCGCGCCTTCGGCATGACTCCGCAGGTTCGCGCCGGTCTGCATTGCGGGCCGGTCGTTGCGGGCGAAATGGGATCGATCAAGAAGGAAATCGCGCTGCTCGGCGACACGCTGAACACTGCGGCACGCCTGGTCGATGCCTGCCGCGACCGTGGCGAATCGGTGATCGCCTCCGCCGAACTTCTCGATCGCCTCAAGCTTCCAGCCGGCATTGCCGCGCGCTCACTTGGGCTCGTCCACCTGCGCGGCAAGGAACAGGCGATCGGGCTATGCGCACTGGCCGAGCAGACACCCGCAACATGCCTTGCGGCGAGCTGAACAAGGCCGACCGAGATGCAACCCGCAGGCGTCAGCCGTCGAACAACGCAGCTTCGGTGAAGGCGAGATCGCCGAGCCGCGGCGGATGCGGGCCCTTGGCGTATTTGCGGCCGCGCCGTTCGGAGTACCAGCCGGCCAGGCGAGGCACGGGCGCGTTCGCATCGAAGCGGACCAAGAGACCGCCGCGCCGCGCCAGGAAGCGACCGATATTGCCGGCAAAGCGCACGAGATCGCTGATCTCCCGGGCATAGAGCAGCCGATATACCGGCACGACCTTCTTCACGAGGTGCCTCTGAAACACGAACGGATGGCGGTCCACACCGTCATGCACCACCAGGCTCAAACAGCCGAACCCGGCATGCCGCTGCAACACGTCGGTCTCGAAGTCGGAAAGCCCCGCGCTCTCGCCGTCAGCAAACAGCTGCACGCTGGCGCGCGGCACGGGCTTCGACAGCGTCAGCGCCGCATAGATCTGCCCGCGGCAATAGACCTGAAATCCCTGCGCCTCGACTTGCGGCCAAGTATGCGGCGCCGGCGTGATGTTGAAATAGGTCACGCTCTTGTCGCGGGTCGCCGCCCGCACCAGCAGCGAGCTGAAGGCGCGAAACGCGGGCTCGACATACCAGCTCGAGACATTGCACCGGACGATCGTCTCACGCCCCGCAAGCACCTCGGAATACAAGAGGAGGATGACGCCAACCGGCGTGCCGCCCTGGTCGAGGCAATAGCCGAATGCCGGATAGGCCTGCGGGCGCGGCCGCGCTGCGTGGCGCTGCAGGCCGCGCAGCCAATAGTGTTCGTCGCGGAACGGAAAGCCGCGGCACAACAGCGCGGCGATCGCGGCGAGATCGGCTTGCGCGATCTCGCGCACGCGGACGCCTGCGCGCGACCTCTGCGCGCCATCGGCGCTATCTGCTCCACGAGCGAGTTGCATTGCAGTGGCGCTCAATTCGATTCCGCTGACATCACCGACGGACTACGGCGTTATCAGCAATTCTAATCAAAGATGCCGATCTTTCGTGCGCAATCACTCCCGGCGCTGATGTTTGCGTTAATCCAAGCTTGCGCAGCACCCGCCACTTGTCCTGATCCTGATAACCAGACATTTACGACGAACCGGCCGCTCTAGCGTCGCGGCACGCGGATCATGTAGGTCTCGTTCTCATTGAGATCGTCGACCACAAAGCGGCCGCCCGTCGCAGGCAGGGCGCGCCGCAGTCCATCCCAGCCCCAGACCTCGATCCGCGTCGCCCATTCCGGCAGCTCGATCTCGACGGCGCGGCCCGGCCTGCCGGTCCATCCGGCGATGTTCTGCCAGACGATCAGCTCGGCGTCCGGACCGGACAGCCGATAGAGCCCGCGCGTGCGGTCGATCGATGTGATCCTCATGTCGCCGGCCAGCTTCAGCACCGTCTCGAACACGCGCCCGCGCGCCTCGGGCACCCACGGATTTTCGCCCTTGGCCATCGCATAATGCGGGCCGTCGACGCGCGGCGTATCGCCGAGATTCCATGGGAAGGCCAGGATCATGCGCGGCGAATGACCGTCATTGCCGACCACGGCGATCTGGTCCCACACCGCGCTCAGAAACAGTCTTGCCGCGACGTCGGCCTCCTCCCAGGCGCCGGCTCGCGCCACATTGAATTCGGTGGTGTAGAAATTGACGTCACGCTTTAGGCCCATCGCCTGCTTGATACGATCGAAGCACGTCTGCACCGAGAAGGCGCGGCCGCGCGTCATCGGATACCAGCGATCCGTGTAGTAAGTATGGAGGTCGATGCCGTCGAGGCGGCCGTCCTCGAGCAGGTCGGCGATTGCAGGTCCATAGCCGCGCAACTTCGCATCGCCATGCGAGTTGCAGGTGGCGAAGCCGCCGGGCACCACGCGCAAGCCGGCATCGACGCTATGGACGCCGTCGGCGAGGCCGGCGAGCGCGTCATGATAGGCCTTTTGCGGGATCGTGGCCTGCACGTCCGGTTCGTTGATCGCCATGAAGATCGTGGCACCGAAATTGGCGATGCCGTTCTCCAGGCCCCAATCACCGTTGGGCCGGAAACGCCGCGCCATCGCCTGGCCGGCAGCGAACCAATCCTGGTAGGAGCCGATCGGCTGCGGCGGATCGAGGAACTGATAGCTGCCTTCGTATTCCAGCAGGATCACCGGCGTGATGCCGTTGGCATAGGCCTCCCGCATCGCCGCGTCGAAATCGTGCGGCGTCGGCACGCGCTCGCGCGTCCGCCAGCCATAGGAGTCCATCCGGCCCATTCCGGCGCCGACCCCATGCAGGGCCTGGTAGAGCTGGGCGCTTTGGCCAGCGAGATGGGTCACAAGATTGCCACCGCCGACGCGGTCGCGCAGCCGCAGCCCGATCATGTCGTTCGCGAAGGCCGTCCGTGTCGCGACCGGCAAAACCAGCCCCAACAGGACCGTACTGATCAGCAGCTGTTGAGAGCGACGTCGCACTGATCGGCCTCACATCGGCAATGCCGGCGCTTGCAGATTACGACGGACGACCGATGCCGAGCGGCTGCAGCGGCTTGACACGCGTGGCCTCCCTGTCGCTGGCCGCGGCGCGGCAAGCGGTCTCGATCGCGGTTGCGACCGCATCATAGGTGAAGCGCGACAACACGTTGGCGCGCGCCGCGGATGCCTTCGCCCGCAGCATGGCGGGGTCGGCGGCCAGCATATCGAGCAGCCGGCGCAAGCTATCCGGATCGTGCTCCGGCACGATCCAGCCGCCGTCGCCGACGACGTCGGGAATCGCGCCGCAGGTCGATCCGATCACCGGAATGCCACAGGCCTGGGCTTCGATGATCACCCGCCCGAACTGCTCGCGCACCACGTTGGTGGTGCGGGTCAACAGCACCAGCGCATCGAGGCTCTGCAGAAAGGCGGCGACCTGTTGCGGCGGACCCCAACCGCGGAATGTCACGCGATCAGCAAGCCCAAGCATCTCGACGCGCTGGCGCAGCCGCGCGTCGTCAGGACCCTCGCCCATGATGTCGAGCACGACGGGCGCCGCGCTGTGCGCGATCGCCTCCAACGCGTCGTCTAACCCTTTTTCCTCGACCAGCCGGCCGACATAGCCGATCGTGAGCGGCCGGGTCCGCGGCGTGCTGACCGGCTCGGCGTTGGGCACAAAGGTCGCGAGATCGACGCCGTAACCGATCGGCGTCACCGGCCCGGCATACCCCCGCGCGCGCACCACTGATGTCGCATCTAGACTGCGCGACAGGATGTGGTCGGTGCGTGCAAGCACGAAGCGCCTGATGGTCTCGAATGGCGGCGGCAGTCGCTTGAGGATGTTCTGATCGACCTCGAGCACGACGGCCGCGCGGCGCCGCGAGAGCTGCGCCTGGAGCGCGACGATGCTCCACGGCTCCTCCCACAAATGGATCACGTCGGGATCGATCTCGGCCAGCAGCCGCCGCAGCGCAGGATAGAAGTGCAGGTACCATTTCATCGGGCCGGCCCGCGGCAGACGGATCGGCAGCACATGGACAGAGAAGCCGTCGGCACGCGGCGGCTCGGCGACGATGGTGCGACCGAACTCCTTCCAGATGGCCGGCATCACCAGGTGCAGGTCGATGTTGGCCTTGGCCGCAAGATGGCGGTAGCGCAGACGTCCGGCTTCGCTGCTCGCGGCCGGATGCGCAATCGACACGATTCGTAAGCGCGCGCGACTAGACACGGCCAACCACCCTGGCTGCCGTGCCGCTCAGGCCGGTGAGATGCATTTCCATGGCCGCGAGATGACGATGCGCGCCATTGATGGTGTTGCGCGGCAACGAGAACGCATCCTGCCCGTGACGCAGCAGCCCCTTGCGCGTCGTTGCGGCGCTGGCGAATCCCGCCTGGCACGCCAGCGCGAATTCGCGCGGGCCGCAATCGGTCGCGCGGCCGTATGGAAATGCGAAATGCTGCACCTCGATGCCGAGCCGCTCGCTCAGGCGGCGGCGCGACCGGGACAGCTCGGCCAAGGCCGTTTCAGCAGTCACCGCCGAAATTCGCGCATGCGTCACGGTGTGGGCGCCGATCTCGACCAGCGGATCCTGTGCCAGCTCCTGCAGCATGTCCCAGGAGATCGCATGCTTCCAATGCATCGTCTCGATATCGATGGCGTTGGCCGCGCAGAAATCGGCGTAAAGCCTGCCCGCGTCGGGACCATCCCAGGACGCAGCGATGCGCGCAAACGCGCCGCGCCGCTGTTCGGGCGTGCCGAGCGCGAGGCTTTCGCCGTCGACATCGACGCGGTCACGATGCAGTAGCACGTCCTCGAGCCCGGCCGTCCACAGCGGCAGCGTACCGTCGGGAATTCCCGTGGTCACGAACAGCGTGATCGGCACATTGTGCCGGCGGAACAGCGGCACCACGCTTTCGAAGCTGTCGCGATAGCAATCATCGATCGAAAAATTGACGTAGCGGCTGTGATCATGGCGATCGGCCGCGCGACGCAGCCCCTCGCTGACGGTCACGACGTCCCAGCGCTGGGCGCGCAGGTAGGTCAGGAACTGATCGAGAAAGCCGAGGTCGAGATGGAAGTCGCGGTTCGGCAGCCGCTCCCACACCTCAGACGGAGCGGCGCGATGGAAAGTCAAAAAGCAGCCGCGCGGGCCCAGCACCCGATCGGCCGCCTTGGTGAATGGCAGGACGAAGGCGCTGGAGGCCATCATGGCCTTTGTGGTCGCAACAGCTAGGAGGCTCAACTCAACTGCCCCTTCACGTTGGATAATCTCCGGATCTGCCTGAGCGCAATGCCGAGTGCCGTCGGCATCAAAAGAGCTAAGGCGAGAGCAAGGCAAACAAGATAGGCACAGCCGCCGACCAGCAGACGCGGCAGCAAGCCGGCGACCGAACTCTGAATCAGTTGCCCCAGCGCCATCATCAGCAGGGCCGGCACCAGCGCGGTGCCGATCAGCGTCAGGATCTTTCTGCGCTCGCCGAGCACGAGCACCACGCCGAGCAGGAGAACGATGCTGCGGAGCGCCTCACCGATGCCAAGCAGCTGCATGCCGGCGGCGGGCCCGGGCGCGAACAGTGGGGCGAGCAGGTTGAAGCCGATATTGACGAGGTATCCGCACACGATGATCAGCGCGGCCGCACCGTTGCGGCCGGCGCCGTTGAGCAGGCGGATCAGAATCCAGCCGAGCGTCGCGGCCCAGACGCCGCAGGCAATCCCTTTCAGTGCATGCGAGGTCAGGAGCAGCGCCTCGTCGCCGAAGGCGCCGCGGAAATAGATCAGCCGCACGATGTCGGTCGCGAACATCAGCAGGAACGCAGACGCCGGCAAGGTCAAGGCCAATAACGGCCGAAGCAGTGCATCGAGCTGGCTGCGCGGATCGCGGGGCGCATGATGCGAGAGCACGGCCATGCCGAGCGGCTGGCTGATCAGCAGCAGCGCGCTCTCGGTCAGCGATCGCGCATAGTCGAGCGAAGCCACCGCGCCAGTGGTCAGCCGCGACGCCGTGAGCCGTTCGATCCAGATATTGCCCTGCTCGGCGAGCGGCAGCGCGAGCAGCACGCGCAATCTGCGGAAGAAGTCGGCGGCCTTGGCGAGGATGATCGGCACAGTCAAGCCCGAGAAGCTGAGCACGCCCTCACGCCACATCGTATGCAGACCCCACAGCGCCAGCGCATTGAAGGCGATGGTGAAGGAGCAAGCCAGGAAGTAGGCGTCGCCCGTGAGCATCAGCAGCCCGATGCCGGCGAGCACGGCAACGTTCAGGAGACTGGCGCGGACATTGGTCAGCCGGGTGCGACCGAGCGCGATTTCGCCTGCGGCCAGCACGTTGAGGACGGCAGACGCCGGCATGCCGAACGCCATCATGCGCACGAAGCGCAAGGTCAGCTCACGGCCTTCGACGGAGAAGCCGCCGACGATCGCATTGACCCAGATCTCGCCGAGCAACAGAACGGCCACCATGATCAAGGCTGAGATCAGCGCGATGACGACGGTGAGCGCGCCGAGGTTGCGCGAGGGGTTCTCGCCCTGCAGCGCCTCCCGATGCATCGGGATCATGATTGCCGGCACGCTCTCATTCTGCAGGAACGCCAGCGGGATCAGCACGGCCGTTGTCGCGGAGCGGAAGCCGTCGGCGATCAGCGAGGCGCCGAGCACATGCGCCATCATGACCTCGCGCGCGAAGCCGAGCAGCTTGCTCGCCAGCGCGCCGCTGATCAGAAGCGCGCTGAAGCGCCGCAATGACCGGCCGCTCGCGTTCATGCGGCCCCCTCTTCCGGCCGCTTCGGCGCCAGCAGGACAGCAAAGGTCCAGAACAGGAAGCCGCTCTCGCCGGAGGTGATGTTGGCGAGCGGCAGCTGTGCCAGCGCGCCGAGCGCAAGCGCACCGACGATGACGGCCTCCGTGGTGCGATCCGACAGCGCAGCGCCAACCGCATTGCCGATCGCCCACAGCAAAGCGGCGAGGCAGACGCCGCCGACCACGATGCCCATCGAAACCCAGCACGTGATGATCATGCCGTCGATCGGCATGGCGCCGGCCGAGCCGACATCAGTGATGGTGAAGCCGGATCCGAACAGCGAGCTGTCCGGCAGATTCCACAGCGTCATGAATTCCTCGAGCCGCTCCTGCGCGCTGCCGTCCTTCGTCCCCTCGCCGAGCGAAGACAGGCGCTCAGCGACCACGTCGCCGAACGGCGTCAGCGTCGCCGCGAGCACGACCGCGACCGCAATGCCGAGCAGGATCATGCCGGCGCGCCGCCGGGTCTGCGCGAACACGAGACAGAACAGGATTCCCACCGCAAGCGAGATCCACGCGGTGCGGTACATCGAGAGCAGAAAGCCGAGCACCGCAGGCAGGCTCAGCAGCATGGCGGGCCACGGCCGCTTCGAGAAGGCGATCAGCAGCAGCCCGGTCGCGGTGAAGCTCGCATAGACCGCCGGCGCATTCATGGTGCTGAAGGAGCGGACGCCGTAGGGCACCGGCTGGCCGATCGACAGGATCGGCGCGAACTCCATCCAGTAGCGATCCCATTCCGGCGGATCGACATATTGATAGATCGCGTAGAGACCCGTGACGGGGAGGATGATGCGGAACGCCGACGCGGCCGCCTCGAGCAGTGCGCTGCGATCGGCGCTGAGCATGAGCACAGCGGCATAGAGCAGCGGCGCGAGCCATTTCAGCGGACCGGAAGCCGCATTGGTCCAATCGGCCTGGGCGAGCGACAGCAGGCCCGCATAGACGACGCAGGCCGCAACGATGCCGAGCGGCCAGAGCCAGGCTGCCCGCTCCTCGCGCTGCCCCAGCAATCGCGGCAAATGGATCGCGGGGATGAGGATCGCGACCAGCGGTCCGATCAGCATCAGGCCGAGCTGATCAAAGCCTGCGGCAATATCGACCATTCGTCGCACGAACGGCGCGAACGCGAACAGCATCAGCGCCGCCTGCAGATGCGCGGCCGGTCCCTGCCGCCAAGCGTACCAGCCGACGCCGCCGCAGGCGATCACGAAACCAAGCCGCGCCAGGCCGCCGAGCGAGCCGCCGAGCACGGCAGTGCCGAGCAGAACGAGCACCGCCACGCCCCATCCGGGGAACTGCCAGGGCCGTGCGGCCGATGATGCGGCGAGACTTGTGCTCACGCCACCGCTCCCAGGCGGACCTTGGTGATGACCGCCCCGATCGTATCGAGCATCCGCCCGAGACTGTACTCTGCACGTGCGCGCTGCGCGGCATAGTCGATTTGCGTTGCGACCTGCTCCGGCGTCGTCAGCACGGAGGCGATCGCAGCCGCCAAGGCGCGCGGATCGCCAGACGGAATCAGCGTGCCGGCGCGACCGCGCTCCAGAATGTCCGGCGCGGCGCCGGCATCGGTCGCGATGACAGGCACGCCCGACAACATCGCCTCCACCAGCGTCCGGCCAAACGGCTCGGGATCGATCGAGGGATGCACCATCACATCGACCGCCTGCATCAAGCTCGGCACGTCGTTGCGATGACCAAGGAAATGCACGCGATCTACCAGGCCAAGTTCAGCGGTCATCGTGCGCAGACGCGCCGCATAGTCCTGCTCGCCGAACAGAGCATCGCCGACAATGATGCAGCCGACATCGGGAAGGCGCGCGAGCGCTTCGAGCAGCACATGCTGTCCCTTCCATGGCGCGAGCCGGCTGAACACGCCGACCAGCGGACCGGCCGGGAGGCCGAACCGCTGCCTGAGCTCGCTACGCAACGTCCGCTCGGACTTCAGGTCGATGCCGTTGGGCACGACCTCGACCAGACCGCGCCGCCCGCCCGCATCGACAAAGGCCGCCGCCGCCGCTTCCGAAGGGACGATCACCCTCATGGCGCACATGTTCGCCAGCAGAACCTGCATGCGGCGCTGCGCGGCGCCGAAATGCGCGCTGCTGATGATGTCGTGGAGATGCCAGATCAGCGGCCGGCGCACCAGCACATTGGCGAGGGCGGCCAGCACAAACGCCTTCTGCGAATTGGCGTAGACGAAGTCATGCTCCCACGCGGCTCTCGCGATCTCCACGACAATGGCCGCAAGCCGGCCGGCGAGCGGCAGCGCCGAAAGAACGGAGCTGTCGCGGCGGAAGCGCGACAGACCACTGCCATGCTGTGAGATGATGAGTTTCAATCCGCGCGCGGCCAGCGCCGCGCTCAACGGGCCGGTCTCGAACAGGAATGCAGAGGCGTTCTGCCGGCTGGTGACGACATCAAGCAGGATCAGCTCGGCGCCGCCGATCTGGCCGGTATGATCCACGAACAGCACACGTTCGTTCGACATCACCCTGCCCTGGCATAAGCGTCTGTTGCGGTGAATGTCGCTTGCGGCGGACAAGTGCGTTCTGCCTCGGTCATCGTGACGACGACGCCCACATGGCCGGCGCCCAACGCCTTGATGCGGCTGATCGCCGAGACCACTGGCTCAATGACCGGCCGATCGTTCCTGACGCAAAGCACCGCCCAATCCATCCCGGAGAGATATGGGCTGTTCGGCGCGGGCAGCGCGCTGTCGATCAGGACCACGTCATAGGAGCAGAGTCCGGACAGCAGCTCCGCAAGCTTCGCACCAAACAGCAGGTCCGCGGTCGGCACAGTCCCCTGCCCCAGCGGCAGCACATCCAGATTCGGATGCTCCGTCCTGATCACGGCGTCGGTGACCGCGGTCGCTCCGGACAGCACGCCGATCAATCCGGGGCCGGGCGGCAGCGACAACACTTGCGCGACATTCGGGTGGAGCGGCTCGCATTCGACGATCAGCACCCGGCGGCCTGCAGCAGCAAGATGCTCGGCGAGTGCGCATACACTGGTCGTCTTACCCTCGCCGCTTTCCGGCGACGTCACGACGATCCGCCGCGTCTGCCCGGGTACGCCGATTGCCATTTCCTGCACCAGCGCATGAATGCTCGCCTGAAACTCGGCATCCTCCGAAGCGAGCCGCAGCGCCTGTGGAATGGCGAGGTTGCGATAATCCTGGAGGATGGCGCCGACGGTCGATAACTGCCGCAACGACTTGAGCCGCGGCAAGCACGCAAGGATCGGCACGCCGGCGATCTCAGGCAAATCCGGCCTTTGCGCATCCGCAGCAGCAGAGGGATCAGGCACGCGCGCGGTCTCTTCTGGCGCGAGCGCCGGCCCCCGCGCGATCTCTGCAACCTGGCGCGCAGGCGGTTGCACGGGTTCGGGCACAGCTGGCCCCGCTTCTCCGCTCGCACGTGGCGCGACCCGGTCCGCCAGCAAAGCCGCACCGACGCCGAAGATCAACGCCAGCGTCGCGCCGGCCGCCAGGAACGGGATCTTTTTCGGGAAGAAGGGTTTGTTCGGCAGCTCGGCGAGGCTGACCAGCCGGGTGCTGCCGCGCAGAACCCGCCGCTCGGTCTCGAGCTCGCTCGCCTTCTTGTACAGTTCGGCATATTGCTGGCGCTTGATCTCGGTGTCGCGCACCATGCTCTCGATCGAGGCTTCATCGAGCGTCGCCGAACCGGCCTCGGCCTTCGCGGCGTCCATCTGCTTCTTCAGCGAATTCACCAGCGCATCGTTGGCGTCGTAGGCCTTCTTGGCGCTCGCGGCGATGGTCTGCATCTCGTCGACCAGCCGTTGCTGGACCATCGCCTGTTCGCGGCTCAGCGACAGGATCGAGGGATGTTTCGGCCCGAGCATGGTGGCCGCACTGGCCAGCTGCGCGCTGACCGCAGTGAGCTGCTGCTTCAGATCCGCGATGGTGCGGCTCGCCAGCACCGAGGGCGCATCTGTCGGCCCCCGCTCCTGCTCCGACTTGATCTCCTGCAGCCGCGCAGCAGCTTCAGCGCGCGCGGCTTCGGCCTGCGAGAGCTGCTGGCCGATGCTGGTCAACCGCTCCGACGAGATCGGGGCGTTGGCGCCGCGCATCAGGCCCTTGGTCCTGCGGAACTGCTGGATCTTCTCGTCGGCCGCGCGAAGCTGTTGATCGAGCTGTTTCAGCTCCTGCCAAATCCAGGAGCTCGCGACCTCGCGGCTGTTGGCGCCCTCGTTGCGCTGGTCGTCGAGAAATACCTGGGTCAGCGCGTTGGCGAGCGTCTGCGCCGTCTCGGGAAGGCTCGACTGGTAGGAGATGTTGATGACGCGCGAGCGGCCCGCCGACGCGACGCTGAAACGGTTGTCGACGTGGTCGATGAAGGCGCTGGGATCGGTGGCAAGCTTGTCGCAGCTCCCGCCACCGCCCATCCATCGGCCACGTTCACACTCCTTGACCACCGCCGGGATGACACCCGGCGCGCTCATCACCAGCCTCAGCAGCCGTGGCGAGCGGATGACGAGCAGCTGGCTCTCGAGGTCTGCGGGATCGCCGACCTTCTGAGCCCAGGCCGGAGACATGCTGGCGGCTGCGCCAGGCTCCTGTTCGGCGACGATGACGGACGCGGTCGCAAGATAGCGCACCGGCAGCACGATCAGTGCGAGGACGGCAAGTCCGAGGACCGCCGCGGCCACCGCGCCCAACACGCGACGGCGCCGCCACAGGCTGCCGAGGGTCGCAAGACCGGACAGGCTATCGGACATGCTCGCGTGCCTCATCTTCCTGGTCTCGCTCCGACGACACCGTTTACGCGATCAGCCGCGCGGCGCGACGCTGGTCCCCCGCATGGAAACGCTCGAGCTCTTCATTCACGGCCGCGACGAACTGGCTGCGGAAGCGCTCAGCGGAAAACACGGCGGCCCGCTGCCGGCAGTCGAGCCGCGAGATCGTCTTTTCCTTGCCGAGGAACGTACGCACGCATTCAGCAATCGAGCTCGGATCGGCCGCGTCGAAGAACATTCCGGTCGGCCGCGCTCCATTTGTCAGGATCGACTCGCGTGCGCCGCCGCGGCCGAGCGCCAGCACCGGCGCGCCTTCAGACTGCGCCTCAACGAGAACGATGCCAAAATCCTCCTCCGCCGCAAACACGAAGGCCCGCGCAGTGGTCATGAGATCGCGCAGCTGTCTATCCGGAACGAAGCCGACAAACTTGATATTCGGCCGCGCGATCGCCTTCAGCTTTTCTGCTTCCGGCCCGTCTCCGGCAACGATCAGCTCCAGATCGGGCAGCTCATTGAACGCCCGAACGATCGGCTCGATGCGCTTGTACGGAACGAGCCTGCTCGCGGCGAGGAAGTGATTGCCGACCGGCAGGATGGCATCGCGATTGGCGATGGACACCGGCGGATAGATCACCTTGGCCTCACGCCCATAGGTCTTCTTGATCCGGCGGGCGACGAATTGCGAGTTTGTGAAGATCGCATCGGGGCCGTGGGCGGTGCGCGCGTCCCAGATCCGCATCTTGTGCAACAGCAGACGCGCGGCGATCCCTTTCAGGCCGGTCGCGTAACCGCTTTCGTTCAGATAGACGTGCTGCAGATCCCAGGCATAGCGCATCGGCGAGTGCACATAGGCAATATGAAGCTGCTCTGGGCCGGTCAGCACGCCCTTGGCAACCGCACAACTGCTCGAGATGACGAGGTCGTAACCGGACAGATCGAATTGCTCGATCGCAAGCGGCATCAGCGGCAGATAGGACCGGTGGTGCTTGCGCAGGAACGGCATCTTCTGGAGGAAGCTGGTGTGCGAGCTCTCGAAGCCCAACTTGCGACGTTGCTCAGGGCGGAGAAGGTCGAACAGCGTGAAGACGTCTGCATTCGGATAGCAGCGGAGGATTTCGCGCAACACCTGCTCAGCACCGCCCAGGACGTATAGCCAGTCGTGAACGATAGCGACGCGCATCGCGGACTCCGAATTCCAGGGCAATTTAACAAAACCCTTAATGGAGGTACCCACGCGCACAACCCAATCCTAAATTCCTAGTTAATCGCTCTTGGCTTCACATCTGCTTTCTTGGAGTTAGCAGGTAAGGAAATGGAAAGGACTTGAGCAGGAGCTCGCATCATCTTGGAACATTTCTGTGCCGAGAACAGACCGGCGCAAGGAACGGTCCTGTTCTGACACGCCTTGCTCATCATAGAATTTTTAGATTAACGGCCCATTGCTTGCGGTGGACCTTCAGCACACGGACCACGCGCAAGATGCGCGGACGCGAAGCTCAATGACGCGTCGTTCGTATCAGGCCCGCTCGACTGCCAGAGCGAACCGGTAGCCTGCGCCGCGCTCGGTCAAGATGATCTCCGGTGTCCGGGGGTCGGCCTCGAGCTTGCGACGGAGACCCAGGATATGGACGTCGATACAAGCTTCGCGGTCACAGTCGTGGACGCAAATTGCCTGCGCGAGATGGTCCCGCGACAGTGCTCGGTACGGGGCGTCGAGGAATGCGACCAACAAGGAATATTCTCCGCTCGTGAGCGCAACGGACGCACCGTCAGGCGCAATCAGATGCTCGCTCTGCAGATCGAGTTGCCAATCGCCGAAGCGGTAGCAACCATGGTCTGAATTCCGGCGAGGCGTCCCTGCTGCAAGCTCGCCCTGCGCACGGCCGACATCGATCGGCACGACCCGGGCCGCAAACGCGTGCACGGTACTCATGATGTTTCTCGCTTTCTCACCCGGCCCTGTCGGATGGCTCGCTTCGCTCTCAAGCTTCGTCATCAGCGGTCGCCTCGCGGGCGCGCGGCCGATCGTCCGTCGACGGGCACAGAATGCAGCCTCAACATGCTCACCTCCACGACACACCCGCCAGCCTCGGTTCGGCCCCATTTAGCGCCTCGACGTGACCGGCGCTCGTTAAGTGTTGTGAAGTGTTGGGACTCGGCTTGGGCCGCAGCGCAAGGGCGGCTCCGCATGAACGAATTGCCGCGGAAAGACGCGAATCGGCGACGCCGCGGCCTCTATTCGATGAAAATCGCGCTGCTCTACGCGCGTCGTGTTCCGATAAACGGAACACCTTCGAGACAATGCCGCGCAGCGCGCAAGTCTGCGGTGTCGAAACCTTCGTCGAAACGTTGCAGGGTTTGGGCAAGAAGTTGCCTGGCCTGCGCCGACGAAGAACGCGACAGCAGGAACAGATCCATGGCCACCCGCAACTCCCATCCGAGCGAGGATTGGCTTCGGGACAGATCGAGCGCGGCGGTGAGGATGGACTCCACCTGATCGACACTGAACGTGCCGTCCGCGAGCAATATCCTTGCTTTGATGCGGAGAAATTCAGGCAGGTCGATGCCTCCGCCGCTCAGTTCCGCCTGACGGATCGCCTCCTCGATCGCTTCGCGCGCTTCGTCGACCCGATCCAGTTGCAGCAGGCCTTCGGCGAGCGCCCGCCTGAATGAGGCATCCTGAACGTGGTGATTCTCCGCCTGCAGAGCGCTCCGTGTTTTCCGGAGCAAAGCGACTCCCAGCGCCGGATTGTGCCTCAGCGCCAATTCGCCACGGAATCCCAACCCGACTGCGTGGTAGGGCCGCAGATGATGCTGCTCCGCCTTCGCAATGAGCTGCTCGACCCGATGCGAGGCCTCCGTCCAGTCTCCGCGCCAAAGAAATACCTGGGCCGTGTAGATCAGAGAAATGCACTCATTGACCGGATTGCCGAGTAGCTTGGCTTCCTCGATCGCTTTCTCGGCGATTTCCACCGCGTGCTCAGGCCGGCCACGGAGCCAAAACGTGCGGGCCAGACCGACCATGGCGCGAATGCGATGGTCGTAACCGAACAATTTGGTGTTGATGTCAGGATTGGCTTCGGCTCTCACAAAGCCACATTCAAAATAGACTCGTGCCTTGGCCTGGTTGCCAAGCAGATGATGGGCAACGCCCAGCGTCCAATCGGCCGTGGCCAGGCCGGACTCATCACCCAGGGATTTCGCGATTTCCTCATATCGCTCGGCGATCTTCAACGCACCGCGAAAATTTGCGATCCGGGTGAGAAGGATATGACGCCCCGCCAACAGCCTCAGCTGCGACATCGGATCTCCCGCCGCTTCGGCGAGCTCCAGTCCCCGGCGTACCGCGTGTTGGACATCGGCGCCGTTGCCGCGCGTGAACATCCCGGCGATGGCCAGGGCCTCGCGCAGCTTCAACTCCAGCCGGCTGTCGCGAACGCTGCTGCCGAGGACGTCAAGCGCCCGGGCGCACCAGTGATGACAATCGGCGAGCAAGGACAGCTCGATAAAGACCGGAGCCGCGGCTGCCGCCATCGGCACGGCGATGGCGGGATCACCGGTGTCGGAGAATGCCCAGCCGAGCGCGGTACGAATATTGCCGAGATTCTCGATCGCCACCTCACGCCCGCAACAGAGCGTTGCGTCTCCTTCGCGTCCGTTCCCAGGATTCAGCAAAGCTTCGATGTAGACCGCATGACGCCTCTGGATCGTCGCGTCCTCTCCCTCCTGGACCATCCTCTCCAAGGCGAAGGCGCGCGTGGTTTCCAGCAACCTGTATCGGGGCGAGCTCCATTCCGTCGACATCGTCAGCAGGGATTTCGCGCCAAGGCTTTCGATCAGACGAAGTGTCGTGGCCTCGGCATCGCCGGGTTCGGCGACCACGGCATGCGCCGCAGCGAGATCAAAACTGCCGACGAAGGCTGACAGCCGCCAGAAACAGCGGCGCTCTTCGTCAGACAGCAGATCGTAGCTCCACTCGATCAGCGCGTTCAGCGTCTGGTGGCGCTGGCTCGCGGTGCGTCGTCCGGGCCACGCCAGGCGGAAACGATCGTCGAGCAGCCTGGTCAGGCCGCGCAGGCCGTGAATCGCGACCTGGCTGGCGGCGAGTTCGGTCGCCAGCGCGTTGCCGTCGAGACGACGGCAGATCCCGGCAATCATCTCCGCGTTGTCGTCCGACAGCTCAAGCTCTGCGCCGGCCGCCACCGCGCGATTGACGAACAACGCGATTGCGGAAAATGTCTTGGCCTGCTCCGCCGTCAACCGCCTCTTGCCATCCGGGACATCGAGCGGCAGCAACCGATGAACATGTTCGCCTTCGACCCGAAGCGCCTCCCGGCTGGTTGCAAGGATGTGCACCTCGGTCGACTGGCTTGCGATCTGCTCGGCGAGCGCGGCGACCGTGGAGATCACGTGCTCGCAATTGTCGAACAGCAGGACAAGGCGCTTCTCTGCGAGGTGCGCGAGCAGCGCGTTGGTGACATCCGGTTCGTGGATACGGAGCCCAAGCGCCGAGGCAACGCTGGCCGGCACCAGTTGCGGCTCGCGTAGCACCGAGAGGTCGACAAACACGGCGGCGTCCGCGAACGTCCGGGAGAGCGCATGAGCAACGGCCAGCGCAACGGTCGTCTTTCCTGCGCCTCCGGGACCGACCACGGAAACGAACCGTGTCGCCAGTAACTGGTCGGCGAGAGTTTTGACGACGGCATCCCGGCCGACCATGCGCTTGACGGCCGCCGGCAGCCTGGCCGCCTCGAGCTGGCGTTCAGGCGCAGATTCCGGTCGGGCCTCGATCGGCTTGATCAGAGCGACGAAGCAATAACCGCGACCCGCAACATTGGCCACGTACCGCGCTTCGTTCTGGCCATCACCGAGCGTTTTGCGCAGGCCCTTGATGTGCACGCGGAGCGAGCTCTCATCGACGGCAAGGCCAGGCCAAACCTTCGCGATCAGATCCTCCTTGCCGACCACTTCACCGGAGCGCGCGACGAGTGCAACGAGAATGTCGAGCGCGCGGTCGCCGATCCGAAGCGGCACCCCCTCTTTGAGCAACAGCCGCCGCGCCGGATACAGGCTGAACGGGCCGAATTCAATTCCCGCATCCTCCTTGAGCTCGTGCGGCCCGATCATGGATGGTCCTTGAATTCTCCGGTCTGCTGATCTCATGCAGGTCCGAACGCGCAAGGCGGTTGAAGACAGATTACGACACGGTCACATGTGGTCGGTCCGTCGCGCCGATGCTCGGACAAAGCATTTGGAATGTGACCACAAGACGGTGGTATCGCGTGCTTTGGCACGAGGCGATCAAACTATCGTCGGATTTCTGCCTATCGAGGCAACTTATCTGTTCACAATATCGGCCGCGGCAGCGCCGGACCACCAAAACCATTCGATATCAACCAATCGACGGCCCACTTCATATCTGCAACGGAGCTTGTGGGAACGGCATCACGACAAGATTTCGATCTGTCAAATTCCGGTTACAACTGTAACGAAGCATCCATCAACGACGCGGAGCTGACGCAGCTCGCGCGTTGATATCCACTGCTTAACCTGGAGCTTCTCGACGACGGCAAATGCGGCTTCCAGCCCTGGCTGCGCCTAATGCGGCCGCCTCACCCGCATGGCTCCGACGCGGCGGATGCCGAAATGTCCACGCAGGCTGAACGGCTCGCCCACCATCTCAAGGTCCGGCACGCGCGCGGCAAGCGCCGCCAGGCCTTCCTCCAGCTCAGCCCGCGCCAGCGCCTCCCCGAGGCAGCGATGCGGGCCAGCGCCGAACACCGGATGCAGGCGGACATGATCGGTTCGGTGGATGTCGAATACGTCAGGATCTTTGTAGACGCGTTCGTCGCGCAATGCCGAGATCAGCGCGAACGTGATGAGTTGTCCAGCCGGCAGCTTGACCCCGTCGAGATCGATGTCCTCCTGGGCCAGCCGGCTGGTCGAAGCGACGCTCGGTTCGTAGCGGAGCGCCTCGTTGACCGCGGGGCGCACGAGCGCAGGATCCCGACAGACGGCCTGCCACTGGGCTCGATGCTGCAGCAGCGACGCGAGCTGAGACGCCATCGCACCACGCGTCGTGTCGGTGCCGCCGATGATCATTGTAATGACTTGCACGACGATTTCCGCCGGCGAGAGCTCGCCCTCCTGCTCCGCATCATGCAGGAAGGTGGAGAGGAAATCGTCCCGTGGTGCGGCTCGACGGTCGGCCAGAAGCTCTTCGGCATAGGTCCTCAGGCCGGTCATGTCCGCCTCCATGCCCGGAATATCCTCGGGCGCGTAGCTGAAACTGAGCAGGCGGGAAGCACTATAGGCGAGCTCGGTGAAGCGCGGGATGTCCCGTAGCGGCAGGCCGAGCAGGCCGGCAATGGCTTGCGCCGGCAACCGGCTCGCGAAGCCAGCCACGAAATCGATCGTCTCGCCCGGCTCCCAGGCCTCGATCAAGCTCTCGGCGCTTCGACGCAGCTGTGGCCGCAGCTCCGTCATCAGACGCGCGGCAAAGGCGCGGGTGAAGGGTGAGCGCCGGCGGCGATGCACGGCGCCGTCGGCGGTCAGCATGCCTTCGCTGAAGAATTCGAACAGCGTGCCCTCGGTGATGCCGCGCAGGCGCGCCAGCTCGGTCCCGAGAGGCCGCAGCCGCGCATCATTTATCAGGCGGTCGACATCCGTCGCGCGCAGGATCAGGAACCCGTATCCGTCGTGCGGGATCGCCGGCGTGAGCGCACGCCAATGCCGCATCACACCATGCGGATCCGCCTCCAGCTCGGCGATGGTGGGCGGCGCGCCCGTGGAAAGAGAGACGGTGCTGTTTGCGTGTGACATCGGCGGCCTCGCTTCATCTCGGCCTGCGAGCTTGAGAAAGTCGTGTCACACAATGATTTCGATGAGCGAGATTCCCATTACGCCCGTAACAAGGACGTCAGGGCTGTCGTGGCGCTACTTCACCTGTTACTTGACTTGGCGTTTCTCAAGTTTGCGGGCCAGAGTGCGGCGATGCATGCCGAGCCGTCTTGCGGCTTCCGAGATGTTGAAATCGGTCTCGATCAGGGTCTGATGAATCCGCTCCCACTCCAGTGTCTTGATCGAGGTCGAACGATCTCCAAGCGCGACCTGCGGATTGCCCTGCGCCTTGCGAAACGCCTCCTCGATATCGTCGGTGTTGGAGGGTTTCGCCAGGTAGTGGCAGGCACCGAGCTTGATGGCTTCGACCGCCGTCGCGATGCTCGCATATCCCGTCAGTACGACGATCAGCATCTGCGGGTCGTGCGCGTGCAGCATCTCGACACAGACGAGCCCCGATGCACCACCGAGCTTGAGGTCGACGACGGCATATTCGGGTGATCTGAGTTTCAGGATCTCGCCGACCTCGTCGTACGACGCGGCGACCACGACGTCGTAGCCGCGCCGTTCGAACGAGCGCTTCAGGGTGCGCGCAAAACCTTCATCGTCTTCGACGATCAGCAGGGATCGGTCACTCACCACCACGCTCTCCAATCGCAAGCATCGACAGCGGGAGGGACAGCCGCACGGTGGCGCCGCGGCCGCGATGGTTCCAGGCCGAAACGACGCCACCGAGCTTGCGGATCACATTGACGACCAGGAACAGGCCGAGCCCGCCGCCCGGCCGCCCCTTGCTGCTCTGATACGGCCGGCCGAGCTGGGCGAGGATCCCCCGGTCGAAGCCGGGGCCGCGATCGCTGATGCTCAGAAGCAGCATGTCGCCGTCGCGCTCGACCACGAGTTCGACCCAGTCGCGCGACACCTCGTGGGCGTTGTCGAGCACGTTGACGATCGCCTGTTTCAGCGCGACATCGGAAACGATCGCAATGTCGTCACCGAACTCATTCCGAAAGATCAGATTGCGCGCTGACCGCGCCCCGCGCCATTCGTCGACAAGGCCCGCAAGGAAGGTCTTCAACGTGGTCGGTGCCGATCCTTCGCCGCGCGCCTGCCCGGCCGACACCAGGATATCGGTGACGATGGATTTGCAGCGCTGCACGGAAGCTTCCATGTCGGCGAAATCATCGGCAAGCGCCGGGTCTGATGCGATCGCCGGCATGCGCCGCCAGTCATTGAGGATCACCGAGAGCGAGGCCAGCGGCGTACCGAGCTCATGCGCGGCGCCCGAGGCGAGCAGGCCCATCCGGATGATGTGATCCTGCTCGGCGGCGTGCTGGCGCAAGGCGGCCAGCTTGGCGTCGCGCTCGCGCAGGTTCCGATTGATGCGGGTGACGAACACGACGAGCAGAACCGCATCGAGCACGAAGCCGACGAAGGTGCCGGTGATATACAGGCTGAAGACATCGCTGGCGCTATGATGCGGCAGCAACAGCGGCCGATAGGAGACGATCAGCCAGATGAAGCTCACGCAGCTCAACGCCACCAGCGACCAGGTCGAGCGGGCGTCGAGCAGCACGGCGCCGAGCGTCACCTGCAGCAGATAGAGGCAGGTGAAGGGGTTGGAGGCGCCGCCGGCGAGATGAAGTTCAGCCGTCAACGCCACCACGTCGAGCATCAGGGCGATCAGGAGGTGACGGTTGCTGACGTCATCTCGATATTGCAGCCAGATCTGGCTCGCCACATTCAACGCGATCAGCGCGCCGATGACAGCAGCCATCGGCGGGAGCGGCAGGGTGATATCGAACCACCAGGAGACGAACGCGATAGTCGCCACCTGTCCGAGCACCGCCATCCAGCGCAGCTGGATCAGCAGCGCCATGTTCTTGCGGTTGGTCGCATCCGCCGCCAGCGGCGGTGGCCCGAATGCATCTGCGGCATTGGCTGCGGCCGGCAGGGCCGCGGCTTCGTTCCTCATGACCATTCCCGAGATCAGATCGTGTCGACAACATGTCAACCCGAGAGCTGGCCTAGCAGAAGACACTGAGCTTGTCCCAAGACTCGTCCTAAGGCTGTTGGCTAGCTTACGCCCTGCGCGGCATGGTCGGGAGAACCGCGCGTGCCGAAAAGACGGTGCAGTCCGGCGCCGGCCAGCATGACGGCAAGCGCAAACCACGTCAGCGCATAGACCAGGTGATTGTTCGGAAAGGAAATGACGGTCAGGCCGCCCCGCGGCCAGCCGCCCGGATTGGGCGTGGCATCGGCATCGATGAAGAACGGCGCAACCTGTGGCAGGCCGCGCGATGCGGCGACCGCTGTTACATCACGCGAGTACCATCGATTGGCGGCGGGATCGTTCCGGCGCAGGAAGCCGCCGCCGGGCTCGGAGATCCTGAGCAGCCCCGTGACGTCCACCGTCCCAGCCGGGTTCCCCTCGCCTCGCGTGGCCGGGTCGCGCCGTTCCACCGGGACGAAGCCGCGATTCACCAGCACAATGGCGTGATCGGGTGTCTCGAGCGGGGTGACGACCCAATAGCCAGAGCCGTCGACCGTCAGCGCCTGCACCAGGGTTTCGCGCTCGTGCAAGAAACGCCCTGTCACGGTGACGCGCCTGTATTCATCGTCGGCGCGGTTGACCGCCGGCCAAGCCGCCGGTCCCGGCATCGGCGATGGATCGGCATGGACGCGGTGCTCGACCCGGTCGATCAGATCGAGCTTCCAGGCGCGTCGCTCGATCTGCCAGACGCCCAGCGCCAGCAGCAGGGCAACACAGGCGACCCACGCGAGACCGAGCAGCAAGGACACCGGCCGGCACGTGTTGCGGCGGTCGCGATCGGTCCCCTCTGGCTCAGCCCCCTCCGTGGGAGGCTCGGTCACGGCGATGGGCTCATCTCGTGCATCGGCATCATGTTGGTGGTCAGATGCTGCATCACCCACAATGAACCGCTCAGCGCGATCACGACCACGATGATGGTGAAGATCAAAGCCATCATACTCCAGCCGCCTTCCGAGCGGGTGTTCATGTGCAGGAAGTAGACCATATGGACCACGACCTGCAGAGCCGCCACCGCCATGATCACCAGCGCGGTCACCTGCTTATCGAGGGTTCCACTCATCACCAGCCAGAACGGCAGCGCCGTGAGGACGACCGAGGCGGCAAAGCCGATCCACAGGTCGGCACGCGTGCCGTGGCTATGGTCCCCGGCGGTGCCGTGGTCGTGGTCGTGTACCTGGGCTTCGGCGTGGACGTCCGTGCTCATCGCAGCATTCCCATGAGGTAGACAACGGTGAAGACGCCGATCCAGATGACGTCGAGGAAGTGCCAGAACATGCTCAGGCAGAACAGCCGGCGACGGTTGCTCTCGATCAGCCCATGCAGCCGGACCTGCACCATCAACGTCACCAGCCAGATCAGGCCGAAGGTGACGTGCAGACCGTGGGTCCCGACCAGCGTGAAGAACGACGACAGGAACGCGCTGCGCTGGGGCGTCGCACCCTCATGGATCATGTGGGCGAATTCGGACAGCTCGATGCCGAGAAAGCCGAGGCCGAACAAACCGGTCACGACGAGCCAGGCCATCATCGCCCCGACGCGGGATTGCCCCATGGCCAGCATCGCGAGGCCGTAAGTCAGCGATGACAGCAGCAGGAACGTGGTGTTGACCGCGACCAGCGACAGGTCGAACAGATCCTTCGGCGCCGGACCCGCAGCATATTTCCCGCCGAGCACGCCATAGACGGCGAACAGCATCGCGAAGATGAGGCAGTCGCTCATCAGGTAGATCCAGAAGCCCAGCATGGTGCTGTGGCCTTCCGCGTGCTCGTGCTCGTCGACGACGTAGAAGACCGGCTCGCCGGCCTTCATCGATCCCATGGCAATGGTCATGACTTCGCTCCTGCCAGCAGCTCGGTGCGGGCGCACTCGGTGCGCACGACCTCGTCGGCGGGGATGTTAAAACTCTGGTGATAGTTGAAGGTGTGGCGGATCGCGACCGCGAGCAGCGCGATGAAGCTCACCCCCGCCAGCCACCAGATGTACCAGATCAGGCCGAACGCCATCGCGGTCGCAAGCCCGGCGAGGATGACCCCGGTGCCGGTATTGCTCGGCATGTGGATCGCCTTGAACCCGGCGAGCGGCCGCGCATAGCCGCGGCGCTTCATGTCCCACCAGGCGTCGTTGTCATGCACCACCGGCGTGAAGGCGAAGTTGTAGGCCGGCGGCGGCGACGACGTCGCCCATTCCAGGGTGCGGGCGTCCCACGGGTCCCCGGTGACATCGGCGAGCTTCTCGCGGCGGAGCACGCTGACCGCGATCTGGATCAGGAAGCAGGCGATGCCGCAGGCAATCAAGACTGCGCCGATGCCGGCAATCACGAACCAGATCTGCAAGGATGGATCGTCGAATACGCGAAGCCGCCGCGTCACGCCCATCAGGCCGAGCACGTAGAGCGGCATGAAGGCCAAATAGAAGCCGACCACCCAGAACCAGAACGACAGCTTGCCCCAGAACACGTCGAGCTTGAAGCCGAATGCCTTCGGGAACCAGTAGCCGATGCCGGCGAACAGGCCGAACAGCACCCCGCCGATGATCACGTTGTGGAAGTGCGCGACCAAAAACAGGCTGTTATGCAGCACGAAATCGGCCGGCGGCACCGCCAGCAGCACGCCAGTCATGCCGCCGATCACGAAGGTCAGCATGAAGGCGACCGTCCACATCATCGGCAGCTCGAAACGGATGCGGCCGCGATACATCGTGAACAGCCAGTTGAACATCTTCGCGCCCGTCGGGATCGAGATGATCATGGTGGTGATGCCGAAGAACGAGTTGACGCTCGCGCCCGATCCCATCGTGAAGAAATGGTGCAGCCAGACCAGGTAGGACAGGATGGTGATGACGACCGTGGCGTAGACCATCGAGGTATAGCCGAACAGCCGCTTGCCCGAGAAGGTCGAGGTGACCTCGGAGAAAATGCCGAAGGCCGGCAGCACCAGGATGTAAACCTCCGGATGACCCCAGATCCAGATGAGGTTGACATACATCATCGGATCGCCACCAAAATCGTTGGTGAAGAAGTTGGTGCCGACGTAACGATCGAGCGACAGCAGCGCGAGCACCGCGGTCAGTACCGGAAACGACGCCACGATCAGCACGTTGGTGCAGAGCGAGGTCCAGGTGAACACCGGCATCCTCATCATGGTCATGCCGGGCGCGCGCATCTTCACGATGGTGCAGATCAGGTTGATGCCCGACAATGTCGTACCGACGCCTGCGACCTGCAGTCCCCATATATAGTAATCGACGCCGACGTCCGGACTGTAGGCGAGGTTCGACAGCGGCGGATAAGCGAGCCAGCCGGTGCGCGCGAACTCGCCGATGAACAGCGACGCCATCACTAGCACCGCGCCGCCGACCGTCATCCAGAAGCTGAAATTGTTCAGGAACGGGAACGACACGTCGCGCGCGCCGATCTGCAGCGGCACCACGAAGTTCATGAGCCCGGTGACCAGCGGCATCGCCACGAAGAAGATCATGATCACGCCGTGCGCGGTGAAGACCTGGTCGTAGTGATGCGCCGGGAGGAAGCCTTCCGAGCCGTTGAAGGCCATCGCCTGCTGCATGCGCATCATCAGCGCGTCGGCAAAGCCGCGCAGCAGCATGACGATGCCGAGCACCATGTACATGATGCCGATGCGCTTGTGGTCGACGCTGGTGAACCATTCGCGCCACAGATAGGCCCAGAGCCGGAAATAGGTGATGGCGCCAAGCAGCGCGAGGCCGCCGAGCGCAACCACGGCAAAGGTGCCGACGATGATCGGCTCGTGCAGCGGCAGCGACTCCGGCGTGAGCCGTCCGAAGATCAGCCTGGTGAGATCGTGCGTATCAACCATGGTGCTATCTCACGAATCCGATTTGGAGCTGCGTCCGAACAAGAATGAGGTCGAGGATTTCCGCGCGGAGCCGGGACGCGCCAGGCCATAACCGCGCAGCGGCGTCCCATCGATCGGCGCGGGAACAATCGTCGAGGCGTCGGACATCCGGCCGACCTGATCGCCCGGCAGGCAGACGCCGCCGGCGACATAGCTGGGCTCGGGTCCGAACACGGCGCCGCGCGCGGCCAACTTGTCGTAGGTCAGCGGCAGCGTGTTGCCGATGCCGGCAAGACCCATGCCGCCCTTGGCGTCGATCGCCATCATCTCACTGGTGCACATCTTGCCGGTCTCGACGCACATGTTGAGGATCGCCGGGAACAGCTCCTCATCGACAGGCGTATAGAAGCGGACGGGCTCGTTCTCGCTGGGACGCTCGAGCGCCAGATATTCCTGCCGGCCGAGCCGGCTGGCACCGGCGGACTTCGCCTTCGCGATCCACTGGTCGAAATCGCCGTCGGCCAGCGCCTGGAAGGTGAAGTGCATATGCGAGAAGCCGGCGCCGGAGTAATTGGCGGAGAATCCGCGATAGTTGCCGGGCGCGTTGATGACGGCGTGCAGCCGCGTCTGCATGCCCGGCATCGCATAGATCTGGCCAGCCAGCGCCGGGATGTAGAACGAGTTCATCACCGAGGAGGCCGTGATCTTGAAATCGAGCGGCCGATTGACGGGCGCTGCGAGCTCATTGACGCTGGCGACGCCGTATTCGGGATAGATGAACAGCCACTTCCAGTCGAGCGCGACGACGTCGACTTCCAGCGGCTTGAGATCCGGGTTGGTCGGATGATCGGCGGCAATACGGCCGAGCGTGCGATAGGGATCGAGCAGATGCGTGCCCATCCAGGTCACCGCACCCAGGCAGATGATGATCAGAAGCGGCGCCGCCCAGATCAAAAGCTCGAGCTGGGTCGAGTGATCCCAATCCGGCGCGTAACGGGCTGTCGTGTTCGACTGCCGGTAGCGCCAGGCGATCAGGGCCGTCGCGACCATGACTGGCACCACGATCAGCAGCATCAGGACGGTGGCGATGACCACGAGATCACGCTGTTGCGCAGCCACATCGCCCGCCGGCGCGAGAACGACGAAGTCGCACCCGCCAAGGGCGAGGCCAAGCGGCAATAAAGCCAATAGTTTCAGATAGCGCACGCTTAACCCCATCAAGCGACGGATTTTTTCCGCCCGAGAGGTACCCATGCTGCAGCGCATCCAACATTGGACAATTTGTCCAATACCGGGCCGATGGCCGCGCGGCCAAACACAGCTTGGGCGCAAGGCCCGGCAGGACCACTTCAAGGCAGACTGGAATCGTGATGACACAGGCGGCGGCAACGGCTGATGCGATCCCTGGCGCTTCCCACGGCCACGGGGCCAATCCGGGCGAGATCGCCATCGGCGTCATCATCGGGCGCACATCGGAATTCTTCGACTTTTTCGTCTACGCCATCGCCTCGGTGATCGTGTTCCCGCGGCTGGTGTTTCCGTTCGCCGACGATCTGCACCAGACTCTTTATTCCTTCACACTGTTCGCGTTGGCCTTCATCGCCCGGCCCGTCGGCAGCGTGATCTTCATGGCGATCGACCGGCGGCACGGCAAGAACGCCAAGCTGATCACCGCGCTGTTCCTGCTCGGCACGTCGACGGTCGCAATTGCCTTCCTGCCGAGCTACCACACCATCGGCGCCGCCGCGATCTGGCTCCTGGCGCTGGCGCGTATCGGCCAGGGCCTGGCCTGGGGCGGCAGCTGGGACGGCATGGCCTCGCTGCTTGCGATGAATGCGCCGGAAAGCCAGCGCGGCTGGTATGCGATGATCCCGCAACTCGGTGCGCCGCTGGGTCTGATCGTCGCCAGCACACTGTTTGCGTTCTTTGCTGGCTATCTGTCTGCCGCCGACTTCTTCGACTGGGGCTGGCGCTATCCGTTCTTCGTCGCCTTTGCGATCAACGTGGTCGCGCTGTTTGCGCGGCTGCGCATGGTGGCGACGCCTGAATATGCCGGGCTGTTCGAGAGCCGCGAGTTGCAGCCGGCCCGCGTCTCCAACACCATCCGACATGAGGGCCGCAATATCGTGATCGGCGCGTTTGCTCCCCTGGCGAGCTTCGCCCTGTTCCACATGGTCACCGTGTTTCCGCTCTCCTGGGTGTTCCTGTTCACGCGCGAGAGCCCGACGCGCTTCCTGGTGATCGAGACCATCGGCGCCATGGTCGGCGTGATCGCGATCATCGCCTCCGGCGTGCTCGCGGACCGGATCGGACGCAAGCCGCTGCTGATGGGCTCGGCAATTGCCATCGCGGTGTTTTCGGGCTTTGCTCCGCAGCTGCTCGATGCCGGCGCCGTCGGCGAGTCCATCTACATGGTGCTCGGCTTCATCCTGCTCGGGCTGTCGTTCGGCCAGTCGTCAGGTGCGATCGCCTCCAACTTCGCGCGCGCCTATCGCTACACTGCCTCGGCGCTGACCTCCGATCTCGCCTGGCTGTTCGGCGCCGGATTCGCCCCGCTCGCTGCGCTGCTCCTTGCCGCCAATTTCGGGCTAATGTCCGCCGGTGCCTACCTGCTGTCGGGCGCGATCTGGACCGTGCTTGCACTGTGGCTCAGCGGGCCGGAGAAAATTCAGCGCTAAAACGACGCGGCGGATGGCTTCGCTAGCCTACTCCGCGGCGGACAAGCGATCCGCTAGATGCCTTGCGCGTCTCGCAAAGAACGCTGGGCAGGAGAAAGGCCGGCACCCGGCGCCGGCCTAGGACGTGATCTTGCACTGGCAGTCCATGCCATCCACGATCACGTGCACATGGTTGAAGTTGTTGCCTTCACAGGCAATGTCGCAAGGGCGCCGATCCGATCGACTGATCTTGTCACTCGATCGAGGAGCGCCCTGACCGCGAATAAAATGATCGGGGAGCGTCAGGTTCGCCGCGCTGGCCGCATACTATCCTGGCTAATGTCCAAGCGCAGATTCACCCGCCTCGCGAGCCGGTACGGTCAAACGAACCTCATGACCCTGGCGGATCGCCAGCGAAGCCGCAGCGGCCGCAGTTTCAAAGGCGGCTTCTTTCGTCGCGTACTCTCCCTTGATCTCGCCGTCGTGCAGCACGCCCCATTGGTCCCGAACCGACACGATCGCGTATTCAGCGACACCCATTCCGACCTCCTCGGGCTCAAGCCGGATGCAACGCGGAAGACCCGTCGAGGTTCCAGAGATGTTCCGGATCATAGATGTAGTCGGTTCCGGCTCTAAAAGGAGGCGCTGCGGTGCGCTATCTAACAAAGGTTAAAGACGAATCGTACTTACCCCGTAGCATCCCGTCGGGCAGGACATCGCATGAAACAGGTCCGAGTATGCAAAGTGGGTTTCCATTCACCAAATTCGCCGACCGACTCGCCAGCCTTGTAGAACTCTCCTCCGACGACGTCGATCTGCTTGCCAAGATGCCCGCGACCATCGGCCATTTCGGGTCCCGTGACATCGTGGCCCGCAAAGGCGACCGCCCCACGGTCTGCTGTCTGCTGTTGCAGGGCTATCTTTGCTGGACCGTCGACTGTGAAAGCCAGCAGCAGATCACCTCGCTGCACGTTCCCGGCGACATCCCTGATCTTCAGGCCCTCTCCGCCCCGCTGCTGCAATTCGATCTCACCGCGTTCGGCCCGGTCGTTGTCGCCTTCGTGCCGCACCGTTTTTTTCGCGAACTAAGCGAGGCCTCGGCGCGGCTGTCCCGCGCCTTGTCGTTACTGATGCTGACGGATGTCTGGTGTCTGCGAAACTGGATCTGCAATCTTGCAACGCGGGATGCACTGGCGCGCGTCGCCCATCTGCTTTGCGAGCTTACCGTCCGACTGCAAGCCATCGGCCAAGCCCGGGACTTTCGGTTTCTCTCACCCTTCACGCAGACCGATCTTGCCGCAGCTTGTGCGATTTCTGCCGTCCATGCCAATCGGACCATTCAGGAATTGCGGCGCCGGAAATTGTTGCAGTGGAACTCGCGAACGATCGAGATCACCGACTGGTCCGGCCTCGTGCGACTTGCCGGATTTCAGCCGGACTATCTCGGCCTGCGCAAGCCGCCGCTGCAGGAGGCGAAGGATTTCGACTCACATATGGCTGAAATCCGTGTCTAACCTGGGCATCAGACCCGCTCATGTCTCAACCGGTTCTGAAGTGCTGTATGGATTTTTCTGACAACTCCGCTCCAGTCACGCGCCACGTTCTGATGAAATAGACGCACGCTCGGATACCAATAGGTCCGCTCGCCGATCACCGGCCAGCGCCAATCGCACTCCGAATGCAGCATCACCCAAGTCTCGACACCCAATGCTCCGGCCAGGTGGGCTACCATCGTATCCACTGAGATGACGAGGTCGAGCCGTCGCATGCGGCAGCCGAGCTCGTTCAGGTCGGCTGTGCTGATATCGAGCGCGCCGATATCGGAACCGGCCGCAGCCGCCTCGCCGCGCTGAAGAGAATAGAGCTGGACGTCCGGCGCCTGGATATTTTTGAGCAGCGCAGGCGGCACCGCGCGCCTGACGTCCCACGCGCCACCTTGCCAGACCAGGCCCACAGCGAGCCGGCTTTGTCTTGGCAGCACAAATTCGGCATCTTCGGACTTGAGTTCGGTCTTGATATCCGTCTTGGGCCTCAAGTAAGGGCGTGGCATCGCGACCTCGCGCATACTGGCGCGCAGCGCGTGCGGCACTTCCATGATCTCGATATCTGCGTCGAACTCCACCTCCGGCGTCCTATCGTGAAGGGCGACGACCCGATCCACGCCGTCCACGTTTGCGACGAGCCTGACCAGCTCGGGCTGGCACCAGACGGTCACCTCGCGCGCGATCCGCCGCAGCGGCGCCATGAAGCGAATGAATTGGATGGTGTCGCCGAGACCGTGATAGCAGCGCACGAGCACGCGGCGCCCTCTCAGCTCTTCACCCCACCAGATCCGCTGCAGATGGCGCGGCCCGACGTGCTTGTCGGCCCCCGCCCGCGGCTGGGCTGATAGATCGGCATCAGAAATCTCCCAGGCCCGCGCAAAGTCTCCGGCGCGCATCGCTGCGACCCAATCGCGTCCATTCGTCTCTTCTGAGACGGAATGTTCGACTGTGTTGGCGATCCCCATCTCAAATGCCAGGCAATTTTCTGATCATGTGGCAGTCCCTCGTTATGTGCTCTCACCGAGGCGTAATCGTTGCGCTCAACGCACATAGGCTCGGTTCGTTCGCAAGACCGATTAGACCGGCCATCATCATCTTCTTCTACTTCTTAGGTCGTTCCATCAGCGCAGTGCGATACGTTATACTATGTTAGGTGTTTTGCTTGTTTGCGCGCCAAGCCGCGCCTTCCGTGCACCCGCGCCGCCTTTCGCCAGGAACAAACCCGTCCCTGTCCACGTTCGCGAACGTACTTACGTTCAGGGCACGGTTGAAAGGACAGCGCGCAATGCATTCACGTCTTCAAGATCGGCGCCGCATTCGCGTCGGCATCGTCGGCGTGGGAAACTGCGCGAGCTCTTTCGTCCAAGGATTGACCTATTACCGGGATGCAAAATCCAACGAACCCGTCCCTGGGCTGATGAATGCCGAGATCGGCGGCTATCATATCGGCGACATCGAGATCTCGTCGGCCTTCGATGTCAACGCCAGCAAGGTCGGACGCGACGTTGCGGAGGCGATCTACGCCACCCCGAACAACACGCACCGTTTCGCCAATGTTTCCGAGACCGGCGTCATCGTACAGCGCGGCCCCGTGCTCGATGGGATCGGGCAGTATCTGAAGGATGACATCCCGATCGCGCCGGTGGACCAAGCCGACGTCGCGGACGTGCTCACGAAGTCGCGGACCGATATCCTGGTGTCCTATTTGCCGGTCGGCTCGCAGAACGCCACCGAATGGTATGCCGAGCGCGCCATCGAGGCCGGCTGCGGCTTCGTCAACTGCATTCCGGTCTTCATCGCCTCGGATCCCGCCTGGCGCGGCCGCTTCGAGCAGGCCGGACTTCCGATCATCGGTGATGACATCAAGAGCCAGGTCGGCGCCACCATCGTGCACCGCATGCTCGCCAATCTGTTCCGGGAACGTGGGGTGCGGCTGGATCGCACCTATCAGCTCAACGTCGGCGGCAATACCGACTTCAAGAACATGCTCGAGCGGGGGCGGCTGACCTCGAAGAAGATATCGAAGACTCAGGCCGTCACCAGCCAATTCGATGTGCCGCTTGCGACTGATAACATCCATGTCGGGCCGAGCGATCATGTGCCGTGGCTGACGGACCGAAAGCTGGCCTACATCCGCCTGGAAGGGACGACCTTCGGCGGCGTGCCCCTGTCCGCCGAACTGAAGCTCGAAGTGTGGGATTCGCCAAACTCGGCCGGCGTCGTCATCGACGCGGTCCGCTGCGCCAAGCTGGCGATGGACCGCGGCGTGGCCGGCGCGCTGACCGGCCCCTCCAGCTACTTCATGAAATCGCCGCCGCAACAATTCACCGATGAGGAAGCGCGGCGGCGGACGCGCGCCTTCATCGACGACAAGGCTTGAGGCCTATAATGGCCGACATCATTCATCTCATTCGTCATGGTGAGCATGCCCTGCTCGGCCGCATGCTGTGCGGCCGGATGGCCGGGATCGGGCTCGATGACTTCGGGCGGCAGCAGATGGCGGCATGCGCAAGCCGGCTCTCGCCCAGTCCGTCCATGATCCAGTCGAGCCCGCGGCTTCGCGCACTGCAGTCGGCAAACATTCTCGCCGAGCCGTTCCGGCTGCCGGTCGAGGTCGTCTCGGACATGGACGAGATCGATGTCGGCGACTGGACCTCCGCGTCCTTTGCGGAGCTCGATCGCGATCCGCATTGGCAGCGCTGGAATGCGCGGCGCAGCTCTACCGCGCCACCGAACGGAGAGAGCATGCAGGCGCTGCAGGTGCGGGCGGTGCGGCATCTCATGAATCTTGCCCGGGAGGCGCCGTGCCAAGTCGTGGCGATCGTCAGCCACGCCGAACCGATCCGCGCTGCGCTGTTGCATTTTGCAGGCATTCCGCTCGACGATTTCCTCTCGATCGAGGTTGCGCCTGCGAGCATCAGCACGTTGACGCGAGACCGCGGGCGCCTGCGCGTCGTCGAAATCAATCAGAAGGTACCGGCGTGAAGATCGTCATTTTCGGCCTCACCATCTCGTCCTCCTGGGGCAACGGCCACGCCACGCTGTGGCGGGGTCTCTGCAAGCATCTGATCCGCGCCGGACATCACGTCACCTTCTTCGAGCGGGATGTTCCCTATTATGCCGGTGCGCGCGATCTCCATGAGCTGGCAGGCGGCCGGCTGGTGCTGTTCTCGCGGTGGCAGGACATCAAAACGACGGCGCGGGCGGAGCTGCGTGACGCCGATGCAGCGATCGTCACCTCCTATTGCCCTGACGGCATCGATGCCACTGACCTCGTGCTCGATCAGGACCACGCATTGCGCGTGTTTTATGATCTCGATACGCCGGTGACGCTGCAGGCGTTGCGCGCCGGAGAGCCGGTTTCCTACATCGGACCGCGTGGGCTTGGCGAGTTCGACCTGGTCTTGAGCTTCACCGGCGGCGACCGGGTGCGGCGCGAATTTGCAGAGCGGCTCGGCGCGGCCGATGTCGTCCCTTTCTACGGCCATGTCGACCCGGATGTTCACCGTCCCGGCGAGCCGCAGCCGCACTATCGCGCCGCGTTGTCCTATCTCGGAACCTACGCCGCAGACCGCCAGGACACGCTCGAACGCCTGTTTGTCGAAGCGGCGCGACGTCGTCCCGAGCTGCGCTTTCTGATCGGTGGCGCGCAATATCCGCAGGACTTCCCCTGGTCGAACAACATCTATTTCGTCAGGCATCTTCCGCCCGCAGAACACCCGGCTTTCTATGCGTCCTCCCGATTGACGCTGAACGTGACGCGACGGGCCATGGCGGAGATGGGCTGGTGTCCGTCGGGACGCCTGTTCGAAGCCGCGGCTTGCGGCGTTCCGATCCTGAGCGACCGTTGGGAGGGCCTTGAGCACTTCTTCATTCCGGGAGAGGAGATTCTGCTCGCCGAGGACACGGATGACGTGCTCCGTGCAGTCGATCTGAACGACGCCGAACTGCACAGCCTCGCGCGGCGGGCGCGCGAACGGGTGCTCGCGCAGCATAGCTCGGCCCAACGTGCAACGGAGCTCATCGCCCTGTTCTCACAGACGCGATCGCGTCCATCACCCATGCGCGCAACCCTGGAGGCCTGATCATGTGGGGCATCGTTCCCGCGGCCGGTCGCGGCAGCCGCATTCAGCCATTGGCGTTCTCGAAGGAGCTGCTGCCGGTCGGCAGCCGCAGCGATAACGGTGTCGACCGGCCTTGCGCCGTCTCCGAATATCTGCTGGAACGCCTGATCCTTGGCGGCGCCACGAAGATCTGCTTCGTCATTTCTCCCGGCAAGTCGGACATCCTGGAATATTTCGGCGACCGCTATCAGGATGCCGAGCTCGCCTATGTGGTCCAGCCGCGGGCCGCGGGACTGTGTGACGCGGTCTTTCGTGCTGCAACCGTGGTCGGCGACACTGATGACGTGCTGGTCGGTCTTCCCGATACCGTCTGGTTTCCCAATGATGCGCTCGGCGCACTGCCGTCGGCGGAGCTGTCATTTCTGCTGTTTCCGGTCGAGCATCCGGAATTCTTCGACGCCGTCGTGCTCGACGGTTCCGAGGTCCGCGAGATCCAGGTCAAGCAGCAGGACGCGCGCTCGAACTGGATCTGGGGCGCCTTCAAAATGTCGGCCCAAGGCTTTCGCGATCTGCACCGGCTCTGGAAGCGGCGCGACCCTCGGGACGAATATTTCGGCACGCTGGTCAACTTCTATCTCGCATCCGGTGGCCGCGGCATCGGCGTCAAGGCCGGTGAATCCTACGTGGATGTCGGCACCATCAACGGCTACCGCACGGCCATTGCGCTGCTCGCAGCGCGCGATGCGGGCGAGCAATGCGCCAGGCTATGGGCGGCATCGCCCACGGAGCTTCAGGATGCGTCGGCTCACGAACTGGCCGGAGGTGCGTCATGAGCGCGGACAGGTTGTCGACCGAGGAAATCCGCGCGCGGGTCGATGCCCTTGGACCGTGGTTTCATAACCTCGATCTGAAGGGCGTGCCGACGGCGCCGCGCCATTTTCTCGGCGACTACCCCAAGGTGAAATGGCGGCGCTTTTCATCGGTTATCCCTGCGGACCTCAGCGGCATGACCGTGCTCGACATCGGCTGCAATGCCGGCTTCTACGCGATGGAGATGAAGCGGCGCGGCGCGGATCGCGTGCTCGGCCTCGATACCGAGGACGAATATCTGGCGCAGGCGCGCTTCGCTGCCGAAGTGGAGGGCTTGAACATCGAGTTTCGCAAGATGTCGGCCTATGACGTCGGCGACCTCCACGAGACATTCGATCTCGTGATCTTCATGGGCGTCCTCTATCATCTACGGCATCCGCTGCTGGCGCTCGATCTCATTCACGAGCACGTGGCGCGCGACCTTCTGCTGTTCCAGTCGATGCAGCGCGGCCAGAGCCGGGTCGATCCGATCGAGGACGATTACGATTTCTGGACCACCGAGCCGTTCGACAGTCCCGGCTATCCCCGCCTTCATTTCGTCGAGCACAAATACGCCGACGATCCCACCAATTGGTGGATCCCGAACCGCGCCTGCGTCGAGTCCATGCTGCGCAGCGCCGGATTTCGCGTCACGGCGCATCCCGAAGAGGAAGTCTATCTCTGCCGGCGCATCAACCGACCGCAAAACGAAGGGCCGGTCTATCCATCGCGAGGCAACGGCCGATGATCGAAGCCGCCAAGATCTGGAACGAGCCCAACAACAAGTCTCACTGGGATATCCTGATCGATCCCGAATGGGACAAATTCGCCGCGATGGCGATCGCGGCCGGCCGAGCCATTCGCGCGGTCCACCCCACCCTGCCGCGGGTGCTCGGCGGTCTCTCGCCGATCGACCCGCGCTTCATGGAGAACATGAAAACCCGCGGCGTGCTCGACCACGTCGATGTCGTCGCGGTTCACGGCTTTCCACTCGACTGGAACCTGTGGCAGATCCAGGAATGGCCCGACAAGCTCGGCGAGATCGAGGCGCTCGTCCCGCATCCGGTATGGGTGACCGAAGTCGGCGTCTCCTCCTTTGGGGCCGACGAGGTGCAGGCCTGGGGCGTGAAGCGAACGGCAGAGTTGCTCGCGGGCCGCGCGTCGCGCATCCACTGGTACAGTCTCTACGATCTGCCGAAGACATGGGAGGCGACGACGCGCCATCGCGAAGCCGAGGGCTCGTCCTACTATCGGCATTTCCACATGGGATTGTTGCGCGAGGATGGAACGCCGAAACCGGCGCTCGACGTCTATGCCGAGTATGCGTCCACGATGGGCTTGTGCCAATGGTTTCATTTCGAGGATCATCGGCTCGATGACGCCGTTCGCTGGATGCGCCGGCTCGGGGTCAGGCACTTGAGGACTGGCCTGTCCTGGGCCGACAGCTTCCGTCCGAACGCGCGCGATTGGTTCGACCGCCAGATGGACGCGCTGGCCGAATTCCAAGTCACCGTGACGTTCTGCTTCACACCTGAACATCGCGGCATCGCGCCGCACCACACCAGTCCCCCGCTCGACGCGCAGGAATTCGCCGATTTCTGCGCGACCATGATCCGGCGTTATTGCCCGGCGCCCGCGAGCAGGCCCTCAACTCATAACCACAGAGAGCCGCTATGCGCGCCATGATCCTCGTCATGGACTCCGTTGGGGTCGGCGGCGCGCCTGACGCCGCCCACTACGGCGATCAAGGCGCCGATACCATCGGTCATATTGCGGAAGCCTGCGCGCGCGGCGAAGCCGACAGCAACATCCGCGCCGGTCCGCTATCGCTGCCCCATCTTGTCAAGCTTGGCCTTGGCGAGGCCTGTCGTCTCGCCACCGGGCGCTGCCCGTCGGGGCTGACAGGACTCGTCGCCAGGCTGGCGCGCTATGGCAGCGCCATCGAGCAATCCAAGGGAAAGGACACGCCGTCGGGCCATTGGGAGATTGCCGGTGTGCCGGTGTCGTTCGAGTGGGGCTATTTCCCCAAAACCATTCCGTGCTTTCCGGATGAATTGACCGCTCGGCTGTGCCGGGACGCGGAGCTTCCCGGCATTCTTGGCAATCGGCATGCCTCCGGAACCCAGATCATCGCAGAATTGGGCGAACTCCATCTGAGGACCGGACAGCCGATCTGCTACACGTCGGCCGACAGCGTGTTTCAGGTTGCCGCCCACGAGCAGGCTTTTGGGCTCGATCGGCTCTATCAGGTCTGTGCAATCGCGCGCGAACTGCTGGAGGGAATAAACATCGGCCGGGTCATCGCCCGCCCCTTCATCGGCACCGGCCCTGACAGTTTCAGGCGCACCGCCCATCGCCGCGACTATGCCGTGCCCCCGCCGGAGCCAACCATCCTCGATATCGCCTCGGCTCAGGGCCGCGACATCATCACGATCGGCAAGATCGACGACATCTTCGCGCATCGTGGCACCGGCCTGAACAAAAAGGGCGACGGCAACGCCGAACTGTTCGATCGCACGATCGAGGGCTGGAACGAGCTGGACGACGGCGGCCTGCTGTTCGCCAATTTCATCGACTTCGACAGCATCTACGGACATCGCCGCGACGTCGCCGGCTACGCCGCGGCGCTGGAAGCATTCGACGCACGACTGCCGGCCCTCATTAGCTGTCTCAAGACCGACGACCTCCTCATCATCACAGCAGATCATGGCTGCGATCCGACCTGGCCCGGCAGCGACCACACGCGCGAGCAAGTTCCTGTCCTGACACTCGGCTACGCCACGACGGCTCCTATCGGCCGACGCAATGGCTACGTCGATATCGCCGCAACGGTCGCGCGGCATCTCGAGCTGCCAGCAATGCGTCGCGGGACGCCATTCTAAGCCGTTTGCCTGAAGTGCTCCGCCGATTCGGAATTCACCTAAGTTAGTAATTCCAATTAGGAAATATTTGTTTGTAGGCCCATTCAGGAACCAACATTCCTTCCGCCGCTTCTCTCCGGGAGTGACCGACGCACATGCGTTTCAAAGAGTGCGGCGAGTCCGCCCGCGGATCGCGACACCCAGCGTCGTTGATCGATCCGAGATCATTTCAACCTGGGAGAGGAGAGCCGGCGAATGGCACGAGTCCTGATTACCGGAGGGGCTGGGTTTATCGGCTCTCACGCCGCCAATGAGCTGCTCGGCGCGGGATACGATGTTCGGATCCTCGATAATCTCGCACCGCAGGTTCATGGGCCCGAGCGCAACCGGCCCTCTTATCTGAGCCACGACGCCGAGCTCATTGTCGGAGATGTTGCCGATCCCCTCACTGTCGAACGCGCATTGCGCGGAGCCGATACGGTTCTGCACCTCGCCGCCGTGGTCGGCGTCGGCCAGAGCATGTACCACATCGATGATTACGTCCGCACCAACGAGCTCGGCACGGCCGTTCTGCTGCAGGCTCTGGCCAAGCATCCGGTCGAACGCCTGGTGGTTGCGTCCTCGATGAGCATCTATGGCGAAGGCCTGTGCCACACCACTGCTGGCGCAGATGTTGCGCCGGAAGAGCGCACCCTCAATCAGCTCAAGCGCGCCGATTGGGAGCTTTATGGTTCCCGCGGCGAGGCCTTGCAGCCCGTTCCAACGCCAGAGACCAAGCAGCCGGCGCTGAGCTCGATCTACGCACTGAACAAATATGCTCAGGAGCGCATGTGCCTGATCATCGGCAAGGCTTATAACATCCCGACGGTTGCGCTGCGCTTCTTCAACGTATTCGGACCGCACCAGGCGCTGTCGAACCCTTACACCGGCGTGCTCGCGATTTTCGCAGCGCGCCTTTTGAACAACCGATCGCCCCTCGTGTTCGAGGACGGCCTGCAGCGGCGCGATTTCGTGCACGTTCACGATGTCGCGCGCGCCTGCCGACTTGCGCTGGAGACCTCCCACGCCAATCAGGCCTTCAACATCGGCTCCGGCACGAGCCGGAGTATCGTGTCGGTTGCACGCGATCTCGCTGGCGTCATGGGCCGGGGCGATATTGCGCCGACCATCACCGGAAAATATCGCGCGGGCGATATCCGCCACTGCTTTGCCGACCTGGACAAGAGCCGAACCATGCTCGGCTTCGAGCCCCGCGTTCGCTTTGAAGACGGGCTGGACGAGCTCGCGCGCTATCTGGCCGGCCAGATTGCGGACGATCAGGCCGAGCAGGCCACCGAAGAATTGCTGCGGCGAGGATTGGTTGCATGACACTGAGTGCTGCTGGCAAAAAATCTGTCCTGATCACGGGCGGCTGTGGGTTTATCGGCTGCAATCTCGCCGACCGGCTCGCCTCGCGCGGCGACCAGGTCGTCGTGCTCGACAACCTCGTCCGCGCCGGTGTTCGCGAGAATGCGCAATGGCTCAAGTCGCGGCATGCCGACCGGATCAGCGTCGTGGTTGGAGACGTGCGTGACCCCATCACCGTGATCGACGTGGTTCGCGAGGCCGGCGCCGTGCTGCATCTGGCAGCTCAGGTTGCCGTGACCAGTAGCCTACAAACGCCCATTGATGATTTCGAGATCAACGCGCGCGGCACCCTGAATGTGCTCGAAGCGGTCCGGCTGCACAATCCAGCGGTTCCGGTCGTGTTCGCATCGACCAACAAGGTCTATGGCCGGCTGATCGACAATTCACAGATCCGGCGCGACGGCACGCGCCATGTTCCGCGCGATGCCGGCCTCGCTTTGGGCATCACTGAAGACACCCCGCTCGACCTCTACAGTCCCTACGGCTGTTCGAAAGGCACCGCCGACCAATATGTCCGCGATTACGCGCGGATCTTCGGCCTGAACACGGCCGTGCTGCGCATGAGCTGCATTTATGGGCCGCGGCAATTCGGCAACGAGGACCAGGGCTGGATCGCGCATTTCCTGCTCTCAGCGCTCCGCGGCGAAAAGCTGACGATCTATGGCGACGGAATGCAGGTAAGGGACGCGCTCTACGTTGCTGATGCCGCCGAGGCCTGGATCGGCGTGCTCGACAACATCGAACGGATCAGCGGACGCATCTTCAATCTCGGCGGCGGCCCCTCCAATTCGATCAGCCTGATCGAACTCATCGCGATGATCCAACAGATCAGCGGCAAGCGGCCTGCGTTCGGCTTTGCAGAGTGGCGGCCCGGCGACCAGCCCTGGTATGTGAGCGATATCGGCTCGCTCGGCGCCGCCATCGGCTGGACGCCTGCCACGCCCCTGGCGGACGGATTGCAGCACCTGCACGGCTGGCTGGAAGGCCGCTTCGGGCGCGTGGCAGGGGGGCAGGAGGCGCTGGCATGACCCGCGTCGCGCTGATCAATCCGCACTGGAATTTCGACGGCAGCATCTATTTCGGTTGCCGCTCTCCGCATCTGCCGCTCGAGCTCGGCATTGCCGAGCGTGACCTGCGCGAAGCCGGACACGCGACACTGCTGCTTGATGCGCATATGTTTGCGCTGTCGCTGCGCGACATCGAGGCGGAGCTGCGGGCCTTTCGCCCGGATCTCATCGTGATCACGACGGCTCCGACCTATTTGTTCTGGCGTTGCGCGCCGCCCGAGTTGCGGGTGCCGCAACAATTGACCCGCGCCATCAGCGATTTCGCTCCCACCCTCGTTGCCGTCGGGCCGCATGGCTCCACGACGCCACGGTCGGCGCTGAGGAAGCTCGACGTCGACATCGTGGTCATGGGCGAATGCGAGCAGTCGCTGCTGCGGCTCGCCAATGGCGAACGCGACTTCTCCGGCCTGGCATTCCGGGAGAACGGCGAGATTCGTGTGAATGGCGGCCCGCAGGCTGCCAAATTCATCGACCAGCCCGCGCTGGTCTGGCCTGACGAGATGGTGCGCCGTCACCATCATCATCACCACCGTTTTGACGCAGAGCCGATCGGGCCCGGTGCCGAGGTGGAAGCATCGCGCGGCTGCCCCTATCACTGCACGTTCTGCGCCAAGGACAATTTCCGCAATGCCTATCGGAGGCGGCCGGCCGCTGCGGTGCTCGATGAGGTCGATCATCTCTCTCGGCAGAACGCCGAATATATCTATTTCATCGACGAGATCTTTCTGCCGAACAAGGAGCTGCTGCAAGGCCTGGTAGCTCGCGGGCTCAAATTCGGCGTGCAGACCCGCATCGATCTATGGAAGCCCGATATGCTTGAGCTGCTCGGGCGCGCCGGTTGCGTGTCGATCGAGGCCGGCATCGAGAGCCTGACCGTCGAAGGCCGGGCCGCGCTGGAAAAGAACTGCAAGATGGACACCGATCAGCTCGCGGATCGGCTCATCGAGGCCCGCGAACACGTTCCCTTCGTGCAGGCCAATCTGATCGAAATGCCGCAGGACGACGATCCGGTCGTGCAGCGATGGCGCCGACGCATGCTCGACGCCGGCGTCTGGGCCAACGATCCCGTGCCGCTTTATCCCTATCCGGGATCGCCGGATTACCGGAAGCTCTGGGGCGAGCCCGATGATCTCGCCTGGGAGCGCGCGCACACACACTACCTCGCACTGTTCGATCGCTTCAGTGACGTGCAGGAGGCGCGCCCGGTCCCGCTGAGCGCACTGGAATTGCGGGAGGCGTCGTGACCCGCTCGCTCGACCTTCGGATCATGATGACCACGGACGCCGTCGGCGGTGTCTGGACCTATGCGACCGCGCTGTCGGCAGCACTGGCCGATCGCGGCGCTGGTGTCACCCTCGTCACCATGGGCCCTGCGCCGCGCCCTGACCAGCGCAGCATGGTTCATGACAGGGTCAATGTCATCGAGACGGATCTTGCGCTCGAGTGGCAGGATCCCGAGGCAGAGGACATCGGACGGGCGCGGCGCAAATTGCGGGAACTGGAGGTGCAGCTGCGGCCCCAAATCATCCATCTCAACAGCTATCGTGAGGCGATCTTCGGTTGGATCGCGCCCGTCATTGTCGCCGCGCATTCCTGTGTCAATTCCTGGGGCCGCGCCTGCGACGACAGCGAATGGCTCCGTGAGCCGCGATGGCGCCGCTACAGCGAGCTGGTCGCCGCCAGCCTCGACGCGGCGACCACGTGGGTTTGCCCCAGCGCGGCCCATCGCGCTGCTGTCGAGGAGATCCACCATCCGCGCCGTGCTGGCGCCGTCATATGGAACGGCATCGCCACACCATTGCAGCCGGAGCCGAAGCAGAACGTGATCCTTGCGGCCGGCCGGATGTGGGACAAGGCAAAAGGCCTGTCGACGCTCGCCAAGACGGCGAACAAGGTGAGCTGGCCCATTCTCGTGGCTGGTGATGCCGGGAAGCACGAGGCAGGCAGCATTCAATTCCTTGGCGACCTGCCGCAGGCCGATCTCCACAGCCTGATGCGGCGCGCCGCGATCTTCGCAAGTCCCGCGCTCTATGAGCCGTTCGGGCTCGCGGTGCTGGAAGCCGCATCGGCCGCCTGCGTGCTGGTGCTGTCTGATATCCCGAGCTTCCGCGAACTCTGGGATCACGCTGCGCTGTTCGTTCCGCCCGGCGACGCCGATCGGCTGGGCGCCGCGTTCGATTCGCTGATCGAAGACGAGAGGCTGCGGCTGGATCTCCAGAGTGCGGCATTGACCCGCGCCAAGACCTATTCGCTCACCCGAATGGTGGACGGCTATCAGCAGCTCTATTCAGCATTGAGAGGCGCGACGGCGAGCGGCCCGCGGAAAATGGGAGCCGTCGCATGAAATGCGTCCTGTTCTACCACGCGTTCACGTCCTGCTGGAACAACGGCAATGCGCATTTCCTGCGCGGCGTAGCGCGCGAGCTTGCCGAATTGGGCCACGAGGTTATCGTCTATGAACCCGCTGATGGCTGGAGCCGCGTCAATGCGCTCGCCGAAGGCGGCGAGGACGCGCTGCGCCAGGTCCCTGCCCTGTTCCCGCAGGTCGACATCCGGTCGTATGAGCAATCCATCGACCTCGATCGCGCGCTCGACGGTGCCGATCTGGTCCTGGTTCACGAATGGAATCCGCCCGAACTGATCGCGCAGATCGGCGCGCGCCGTCGCCGCGGCAGGAGTTTCACCCTGCTCTTCCACGATACGCACCACCGCGCCGTCAGCAAACCGGACGAGATGGCGCGGTTCGATCTCGACGGCTTCGACGGCGTGCTCGCCTTCGGCGAGGTGCTACGCCAAATCTATCTGCGCCTCGGCTGGGCCGACCGCGCCTTCACCTGGCACGAAGGCGCCGATACAGCGCTCTATCGACCGTTGCCACAGATCGAGAAACGGCACGACGTGGTGTGGATCGGCAATTGGGGCGACGACGAGCGCAGCGCCGAATTGCGCGAATATCTGATCACGCCGGTTGCCGCGTTGAAGCTGCGCGGGAAGATCTACGGCGTGCGCTATCCGCAGGACGCGCTGGATGCAATCCAGGCGGCCGGCATCGACTATGGCTGCTGGCTGCCAGCGCATCGCGCGCCCGAAGCCTTTGCCGGTGCGCAGGTGACGGTGCACGTACCGCGCGGACCTTATGCGCGCACGCTGCCCGGCATCCCCACCATCCGCATGTTCGAGGCGATGGCCTGCGGCATTCCGATCGTATCCGCGCCCTGGGACGATTGCGAACAGCTGTTTACCGCCGGCTCCTATTTGCGCGCCGATAGTGGCGCGCAAATGCGAGCCTGTCTTCGCCGCCTGATCGAGGATCGCGAGCTCGCCCGGGAGATGGCCGCTGAAGGCTTGCGCCTGATCCGGGAGCGGCACAGCTGCCGGCATCGCGTGCGCGAACTGCTCGATATCGTCGATATCGTCCGTGATCAGCGCTTCGAGCCGCCCGCACCTGCCCTGAATGAGGAAGCAGTTTCATGAAGCTCTGTTTCTTCGGCTCAAGTCTGGTCTCCTCCTATTGGAACGGCGCCGCGACCTATTATCGCGGGCTACTGAAGGAGATCGCCAGGCTCGGATACGATATCACCTTCTATGAGCCCGATGCGTTCGAGCGGCAGGCGCATCGCGACATCGCCGATCCGCCCTGGGCACGCGTGCGCGTCTATCCCGCCACCAGCGACGGCTGGCAGAGCGCGCTCGACAAAGCTGCGCGCTCCGCCGATCTCCTGGTCAAGGCGAGCGGCGTAGGCGTGTTCGATGCCGAGCTCGAGGCGGCCGTCATCGATGTCCCGTCGAAAGCCCTGCGCCTGTATTGGGATGTTGATGCCCCCGCCACGCTGGATGCGATTGCCGCCCGCCCGGACCACCATCTGCGCCGCGCCATTCCGCGCTACGACTTGGTGCTGACCTATGGCGGCGGTGATCCCGTCGTCACCGCCTACAGGGGCGTCGGCGCGCGCGACTGCGTGCCCATCTACAACGCGCTTGATCCGCAGACTCACTTCCCGGTCACGCCGGTCGACAAGCTCGGCTGCGATCTCGGCTTGCTAGCTAACCGGCTGCCGGATCGCGAAGCCCGCATCGAGCAGTTCTTTCTCGACGTCGCCGCACGCATGCCCGAACGGCAATTCGTGCTGGGCGGATCGGGCTGGGAGTCGAAGGGGACGCCGTCGAATGTGCGCAAGGTCGGACATGTCGGTACCGGCGACCACAATGCGTTCTTCGCCTCCGGTCTTGCGACCTTGAACGTCAACCGGGACAGCATGGCGCGCTACGGCTTCTCGCCGCCGACCCGCGTCTTCGAAGCAGCCGGCGGCGGCGCCTGCCTGATCACCGATGCCTGGGTCGGCATCGATTCATTTCTCGAACCAGGCCAGGAAGTCCTTGTCGCAGCCAGCGGCGATGAGGTGGCCGAGCATCTCGCCGCGCTCGCGCTCGACCGGGCCCGCGCAATCGCCGAGCGTGCGCGCAAGCGCATTCTGGCACATCACACCTATCGCCATCGCGCGCTCCAGTTCAGCCATTTGATCGAAGGCATCAGCACGAAGACAGAGGCCGCGGAATGAAACTTGACGTCGTCGTTATCGGACTGTCGGTGACCTCCTCATGGGGGAATGGACATGCCACCACCTATCGAGCGCTGATCGAAGCCCTCGCCAGGCGCGGACATCGGGTCACCTTCCTCGAACGCGACGTGCCCTGGTATCGCGCGCATCGTGATCTGAAGCCGCCGAAGAACTGGAACGTAAAGCTCTATAGTTCGCTGCAGGATATCCCGCGCCGGTTCGGTTCCGACATCCGCGACGCCGATCTCGTGATGATCGGCTCCTACGTCCCTGACGGGATCGCGATCGCCGAATGGGTCACCTCGCAAGCCCGCGGAATCACCGCCTTCTATGACATCGACACGCCCGTGACGCTCGCCGGCCTCGACAAGGGCTTGGACTATCTCTCGGCGAAGATGATTCCGCGCTTCGACCTTTATTTGTCCTTTTCGGGCGGGCCGGTGCCCGGCATGATTCAAGACATCTATGGAAGTCCGCTCGCGCGCGCGCTCTACTGTAGTGCCGATATCGATCTGTATCGGCCCCAACCGGCCGAGCCGCGGTGGGCACTCGGCTATCTCGGAACCTATAGTGCCGACCGGCAGCCGGAATTGGAGGCGCTTCTGCTCGGGCCGGCCCGGACGCGTACCTCCGATGAATTCGTCGTTGCCGGTGCACAGTATCCTGCTGAGATCGCATGGCCCGCCAATGTGCATCGTATCGATCACGTGCCGCCGCAGGACCATGCCGCCTTCTACGCAGCGCAGCGATTTACACTCAACCTCACCCGCAGCGACATGCGCGCGCTCGGATTTTCGCCGAGCGTCCGGCTCTTCGAGGCCGCCGCCTGCGGAACACCGATCATCTCCGACCGCTGGCCGGGGATCGAAACCATCTTCACACCGCGCAGCGAGCTCCTTTTGGTCTCCAAGCCGGAGGACGTTATCGAGATCCTGCGCGACATGCCAGAGGACACGCGGCGCGATATCGCGGAGCGGGCACGAAAACGGATCCTGCGGGAGCACACGCCCGACCATCGCGCCCGCCAGCTCGAATCCTACGTCCTCGAAGCCAAGAACGAGCGTCGCCCATCCGACCCGCGCGTCGCAAGTCGCCATCTTCAAGTTGCAGAGATGCAGGTCAGCTCATGAATATGCAGAAACCGGCCCTCTCCTTCAATCGGCGAGCTCGCCGCGTCATCGTCGCCGGCGGCGCTGGATTCATCGGCTCCCATCTCTGCGATTCCCTGCTGCAGCATGGCGACGAGGTGATCTGCGTCGATAATCTCTATACCGGTTCGGTCCGTAACGTCCGTCCACTGTTGAATCACCGCAATTTCTTCTTCATTGAGCATGACATCCGCGAACCCCTGCGACTTCAAGGCTCAATCGATCGCATCTACAATCTCGCCTGCCCCGCCTCACCACCGCACTACCAGGCGGACCCAGTTGGCACGATGCGCACCTGCGTGGTCGGAACCATCAACATGCTGGAGTTGGCGCGGCAAAAGAGCGCCCGCTTCCTGCAGGCGTCGACAAGCGAAGTCTATGGCGATCCCGAAGTGCATCCGCAGCCGGAATCCTATGTCGGCCATGTCAATCCGATCGGACCTCGCGCCTGCTATGATGAGGGAAAGCGCGCGGCCGAGGCCGTGATCTTCGACTACCACCGGCTCCATGGGCTCGAGGTCAAGGTCGCCCGGATCTTCAACACCTACGGGCCGCGGATGCTCGAAAACGACGGGCGCGTCGTCTCCAATTTCATCGTGCAGGCGCTGCGCGGCGAGCCGATCACGGTCTATGGCTCCGGGCAGCAGACGCGCAGCTTCTGCTTCGTCGACGACCTGATCCGCGGCCTCGAAATGCTGATGGAGAGCCCTGCCGCGGTCACCGGCCCCTTCAATCTCGGCAATCCGCAGGAGATGACCATCGAAGCGATCGCGCGCGAAGTGCTGGCACGGACCAAGTCGAACTCACCCTTGCAGTTCAAGTCTCTGCCGGCGGATGATCCCAAGCGTCGCAAGCCCACCATCGAGGCGGCGCGCCAGGTGCTCGGCTGGCAACCGTCCATTCCGATCGAAAAGGGCATCGAGGCAACCATCGCCTATTTCACATTGTCGCTGGCAGCGCAGGACTCGAAGCCGAGCGCCGCGCCGGCGCGCCGGAAGCAGGTCCGGCGTCCAATCAGCACCGCCGCGGCGGAGATGCGATGATGCAACTACGGCGTCGAGCGCGCGGACCACGTTGTGGGTCCGCGACTAGTTCCCGGTCGCGAACGCCATCCCCGGAGGTTGGAACCAACGCTGTAGGAACAAACGCTCTCCGCCAATGGTTGGAGTGCGGACTACGGCCGGCGATTTCAGTGGGCCGGCAGTGAAAACCCGGAGGGACCACATCATGAAGCGCTTGATGATTGTTGCGGGCTGCATTCTCCTTGCAGGTCCTGCTCTTGCTCAATCGGTAGGAGAAAAGACCGGCGTCAATTCCGCACTCGGCGTGGCGCCGTCGACCGCCGATTTCATCAAGGAGGTCGCAATCAGCGACATGTTCGAGATCGAATCGAACAAGCTGGGCGAAGAGAAAGGCAACGCGCAGGAGAAGACCTTCGCGAGGCAGATGGTCACCGACCACACCAAGACCAGCACCGAACTGAAGAGCATGGTCACTTCCGGCAAGGTCAAGGCCGAACTGCCGACCGCGCTCGACAGCTCGCATCAGAGCAAGCTCGACAAGCTCAAGGGCGAGACCGGCAAAGATTTCAGCTCGGATTTCGCTTCCGACCAGGTCAGTGCGCACAAGGATGCGGTCTCCCTGTTCGAGCGCTATGCCAAAGGCGGCGACGACGCCGAGCTGAAGGACTGGGCCGGCAAAACGCTGCCGACGCTGCGGCATCACCTGGACATGGCGCAAGAATTGAACAAGGCGCCGAGCGTGGGCCAGTCCAACAAATAAAGCACCCGGACGATCGGATCAAAAATGCCGGCGTTCTCGCCGGCATTTTTCGTTTGATGAAGCCGCACGGTGTCGAGGTCGACGAGAATGACGCATGACGGGCGAAGAGAACCGCGGCTCAGGCGCGCCGGTGTCGATGGCGCGAGCGGCGGCTCGGCCCGCGCGCCATGGCTAATCCAGTGAATGCAACAACGACGATGCCAAGGACGAGTCCGATCTTGCTCAACTGGTCGGCCGGCGGCAGCCGCTTGCGTGCCAGCCATCCGCCGCTGGCGGATTTGCCTGCCGGCACGGGCGCAAGCAGTGCGCCCTCGCTGCGCGGCGCAGGTCTCGCGCGCGCCAGCAGGAAGCGGAAGCCGGCTCCCATCAGACGCTCGGTCGGTCCTCGCGCCAGCGCATATGAAATTTGTCCCAGACGCGCCGGCCATCCCACCGCGACCTCGTCGCGTGGGGACCGGATCAGCTGCAGGAAGGTCTCGGCCACGTCGTCGGGGCGATACAACAGCGGCCCTGGATCGAGGTGACGACCGGACATGTTGGCGCCATGGACGAAGCCAGGCGTGTCGACCATCGCCGGAAACACGCTGCAGACGTGAATGTCCGGATGTGCTGTCAGCTCCTGGCGCAGACTCGCCGAGAAGCCACGCAGGCCAAACTTGCTCGCCGTATAGGCGGCTGCGAACGGCGTCGGCGCCCAGCCACCGAGTGAAATATTGTTGATCAGGATGCCGCGCCGCTGGCGTTGGAAGATCGGAAGCGCGGCATAGGCGCCATTCATCGTTCCCAAGAGATTCACCTCGATCGTCCGCCGGTGCAAGGCGATGTCGGCCTCGCTAAAGGCGCCGAATACGCCCGTCCCGGCATTGTTGATCCAGACGTCGATGCCGCCGAACGCCTTCTCCGCGGCATCCGCCAGCCGCTGCACGGCTTGTGCATCCGTGACATCGGTCGGCACGGCAAGCGCATGCCCACCCAGCGCATCGCATTCGGCCGCGACGTCGTTGAGCACATCGGCGCGCCGGGCGGCGAGCGCAACGCGTGCGGCTCTGCGCGCGAGCGCCAGCGCGGTCGCGCGGCCGATGCCGCTGGAGGCGCCCGTCACCACGACGCGCACCGCGCTCAGCTCCCGCGAAGCAGGCAACGCAACGCGCGCGCCTGTGGAACGCCTCAGCCAGGCCAATGAGCGACGGAGCTGCTCGGTGCCGCCGCTTTCGAACCACCGGCCATGCGCGAAGATCACGCGCTCTGGCGCGAGCTCGATCAGCCGCGACACCGCGGTTTCGACCGGGCGGCCTCCCAAACGCAACAGCAGCCGCAGATAGGCCGGCGCCTTGCCATTGGGCGCCGTGATCCCAAGCAGGCTTGCCGCTGCACGGGACAATGGCGACAGCCCCTCCGGCGCCAGGTTCTGCACGAGGTCCGTCAGGACCAAGGTCCGGCTCGGCTTATGAAAGAGCTCTACCTCCGAAAACAACAGCGTACTGACCAGAACGAGCTCGATATCCTCGGCCCACTCATCGGGGCTCCTCTCGCCGAGCTCATGATCGATCCGCAGCCCGGAGCGGCGCACCTGGGCCCGCTCGGCGAGCCCAGGCGCGGCGAACAATTTCGCAATCGGGAGTGCGGCCTGCCACTCCGGCAGGAACATCCAATGGGCGATGTTGGGAGCCACCAGATATTTGATCGGGCCGAGCCGCTCGAGCTCTCGCCGCAAGTCATCGGAATATTGGGTCGGCGAATGCAACAGCAGGTCGCCGCTCTTCAGTCGGATCACGGTCATCCGAACCGGAAGCGGCAGGCCGGCCGCATGAATGCGCCCGGCGTCGACAATCCAGACGCCCTCCGCCACCGGCTTCACCTGCTCTTGTTTGCTATGCATGGACCCGTCCGCTGCCGCTGGATGTTTCCGCAGAGAACCCGTTTGCGAGGGCTTGGTTTCAAGGCCGTCTTGGTCGCTTCCCGCACCATCGCAGGTGCCGAATAGGCCGACATCGGATCCGCGCCGCTGATCCCATGTGATCTCGTCCCATGTGTGATCTCGCGCGCGTCAGCAACCGTACGGTCCCGGACAGATGGCGCTCCCAGGCTATTAGGAACCAACCTCCGCACCGACGTTTGTACGTCGCAGGTCGCCGGGCCTAAGTCACTTCACGCCCGCGTGCCAATTGTCGCGGAACGATTCATCTATGTTAGCACTGGCGCGTCGCACGTCCCTGGCCATCAGTCTCGTCGCGATCGCCGGTACGATCTCGCCGCTTCATCCATGTGATGCACAGCAATCGCCTGCAGCCGGTACCAGTGATCTGGCCGAGCGCATGAAGGACCCTGCGCAATGGCCGATGCCGGCGCACGATTACGCCAACACCCGATACAGCGATCTCGATCAGATCAACATCTCCAACGCCTCACAGTTGCAGCTCGCCTGGACGTTTTCGGTCGGAGCCGATCGCGGCCAGGAAGCGGCACCAATCATCGTCGACGGCACCATGTATGTCGTAGGGCCCTATGCCGGGCCCTATCCGAACCGCGTGTTCGCGCTCGATGCCACCAGCGGCGAGTTGAAATGGTCCTATGCGCCGAAGCCGGAGCCGGCGGCAGCGGGGGTGGCCTGTTGTGACGTCGTCAACCGCGGGCTCGCCTTCGACAACGGCAAGGTCTTCCTCAACACCCTCGACGACCACACCGTCGCCATCGATGCCAAGACTGGCAAGGAGCTGTGGCACACGAAGCTCGGCGAGATCAACAAGGGCGAGACCATCACCATGGCGCCGGTGGTCGCCAAGGGAAAGGTTCTGGTCGGCAACAGCGGCGGCGAGCTCGGTGTTCGCGGCTGGGTGATTGCGCTCGACGAGAGCACCGGAGCGATCGCCTGGCGCGCCTATGCCACCGGCCCCGACAAGGATGTCCTGATCGGCGACGATTTCAAACCGTTCTATGACAGTCTCAAAGGCAAGGATCTCGGCGTGAAGACCTGGCCCGCCGATCGCTGGCAGGTCGGCGGCGGCACGATGTGGGGTTGGATTTCCTACGATCCTGCGCTGAACATGATCTATTACGGCACGGCCAATCCGAGCCCGTGGAACGCCAATCAGCGCAGCGGCGACAATCTCTGGAGCACCACGATCTTCGCCCGCGACATCGACACGGGCCGTGCCAAATGGGCCTACCAGGTCAACCCGCACGATCTGTTCGACCATGACGAGATCAATGAGAACGTGCTGGTCGATCTCGACATCAACGGCGCGCCGCGCAAGGTTCTGATCCATCCCGGCCGCAACGGCTACATGTATGTGATCGATCGCACCAGCGGCGAAGTGCTCTCGGCCGATGCTTATGAGTTCGTCAACGCCTCCAAGGGCGTCGATCTCAAGACGGGCAAGATCATCCCGAATGAGGACAAGACTCCGGTTCTTGGCAAGACGATCGAGAACATCTGCCCGAGCGCCCCGGGCGCCAAGGACTGGCAGCCGACGGCGTGGTCACCGCGCACGAAACTGCTATACGTGCCGCATCAGCATCTTTGCATGGACTTCAAGGCATCGGAGGTCGGCTACATCGCAGGCACGCCGTTCGTCGGCGCCGATGTCGACATGTATGCCGGCCCCGGCGGCTATCGCGGCGAGTTCATGGCCTGGGATCCGATCGCCCGCAAAAAGGCCTGGGAAATCCACGAGAAGCTTCCGGTGTGGTCCGGTGCGCTGGTGACCGCCGGCGACGTCGCGTTCTACGGCACGATGGATCGCGTGTTCAAGGCGGTGAACGCGAAAACAGGCGAGGTGCTCTGGCAATTCCGCGCCGGCTCCGGCTTCATCGGCCAGCCGGTCTCTTATCGCGGCACCGACGGACAGCAATATATCGCGATCCTCTCCGGCGTCGGCGGCTGGCCCGGCGTGGTCGCCAACGCCGAAGTCGATCCGCGGGTGCGCAACGGTGCACTCGGTTTCACCGGCGCCACCCAGGATCTGCCGTTCTATACCGCCGGTGGCAGCGAGCTTCTGGTGTTCAGGCTTGCGCCCGGCACTGATGGCGCCAACCCGCAAGGTACGACTAAGCAAGGCACGACCAATGCGCCTTCGCACTGAATCATGGGCCTTCTTGCTCGCACTCGCGGCGGCGCTTGCGACCGTCGTCCCAGTCCCTGTGCGTGCGCAAACGGCCCCCGACGAGCTTCGTGTGTGCGCCGATCCGAACAACCTGCCGTTTTCCAATCAGGCGAGCCAAGGCTTCGAAAACAAGCTCGCCGAGATGATCGCGCAGCGCATCGGCAAGACCGTCAGCTACACTTGGTTTGCGCAGCGGCGCGGCTTCATCCGGCACACGCTCAAAGCCGGACTTTGCGACGTCGTGATGGGCGTGCCTGCACACTATGACCTGGTTGAGACCACCCAGCCCTATTACCGCTCGACCTATGTCCTCGTCAGCCGCGCCGACCGGCACCTCGATCTCAGCGGGCTCGATGATCCGAGATTGCGCTCGCTCACGATCGGCGTGCATTTGATCGGCGACGACGGCAACAATCCGCCACCAGCGCATGCGCTGGGGCAAGAAGGAATTATCGATAATGTCAGGGGCTTCCCGATCTATGGGGACTACCGCGAGCCCAATCCGCCGGCGCGCTTGATCGAAGCGGTTACCGATGGCGATATCGATGTCGCCGCAGCCTGGGGACCGCTGGCCGGCTATTTCGCCAAGCAGTCCGCCGTTCCGCTGACGATCACGCCGATCGATGATGCCGGCCGCTTTTGCGCCGCAACGGTTCCAGTTCGCGATCGCGATGGGCGTGCGCAAAGGCGACGACACGTTACGCGATCAGCTGCAGGCATTCATCGACGGAAATCGCCTCGAGATTGCAGCACTGCTGCGTGAATTTGGCGTTCCGCTCGTCGACGAGGCGCAGGCCGCATCCGGGGGACGCTAAGATGGATGCAAGCGGTCGAACTGCGCTGATTGTCCTCACACTCGCTGCGGTCGGCGGCGCCGCGCTGGCGCAGCAACAGCCACCGTCGGAGGGAGCGCAGGTGCCATCTGTACAGCCACAACCCGACGTGGGTGCGACGATCGGCGGTGGCGAGCCGGGACGATTCATGCAGGTGCCGGTCAGCCATCTCTCCCCGAACGGGGTCCGCAATGTGCCCGATATCAAGAACCCGGCGCAAGGCGATCCGAAGTCGGCCGAGCGCGGCATGCGCTATTTCATCCAGTTCAACTGCGTCGGTTGTCATGCACCGGCCGGCGGCGGCGGCATGGGTCCCGCGCTCAGCAACAGCTTCTTCATCTACGGGTCGCAGCCCGCCAACATCTATCTGTCGATCTATCAGGGCCGTCCGAACGGCATGCCAGCTTGGGGCGCCGCCCTGCCCGACACGGTGATCTGGGATCTCGTCACCTACATCGGCAAGATCAGCAACGAGCCCACCACCGACTGGGGACGCACTTTCTCGGCGTCACCGTTGTCGCCGGCCGTCGAACAAATCCCTGCGGAAAAGGCCGCCACACCTGATCCATGGGCGGCAACCACGACCTTCAAGCAAGGCCAAAAACCATAGCAAATGCGCAAGCCATCGGAGTGCGCGGTGTCGAGTGGAGAACAAATACAGCCGACCCAGAGGACGGCCCAAGGTCGCGACATCGCGGCTAGGCGGTCGATCCTCGCGCTTGCGCTGCCTTGCCTCCTGCTGCCGACCAAGGCCGCTTCGGCCGAAACGCCCTTGGACTATCTGATTACCCACGGCGCCCGCGCCGACTCCATCGCGCACCTGGCCTGGTTTTCGACCGCGGTCTCCGTGCTGGTGATCCTCATCGTGACAGCCCTGCTGCTGGTCGGCATATTTCGTCGCCGCGACCTCCCGCCGCCGGCGCTTCCCGGAATGGCTGCGATCGCCCGACCGCAAGGCGGCATATCGTGGATCTATGTCGGCGTCGGCATCACGACCGTCGTGCTGCTGATCACCACCTTCTGGACCTTCGCCACCCTCGCCAGGACCGGACCGCAACCTGGCCCCGCGGCCGTGCGGCTCCTGATCACCGGTCACCAATGGTGGTGGGAAGTGCGCTATCTCGCCGACACGCCTTCCGATGAATTCACCACCGCGAATGAAATCCATATCCCTGTCGGCAAGGTGGTCGAGGTCAAGCTGCGCGGCGACGACGTCATTCATTCGTTCTGGGTGCCGAAGCTCGCCGGCAAGACGGACATGATCCCCGGGCAGGAAAACCAGACCTGGCTGCAGGCCGATCGGGAGGGCGTCTACCGCGGCCAATGCGGCGAGTACTGCGGACAGCAGCACGCGCACATGGCCTTCGAGGTGGTGGCGTCCTCGACGGACGAATTCGAGCAGTGGCGCCAGCAACAGCTTCAATCGGCGCCAGCAACGTCCGGTGCCGCCCTCCAGCAGGGCGAGACGCTGTTCGACAGTCGCTGCGGCATCTGCCACCGGGTCCGCGGGACCATCGCCGGCGGCATTGTCGGGCCTGATCTCACCCACATCATGAGCCGGCGCGCGATCGGTGCAGCGACCTTGCCGAACAATCGCGGCAATCTCGCCGCCTGGATTGCCGATCCTCAGCACACCAAGCCTGGCAACCTGATGCCGCGCCTCGATCTCTCCGGGCCGCAATTGACGCTGATCCGGCAATATGTCGAGACGCTAAAGTAGGAGCAGGCATGACCGCGACGGAATATGATCGCGTTCCCCGGGTCGCTGTACGCGACTATGCGTCGCCGCTCGCCGAGAAGCTCAACGCATTATGGGAAACAAAGCCGGGCGTGATCGGCTGGCTGTCCTCCGTCGATCACAAGGAGATCGGGCTCCGTTACATCGTCACATCCTTCATCTTCCTGATCGTGGGTGGAATCGAGGCGTTGATCTTTCGGCTCCAGATCACGCAACCAAACGAGACGTTGCTGACGCCCGAGCAGTACAACGAGCTGTTCACGATGCACGGCGCGACCATGATCCTGTGGTACGCCTTCCCGATCCTGACCGGCTTCAGCGTGTTCCTGCAGCCGCTGGTCATCGGCACCCGAGACATGGCGATGCCGCGGCTGAACGCCTTTACGTACTGGCTGTTTCTCTTTTCCGGCATCTATCTCTACGTGGGGTTCGCGATCGGGGAAGCGCCGAACGCTGGCTGGTTCAACTACGTGCCTTACGCCTCGCGTCCGTTCAATCCGGGTCTCAACATCGATTTCTATGCGCTGTCGAACATTCTCTTGGGAATTTCGACCACGCTTGGATCGCTGAATTTCGTTGTCACCCTCCTGCACATGCGCGCACCGGGCATGTCGATCAACCGGCTGCCGATTCTGAGCTGGGGCACGCTGACGATCTCGGTCGGCAACCTGTTCGCGATGCCGAGCGTCACGCTGGCGTTTTTCCTGTTGTGGATGGACCGTCAGTTCGCAACGCATTTCTATCGACCCCCGACCGGGCAGCCGCTGCTATGGCAGCACCTGTTCTGGATGTGGGGGCATCCCTGGGTCTACGTGATCGTGCTGCCGGCGATCAGTATGGTGTCGGAAGCGTTGCCGATTTTATGTCGCCGTCCTCTGGTCGGCTACACTGCGGTGGCGCTGGCGACCGTGCTGACCATGGTACTCGGCTTCGGCGTCTGGCTGCACCACATGTTCGCGACGGGACTGCCCGGACTGGCGCTGTCGTTCTTCAGCGCAGTGTCGATCCTTATCGTTATTCCAAGCGCGGTCTCGGCCTTCGCCTGGCTCGGCACGATCTGGACCGGACGCCCCGTCTTCAACACCGCCTTCCTGTTCTTCGCCGGCTTCATCGTCGTTTTCGTGATCGGCGGCGTCTCCGGCTTCATGACCGGCTCGGTCCCGGTCGATTGGCAGCTGACCGATACCTATTTCGTCGTGGCCCATATCCATTACGTGCTGATCGGCTGGAACCTGTTTCCGGTGATGGGCGCGAGCTATTTTTGGTTTCCAAAAATGTTCGGCAAGCTGCTCGACGAGCGGCTCGGCCGCTGGAATTTCTGGTTCATGTTCATCGGCTTCAATGTCGGCTTCTTCCCGATGCACATCAGCGGCCTGCTGGGCATGCCGCGCCGCATCTATACCTTCCCCGAGGGCATGGGGCTCGACACCATCAATCTGATCACGACGATCGGCAGCTATGTTTTTGCGGTCGGCTTCCTGCTCTTCATGATCAATGTCGTGCTCAGCCTCAGGCATGGCCAGGAGTCCGGGCCTAATCCCTGGGACGCGGCGACGCTCGAATGGACCACGCCGTCGCCGCCCCCGCCCTACAACTACGTCGTCCTGCCGACGCTGGCGACTCGCACCCCGCTGTGGGAAACGCGGCTCAATGAATCGCCGTACCATTCCGATCTCGGCAAGGGCTTTCCACTCGATCTCGGCAAGGAGACGCTGGCAACGACAACGCTGGATGCCCAGCCGGAAGCGATCCTGAGAATGCCGGAGGATTCGCTGATGCCGCTGTTGCAGGCGCTAGCACTCACCATCCTGTTCGCCGGCCTGATCGCCAAGCTGTGGTGGCTGGTGATCGCTTCCCTCGTTGTCGGCCTCATCTTTCAGCTGATCTGGCTGTGGCCGCGGGCCAAGCTTGCCGAACGGAGGCCCTGATGACGATCGTCGCCACATCCCGTGATGATCTGCCGATCGGCAGCGTCACCTCCTGCACCGTCGGCTGGTGGGGCATGATCGCGGGCATCATCACTGAAGCGTCGCTGTTTGCTTACCTCCTGTTCGCCTACTTCTATGTAGCCGTGCAGCCCCGCGGGGAGATGTGGCCGGCGGAAATGCCGACGTTCAAGCTCGCGGCGCCCAATACGGTCATCCTGCTGGTCTCAAGCGTCGCCGTGTGGTTCGGCGAGCGCGGCGGGCGCGAGGGCGCGCGCTGGAAGCAGGCCGCCGGCATGGGCATCGGTTTCATCCTCGGCGTGATCTTCGTCACCATCCAGGTGTTCGAGTGGAAGGCGAAATCGTTCAGCCTCAATTCAGGTCCTTACGGCTCGATCTTCTTCGTCGTGACCGGCTTCCACATGGGCCATGTCGTGCTCGGCCTGATCATGCTGCTGCCGCTCACGCTCTGGTCGGCGCTCGGCTATTTCGGTCCCGGCCGCGACGCGCCGATCTCGATCGGCGCCATCTACTGGCACTTCGTCGATGCGGTCTGGCTGGTCGTGTTCTTCAGCCTCTACATCACGCCATATCTGGGGCTGCGCCATGGCTGAGGAAGCCTCACTCCGGCACGCCGGACATCCCGCCCCGCACCGCGACCGCGTCAGCATGGGCTGGCTGCTCGCCGCTCTGTTCGCGCCACCGATCGGCTGGGCGCTGCACCTGATCACGAACTACGCGCTGGCAAGCCGCAGCTGCTATCCCGGCGACGTGCCACAATCGCCGACATGGCCGGAAGGACTTTGGGCGCTGCTGACCGCGATCGACGTCCTCAGCCTTGCAATATCGCTGGCCGCAATCGTGTTCGCCTACCGCGCCTGGCAGGCCAGTATCCGGGAAATGGCCCAACATGAATCGCCCATGGTCGAAACCGGCGAAGACCGCACGCGCTTCCTGGCGATCTGGGCGCTGCTGATTGGCAGCCTGTTCTTTCTGACCGTCGCATCCGACAGCGCGGCGCTCTGGATATTAAAGACATGCAGCTGAACCTGCGCGCAGGTCTGCCGCTGGTCGCGATGGCGCTGCCGATACCAGCCATGGCGCATAGTTCAGGCGCTGCGCCAGGCTTTCCGGAACGGCTGGCGGCGGCCGGCTGGAGCCTGGATGGGTCGACGATCATTCCGATCGCGCTGGCCACCGGCTGGTACGCTCTCGGCATTGTCAGCGCAATGCGCGAGAACAAAACCGAGCTGCTCTCACCTGCGCGCACCATCGCATTTGCCGGCGGCATCGTGATCCTGTTGCTGGCACTGAATTCGCCCATCGACGAGATCAGCGAGGACCTGTTCTCGGTGCACATGATCCAACATCTCCTGCTGATGCTGGCGGCACCACCGCTGCTGGTCTGGAGCAACTGCCCAGCCATTTTCCTGCGTGCGTTCCCGCGCCTGGCGCGGAAGCGTATCGTGCGGCTGTGGATCACGCTCGGCTTCGGCCGCGCCTACCATATGCTGATGCATCCGCTCCTGGTCTGGGTCCTGTTCACAGGCGCATTCGTGTTCTGGCACGCGCCCGGACCGTACCAATGGGCGCTTGATGACAATGCCGTACACATCGTCGAGCACCTGAGCTTCTTCGTGACATCGCTGATGTTCTGGTCGATCGTGCTGCCGCCCCATCAGCACGCGCGACGCCTGGCGCACGGGCCGACCCTGCTGCTGATCGTGTCAACCGCGGTGCTGAGCGGCTTGCCAGGCGCATTGATGATCTTCGCGCCACGCCCGCTCTATCCAGCTCATGCCGCTGGCGTGATGAAATGGGGCCTGACTCTGATGGAGGATCAGCAGCTCGCAGGCCTCATCATGTGGATTCCCGCCGGTGGCGCCTATTTACTTGCCGCCGCGCTGGTGTTCTTGGGTTGGCTGAAGGAAGCGGAGTTTCGTGTCCTGCGAGCGGCCGAGCTGCAGCAGCGCGCAAGCGACGCGGCCAGCGCGTCGCCGCATTCGCTGCCTCGATGATCCGCTAATGCTTCGCCGTTCCGGGCTCGGCCTGGCTGCGATGCTGCTTGGCGAGTGCAGCGGCCGGCGTCACATTCGCAATCGACGACTGGACCTTGTTCTTCAAGCCGGTCACCACGTCGCCCTCGCCCGCCATCATCGCATCAAAGCCCTGCCGCGCCACGTTGCCGGCATCGTCCTTTTTCTCGGTGCCGATCTTGGTGTCCATCATGTCGGCGCGGCGGAAGAACTCGGTTTCGGTGGCGCCGGGCATCAGGCAGGTGACGGTGATCTTGGTGTCACTCAGTTCTTCACGGATCGCGAAGGAGAATGAGTTGAGGAATGCTTTGGTGCCGTTGTAGATCGCCTGGAACGAACCGGGCGTAAAGCCCGCAATCGAGCCCGTGATGAGGATGCGGCCTGCATTGCGGCGGCGCATGTCGTTGCCGAACTTGTGGATCAGCTCCACTGTGCCCGTGACATTGGTATCGATGACCCGACGGATCTCGCCGAGATCCTGGTCGAGGAACGCGCGTCCAAGGCCGCGGCCTGCATTTGCGAGCAGGGCGTCGACCGGCCGCCCCTGCGTGGCGGCATAGAGCTTCTCGACACCTTCGGAGGTCGCGAGGTCGGCCTGGATCGCCACGACGCTTGCTCCGTTTGCGCGCAACGATGCTGCCGCTTGCTCGATCTCCGGCTCGTCGGCAACGATCAGGAGGTCGAAACCGTCTTCGGCGCAACAGCGCGCCAGTTCCAGACCGATACCGGTCGACGCACCGGTGACGATTGCGAATTGACCTTGTGATGCCACGACATTCTCCTTGTGACTGTTAGCAAACATCGGTGCAATCGCCGCCGCTCGCGATCGTTCCTGACGGCTGCGCATCGGAACGTTTTGATGCATGTCGGCTTGGAGCTCTGGTTCCGAACTGATCCGTTGTCATCGACATGCCGTCAGCACAATCGAACTGGATCGCGGCCGCCAAGCTCGGGTTGGTCAGCAGCACCTTCTCCACGCTGGTCAGCCAGCTCGCTGCGGCGCGAATCGGGCGCGATGCCGCGGTCGATTGGATGACGGTGGCCGCCATTCCGTTGTGCGACGGCGTCATCACGGCAGAGCCGAGCTGGGGTGCGATCGCAGGCGGGATCGCTTTCCATCAATGGGCCGACTTCTCCTGGGCGCTGGTGTTCTTCGGCCTGTTCGGCCGCTGGACTGCAGAGCTTCGGCCACTCACGATCTTCGCGGTCGCGATGCCATGGGCCATTTTCACCTCGGCAACCGAATGGTTGCTGTTGGTGCCTTTGTTTCCGTTCTTTCAGCCGATCTTCACTCTGCAGCAGCCTTATTGGATCGGCTTGCTCGTCCACGCCTCGTCCGCCGCGATGTATCCGCTGTTCGCATGGTTGCGGTTCCCGCTCGGCGCCGCACCGCGATCGCCTGAGGTTCGCTTCGCCAAGGCCTGGGCTCTCGGTGGTCTCGCCGTGGTCGCGATGCTCGGTGCGGTGGCTGGCCTCGACGCAGCGGGGCGCGAGTTCCCGTGGTTTGGAACGGATCGCGTGGCGGACCAGGACTACATCCGCCATATGACGACGCATCACCGCCAGGGCATCGTGCTGGCGCAGCTCGGCATTGAACGCGCACGCGATCCCTCTCTGCAATCGCTTGCGCGCCTGATGGTCGCGAGCCAAGCGGGCGAGAACCGCATCTTCGACAATTGGTGGCAAAGCTGGTTCGGCACGCTGATGCCGGACTGCAGCGCGCAGGAACGGGCGGACATGCCGGGCTATCTGACGCAAGCGCAGATGCAGGAGGCGCACACCACCGCGCCTGAGCAGTTCGATGCCGTCTTCATCCGACTGATGAGCCTTCATCACCAGGGCGCGGTGCTGATGGCCGATCAGGAATGGCACAGCCACGGTGACCTCAGGCTGCGCATCATGGCGCATGCGATCCGCCACGAACAGCAAGGCGAGATCGCACTGATGCACGGGGTCAGCGGCGTCGAGGCGGTCCGCGCCGCGATCAGCAACATGGTCTCCGACAATGTGAACGGAATGGATCAACCTGGAACCCGGTAGGAACCCATGGGCTGTTCAAAGATTGTACGTTCCGTTTCAGGATCGCACCATGCGAATGGTCGTGCTGTTGATCTGCATCGTGACGTTGGGAGGATGTGAGCGGGAGAAGCGCGAGCTGAGGCTCGATCCTCCGGTCGCGGCTGCGTTGGACAGGATCGCGCTGATGCAGAACCGCATCGCCGGTGCGCCGCCGCAGGTTTACTTCGCGCTCGACAGATCTTTCGAGACAAACGCCTACAATCTCAGCGAGGGCAAGCGGCTTTACACCTGGTTCGGCTGCAAAGGTTGCCATGGCGACGGCCAAGGCGGCATCGGTCCATCTTTCCTTGACGGCTGGTGGTACTACGGCCCGGAGATGGTCTCGATCTTCGCTTCGATCCGAGATGGTCGCCCGCATGGCATGCCGGCATTCAAGAACAAGATGACGACCGACGAGATCTGGCAGCTTGCCGGCTATGTTCAGACCATCGGCGCCTACTCGGCCAAGACCGCGGCGCCCTCCCGGAACGACGACAAGCAGGTGCGCCCGTCCGAAAATCGCGCGCCGGCTGCGATCCTGTTCGACCAGGGTCCTACCCCCGTTCATCCCGATCAAGGGCCGACGCCGTGATCCGGCGCGTTCCGCGGCTCCTGCCTCTGCTCACGGCGATGTCGCTCGCCGGCTGCGAGAACTGGCAGTCTGCCTTGCAGGCGCATGGGGCGTCTGCGATCAGCCTGAAGCATCTGATCATCTTCATCGTCGCGGTGTGCTCGATCGCCTGGGCGCTGGTGATGGTGGCCATGATCTACGCATTGTCGCGCCGGCGTGCCGCTTGGCGAGCACCGATGGAGCTCATTCCCGAGCGCGAGCGCCGCATGGGCCGCATCGTCAGCGCCTGCGTCGGGCTGACCGTGGTGATCATCTCCATCTTCACGCTCGCGAGCTTCTCCACTACTCGCGCGCTCAGTGTCGCCGGCAACGACGATCTCACCATCCGCATCAGCGGCATGCAATGGTGGTGGGGCGTGCAATATCTCGGGCCCGATCCGAAGCAGGCGTTCGATACCGCGAACGAGATCCACATCCCGGCCGGACGCAACGTGCACCTGGTTCTGGAAGGCGATGACGTGATCCATTCCTTCTGGGTGCCGAGCCTCGCCGGCAAACAGGATCTCATTCCCGGACGGATCAACGAGATCACGATCCGCGCCGAGCGCCCCGGGATCTATCGCGGTCAATGTGCGGAGTTCTGCGGCATGCAGCATGCGCACATGTCCTTCTTCGTCATCGCCGATGAGCCGCAGGAATTCGAACGGTGGGCCGCCGCGCAGCGCGCGCCTGCGGCACAGGCGTCCGACGAGGAAATCGCCGCCGGCCGCGATGCGTTCATGTCGAAACCGTGCGCCGCCTGCCATAGCATCCGCGGGACAAAGGCAACAGGCACGAGCGGCCCAGATTTGACCCATGTCGGCAGTCGCAAGACCATCGGCGCCGGCCTGTTCGAGACCACGCGCGGCTCGCTCGCGGCCTGGATCGCCGATCCGCAGACGTTGAAGCCGGGCAACAACATGCCGCTGGTGCCGCTCACATCAGACGAGCTGCGCGCGATATCGGCCTATCTGGCGAGCCTGAAATGACCGAGACAATAGCGCGCGCGGAAACACTGGACACGGAGCTCGATGGCAAGAAGCTCGCCTCCGCGCTGGCGCAGACCTGGAAGACGGAACGCGGGCTGTGGGGCGCGCTGACGACGGTCGACCACAAGATCATCGGCCGCCGCTACATCGTCTCGGCGTTCGTCTTCCTCTTGCTCGGCGGCGTGCTGGCGCTGCTGATGCGGCTGCAACTCGCGCAGCCGGAAGCGCGCGTGCTGGGGCCTGATCGCTTCAACCAGGTGTTCACGATGCACGGCGCGAACATGATGTTCCTGTTCGCGGTGCCGGTGATGGAGGCGATGGGCGTTTATCTGGTGCCGCTGATGGTCGGCACCCGCAACATCGCCTTCCCGCGGCTCAACGCATTCTCCTACTGGATCTTCCTCGCCGGCGGCCTGCTGCTGTGGATCTCCTTCGCACTCGACATGGGCCCCGATGTCGGCTGGTTTGCCTATGTACCGCTGTCAGGCCCGCAATATGCGCCGGGCAAGCGCGCCGACATCTGGGCGCAGATGATCACCTTCACCGAGCTCGCCGCACTGGCGGTCGCGGTCGAAATCGTCGTCACCGTGTTCAAGCAGCGCGCACCCGGCATGTCGCTCGACCGCATCCCGCTGTTCGTGTGGTCGATGCTGGTCACCTCCTTCGTCGTCATCATGGCGATGCCCGCGATCATGGTGGCGAGCACGAGCCTGATCCTGGATCGTCTGGTCGGCACCCATTTCTTCAATCCGGCGGAAGGCGGCGACGTGCTGCTGTGGCAGCATCTGTTCTGGTTCTTCGGCCACCCCGAAGTCTACATCATCTTCCTGCCGGCGGTCGGCATGGTGTCGACCCTGATCGCGACATTCGCCCGACGTCCGGTGTTCGGTTATCTCGCCCTCGTCATGGCGTTGATTGCGACCGGCATCCTCGCCTTCGGCCTGTGGGTCCACCACATGTTCGTGACCGGCCTGCCGCGACTTGGCGAGAGCTTCTTCACCGCCTCCAGTATGGCGATCGCGATTCCGGCCGGCATCCAGATCTTCTGCTGGATCGCCACGCTCTGGGACGGCAGGCCGGTGTTCAAGACGCCGCTGTTGTTCGTCATCGGCTTCATCGTCACCTTCGTGATCGGCGGGCTGACGGGGGTCATGGTGGCCTCTGTGCCGTTCGACACTCAGGTTCATGACACTTATTTCGTTGTCGCTCACTTCCATTACGTGCTGATCGGCGGCGCGGTGTTCCCGCTGCTCGGCGCCGTCTATTACTGGTTTCCGAAATTCACCGGCCGCATGATGAGCGAGCACCGCGGCAGGTGGGCGTTCTGGCTGATCTTCATCGGCTTCCACCTCACCTTCTTCCCCATGCACATCCTCGGCCTCGAAGGAATGCCGCGGCGCATCTACACTTACCAGCCGGATTTGCCCTGGCATGGGCTCAACCTGTTCGTCAGCGCGAGCGCGCTGATCCTTGCCGCCGGCTTCCTGATCTTCTTCATCGACGCCATCATCAGCGCACGATCCGGCAATCCGGCCGGCGACAATCCTTGGGACGCGCCGACCTTGGAATGGGCGACGAGCTCGCCTCCGCCCGCCTATAATTTCGCGCATATCCCGGTCGTCGGTAGCGCCAACCCCCTATGGGATCAGCCGGGATCGCTCAATGTCGCGAGCGGCCTCCATAGCGACCGGCGCGAGATCGTGATCACTACCATCACCATCGCGGAGCCGCAGGCACGCGAGTCCTCGCCGCAGAACTCGATTTGGCCGTTGCTCACGGCGATCGCCACCAGCATCATGCTGATCTGGTCGATCTTCTCGCCATGGGCCGTCGTGTGGGGCTCGATCCCGGTCGCGATCACCCTGATCGGCTGGTTCTGGCCGAGCGGCACGCCGGAGGACGAGGCATGAGGGAGCGCGTCGTTCTCGATCTCTCCAAGCTGCCACTCCACGGGCTTGGCAGCGCCAGCGTCACCTGGTGGGGCACGCTCGGCTTCATGCTGATCGAAGGCACGGGATTCGCCATCGTCATCGCCGTCTATCTCTATTTGATGAGCCTGGCGCCGATCTGGCCGCTCAACGCGCCGCCGCCGGACCTGCTGCCGGGAACGCTGCTGACGGTGATCCTGCTCATCAGCGTGATTCCAAATGTGCTGATCTCGCGCTGGGCCAGGCAGCAGGATTTGCCCAAGGTGCAGATCGGCATGATCATCATGTCGGTGCTCGGCATCGTGCCGCTAATCGTCCGCGCCTTCGAGTTCCCCGCGCTCAACGTCCAATGGGATACCAATGCCTATGGCTCGATCGTCTGGACCCTGCTCGGGCTGCACACCACGCATATCCTGACCGATCTGATCGACACGCTGGTGTTGGCGGCGCTGATGTTCAGCCGGCACGCCGACAATCCGCGTCGCTTCGGCGATGTCGAGGACAATGCGATGTATTGGAACTTTGTCGTCGCCACCTGGCTTCCCATCTATGGCTGCATCTATTGGCTGGCACGGCTATGAGACTACCAAGCACATCGGCCAAATTGATGGCGTGGGCCGGCATGGTGATCGGCGGGGTGATCTGGGCTGCAAATACCCAGCTCGGCGATATCCTCTCGACGCGTGACTGCATCGCGGCGACGCGGCCCTCGGCCGTCATCTCCTTCGCCGGCATGCTCATCGTGCTTGGCTCTGCTGCGATCTCCTGGCGCCTCGACAGCCGCCCGTCGATCGGCGACGATCGAAGCTTGCCGTTTGCCTCGCGCTTGAGCGCGCTCTCCGCGCTCGTGTTTGCCTTTGCGGTCGCGTTGCAAGGCGCCGCATCGCTGGTGCTGAGCGGATGCGAACGCTGATTGCCATAGCGCTCTTTGCCGCCGCCTGGAGCGGCACAGCGCTCGCGCATGGCGCTGCGAAGGACGAACTTAGCGCATCGTGGACGTTCGATCCCTGGATCCTCACACCGCTGCTTTCAATCGCGGGATTCTACGCTGCGGGAAGCCTGGTTCTATCCAGGCGGCGCAAGCGTCGTCGTGCAAGCTGGCGCGCGCTCGCCTTCTGGTCGGGGTGGGTGAGCCTCGCGATTGCGCTGGTCTCGCCCCTGCATTGGCTGGGCGAGCATCTCTTCACCTTTCACATGATCGAGCATGAGATCTTGATGGCGGTCTCGGCGCCGCTGATCGTCGTGGCCCGGCCTGTCGGCGTGATGCTGTGGGCGCTCCCACGCCGCACGCGGCGGCAGGCCGGCGCGCTGCTGCGCAGTCCGCCGGTGCGTGCCACCTGGAGCGCGCTTGCCAGCGGTGGCACGGCCACCCTGCTCCACGGCATCGCGATCTGGGTCTGGCATGCGCCGATCCTGTTCGATGCTGCCGTCGAGAACGTCACGCTGCACCGGCTGCAGCATGTGAGCTTCTTTGCGACTGCCGTGCTGTTCTGGTGGGCCGTGCTCTGGCGCAGCCCGACCGGGCAAACCGCCTGGCACGTCATTGTCACCATGTTTCACACCAGCGTGCTGGGCGCGTTGATGGCGCTCGCGCCGCGCGTGCTCTATGGCGTGCAGACCGCGACGGCAGCAGACTGGGGCCTTACACCGCTCGAGGACCAGCAGCTCGCCGGGATCATCATGTGGGTGCCGGCCGGCACGATCTACGCCGGCGCGGCACTGACGCTACTGGCCCTGTGGATCCGACGCTCCAGCGAGAAAGCGAGGCAAGTCGATGCCCTCAATGCTGTCTAGACCGATGTGGCTCGGCGCCGTCGTCGTGGTGGCCTGCGTGGCGACTGCCGTCGGCAGCACCATGGCCTGGTCGTCCCGCCAGAAGACCGAGCAGATCGCGCGCGCAATGACCGGAGGCAATCCGACGCACGCGCCTGAGATCATGCGCCGTTACGGCTGCGGCGGCTGCCACACCATTCCAGGTCTGGCCGGCGCCGACGGCGAAGTGGGGCCGCCGCTCACCGGCCTCGTCCGCCGCGTCTATATCGGCGGCGTAGCCAACAACTCGCCTGACAATCTCGTGCAGTGGATGGTATCGCCGCAGACATTCTCGCCACGCACCGCGATGCCGGCAACCGGCATCACCGAGGCCGAGGCACGCGACGTCGCCGCCTATCTCTATTCACAATAAGCAGACTCACGGCTTCTCGGTCGGCCGGGCCGGTAACGACTTGATGTAGGTCGCAATCGCCTCCCGGTCCTCTGGTGGCAGCTTCGAAGTGTTGCTGACGACGTCGGCCATCGACGATCCGACCCGGATATGATCGGGCGTGTTGCCTGAGATCAGCACTTCAGCGATGTCGGCTCGCGACCAGTTGCCAATGTGCTCCGGCGTGATGTTCGGATAAAAGCCGGTGCCGACCGGATCCACTCCCCCGGCAAAGCGGGTCTTGTTCTTGATGCCGCCGAACAGATCGCGCGTGGAGTGGCATTCGGCGCAATGACCTGCCGCCTCCACCAGATAACGCCCGCGATTCCACTGCTCATCGCGCGCCGGATCGGGCTTGATCTCTCCCGGCCTGAAATAAAGCAGCTTCCAGAACCCGACGAAGCGTCGGACCCGGTAGAGCAGATGCAGATCATGCGGTGGGGCCCGGCCAGCGACAGGCGGCAGGGTCCGCAGGTACGCCCTCAGATCGGCGACGTCTTCGACAGTGAGATGCGCAAAGCTCGGATAGGGAAACACCGGATAATAGTGGCTGCCGGCCGGCGAGACGCCGCTCAACAAGGCATTGGCGAGATCTTTGACGGTCCAGGCGCCGATGCCGTCCTTGGGATCACTCGAAATGTTCGGGGCACGGAACGTTCCAAAGGCCGATTCGAGCGCGAGCCCGCCGCCGAGCCGGAGCCGATCCGGCTGCCCGGGCGAGGCGTGGCAGGACGAGCAGTCGCCTGCTAGAAACACCTGCTCACCGCGTTTGGCATCGCCGGCCTGATCGAACAGGGACGTCGCGTCGGACGAGAAGGCGGGCCTCGGAGCTGCAGTCCACCAGGCGATCGCGGCGGCCACGATGACGGCCACACAACCCGCGCCGACCAGCCAGACCAGCCGATATCTCCAGCTTCGCATGTGGCCCGTACTCTCCTGACGCTCCCGAGCCAAACGCACTTTGGAGCCAGCTGTTCCAGAGAGGAACTAGCACGCTCGCCTAACGGGTCTCACCCGCATGCTTTGAAGAAAAACCTCCGATCTGCCGATCATATTCGCGCTGGATCAAACCGAAGCAGGAACACGCGGCCTTCTCCAGCATGGCCTGGTCCGTAATCCTGATCGCCGCCCGCGCGTTGACGATGCCGCCTTCCCGCTCGAACGCATCGAGGCCTTCGCTGACGCTGGCGCGGCGAACACCAAGCAGCTGGGCGAGAACGGCATGCGTTAGCGGCAATTCGGGCGAGTCCAACGCGCGTTCGGCCAGAAGCAGCCAGCGGGCCAACCGCTGCTTCACCGAATGCAACGAGTTGCACGCGCCAGCCTGCGAGGTCTGCAACAGGACGACGTTGATGTAGCGCAGCAGCACCTCACGAAGTGCCGGGAGATTTTCCATGATTGCGGTGAAAGCGGCGGTCCGTATTCGCAGTGCCGTCCCGCCCACTTGCACCACGCGACGATGCGGTGGGCTGGTGTCGTCCGGGGCCAGCAGGTATGGCGCACCGACCATCCCCTCGGCGCCGATCAGCCAGGCTTCGATGAAGCGCCCGTCATCGACCTTGGCCGAAACCGAAACCAGACCGCTTTCGACGAAATAGACGTAATCCATCGGCAACCGCCAATGATGCAGCACCTGACGTGGCTTGAGTTCGACCCTCTCTGCGGCCTGCAGGACCACGGCAAGCTCTCGCGCGGGCACGAGTTGCAGCAATCTGTTGCGCACGGCGGCAGTGGCTACACCCGGCACGACCAGCTGGCCGTGGCGCGGATGCACGGTTGCCGACTGAGCTTTCGTCATCTCAAGCACGCTCCCCACGATCACCACTCTGACGCATCTGCGGTCGCAAGCGCAGATCGGGGCGACGCTGAAGTCCCCTAAAATTAAGCTTTGGCTTCAGATTCGGTTCCTTCTGTCGCATCGCCGCGAGGGCCGGACAGCGCGAGACCAACGACTCAGGACTGAGCGACCGGGTATGCGACGGTCGACAGCAAGGCCATGGCGGGCTGGCGCGAGTCCAGCCTCGTATGCTGAACCACCACCGGGGCGCTCGCCTCGATCAGAGAGGCGTAACTGGTGTCGCGTGGCACTGGCGCCGGATCGGTCAGGTCGTTGAAGCGCATGTGAACGGTCCGCCGGCTCGGAACTGTCAGCCGATAAGGGCCGATCGGTTCGCGGTCGCGAAAGAACAGCGTGATCTTGATCTCGGCGTCCCGGTCGCCCGCGTTCAGGAAGCAGGCCGCCTCATGCGAGACAAGGTCATGCGCCTGGCTGACGCTGCCACTTGGAATGTACCCCTCCGGGATCGCCCACACTGTGCATCCGACCGCTTGCATCTCACGCCTCCACTGCCTGCCCTCTCATCATGGTGTTGCATCCGTGGTCGCCGATATCAGCGCGGAGCTTCTGCGGGCCGAACGATTGAGCTCGCCTCGGCGCGCCAACACACGAATCCGATCCGCGGTGCGGCAGGCGATGGCCTGGATCGTCAGCGACGGATTGACTCCACCGACGGTCGGGAACACCGATCCGTCGCAGATCCACAGGTTCGGAATGTCCCAGCTGCGGCAGTCCGCGTTGACGACGCTGGTTCCGGGATCGTCTCCCATCCTGGCGGTGCCGTTGAGATGACAGGTGTCATCCTCCTGGATCCAGAGATCCTTTGCACCGGCGGCCTGCAGCGCCCGGCTCATGAATTTGAGCGAATGATCGATCAGCCGCTTGTCATTGTCGCACCAGGAATAGGTGACGCGCGGGACGCGCAGGCCATATTGGTCCACCTCGTCCGCCAGCGTGACGCTGTTCGTCTCCAGCGGCAGCATCTCGCCGACGATCTTCAGGCCGACGACGTGGTTGTAGTTCTTCATCTCCTCGACCAACTGCCCGCCCCACAATCCGTGCGCGCTGGCCTGGGTGTTGGCCCAGAGTTGCGGCAGAGGGCCTTGGCTCATATAGGCGTAGCCGCCGAAGAAGTCCTTGCCCCTGTCGGCGTAGTTCCAGTGCTCGGTGATCGCGAGCGAAGGCGGGCCCTTGTAGGAACGGATCTCGTCGTCCATAACGCCCCAGACTGCCTGGTTGGACTGCGTCATCAGGTTCTTGCCGACCAGGCCTGAGCTGTTGGCTAGGCCGTCGCGATACCGGTCGGTCGCCGAATTCAACAACAGCCGCGGCGTCTCGATGGCGTAGCCTGCAACCACCACATTGCGCGCGCGCTGGAAATGCCAGCCGTTGTTGCGATGGTAGTGAACGCCTGAGACGAGACCGTTGTCATCGACCTCGATGCGCCCGACCATGGCGAGATCGCGGATTTCCGCGCCCGCTGCGAGCGCGCGCGGAATCCACGTCACCAAAGCGCTCTGCTTGGCATTGGTCGAACAGCCCGTGACGCAGAAGCCGCGATAGACGCAAGGATGCGCAAGCCCGCGCGGAGCTGAAATCGTGGCGAGCGGCGTTTCGGTCCAGTTGATGCCGAGCGCCTCGCAGCCTTTCGCAAGCGCGCGCGCGGCGGCATTGAGCGGATGCGCGCGATACGGATAGCGCGGCCGCGGCGGTCCCCACGGATAGGTCACGGGACCCGAGATCTTGAGCGCCTGCTCGACCTCGGTGTAGTAGTCCCACATCTCGCGCCAATCGAGCGGCCAGTCGGCGCCATAGCCGAGCACAGTGCGTGACTTGAACCATTCTGGCCGGAAGCGCAGCGACACCATGGCGAAATGGACCGTCGAACCGCCCACCGCCTTGCCGCTGTTGTTGCTGCCAAGCTGCAACGGATTGGCGCCGTCCACGATGCGATCATCGGTCCAGTACAGCTTCGTCTGCTCGGCTTCGTCAGACGCGAAATCCTCAAGTGGGCGGAAGTACGGACCGGCATCGAAGGCGACGACGGTGAAACCGTATTCGGCGAGCTTGCAGGCCAGCGTGCCGCCGCCGGCACCGGTGCCGACGATCACGAAGTCGACCGGCTCGTCATTCCGGTATTCTCGCATTGGCACCCAGCCGCCGAGGCGGAACACGTCGGGGGCCCGGCCTTGCCGCGCGCGCGGCATATGCAGCGGATCATCGGACATGGCGATTGGTCCTGGCGGCCTTAGCCTCGTACCCCGGCCTGGCTTCAGCCGCTTCCCACGGGTCACGCTCATTGTAGTCGAGCCGCACATAGCCGCGCGGGCTTGCCGGGCCGCCCCATCCGATTTCGTTCCAGGCGATGGGATGCGAGTAGTAGGAGAGCACGATGTCATGCAGCAGACGACGCTTGAAGAAGTCGCCGCAACGCATGCTGCCCCATTCCGGCGCGTTGAGCTGTCCAGCTTCCGCACGATGCAGCAGTTCGTCCTGCTGCGCGTCAGACAGTCCGGCGAAGCGTTCACTGAAGGCGAGGCGTGCTTCGGCGTCGAGCGCGTGCAAGCCACGCCGCCACGCCTCGCGCTCGCGCGGCATTCCGGCAACGCGATAGCCGTCGGACACGCCCTCGTGCAGCTTGCGATCGATGAGCGCTGCCACCGGAATCTGGGGCCGCGAGGCCGGCTGCGGCACGATCCGCACCGCGACCGCAGTCAAGGTTTCGAACTCGTCCGCAGCGAAGAAAAGCGGTTGCGAATCGATTGAGAGACGCCGCGCGATGACCTCACGCGTCTTGTCGTTCCACGACGGCCCATTTCGCTTGGCGAGCACGTCGTAGTCTGGATACCGATCCTGAGTGGTGGGATTGCGCGACCGGTCATGCATCTCGATGCTCCCTCATCAGACCGAGCGCAGCAAGCCCTGCCAAGGCAAGCCCGGTGAAGCTCGGCGGGGCCGGCAATGGCGGCCCGTTCAACACGTTCTGGGTCCAATTGCGCCAGCCGCCCATGTTGCGGGAGACGCCATAGGCATGGAAGCCAACGCCGATGAGCCCCATTGCCGTCAGCAGCCACATCCAAGCGCGGGTGAACGGATGTGCTCGGCCTTGGCCGCGCGCAGCCGCATCGAACAGCAGCGCGGCGCCGATCGGAGGCAGCGTCACCGGAACGGCCATGAACGGATTGTGGAATGCGCCACGGAAATGCAAGAGCCCGGCCTCGCCGCTCGTGCCGAGCAGCCCTACCCCGGTCACCGCCGCAATGGTGCGCGCGGCCGGCAGGCCGAACACCTCCGGTCGTCGTGACCGAGCGGTTTCCCGCACGCGTTCCGAGCAAAAGCCGAGCAGCCCCGACAGCAGGATCGCCATTGGCGCGCCGAGCGGCGCGCCATAGAACAGGTTCTGCCAGCTGAAGCCGCCAACCTTCTTGGTGACATTGTAGAAATGGAAGCCGGTCCCCGCTAGGCCCGTTGCCGCAGCAAGCACATAACAGCTGTCGCGCAGCCTGTGCGCAAGCGGCTGCATATCCGATGTGCCGTGCAGGCTCGTCGCCAAGGTCAGGGCCGAGACGACGAGCGGCGTGTACATCGCCCGGTTCTTGAATGAGCCTCGGTAATGTTCGACGCTGCTGTCGGCGAGCACCGAAGCGGCCAGCATTCCCGCAGCGCCATTCAGCCGGCGCGCGGCCCGCACTGCGGTTCGCGGCTGCGGACCGGACTTTGGCAGCGTCCGCATCCTTTGTGAGTGAATTCGCGAATTGCCGGCCTTTGGGGCCAGGACCGCAGCTGCGGCCAGCACCGACAGCGCAATACCGGCCCCGGCAAGCACATCACGCTCGACTGCTCTGCTCATATCGTTACTCACACCGCGTACCGCGCCGCATCGGCATGTTTGAACGTCAACCCATGGCCCGGGCGGGACAGGTCAGGACTGATCACCCCGTGCTTCGGCTCAGGGGCACCGTCGAACAGCATATGCTCGATGCGCACGTGGTCGTGAAACCATTCGAGATGCCGCAAACGTGGCGCCGCGCACGCCGCATGCAGATGCAGTGACGGCGCGCAATGGCCGGACATATCGATATGGAAGGCGTCGCACAGCGCCGCAATCTGCCGGAAGCCTGTGACACCGCCGCAGCGTGTGACGTCCGCCTGCTGAACGTCCACGGCTCCTGCGTCGAGCATCGTCCGGACGTAATCGGCCGTATAGGCATATTCTCCGGCTGCCACCTCCATGCCGTCAGGAGCGCGCCCGCGAACACGTCGCAAGCCTGCGAGATCGTCGGATGAGACCGGCTCTTCGAACCAGCTCACTCGGAGTTCAGCAAACACCTCCGCGAGCTGAAGCGCCAGCTTGACCGTGCAAGCGCCGTTCGCATCGACGAACAGCTGAGCCCGATCGCCGATCGCACGCCTTGCGACCTCGGCGCGATGCGGATCACGGTCCGGCTGGGAGCCGACCTTCATCTTGACATACCGACAGCCCTGCTCCGCCACCCAGCCAGCGAGTTGCTGGCGCAGTTGTTCGTCCGAATAGCTGGTGAAGCCGCCGCTGCCATAGATCGGCACCTCGGTGCGATAGCTCCCCAGCAGCGAGACCAGGGGCAGATCCAACAGCCGCGCCTTGAGATCGTAAAGCGCGGTGTCGACCGCCGAAATTGCCGTCGCGGCCAGACCCTCCCGTCCGATGTTGCGCACCGCCTGCTGCATCGTCAGCCACGCTGCCTCCGGAGCGAACGCATCGCGACCTTCGACCAATGGCCCGAGCTTCTCTTCGATCAGCCCGGCGATGCAGCGATGCGAATAGGTATAGCCGGTGCCGACCTTGCCGCCGCCGGCGATCTCGACCAGCATCAGCGTGGTCGAATTCCACCGCATGGTGCCGTCAGCCTCGGGCGCATCGGTTGGAATTTCGAAGGCCCGGGCGCGCACTCTCCCGATTGGAACAGCCGTCGGCATCAGTCTTTCCCGGGCAGAACGCTGGTCACCAGTTCCTTGGCGCTGTTCTTCAGCACGCTAGTCAGCTCAGGCTCGGACGGAATCATGCTGATGAAATTCTTGGCCTCTTTGAGCGTGATATGCGGCGGCAATGGCGGCACATTCGGGTCTGTATAGGCCTCCAGAATCACCGGACGATCTGCGGCGAGCGCCTCGTCCCACGCCGCGCCGACGCGATCGGGATTATCGACAAAGATGCCCTTCAAGCCGAGCAGCTCGGCGTAACGGTGGTAAGGAAAATCCGGGATGCTTTGCGTCGACAGCGTCTTGCCCGAGCCCAGCTGGATGCGCTCTTCCCAGGTGACCTGGTTGAGATCGCGGTTGTTGAGAACGAGCACGATCAGACGGGGATTGGACCACTCCTTCCAGTATTTGGCGATCGTGATCATCACGTTGAGGCCATTCATCTGCATGGCGCCGTCGCCCATGCAGGCAATCACGGTCCGCTCCGGATAGGCCATCTTGCCGGCCAACGCATAAGGCGTGCCGGCGCCGAGCGATGCCAGGCCGCCGGAGAGCGAGGCCTTCATGCCGCGCCGCATCTTCAGATCGCGCGCATACCAGTTGGCGACCGATCCGGAGTCGGCGGTGAGGATCGCGTTGTCGGGCAGACGCGGCGACAGCTCCCAGAACACTCGCTGCGGGTTGAGCGGCTCGGCCGAATCCATCGCGCGGCGTTCGAGCGTCTTCCACCAGTCTCGCACGCCTTCCTCGATCTCCTGGCGCCAGCTCCGGTCCTGTTTCTGCTCGAGCAGCGGGAGCAGCGCGCGCAATGTCGTCGCACTGTCGCCCACGAGGTTGACCTCCATCGGATAGCGCAGGCTAAGCCTGCTACTGTCGATATCGATCTGGACGCCGCGCGCGGAGCCCGGCTTCGGCAGAAATTCGCTATAGGGAAAAGCCGACCCGACCATCAGGAAGGTGTCGCAGTTCTTCATCAGGTCCCAACTCGGCTTGGTGCCGAGCAAACCGATCGAGCCGGTCACGAAGGGGAGATCGTCCGGCACCGCGGCCTTGCCGAGCAGCGCCTTGGCCACGCCGGCCTGCAGCCGCTCTGCAACAGCGATGACCTCATCGGTTGCCTCCAGCGTCCCCGCGCCAACCAGCATGGCGACCTTGCGGCCGCTGTTGAGAACGTCCGCCGCTGCGCGCAGCTGCGCCTGATCGGGAAGCTGCGCGGGCCCGGCATAGCCGACGCCGGTGTGGGTCGCACCATGCGCCAGCGGCGGATCCTCGTAGTCGAGCTCCTGGACATCCTTGGGCAGGATGACGCAGGTGACCACACGCTTGCTATGCGCGATGCGGACCGCGCGATCGATCAAATGCCGGACCTGCTCCGGCACGCTCGCCTGTTCGACATATTCGGCGACGTCCTTGAAAAGGGTCTTGAGGTCGACTTCCTGCTGGTAGCTGGCGCCGATCGATGTTCTGGCGGCCTGGCCGACCAGCGCGACCACCGGCACATGATCCATTTTGGCGTCATAGAGCCCGTTGAGCAGATGGATCGCGCCGGGCCCGGATGTCGCGTAGCACAATCCGACCTGGCCGGTGAACTTGGCATGTGCCGAGGCCATGAAGGCCGCCATCTCCTCGTGCCGTACCTGGACATAGGTCATGGTGTCCTTGGCCTTCTCGAGGGCGACGTCCAGTCCGCCCACACCGTCGCCCGGATATCCGTAGACGCGGTTCAATCCCCATTCGGACAATCGGTGCCAAACGAATTCGCTGACGTTCATAGGCGTGATCCTCGATAGCCGCATCGCTGCTCTCTCGAGCCAACGTGCGACCGCGCCAATTGTTGCGCCCTTAATGTTTGTTTAGATTGACGTGGCGAACTAACAGCATCGCGAAGATGATTGCTGCCGCGGCGTAATTCCGCGACAGGAGATAGCCGCATCTTCCGAACCGGCGCGCCAATGCGCCAACTCAGCTCATCACTCAAAGCTGCTGGAACACCGTTCATCCGAACGGCGATGAGATGAAAAGGCTCATCGGCGCCGATCGCACCGATAAGCAGGCATGCTCAGTCACGGGCTCGCGCAAGGAAACGGCGGCCAAGCACAAACGTCCGTCCGTTTCGGCCGGAACCGTCGGTTCATTTCGACGGAGTTTGCGCCGCCGAGCTGCTGCCCGTCGTGGCGTGAGACGCGTTTCCCGCGTTCGAGCCCGTCGTCTGGGTCGCCTCGAACATCGACATCCCATGTGGCCCGATGGTCATGAGGATCGGATTGCCATCCTTCGTCTTGGCTTGAACTACGAACGATTCGGCGACCACCTTGACGTCGGTGAAGCCGGCATTCTTCAGATCCTGTTGAATCTGTTGCGCCGCCGCAAGCTTCTGCGCCGACTGCCCCGATTGCTGCGCTGAGCTCTGCGCGCCGGTCGTGGCTTGCCCCGTACCTTGGGGTGTGGTTTGCCCCATACCCTGGGTGGTGGCTTGGCCCGTACCCTGGGCGAATGTCGGGGCGGAGACCGCAAAGGCCGCGATAGCGCAGGCGGTCACAAGCACGTTTCTCATCTGAAAGTCCTTTCGTCTTGGGAGACTACAGACCTATAGCGAGGAAGCCCGCTGCAACGTTCCTCGCGCGCGCGAACAGATGCGCCGAACTTTGTACGCCGACGGACGGCTCAGTAATCCACTGGAACATGGTCAGCGCGAGAACCAACGCGATAGAAAAACGACAAACGATGAGCGTGATGCGGAATGGAAAATAGCGGTGCGGCCGCCAGACGCTATCCCTCTCGGCCGAAGCGATCGTCGATGTAGCGCCTGAGCGCGGCGGCCGCGTTCAACATGTGAGCGCGCATGCGGCGCGCGGCGGCCTCGCCATCGCCCTCGGCGATCGCCTGCATGATCGCGTCATGCTCCTCCCGCGACCGACGGATGCGGTCGCCTTGGCGCAGCTGGGTTCGGCGAAAGGCACTAAGCCGGGCGCGAACGTCCTGCGCCTGCTCGGCAAGGAACGAATTGTGCGTCGCCCGGTAAATGGCTTCGTGGAACTCGCGGTTGAACGCGTCATAGGCATCGACGTCGTTCGCCTCGACCATCTTCAGCGAGGCCTCATGAAGTTCGATCAGATGACTGCGCTCGAGCGGCGTCATGCGATAGGTCGCGAGCCTGACGCACATGGCCTCCACTTCGGCGCTGGTCTCGAACATGTCCATGATGCGCTCGGGCGTCATCCGGGCAACGACCACGCCGCGGCGTCCTCGGACTTCGACCAACCCGCTGACCACGAGTTGTCGAAGCGCCTCCCGCACGGGCGTGCGGGAGGCACCAAACCGATCCGCAAGCTGTTGCTCTTCCAGAGCCGAGCCGGCAACCAGTGAGCCTGACGCGATCTCGTCCGTGAGCGCGTTTCGGATACGATCGGAGAGCAGTCCCCCATCGTCTTCGGCTTCAGCTGCGACTTTGAACAGACCTGCCATTCAGCTCCCCGTGATTGCGCGTACCGTGAAGTAGAGGACGGACGGTGCGACCAGACATCCCAAGCCGGTATGAAACGTCGCGGTCAATGCACCGTAAGGCACCAGACGTCGATCGGTTGCGGCCAGCCCTCCGGATACGCCACTGACCGTCCCCATCAAGCCGCCGAACACCATCGCGCTGCGTGGATTGTTGAGGCCGATCATCTTCGCGACGAACGGCGTGCCGATCATGACGATCACCGCCTTGAATACACCGGTCGCGATCGACAGCGCAATAACCGGCGACGACGCTCCGATCGCCGCACCCGTGACCGGCCCTACGATGTAGGTGACCGCGCCGGCCCCGATCGTCGTCAGCGAGACGGCGTCGGTGTAGCCAAACGCCAAGGCGACGAACACGCCCAGAATGAACGGAACGACCGTTCCCAACCCGAGCGCGACCGCACCGATCAGGCCGGCCTTGCGCGCATGAACGACATCGACCTCGAAGGCCGTGGCCACGATGGCAAAGTCTCGCAGCATCGCGCCTCCCATCAGGCCGATCCCGGCCAGCGCCGGCAGGTCGGCCACGCCCTTCTCGCCACCGGTCGCGACGCCGCCGAAGAAGGCCAGCGCGAGGCCCAACATGATCGCAATCGCCGATCCGTGAATGCGCCCGAGCGTAAGGTATTTCGAGATCGCTCCGGAGATCCACATCAGGATTCCCACTGCGGCAAACGCGGTGAGAAGCGTATTAGCGGCAAGCACGTGAGACATCATGTTCATCCGATCCTCCCGGACTTGAGCCCGAGCACGGGACGGACGAGTTCCTCGGCCTCGCGCGCTTCAATCTCGTCGATCGTCTCGACAGGACCGCTGAGCCGGCCAATGAGGGCCACCATCGCAAAACACACCGCGACAGAGCCTACTCCCGCGATGATCACGATCGGCCCGCCCTTGACTGCGGCCACCACGTTTTGCTGTGCGGCCATCGCGACCACGATCGGGATGTAGAAGCTGCCCCAGAACTCGACTCCGGTCTTGAGCCCGTGACTGAGCAGGCCGCGTCGCACCAGGCAGAGCCGCGCTGCGATCAAGAAGATCATCGCGATGCCGACGCCGCCGACATTGGCTTTGACGCCGAGCACCACCCCGAGCAGGTCGCCCAGCCAAACTCCGAGCAAGGTGCAGATTGCAAGCAATGCCACTCCGGAGATGGTCACGGCCGCCCCCTCTCTGCGAGTTGGCCGCCAGCGGGGGCGGGACGCTTTGTATGCATCAGCATCTTTTATTTCCTCCTATGTATGCGGTTTATGCTTATTACAGGAACAACGCATACATTAATTGACAAACGAATGCAATACGCATACGAAGAAGCCAGCGAATGAACTTCCGGCATGCCAAGGAGCGAACATGGGCCATTGGGGTATGCAAAGGACGGCATTGAGGGAGCGCTTGGCCGCGGGACAGCGGCACGCCAAGGGGAAGATCGTTCCGATCCCCGCCCTTCCCGCATTTCTGAAGGCGGTGATCCGAAGCGGCGACCGGGTATGCCTCGAGGGCGATAACCAGAAGCAGGCCGATATCCTCGCCTCGGCGCTCGCGGCGCTCGATCCCCGCGAGGTTCACGACCTGCACATGGTCCAGTCGGGCGTGGTGCTATCAGCGCATCTCGACGTCTTCGACAAGGGCATCGCGCGACGGCTGGATTTCTCCTACTCAGGCCCGCAGTCGGCCCGCATCGCGCGCATGCTGTTCGGCCGCAAGATCGAGCTCGGAGCCGTGCATACCTACCTGGAGCTGTTCGCCCGCTATTTCATCGATCTCACACCGCATGTCGCCCTGATCGCGGCAGTGAGTGCCGACAAGGATGGCAACCTCTATACGGGACCCAATACCGAAGACACCCCGACGGTCGTCGAGGCGACCAGCTACAAGAATGGCCTCGTCGTGGCGCAGGTCACCGAGGTCGTCGACAAGGTGCCACGAGTCGATATTCCCGGCGACCTCGTGCATTTCGTGGTCGAAGCTGGCAAGCCATTCTATGTCGAGCCGCTGTTCACACGCGACCCTGCCGCCATCACCGAGACGCAGATCCTGACCGCGATGCTCGCGATCAAGGGCATCTATGCGCCTTATGGCGTTCGCCGGCTCAACCACGGCATCGGATTCAACACGGCCGCCATCGAGCTCCTGCTGCCGACGTATGGCGAGAGGCTCGGGCTCAAGGGCAAGGTCTGCACGCATTTCGCACTCAATCCGCACCCGACGCTGATACCCGCGATCGAATCCGGCTGGGTCGACCAGATCCACTGCTTCGGATCGGAAGTCGGCATGGAGGACTACGTCGCGGCGCGATCGGACATGTTCTTCACCGGGCCGGACGGATCGCTGCGCTCCAACCGCGCCTTCTGTCAGACGGCAGGCCTCTACGCCTGCGACATGTTCATCGGATCCACGCTCCAGATCGACCTCGAAGGCCACAGCTCGACAGTGACGACGAATCGTATCGCCGGCTTCGGCGGTGCGCCCAACATGGGCTCTGATCCGCGCGGCCGCCGGCACCCGAGCGAACCCTGGCTCAAAGCGGGTGCCGAGGCTGCGCCCGACGCCAACGCTGCGCTTCGCCGCGGCCGCAAGCTCGTCGTGCAGATCGGTGAGACCTTCGGTGACAACAATGTACCGCTGTTCGTCGAACAACTGGATGCGCTCGCGCTGGCGCGCGAGCTCAATCTCGATCTCGCGCCGGTCATGGTCTACGCCGACGACGTCACCCACATCGTCACCGAAGAGGGAATCGCCAATCTGCTCCTTTGCCGCAACACCGACGAGCGCGAGCAGGCGATCCGCGGCGTTGCGGGATATACCGATATCGGCCGAGCCCGCGATCCCAAAATGGTCGAGCGCTTGCGTGAGCGCGGCGTGATCCGGCGGCCCGAAGATCTCGGCATTGATCCGCTCGATGCCGATCGCCGCCTGCTGGCGGCGCGCTCGATCAAGGATCTCATGCTGGCATCCGGCGGACTTTATCGGCCCCCCAGCCGCTTCCGTAACTGGTGAGGAGTTTCGCATGGAGAAGCTCAGCTTCAAACTGGACGCGCCGACATCCGCGGGCGGCAGTCGCAAGCAGGCGATCGTTGGCGTCGTTGCCTCGGGCAACCTGGAGGTCTTGCTGGAACGAGCCGCGCCGTCGGATCTCTGCACGATCGAGATCGCCACGGCCGCGCATGGGTTCGGCGCCGTATGGGAAGCCGTGGTCCGCGACTTCGTCGCCCGCCGCCCTGCCGGCGGCTTGCGCATTTCCATCAACGACGGCGGAGCCCGCCCCGACACGGTGGCGCTACGGCTTGCGCAAGGCGTTCGCATGATCGAGGAGCCCGAAGCATGACCACCGCCCAAACCAATGCGGCTTCACTGAGCTGGTATGAAGCGAGCGCCCGGCAGCGCATCGAGGCGCTGCTCGATCGCGGCAGCTTCTGCGAATTCATCGGGCCGGAGCAGCGCGAAGCCAGTCCGCATCTTTCGATCTTCGATCTTCCGGAGCAGTTTGACGACGGCATCGTCATCGGCCGCGGCCGCCTCGAAGGATCATCGGTGCTGGTCGCCGCGCAGGAGGGACGCTTCATGGGAGGCGCCTTCGGCGAGGTGCACGGGGCGAAGCTCACCGGGCTGTTGCGCGCGGCTCGTAGGCTCAAGGAGGACGTACTGGTCCTGTTCGACACCGGCGGCGTGCGTCTTCAGGAAGCCAATGCCGGCGAGCTCGCGATCGCCGAGATCATGCGCGCGGGGATCGAGGCCCGGCGAGCGGGGATCAAGGTCGTCGGACTGATCGGCGGCCGCGCCGGATGCTATGGCGGCGGCAGCCTGATCGCCGGCACCTGTTCGTGTCTGATCATCTCGGAGCAAGGCCGCATCAGTGTCAGCGGCCCCGAGGTCATCGAAACCAACAAGGGCGTCGAGGAATTCGACTCGCGCGACCGCGCTCTGGTCTGGCGCACCATGGGCGGCAAGCACCGCTACCTGATCGGCGGCGCCGACAGATTCGTTGACGATGAGGCGCAGGCGTTTCGCCAGGCTGCGATCGGCGCATTCCAGATCAACGGGCGCTACGATCTCCCTCTTCTCACGGCAGAGCAGCAGCGCCTTGAACGGCGTCTGACGCGCTTTTCCCACGCCAACGATGCCATCGACGTCTGGCAAACCCTCGGCATCGAGAATCCGACGGAAATTCCTGGACTTCCAACCGAGGAGTTTGTGCGGCGCGCGGCTGACAAACGGGAGAATGCCGATGACGCTCGATGACATCTTGGCCGGACTGTTCCCGAACGGCTGTGAGATCGAAACCACCGGCGCGACGATCACCGGACAGGCGATCCTGCCTGATGGAGGGCCGATCCATGTGCTCGGCATCACGCACGGTCAGCCTCTCGGCGTCGACGAAGCGATCGCGCTTGCAGGGCATGTGATCGAGATCATCGGATCTGGCGACCGGGCTCCGATCCTGTTCCTGGTGGATTCCGCCAGTCAACGGATGAGCCGGCGCGACGAGCTGCTCGGCTTGAGCGAGTACCTGTCTCACCTGGCCAAGGCGTTGCTGCTGGCGGAAGCGGAGGGACATCGAACGATCGGCCTGCTCTACGGAGGCAGCGCGGCCGGTGCCTTCATCGCCACGGCCCTTGCCACCGGCACGCTGGTGGCGCTTCCCGGTGCGCATCCCGCGGTGATGGATCTGCCCTCGATGGCGCGGGTGACCAAGCTTCCGATCGATGTCCTGAAGGCCAAGGCGGAAGCGACGCCGGTGTTCGCGCCGGGGCTCGACAACATGGTGCGGACCGGCGGCATTCACGTCGTGTGGGACGCAGATGCGCCATTGGCGCCGCAGCTTGCGGCCGTGCTGGAGCGGCCTGCGACACAGGACGATCGCGGCCGACTCGGGGCCGAACGAGGCGGACGTCGCAAGGCGGCCGATATCGCTGATCGCGTGGTCGCACTCGCAACGAGCTCACGGCAGGCGTCACAACATGGTTGAGGCTCTCGAACGCCATACGATGGTGAAGGCGTCGATAGCGGCATGGAATGCGGTGATGATCCGGCATCACGAGCTCGCCAAGGAGCCGGTCATCGAGGGCTGGGCGCGTGCCGGCCATCCGCTGATTGTTCGTCGGCCAGGTTGCAGCGATACCGCAGGAACCATTCCGCTCGGTTTGCCGCTGCCGCCCGCGCACGGCAAGCGGCGCATCGCGATCGCGCTCGCTGCGAGCGAAATCATCGAACACAAGCCGCCGCCGTTGCTGGCGGAGGCGGCAGCAGCAGCCCCCTCAGCCTGGCGAGCAACGATCGATCGCCTTCTCGAGCTTTGCCCGGAGACCCGCACCTTCGGCAGCCTGGCCTGGCAATATCTCACCGGCCTGCCGTATCTGTCGCAAGGCTCGGACCTCGATCTGCTCTGGCCAGTGTCGGCACTCATGCAGGCCAACACCCTGCCCTCCCGCATTGCCGAGATTGCCCAACACGCGCCGATGCGGCTGGACGGCGAAATCGTTGCGGCGGCGGGCGGTGTGCAATGGCGCGAGCTGGCGGGCGATGACGGCGATGAGGTGCTCGTGAAAGCGCCGACCGTCGTCCACACCATGACCAAGGCGGCATTTCTCGGCGGTCTGCTTCCATGACCGTTGCGCTGAGATGGCAATCGCTGCCGGGATCCGAGCTCCATGCGGAGCAGCTCGCCGATCTGGCATCGCTTTGCTTGAAGCTCGAAGTCGAGACCTATCCGAAACCGGGGCTCGTGAGCCATATCGACAACGGCTCGCACAGCGACATGGATGCCGAACTGCTGTGCCGAAGTGCAGACACCCTGACACCCTATTTCCGGGATCTGGCGGTCGCGGGCGCCGAAGGCGCCGGCATGAACCGGTTGCGTGCGATCGGGGTTGCTGCGGAGCGCGCGATGTTGGCTGCGACCTCCGGCGTGAACACGCATCGCGGCGCGATCTTCGGACTGGGTCTGCTTTGCGCCGCAGCCGGACGTCGGAGCGCCCTCGGAATTCGCAAGCCGCTTGGCGCCTTGGTGTCACAACATTGGGGTGAGGCCATCCTGTCCGGTCCGATCTCGCTTCGCAGCCATGGCGCCGTGGCGTCGCGCCGCTATGGCGCCGGCGGCGCCAGGGCGGAGGCGGCCCACGGCTTTCCATCGGTCTATGACATCGGCCTTCCCGCTCTGCATGTTGGGCGGAAGCTCGCTCCTGGTAACGAGGAAGCCATTCGCGTTCAGGCCTGCATAACGCTGATCGCCAATGTCACCGACACCAACCTTTTGCATCGGGGCGGAGCGGAGGGATTGCGGTTTGCGCAAGACAGCACATCTGATTTCCTTGCCACGGGCGGCGTCGGATCTCCCGGGTGGCACAAGCGAGCCGTCGCCATCCATCGCGGATTCGTGGCGCGCAATCTGAGCCCGGGCGGCTCAGCGGATCTGCTTGCCATGACCCTGTTTGTCGATAGGCTGGATCACTGATGCTTGCACTGCTCTGCGGCGGACAAGGGACCCTTTCGCAACAGATCTTCGATCTGATCGCAGGTCAACCCGCCGCAGAGCCGGTCTTTGCCGCGGCTGCCGGCTATCTTGGACAAGATCCGCGGGAGTTTGTCCGCCAGCGAAGCGCGGACGAACTCTCCCTGAACCAACCGAGCCAGGTCCTGACCGTGACGTCAGCTTTGGCAATCCATGTCTGCATTGCCGATCTGCTTGCCGAACAGACCGCCGTCACAGGCTACAGCGTCGGCGAAATGGCCGCGTGGAGCATTGCAGGAATATGGACGGCGGAAGAGGCCTTGCGACTGACGGATGTTCGCGCCCGGCTCATGGAACGAGTGGCAGGACCCGATAGCCGACTAGGTTATGTCCGCGGGCTCGACCGGAGCAGGCTGGAACGACTGCTTGAAAAACACCGCTGCGAGATCGCGATCAAGAATCCGGATCAGCTCTTCGTGGTCGGAGGCGCGGAGCAGGATGTGATCGATCTTTGCGATGCGGCCGCAGCGGAAGGCGCCGCGCGCACCGGCCTTCTCGCCGTGAGAGTGGCCTCGCACACGTCTCGACTTGAGCGGGCTTGCGAACCGCTGCAACAGGCGCTCGATGCCAGCCAACGCACAGCCGTCGATAGTCGACGAACTTTGCTTGCCGGGGGCGATGGCGAGCGCATCTTTTCTGCAAACCAAGCAACAGCAAAGCTCGCACGCCAGATCGCGCGACCGGTCGATTGGTGCGCGACTCTGGAAGCCCTGGCAGAGTTGGGCGTAACCAGGGTGCTGGACTTGGGACCGGGACATGCGCTTGCAGACATGATGCAGGCCTTTGCTCCGTCCATTCGGTGCTATGCTGCGGATGCGTTTCGCACACTGGATGGCTTGCGAAACTGGGTCGCCTCCGAAGAGCGGGCCTAGACGATACCGGCGGAACTGCCGACCATATTGGGACGCTCCTTCGCCTTTTGGGCGCGATAGCCGGACGCGCGATAGGCCTGGATCGGCGCGATCGCACCGCCGGCACGCAGACGGGAGACCGCGAGCAGCGGTGAGACGTCGGTCGTGAAGGCGTGTTTCAATGCGAGATGCGCGCCGAGCGCATCGTTCGCCGTCTGCGCCGCCTCGAGCGCCGTGCGGTCGACCAGCAGGGCCTGCGCATAGGCCCGCTGCAGCTCCATCGCCGATTGAATCAGGCTCTCGATCGGATCGGTCACATTGTGGGACTGGTCGATCATGTAGGCCGGAGCGAAGCCCGCCGCTTTGCGGCGCTCGGCATCGACCAGCTCGTTGAACACCAGGAACAGCCGGAACGGCTCGACCGAACCGCTGTCGAGATCATCATCGCCATATTTCGAATCGTTGAAATGGAAGCCGGCGAGCTTCTGAAAGCGGATCAGCCGGGCAACGATCTGTTCGATGTTCACGTTGGGCGCGTGGTGTCCGAGATCAACGAGGCAATGCGCCTTGGGCCCGAGTTCCTGAGCGACGGCGAAGCTCGTCCCCCAATCGGAGATCACGGTCGAATAGAACGCCGGCTCATACAGCTTGTGCTCGATGAACACGCGCCAGTCCTCGGGCAGCGCCGCGACGATCTCAGCCATCGCATCAAGATAGCGGTCCAAGGCGCCGGTCAGGTTCGACTGGCCGGCAAAGTTCGATCCGTCGGCGATCCAGACAGTCAGCGCCCTCGAGCCGAGCTTGCGGCCGATCTCGATACAGTCGATGTTGTGAGCAACAGCCTGGTCGCGCACCGCGCGGTCCGTATGCGACAACGAGCCGAACTTGTAGGACAGCTGCTGCCTCGGCTGATCCTGAAAGGTGTTGGAATTGACCGCATCGAAGGCCAGCCCATGGGCTCCGGCCTTCTCGCGCAAGGCCCCGTAGTCGTCGACCTTGTCCCACGGAAAGTGCGGCGAGATGGTCGGCGTCGCGCGGGCCAGCTGCTGGATCACGGCACAATCGTCGATCTTCTCGAACACGTTGCGTGGTTCACCCGGGCCGGGAAAACGGGCGAAACGCGTGCCGCCGGTGCCGACTCCCCAGGTCGGAATCGCGACCCCGAACGCCATGACCTTGTCGACGATGGCCTCAGTGTCGACCCCGCGCCGGGCCAGGTTGCGCGCAAGCGCGTGATAATCCTCCAATGTCGCGCTTTCGAGCTGGGCATTGCGCTCTGCGACGAAATCCGCGCTGATCGAAAACGGCGCGCTCATCGCGTGAAGGCCTGGGCGTTGCCGGCATCGACGTTCAGGATGTTGCCGGTCGATTTGGCCGAAAGGTCGGAGGCGAAGAAGTAGACACCTTCGGCGATGTCCTCGGGGAACACCGACCGCTTCAGCATCGACCGCTCGCGGTAGACCTCTTCAAGCTGATCCTCCGACACCTTGTTGGAAGCCGCGCGCTGCCGGCGCCACTCGCCTTCCCAGATTTTCGAGCCACGCAGCACCGCATCGGGGTTGACCGTGTTGACGCGGATGCCATGCGCCGCGCCTTCCAGCGCCAGGCAACGGGCGAGATGAATCTCCGACGCTTTGGCGGCGCAGTAGGCCGAAGCACCCGCCGACGCGGCGAGCCCGTTCTTCGAGGCGACGAAAACGATCGCGCCGCCGATCTTCTGCTGCTGCATCAGCCGGAACGCCTCGCGCGAGACCAGGAAATAGCCGGTCGCAAGGATATCCATGTTCTGCTGCCAAAGCCCGAGACTGGTGTCCTCGACCGGCGAGGCCGAGGCGATGCCGGCATTGGAGACGACGATGTCGACACCGCCGAAGGCACGCATTGTCTCTTCGAACGAGGCGATCACCGCGGCCTCATCGGTCACGTCGAGCTTCACGCCGATCGCCGCGTCGCGGCCGTGACGCTTGACGATCGCCGCGACGCGCTCGTCCAGCGCCTTCTCATCGATATCGGCGATGACGACGCAGGCACCCTCACTAAGCAACCGCCGCACGGTCGCCTCACCGATGCCGCCGGCCCCGCCGGTCACATAAGCGATGCGCCCCGCGAGCGACTTCGGCTTGGGCATGCGCTGAAGTTTTGCCTCCTCCAGCAGCCAATACTCGATGTTGAAGGCCTCCTGCTCGGCCAGGCCGACATAGGTGCTGACGCCCGAGGCGCCGCGCATGACATTGATCGCGTTCACATAGAACTCGGCGGCGATGCGCGCGGTGGCCTTGTCTCTGGCGAAGGTGAACATGCCGATCCCTGGCATGAGGTACACGACCGCGTTGGGATCGCGCATCGAGGGCGAATCCGGATGATTGCAGCGTTGGTAATAGCCGGCGTAGTCGGCCCGGTAGGCGGCAAGACCGTCGTCGAGCCCGGCGATCACCTCGTCGAGATTGTCACGCGCGGGATCATAGGGCAGCACCAGCGGCCTGATCTTGGTGCGCAGGAAATGATCCGGACAGGATGTTCCGAGCGGCGCAAGCGTGGCCATCGCGTTGGAGTTGACGAATTCCAGCACGTCCGGCGCATCGGTGAAATGGCCGATCTTGCGTTCGTCGCCGGAGATCCTGCCGCGGATCAGCGGCATGATGCGGGCCGCGACCATGCGGCGCTTCTCCGGCGAGACCGTCTCGACCTTGGCGCCGCCGAAGGACGGTCGCTGCTCATGCGCAGCGAGCCAGTCGGCCGCCTGCTGAATCACGCGCAGCGTCAGCTCATAACAGGCCTTGGACGTCTCTGCCCAGGTGAAGAGTCCGTGGCCCCCCAGCACCACACCGACCAATTCCGGATGGCGCGCGGCCATCTCACCGAGCTTGAGGCCGAGGTCGAATCCCGGCCGTTGCCAGGGCAAGAAGCCGAGCTGACCACGAAATATCTCGCGCGTGAGCCGCTCGGCGTCGACTGAGGCCGCGATCGCAATCACGGCATCGGCATGGACGTGATCGACATGACGGCGCGGCACGAACGCGTGCAGCGGCGTATCGATCGAGGTCGCGCGCGGATTGAGATCGAAGGTGCAATGGTTGAACAATGCCACCATCTCGTCCTCGTGCGCGATGCCGCGATAGAGGCGTTTCAAACTCTCCAGCCGATCGAGATACAGGGTTGCAAAGCCGTCGCGCTTCATCGAGCCGAGATCGCCGCCGGAACCCTTGACCCAGAGCACGCGAACCTGCTCGCGCGTCAGCGGGTCCGCCATCTCGATCTTGGCCGAGGTGTTGCCGCCGCCGAAATTGGTGATGCGCAGATCGGCTCCGAGCAGGTTCGACCGGTACAGCAGTTGGCCGGGCTCATCGAGCGCGGCGGCGACGGTGTCGTCCCACAGATTGGGCAAAGGCGCGACCGAAGCCTCTCTCATTGGGAACCTCCCTGTTTTTCTTTCAGCTTATGTCACTCATTCGATCATGGTCAATCACTCCGGCGAGCTGCGAGATCGGAACTTGATTGATGCAGCGCGATATTGATCGATCATGAAAGTTTGTAGTTGACCGGTTGCCGAACGCATGACCTACTTGCTGAAAAGAAAATGGGAGGATGACGGCGTGCACGAGCGGGAACGCTGGCAGGTCATCAAGACGCTGTTGCGGGAGCGGTCTCTGGTGCGCATCGCGGATGCGTGTCGCGCGACCGGTGCCTCCGAAGCTTCCGTGAGGCGCGACTTCGCGAGCCTCGCCGCACAGGGCGTGGCCAGCAGGGTGCGCGGCGGGCTCGAGGCGCTAGCCGCCCCGCACCCGACGCCAGGCGATATCGTCACGCTTGCGACGCGCTCGTTCGATGTCAGCCAGACACTCAACATCGATGCCAAGCGCACCATCGCCAAGGCAGCAGTCGCCCTCTGCGCCGATGGCGACACCATCATTATCAATGGCGGCACCACGACCTACCAGATGGGCGACTATCTGCGCGACCGGCGGCTGAAGGTGCTGACCAATTCATATCCGCTCGCCGAGATCCTGATCCACCACTCGAAATGCCGCGTCGCTCTGCCGGGTGGCGAGATCTATCGCGAGCAGGGCGTCATCGTCTCGCCGTTCGAGGAGGACGCAATCCAGCACTACTCGGCGACGCGCATGTTCATGAGTGCGATCTCGATCGGTCCGCTCGGCGTGATCGAGGGCGATCCCCTGCTCGCCCGCGCCGAATCGAAGCTGCTCAAGCGCGCCGAGAAGCTGATCGTGCTCGCCGATTCCTCCAAATTCGCCGCACGTGGCAGTCTCGTAGTCTGCCCGCTCTCGCGCATTCACGCGCTCGTCACCGATTCTGGGGCGCCGCATACGGCCATCGACATGCTGCGCCAACACGGCGTGGAGGTGATCGTGGTCGACGCGGCCGCCGAATCCAACGCGGCCGCATGACGATGGCGACGGAGATGCACCGGGACGACACTCGCGCAGCGCCGCTGTTGTCGGTGCGCGCCATCGAAAAGTCGTTTCCGGGCGTCCGGGCGCTGTCCGGCGTGTCCTTTGATGTCGCGAGCGGCGAGGTCCACGCGCTGTTAGGGGAGAACGGCGCTGGCAAATCGACCTTGATCAAGATCGTCTCCGGCGTGTTTCCGCCCGATCGTGGCGAGGTGATGGTCGACGGCGAGCCGGTCAATCTCGCGCGGCCGGACGACGCCCGGCGTGCCGGCATCGCCACCATCTACCAGGAGCTCTTGCTGTTCCCGGAACTCACCGTCGCTGAGAACGTCTTCATGGGTCACGCGCCGCGCACCAGATTCGGCCGCGTGGATTGGCGAACGATGCGTGAAAAGACCAACGAGTTGCTCGCCTCGCTCGAGATCTACGATCTGCAGGCAGACCAGATCGTCGGCTCGCTCAGCGTCGGCAACCGACAGCGCGTCGAGATCCTGCGTGCTTTGTCGCAGGATGCCCGCATCCTGATCATGGACGAGCCGACGGCGGCGCTCACCGAATATGACGTGACGCGGCTGTTCGAGATCGTTCGCAAGCTCAAGGCGCGCGGTGTTGCCGTCATCTACATCAGCCACAAGCTCGATGAGATTTTCGCCATCGCCGATCGCGTGACGGTGCTGCGCGACGGCGCCCATGTGGCGACCAAGCCGGTTGCCGAGACCGATTCAGCTGCGCTGGTGCAATTGATGGTCGGCCGCAGGATCGAGAGCCTGTTCCCGAAGATCGCCGTTCCGATCGGCGAGCCGGTGCTGGAGGTGATCGATCTCGAACGCCGGCCGCTGACGAGGACAGTCTCGCTGAATGTGCGAGCCGGTGAGATCGTCGGCTTGGCCGGACTGGTCGGCTCGGGCCGCAGCGAACTGGCGCAGATCATCTTCGGCGTCACGCCGGCCGAAGGCGGCGAGATCCGGATCGCAGGTCGGAAGGTCGACATCCGCTCGCCGGCCCAGGCACGGTCGCTCGGCATCGCCTACGTCCCCGAGGACCGCGGCACGCAAGGGCTGGTGCGACCGATGACGGTACGCGAGAATTTCAGCCTCGCCGCCTTGGCCAAGGTCGCCTTCGCCGGCTTCATCGATCGCACCTCGGAGCGCAGGCTCGCCGCCGACGGCGTCGCACGCTTCGCGGTCAAGACCCATTCGCTCGAACAGGTCGCCGGCAAGCTGTCGGGCGGCAACCAGCAGAAGATCGTGCTCGGCAAGTGGCTGGCCAATCAGCCGAAGCTGCTTATCCTGGACGAGCCGACGCGCGGCATCGATGTCGGCGCCAAGGCCGAGATTCATCGCCTGATGGGCGAACTGGCGGCGCAGGGGCTGGCCGTGCTGATGATATCGAGCGAGCTGCCGGAAGTCCTCGGCATGAGCGATCGCGTCCTCGTCATGCGCGAGGGCCGCATTGTCGCGGAGTTCTCGCGGGCGGAGGCGACCCAGGAGACGGTTGGGACCGCCATGATGGGCAGCCGCAAGAGCGTGGAGCAAGCGGCATGAGTGTCATGACCGTGTCTTCTTCCAGGGCCGATCCGCGGCGGATCCTGAAAGCGCTCGCCTCGCAAGAGGCATTACTCGCGATCGCGGTGATCGGGCTTGCGATCGCGGTCGGTCTTTATAACCCGCGCTTTCTCGCCGCCCGCAACCTCTCCGACGTGCTGCTCGGCAACGCCTACATCGCGGTCGCCGCGATCGGCATGTCGATGGTGATCATCTCCGGCAATATCGACATTTCGGTCGGCGCACTGATCGGCGTCTTGGCCACCTTGAGCGGCACCCTGGCGGTGAAGGGCGTGCCGATCATCGTGACGTGGCTCGCCCCGCTCGCGGCGGGAATCCTCATCATGGGCCTGCAGGGCGCCGTCATTGCCTATCTGCGCATTCCCGCGATCGTGGTCACGCTCGGCATGCTCTCGATCCTCAAGGGCGGGCTGATCAGCGTGACCGGCGGCAAATGGATCACCGACCTGCCGGACAGCTTCCATCTCGCCGATCTCGAGCTGCTCGGCAGCGTGCCGATGCCGGTGTTCCTGATGGTCGCAGCGACCATCCTCGCCGCATGGTGGATGCATGATTCGGCGCCGGGCCGGGCCATCTACGCGGTCGGCGGCAATGCGGAGGCGGCGCGGCTGTGCGGCATCTCGCAGCCGCGCACGGTGGTGATGGTCTTTGCGCTGCACGGACTGTTCGCCGGCGTTGCAGCGCTGTTGTATGCGACGCAGCTCCGGGTCATTCAGTCGACGGTGCCGCCGAACCTCGAACTGACCATCATCACCGCCTCGGTGGTCGGCGGCGTCAGCATCCTCGGCGGCGTCGGCACCGTGATCGGCTCGACGCTCGCAGCGGTCCTGATCGCCGAGATCGCCAGCGCCCTGGTTTTCATCGACCTGTCGCCGTACTGGATCCGCGCCGTGCAGGGCATGCTTATCCTCGCAACCGTGATCGCCGATATCCTGCGCCGCCGGCGCATGGCCGGAGCATGAGCGCGATGAGCGAAATCCCGCTGCCACCCATCGCAAGGCGCGCCGCACCCTGGTGGCTGCTGCGCCACGAAACCATGCTCGCGGCGATCCTGCTGGTCGCACTGGTCGTGCTCGGCTCGCTGAATGATCGCTTCCTGACGCTCGACAACCTGCTCAATCAGGGTCGCCTGACGACCGAGGTTGGTCTGATCGCCCTGCCGATGACCTTCATCATCATCACCGGCGGGATCGATCTCTCGGTCGGCTCGATCGTCGGTCTCTGCGCGATCCTGCTCGGCTATTCCTGGAAGAGTTTTGGCTTTCCGCTACCGGTCGCGATCGGTTTCTCGCTGCTGGTCGGCGCCGCGGCCGGCTTCCTCAATGGGCTCGTCATCACCCGCGTGAAGGTGCCGCCGTTGATCATGACCATCGCGACGCTCGCGCTTTATCGCGGCCTCGCGGAGGGCATCAGCCAGGCGCGTTCGGTGCGCGGCTATCCGCAATGGTTCTATGTCATCGGACAGGAGAACCTGTTCGGCATTCCGGCGCAGCTCTGGCTGCTGCTGATCGCGATCGTGATCGCTGGCATCGCGCTCGATCGCACCACCTTCGGTCGGACGCTGTATGCGATCGGCAACAACGAGATCGCGGCGCGCTTTTCCGGCCTGCCGGTCGATCGCACCAAGCTGATCATCTACACGCTGTCGGGTCTGATGGCCGGCCTGTCTGCGGTGGTTCTGGTCTCGCGGGTCACGACCACGCGCTCCGACATGGGCAGCGGCTACGAACTCGACGTGATCGCGGCGGTGGTGCTCGGCGGCACCAGCATCTTCGGCGGGGTCGGTTCGATCTGGGGCACGGTCGTCGGGCTCGCGATGATCCAGCTTCTCAAGGATGGGCTCGCCCTGACCGGCGTCAAGGGTGATGCGACCATCGTGGTGATCGGTACGGTGCTGATCCTTTCGACCCTCGTTGCGAGTTCGCTCCAGAGGCGCCGCGACGGCGTCTGAAGGGGCTTCAAGCCGCGGAAAGCGGCGTCAGAATGGGAGGAAGAGCATGAGACTCGGATTAGCTGGAGCGCTGCTCGGCGCGACGCTGCTGGCCGGGACGGCCAATGCGGCGGACAAGCGATGGGATGGGGCGGACGACCTGCCCGTCAATCCGCTGGCCTGCGCGGCCGGCGAAGCCGCCGCTCCTGCCGCGGCCAAGCCGTATGACGGCGGCCAGCCGACGAACGCCCCTGACAAGGCCGGCAAGCCGATCTCGCTGGTCGATGTGCCGAAGCTGATCGGCATCGGCTATTTCAACGCCACCTCGAAAGGCATGCAGGACGCCGCCAAGGAACTCGGCAACGTCACCGTGAAGACCGACGGCCCGACCGAAGCCAAGATCGACGAGCAGATCAAGTTCATCGACAACTACATCACGAGCGGCGTCGACGGCATCCTGTTCGCCGCCAATGATCCAGTGGCGATCGCGCCCGTGCTGAAGAAAGCGCTGTCGAAGGGCATCCATGTCATCGGCTACGATGCCAACTCCACGCCGGATGCGCGTGAATGGTTCGTCAACCAGGCCGAATTCAACGGCATCGCCAAGGCGATGATCGACTCGATGGCCAAGGAGGCCGGCGAGGACAAGGGTTTTGCGATCGTCACTTCCACGTTTACGACCCCCAACCAGGCGCGATGGATCGCCGAAATGTGGGCCTACGCCGAGAAGTGCCATCCCAAGCTGAAATGGCTCGAGACGGTCGAGGCGCAGGAGGACAACAACCTCTCCTTCAACCAGGCGACGACGCTGATCAACAAATACGGTGACAGGCTCTCCGGCCTGTTCGGCATGACCTCCGTCGCGACACCGGCCTCAGCGGAAGCCGTGACCAAGGCCAAACTCTGCGGCAAGGTCGCGGTCGTCGGCCTGGCCACGCCGAACGCGATGAAGCCCTATGTCAACGCCGACTGCGTCAAGTCGGTGGTGCTGTGGAACCCAGTCGATCTCGGCTATGCCGCGACCTACGTCGCGCGCGCCGTCGTGGACAGCAAATTGAAGCCCGGCGCGGCGTCGGTGGACGCCGGTAAACTCGGCAAGCTGAACGTCGTCAATGGCAGCGAGATTCTGCTCGGGGCCCCCTTCATCTTCACCAAGCAGAACATCAAGGACTTCGATTTCTGATCGCCGCTTCCGGCGTCCCGGCTGCGTAGTGCGGCCGGGACATCTGCGGCCAGTTATGTCGGTGCGTGCACCACGGTGTTGAACGATGAGCCAAACGGTCGCGGTGCTCGACGTCGGCAAGACCAACCTGAAGCTGGCGCTGTTCGCGCAGGGCCGGCTGCTCTGGGAGACATCCGCGCCCAACCGCATCGTACCGGGACTGCCCTATCCGCATGAAGATGTCGACAGCGCCTGGACGTTTCTTTTGGACGCACTCCGCGATGCGGCCCGCGCCCACGACATCGATGCGCTGGTCCCGACGGCCCATGGTGCGGCCGGCGCCTTGATCGGCACGAGCGACCTCGCCGCGCCGGTGATGGACTACGAATGGCCGGACGTCGATGCAATCGAACCGGACTATGCGGCGATCCGTCCGCCATTCGTGGAGAGCCTGTCTCCGAAAGTGCCTGGGGGCCTCAATCTCGGGCGACAGCTCGCCTACCAGAAATGGCGCTGTCCGGATCTGTTCGCAACGGCAAAGTATTTCGTCCCCTATCCCCAATATTGGGCTTGGCGCCTGACCGGCGTCGCGGTCTCGGAAGTCACCTCGCTCGCGGCCCACACTGATCTATGGATGCCGCGGCAGGGGCGTGTTTCGAGCCTGGTCGAGGCGCTCGGCGTCGGTCACCTGCTTCCGCCGCTGCGCCGTGCCTTCGATCGGCTCGGCCCGATCAGACCCGACATCGCCGCAGTAACGGGCCTCGCTCCGGAAACGCCGGTTGTTTGCGGCATCCACGATTCTAACGCGTCGCTGCTGCCCTATCTCGTCTCGCGTCCAGCGCCGTTCACGGTCGTTTCCACCGGCACCTGGGTGATCCTGATGTGCGTCGGGCTTTCGCTCGATCAACTCGATCCGCGTGACGACACGCTCGCCAATGTCGACGCGCTCGGCCGGCCGACTGCCTGTGGCCGCTTCATGGGTGGACGCGAATATGCCGCTATCGCCGGCAGCAGCGGCAATCCGGATCTTGCGGCGATCGCGCGCATCATCGCCTCGGGCACCATCGCCCTGCCCTGCTTCTCCGGTCAGGGCGGACCTTATGCGGCGACCAAGGGCGCGATCCGTGGTGACGTCGAGCCGCGCGATCGGAGCGCACTGGCGACGCTGTATTGCGCGCTTGTCACAGACCTGATGCTCACGCGCATGGGAGCCATCAATGGCGATCTCATCGTCGAAGGAAGCTTCGCCGGCAATCTCGCATTCTGCCAGACGCTTGGCGCCTTGCGGCCGCAGCAGCCTGTCTTTGCAGCGCGAGATACCGCAGGCACAGCCCGCGGCGCCGCAATGCTGGCGGATTGGCCGCCCGCCTATCCCATCGCGATGCCCACAGCCGTGGCCGCGGCTCTGATCCCAGGTCTCGACGCCTATCGCGAGACTTGGCAGGCGGCAATCAACCTGATCGCGCGCTGAGCGAGCTCGCACGAGCCGTTGCGGTCTAAGGTCCCGCACCTCAATGGGTTGCCGCCTGAACGACGGGAATCCTCAGGAGCCGTCGCATTGCGTGGACGCGGTCCCGATGAGCTCGGGGGACCGTAGTTATTGAGCCGGCCCACATCAACGGTGCCGTCTGCACGCACTTTCGCCTGGTGGCCTCGTCGGAATGGGCTAGTCGCAACGCTAGAGGCGCCGACGATCGTCGTTGCCGATCTCTCCTCAATGATGGAGCGATCGCTCGCCGAGCCTGGCCAGCAAGGTCCGCGCCGAAATCAAATCGCTCGTGTCGGCGCCCTCCGTAAACGAGTCGCTGATCGGCGCCAGCAGAGCATGTGCGCCGGCTTCATCTCCTTCGCTTTGTAGTAGCTCGGCCAGGTTGATCGCGGCGCGCAATTGCCAGAGCTTCGCTCCCTGATCAGTCGCCATTACAAGACTCGCCTGTAGCAAGGCTCGCTTTTCTTCGTTGTTGCGCGCGCCGTATAACCCTCGCAGGCGGATGATTTCCGCGGCACACCATTTTTCTCCGATCGATTCAACCAGCTTCGTTGCGCGATCAAGCAAATCCATTGCGCCGGCGCGATCGCCTATTTCGCCCCGTAATTCTGCCGCAGACGCCATGAAAAATGGTAGAAACGCCCAGTGTTCGGTGGTTTCGAAATGTCGGATCGTGACCTGCATTTCGTTGAGAAAGAACGGGTCGCGAGTGGCGCGAAATTGTCCCCAGCAATGGAAAATCATCCCGTCCCGCGCACCCTTGAATGTTTCGTATTCCGAGGTGATCTTGAAAATTCGGGCGGCAAGGTCGCGCACGCCCTGGTCGTCCCTCTGCATAATACGTTGCACGCATGCGCGGCGCAGGCCGAGAACCAGGCTGACCTGATGATTCAGTGTCTCCGCATGCTTGATCCCTTCGGTGCTCATGGCAGCACCCGAGTCAGGATTACCCATAGCAGTAAGGCAGATTCCAAGGATAGTGCAAGCCGAGACCTTTGGATCTCGTGTGGTTAGCGCCGCTTCAGGTCCATCTCGAGAAGCCTCGTACATATCGAGGAAGGACCTGAGGTCGTCGTGCGCCTTCGCGAAGCTGCCCGAAAGTAGATGCGCGAAACCGCTCGAGCGCTTAGCGACCAGCAGGGCCTGCCGATTCCCCGCTTTGTGGCCGGCATCACGAAGCTCGTGGGCGGACGAAAGCATCTTATCATATGCCGAATGAGTGAAATAGTAATTGATCAAACCGTCGTGCACGCGAATCATTTGATGAGTGTCGTCGAACTCCAGACACAGCCGGAGAGCGCGCTCGAACGTCGTGCGGACCTCCTCGCTGCCGGATCCCTCGTGGTCGATCAAGGCGCGACCGAGTGCGACCTGAATTGGGAGCTCACGTCGTCTCCTCTCAGGCGAATCCGGCAGGAGCTCGAGCTGGCGCAAAGCATTCCGAAGGTGGTTCACCATTTCTGCGAGCGCGAACCGCCCAGTCGCGAGATCCGCCGACCTCAGATAGTACGTCACCGCCTTGTCGGGCATGCCAGCTTCGGCAAAATGCCAGGCTGTTACTTGAGGAAGGGTCGCCTCGACGTCGGCCGGAGCCTTCTCAAGCACCTCAGCGATCTTGCGATGGATGGCGGAGCGCCGCTCACGTGGCAGCGAGGCGTAAGCAGTTTCTTGCACAAGGGCATGCTTGAACAGGTAAACGGCGTCATGAGGGATAATGAGCTGGGCTTCTATCAGTTCCCTCAGCGAGCGTTTGATTTGGATATGGGATAAATCAGAGATGGCTTGCAGGATGTCGAAAGAAAATTCACGCCCGATAACTGAGCTGGTCTGCGCGATTTCTTTTCCAAGAGGAAGGCGGTCAAGCCTGCTCATGAGAGAAGCGTGCAGCGTCGCCGGTATTGTGCCGGGGGCGAACTGCCATTCAGTCGAATCGTTCGAACCGTCGTTTTGCTGTCGGTCTCTTTCCAATATTGACCTGGTCAGCTCTTCGATGAACAGCGGCACGCCGTCGGAATTAGCGACGATGCGATCGACAAACTGACTGGACAAATGCAGATTGCCGGCGACTTCCTGGACAAGTACCGCCGCCAAATGCCGATCAAGCGCATTCAAGATGCGAACGGTAACGTGCGGGCGCGACGACCATGCGGGGTGAGGATCGACGCGACGCGACGTGATGATGACGAGTATTGGAATCTGTTCCGCCAGATCAATCAAGCGCGCCAACAAGTCGAGCGTTGTTGCATCAGCCCAATGGATGTCTTCAAAAGTCACTGCGATCGGCGACCGCCAGGCGGAGCTTTCAAATTGGCGAAGTATCGCGGTAAATGTCATCTCCTTCTTCGCGCGCGGGGATACGTTGCTCGCCTGTTCCTCGGCGGTGTTTGGGATCGAGAGCAGGTCGGCGAGATGAACGATGTCTTCCGCAGAGGCATCGGCCGGCAGTGACCGCCTCAGCTTCTCGCGCCTCACATCCGCAGAGTCCGTGCCGTGAAGGCTTGCGATACGCTGGACCAGGTGGATAACGGGATAGAGCGGCGTGTGACGGTGTAGCGGCGAGCAAGAAAACCGGAAAGCAAAGTGTCTGCCATCGCGGACCACTTGCTCGATCGTAGCGACCAGGCGCGATTTTCCGATGCCCGGGTCGCCGCAGAGCAGCACGACCCGCCCTTCGCCACTGTTGACCTGCTGCCATCGCCTCTGAAGCAGTTCGACTTCTTCGATGCGGTTGACCAACCTTAGCTGTCGCGGGTGTAGTGCCTCGAATCGGCTGTCAACCGAGCTTTGGCCAAGGACGAGCCACGCTGGTTCTCCGGGCGGCCGTCCTTTCATTATTCCCGTATCGAACTGCTGGTACTCAAAGAGGCCCCCGGCGAGGCGTTTGGTTGCCTCGGAAATACAAACTGTGCCGGGCCTGGCAGCGGACTGCAAGCGAGCAGCGAGATTGGGCGTATCGCCGATTGCCGCGGCCTCCTGCGATGCGCCCAATAGATCGCCAACGACGACCAAGCCAGTGGCGATGCCGACGCGCGCACTCAGAGTACCGGGAGGCCCTGCCTTGCTGGCAAGACCGCCAACCGCACTGACGGCTGCCAGCCCTGCGCTGATTGCACGCTCTGCGTCGGCTTCGTGCGCCTGGGGATAGCCGAAATAGGCAAGAATGCCGTCGCCCAAATAGCGAGCGACAAACCCCTCATACTGCTTGATTGCTGTTATGACGGCGCCGTTGAAACCGGCAATGACATGTCTCAGATCTTCGGGGTCCAATTGCCTACCAAGGACCGTGGACCCGACCAAATCGACAAACATGACGGTCAGATGACGCCGCTCCAAACCGGTTTCTGGCAACGCAGCAACCGGCAGGTCAGACGGTACGCGCAGCGAGCTGGTGCCACATTCCCCGCAGAACCGCTTGTCCGGCGCGTTTTCCGAGCTGCAGACGTGGCACCGCCATGGCAATGGCGCCCCGCAATCGCCACAGAATTTCTTGTTTTCCTCAACGGAAGCCCTGCAGTGCATGCAAATCATGCGAGTTTCCGAAATAGCCGCCGAAAAGCCGTATCCTGCTGACTCGGCTTCAACAAATCAAGGTCGACGGCCGAAGCCAGCCGGACCGTAGCACGCCGACGTCGCAATTATTGCAAATTCGGATGGACGCCTCGCGGGCTTTGAGTAAACTTTTGAGATTCTCAATGGCGCCAGTGGGTGCCTACCTTTTTCCAGGGAGGCGTTGATGTGTTTTGTTCCAGTTCCCGGCAAGCCAGATACTTATAGGCACGTGTTGAAGAAATTCATCGTGACCATACCGTCAAACCGAAAGCAGATCGCCGCGCTTGCGCAGGCGCTCAACATTCCACCGAAACAGTTTGAAAAGTTTGGATCCGGCAAGATCCTGATCGTAAACGACCAGGGCGGCAGGAAGCCAACCAAGAAAAAATAGCAAATCGCAGCAGAGCGCGATGCCCATGAGTGTATTGGACAACGTGGAGCTTCGCCCGGACATCAAGCGAACATCAGTCCTGCGGCGAGTGCCACGACTGGAATCTGCATCCTGTGTCGCTGTGGCTGCATTTGAAGGCGACGTGTGCGCCTTTGAGCTGCCACAGGACACCACGCCCATCATCGTTGAGGACGTTTCGGGCCGGTCATTGATGTTGGCTCCTGGTGACCTTTTTCTTGCAACACCAGGGTACCGGGAGTCGACGCGCTGGGTTGTTGGTGACATTCCAACTGAAGGCCTGCTCCCCGGCAACCTGTATTGGGTGTTGGCGCAAGCAGGTATCGTCGGAAACCTGGTAGGCGACTCCCCCGTAAGCAAGGGCCATCTGGGCGAAGTCAGATACGTCGGTGCCCTGCGCATGGGCGGCGACAAAAACCTTAACATTCGAGATTTCGCGCTCAACTCGGATCCCGGCAAACCGGACCGGGCGCTGCTTTACGTTGTGCTCGGCACCTCAGCGGAGGTCGGAAAAACCACGGCGGGCATCGCAACGATTCGTTCTCTGCTTCAGAGTGGCATGAGAAACTTGGTCGTTCTGAAAGCCACGGGCACTTCATCCATCAGTGAATTGCTCGCCTATCGAGACTTTGGAGCAACGCACGTACTGGATTGCGTCGATTTTGGGCTGCCGACGACGTATCCGTCCGGTCGCGCCGGCATGGAGAGCGTGTTTGACCGGGCGCTCGACTATTGCTTCTCAATGACGGCCGACGCAGTTCTGATTGAATGCGGTGGCGACTTTCTGGGTGCCAACGTACCGGTCTTTCTTGAACGTCTCCGGAGCAGTCGCTCCGACGGCAAGATCATCCTGGCGGCATCAGATGCGCTAGGAGCCTTGGGCGGCAAGCTGACGCTGCACGACATGGGCTTCTCAGTCGACCTCATCACCGGCCTGTGCACGGACACACCTACACTTCGACAGAGAACCGAGAAGCTGTGCGGCATACCCGCCATCAACATGGCGCGCGAGGGGAGCAAAGGCCTTCCGCCGTAATCACTTTCGAGTACCCATCAATTAGCGACGCAGGCGCGCGCTGACAGTCCAGAATTCACGAAGCCGCGCGATCTCTACGTGCTCGCAAAGGTCCGAGAACGTCTCGATGATCTCGTCGTCGGTTGGGTAATTTTTGACGATTTCAAAGGTCTTGCCATTGGGTAGAACGCGCTCGGTGTAGAGGTTATTCCATTCGTCCCGCCGTGAAATGGGGCTGCTGAGGCCCTCGATGTAGAATTGGTCGAACATGAGGATCAACGCGCCTGGTGCCAGCCGGCTCGCGAAGTGGCTCAAGAATTCCTGGCGCCGCTGCCTGTGGACGTGCGACCACCAGAGCATTGCCATCCCCGCGCTGAAGGTATCTGGAAATTCCGGTAGCTGGTAGGCATCGGCTACAATCAGGCTTACGTGCGAACCAAGGCTTCGCTGCGCTGCTATGGCCAGCGTTTCGGGATTGCAATCGGTCGCCGTGATTGTCTTCGCGGCCGGCGCCGCAACCTCCGTCCAATAGCCGGTGCCCGCCGCGACTTCGAGAATTGTGCTATTCTGCACCCGTTCGACAACCCAGGATCTCAGAGCGACAAGGTCATCCTGGCGTCGGCTGACCTGGTAGAATTCGTCATATACCGCGGCACGTTCGCGATAATACGCTTCCATGCTCCTGCTGTTGTTTGTTCGATCGTCTGACACCGGTGAGCCTGAGAACTTTCCCTAACGAGGCAGTCGGACCCGTAGGTGCTCACCCGCCATTTCGAGATCTTCCATAGCTGAATAGGCGAGGAATAACCCGAATTGAACAGTTTGAAGTGTGAACCACCCCACAAGGGGGTCCGCAAAATTGATCATAGCTTAGCAGGCGTACCATTTTGATCAACGCTGACTATTCGCGGCCATTTTGCGCTGCGGCAACCGAAAGCACCAAGGTCCGATGAGAGAGTAGAGCGAGCCGTCAGGAGGCAGCCATGTTCGAGGAATTCGATGCGCACTCCCAAACCAGGATCCTGCGGGATGATTCAGGAGTTGCCCGTGCGCTTTCTCACGACCGTTATGTCCGAACCGACGCGCCGACAGCGCAGCTTGCTGCAGGCGACTATCTCAATCGATACGGCAAGCTTCTTGGACTGCAAGCGAGCGAACTGAAACAGTTGTTTGCGCCCCTCGCGCAAGACCCAACGTCGGATCAAATCGAGTTCCGGCTGCGCAGTGAAAAGCATCAGTTCGATCTCGTCACCATGGTCTTTAGCCAGACCTGTTTCGGACTGCCGGTCTGGGAAGCAGGCCTCGCAGTCACGATGAAAGAGAACCCGTTGCGGATCGTCGGAGCGCAAACAACGCAACACCCCGATCCAAAGGTCAAGCGGCCATCACCGGAAGCCCTCTCCCGCTCGAAGGCCATCGACCTTACAGGCCTGGCGAGAAGTCTGGGACTTGATGCCGGATCGGCGCGAGAAGCATCATTTAGCATCGACCATCAACGGTTGATGATTTACCGGTATGACGGAGCCGAGCGTACCCACCTCTCGGTCCCCGCAGCCAAACGCCTGCCCGCACTACAAGCGGCCGGTCCTGGTCTTCCGCTTCCACCTGTTCATGGCTCGATTCGGGAGGGAGAGCATTATGTCGTTACGGCAGTCTATTTCCGGTTTGATACGTCCGGCATGGAACCGCTGCATTGGGTCGCGCTGGTCGAAGTCGAGACGGGCTCCGTGCTCCTGCTGCTGCCCTTTGCTGACAGTGTGACCGGCATGGTATTCATGACCGATCCGGTTACCCTGGCGGGGGGCCCGTTGCCAAATGCGGCCAGCTTGGTACTCAACCCGGTACGCAGCTCTGTAACGCTCGCGGGGCTCTCGCCCCCGGTAAACGGCACCCAGTCCCTGAGTGGGAGTAACGTCATCCTGACCGAAATCGAGGCGCCGACGATAGCGGACCCTCAGATCTCGAATGGAATGAGCTTCGACTTCGACGCCCGCAGCAACGATTTTGCTGCCGTCAACGCCTACCACAATTGCGATCGGTTCTACCGCTTGCTGGAGGATCTGGGTTTTGATCCTCCCAGCTATCTGCCGGGAACCACCTTCCCGAGTCCGGTAGACCACCGCGGCCACGCCGATCCCAATGACCCACAAGGCATTGAGATCAACGCGCATTGTGTCGGCAATGCGGGGGGAGTGGGAATTGGCTATACGAGCTTCGCCTTGGCCGATCTCGGAGATCTTAACGCTCCGATTGGCCTCGCCTGCGATTTGCGCGTGGCAATGCACGAGCTGTTTGGCCATGGCGTCCTTTTCAATCACGTAGGCAAGGCGAATTTCCGCTTCTCGCACAGCGCAGGCGACAGCTTTGCCACCGTTCTGAACGATCCGGGAAGCCAGGCGCAGGATCGTTATCTGTCATTTCCGTGGATCACGGCTGCCGGCCGTCGACACGACCGTGCCGTTGTTGCCGGCTTCGGCTGGAGCGGCAACATCGCACTGCACCCGTTCGATCCGACGCTGGACTACAAGGGCTATGGTAACGAACAAATCCTTTCGACGACGATGTTTCGCATTTACCAGTCGATCGGAGGCGATTCCACCGATATCGCCATGAAGCAATTCGCTGCGCGCGTCGTATGCTACCTGATGCTTACGGCGATCGGCGGCATGGACTCTGCAACCAATCCACCAGCAGCTGAATATTTTGCGGACGCGCTGAGAAAGGCAGACGCGGCCGACTGGTTGTCCGAGGGATTGTCAGGCGGGGCCTATGGAAAGGTAATCCGCTGGGGATTCGAAAAACAGGGCATGTACCAGCCTAACGGCGTCCCGAAACCCAACAACAATGTGGGTACGCCGCCGGACGTCGATGTCTATATCGAAGATGGCCGAGGCGGCGAATATCAGTTTCAACCCAACCACTGGAGCTGCCAGGCGATTTGGAATCGCCGCCTGAATGACGGCGGCGCCGCTCATGAAGAGCCCGTCGTTGGGGTCACAAACTACGCTTATGTGAAGGTCAAGAACCGAGGAACACAGATCGCCGTCAACGTGACCGTGCGGGCCTTTCATTGCCAACCATCCGCTGGGCTCACCTATCCCGACGATTGGCAGCCGATGACGACGGCACAGCTCCCGTGCGCAAATGTGCCGCCCAATTCGTCCGCGGAAATTCTGGTTGGGCCATTCGAATGGGTCCCTTCCCAGATTGGCCACGAGTGCATGTTCATGGTTGTATCGGCGTTGAACGACCCGAGCAATATTGACAACTTTACCGCGACTGACTCGATAGCCGAGTGGCGGTTAGTCCCGAACGACAACAATATCGGCCAGCGCAATGTCGCGCCGGTCAGCGCCACTCGCAAGTTGCTGGTGGCGGGATTTGATCGAATGAGCTTCCATGTGAAGAACCCGCTCCGCAAACGAGCTCGTATGACCCTTACGGCCTCGCTGCCTTTGACTCTTGTGAAGCGTGACTGGCGGATCGCATTCGCTAATGCTGGCTCGGATGCGTTTACCCTCGAACCAGGCAATGCTCGAGAGATCAAGATGCGGATTCTGCCTGGCAAGGATTTCGATCCTGACGACTTCCACAAGGAAGAGGAGCCCGTGATTCGGATCGAAGCACGCGCCGATGGGATATTGGTGGGCGGAATGTCCTATCCACTCGTGACTAAAGCCAAGAAGGCGGTGAAAACGAAACCTCAGCTCCGCGGCGCGCCCAAGTCGCAAAAATCCAGCAAGTCGAAGCGCTAGACTGGTCGAATAGGGCCTGTGCTTACCGAAATGTACACGCAGAGCAGCCGCGCTGGCCGATGTAGCTAACTTGTTGCTCGAGATGGCTGACGGGAGATCACCGCCGATCATCCCGGCTTTCAATTGAGACCTTCGCAGTTCAGCTCGCGCAGCGTCTTGTCCACCCAAGACGAATCGTGCGTCCCCGCCATTATGTTCGCGATCTGCTTCTGCTCGGCCTCGTGCTTAGCTGTGGCGGCTTTTAGAACCCCGTCCACAGCATCAAACGGTACGCAGAGCAGGCCGTCATCATCTCCGCAGCCGTGCTCGCGGGCTTCGCTCACCACTTTACGAGGCCGACAAAGGATCAATTCACAGGACGGAATTCCCGACGATACACATCCGCACCGCTTTGCGGGCATGCAACTTTCTGACCGATGCTCAGCCGATCTCGTCAGACATAGGCCACGAGCGCCACAGCATTTCAGTCAGCCCCGCGCCGTGTCTGGTTCGCCGAACCATCGCAATGCGGCCTGAGCCGCCTCCTGGAGGTTGGGAGTGCCCTCGCCAACCCAGGCCACGATTCCGTCGGGACGCAGGAGCAGAGCGCTCAAGCCCAGCCGCTCCTTGGCGTCACTGCCGACATAGGTGATCCGGTCACCCCAACGCCCCGCGAGCGCTTCAAGCGGCGCGTGCGCTTCGAAGTCCAGGAACAGCCCTTTGCCCGTCCTGAAGACCCCGCCGATTTTCCGCCCGTCAGCCAATTCGAAGTTAGGAACGCTGCGGCCTATGAGCGGATGGCCGCCACCGAGATCATAGCGGAGGGAGACAGCCCAGACGCGCTCGGCGAAATAGGTCGCGCCATCGCGCGTACCAATCAGATCGCGGATGATGGCTTCAAGCGCGCGCGAGCTCCGGCCTGGCCGCATCACCGCGACCTGGGCACGCGACCAGTCGAGGACGGCCGCGCCCACCGGGTGGCGTTCGCTGAAATAGCTGTCGAGCAGACCGTTCGGCGCGTCGCCACGGATGACGGCAGCCAGCTTCCAGCCGAGATTCATCGCATCGCCGAGCCCGAGGTTGAGGCCTTGGCCCCCAAGGGGAGAATGGATATGCGCAGCGTCGCCGGCAAGCAGCACTCGTCCGTTCCGGTAAGCGGTCGCCTGATTGGCGCGATCCGTCCAGGTGGTCGCAAGCTTGAGCGCCCTCACGGTGACATCGGCGCCAGAAACTTGGCGCAGGACTGCCTGCACGTGCTCGCGCGTGATCGGCTGGGTTCGGTGGAAGGCGCCGCCGTCGAAGTGAGCCATGGCGATCGTCCCCGGCCGGGCAAAGGTGTACATGCCCGCGGGCGTATAGTGCTGGCCGGTTTGGAGCTTGTCCGGATCGGCCAGTTCGACGTCCACCGAATAGCCAGTGAATTCGGGATCGGTGCCGGCGAAATCGAAGCCGCCGAGCTTGCGAACGGTACTGCGCCCGCCATCGCAGCCGACGAGCCAGCCTCCGCGGAAGGTCTCGTCGCCAGCCCGAATGGTCACGCCTTGGTCTGATTGATCAAAGTCGTCAACGCCGTGGCCGCGCCTGATCTCGACTCCCATTGCGTCGGCCCGGGCGGCGAGGACGGATTCGAGAGCGTCCATGTAGACGGCCATACGGGTGCCCGCCGGGCTCGGCAGGCGATACGTCCATTTCGATGTGTCGATATCTTCGTGGAAGAACTGGATGCCGGCGAAATGGCCGGCTGCTCGGCGCGGCTGTTGCATCCAATGCGGGGCGGCGGCCGCAGTACGATCGTCGGTGCGACGCGCCCCACTACTCCCGTCCCGCTGTTCGCGACGAAAGGCTTCGATGACCGGGCTGGTAGCCGCTATCTTCTGAATGTCGTCCAGCAACCCGCGACGATAGAAGGCTTCGAGGCTGGGCGCCGAAAGACCCCGCAGGCCGAATGGTGCTCCCTTCAAATGGGTCTCGGGGTGTTCAGCTTGCTCCAGCACCAGGACCGACCGGCCAGCAAGGCGAAGTTCGCACGCGAGAAACAGGCCGACCGGCCCGGCTCCGGCAATTACGACATCATAGATCATCGACAAAATCCTCAAGCAGTCGGGACGCCAAGCGTGGCGCGCGTAGGAGAGGTCGGCGGGTGCATCAGGGTTGCGCGGCGCCGTCGCTGTCCCTCGCGAGCGCGTTCGTGAAGAACTGGATGAGGCGGAAGGGGGTGCCGTCGTCGAGGCAGAGCGCCAGGGTCTGGTGCGCGTCCGCGGCAGCCGACTCGCTGCGCGGAAACATCGCCGCTTCGTAGGCGGCGAGCGCCGTCTCTGTCGCGTCAGGATGCGTCGCGATCGCGGAGGCGAGCTCGGCGCCATCGAGCATCGCGAGGTTCGCGCCCTCCCCGGCCGGCGGCGCGAGGTGCGCGGCGTCCCCGACAAGCGTCACCCCGGGCACGCGCTTCCATCGATGTCCGGTTGGCAGTGCGTGGAGCATGCGCAGGACCGGCGTGGTCGCGCTGTCCGTGATGAGCGCGGTGAGCGCCGGCGCCCATCCATCGAACTCGGCCGCAATTTTTGCTGCCGCGGTCGCGGCGCTGAAATCAAGGCCGGCGAACCACGCGGCGGGGCGGTTCAGCGCGATGTACGCATGAATAACGTTGCCAGCCTCGCGGTGCGCGAAAATTCCCTGTCCGGGGGCCAGCGCGAACAATGCGCCGCCGCCGACCGCTTCAGCCGCCGCAGGGTGCCGCGTGTCGGCATCATACAGGTAGGTCTCGACAAACGACGTTCCGACGTATTCAGGCTTGCTCTTGGAGAGCAGCCCCCTGACGTTCGACCAGGCACCGTCGGCTCCCACGAGGAGGTCACTGGTGGTGGCCGCCCCGTCGGCGAACGTTAGTTCGTGCCGGGTACCGCCGAGCGCCGCGATACTGCTGACCTTCTTTCCCCAACAGATCGTCCCCGGCGGCAAGGAGTCGATGAGGATACGCCTCAGGTCCCCTCGAAGGGCCTCGGGCCGCCCGCCCGTACCGTCGTCGCGCTGTTCGAACAACACTCTGCCATAGCGGTCGAGCACCCGCGAAGCCTGGCCGCCCTCGTGAATGATGGCGCGGAATTCGTCCATGAGACCGGCCGCAGCAAGCGCGGCCTGCCCGCCGTGCTCGTGAATGTCGAGCTGGCCACCTTGCGCCCGGGCTTCCGCCGAAGGTTCTGCCTCGTAGATCGTCGCGGGGATGCCGCGAAGAAATAAGACGCGCGCGAGGACCAGGCCGCCGAGGCCTGCCCCGACAATCGTCACAGGGGTCATAATCGTTCCATTCAGAGTGGCCTGGAATGTCGTTCCATCGCAACTGATCTATTGGAACATCGTTCCAACCATGTCAAGTTAAGTGTTATGGCAACCAAGATTCGGACTGAACGGCGCACGGACGCTCTCTCGAAGGCGAGGATCGTCGAGGCCGCCATTGAAATCCTCGACAGCGAAGGCGAGGACGCCCTGACCTTCCGCGCGCTCGCTGCCCGGCTTTCGACCGGGAGCGGAGCGATCTACTGGCACGTCGCCGACAAGAACGATCTGCTTGCCGCGGCCACGGACCACGTCATCGCCGGCGTCACGGCTGATGCGGTGAGGGGATTAAGGCCGCAGGAAGTGATCCGCACGCTCGCGCTGGGCGTCTTCGACGCCATCCACGCTCACCCTTGGGTGGGAGGACAACTCTCCCGTAACCCCTGGCAGGATGCAGTCCTGAGAATGTTGGAACGCATTGGCAGTCAGGTCCAGGCGCTCGGCGTTCCCGAACGCGCGCAATTCAACGCCACCACCGCGCTCATGAGCTTCATCCTTGGCCTTGCCGGCCAGTACGCTGCAGGCGCCCGCGTCTTCCCGCGTCACACGGATCGGTCAGTGTTCCGCAAGGCGTTCCTTGAGACCGTTGCCGCGAAATGGGCGCAGCTCGATCCGACGGAGCATCCCTTCGTGCGGCAGCTGGCAACAGTGCTGCCCGAGCACGATGATCGCGAGCAATTTGTTGCTGGCATCGATCTTATCCTCGCCGGCATGGAAAGCGTCCAATAGGCGTGCTTCCCGGCCCCGCCGACAAAGCCTCGCGTGGCAGGACGTGGGCTTGATGCGGGTTCCCACGATCGCCATCGCTCGACGCTGGTCAGGAGATGCTGGTCAATTGTCCTGCCTTGGTGCAAGTCTGCATTGAGCCGGGTAGCGAGCCGTGATCCTTGGCGAGACCGCCTGGACGGATAGTTCGTCGAAATGGATGAGCTGACGCATCTGTTGGTGTCAGCAGTAGGGATCGTGGCGGTGCGCTCCATTGCTCCCCTCTCCTATCTGAGCATCTCGTAGCGCCGAGCCTTGGAGCATTCGACAACATTCTGACATTTGCCGCCCGAAGGGCTTCGGTAGTTTCATCACTGCTGGGAGAGGACACTTATCCAAACCTGCGTCAACGGAGTGTGCGGAAGACAGTAGCGGGAGTCCGCGACATCGCGAAACCGACTATTTCGGAAGCCCTGTTTTCTTTATCGTGCCAATCCAACTACACCTACCTGCTACGGAGTGAAGGCGCAGGGCCGACAGGCGGCGGATCAACACTGCCGGGGAGGTTGGGGCGCCGCGCCGGTGATCCGAGCCAGTTCTCGGCGCATGCCGTCCTGTCATTGTCACTTCGATGAAGATCATTCAGAAGTGAGATGAACCGTCTTCAAACGGCGATGCCCGCTCGATGCTTTCATGGTATGGGGTGAGACAGTACAGGTGGAGAATTTGGATTGGCGATCCGTCGGGTGGACCTCAACCTCTTTCGTGTATTCGAAGCCATCATGCGCCACCGCAGCGTTGCCGGGGCAGCCCGCGAGCTGAACATTACCCCTTCGGCGGTCAGCCACGCCCTGGCCCGTCTCCGCCAGTTGCTTGACGATCAACTGTTTATCCTGGCTGAGACCGGCATGACGCCGACCGCTCGGGCGCTCGAACTTGCGCCTGATATCAATGAGGGCTTGCGACGTTTCGCAGAGGCAGTCACGTCAAGGAGCTTCGATCCGCTCCGGTCCGCGCGAACCTTCCGCATCGCAATGTCGGACTACGCCGGCATGACGTTGCTGCCATTAATCGCGGACAAGGTCGGAAAAATGGGGCCGAACATCAACCTGCGGATCTTTCCGCTGAGCCGCCTCGATCTGGTCGCCAACCTTGACAGCGGTCAGGTGGAGATGGCTGTCGGCTGGTTCGGAAATCTCCCAAGACGGATGCGCCGCATGCCCGTGCTTGCCGAATCCGAGGCCTTGGTGGTCCGCGTTGGCCATCCATTGACGGCATCGGAGATTACGATGGAGCGGCTGTTCGCCTTTCCACATGTCGTGGTTGAGTTGACCGGCAGCGAGGCACGCCCCGCAGACGGCTTTATCGAAGAACAAGGCGTCGAACGGCGCGTGTGGATCGAGCGTCTGCTGCTGGAACAGGAGAACGACAAGAACGGATTGGTCGGACGGGTCGCCATTTCGTTGCCGCATTACTCCGCGGTCGCGAATCTGGTGGGCCGCAGCGACATGGTAGCAACCCTGCCCCGCAGTATCGCAATCCGAGAAGCGGCCCGCGAATCGCTTGTGATTCTCAAACTGCCCTATGATCCGCTGCAGGTGATGGTCGAAACCGTCTGGCATGAGCGCGGCAACCAGGATCCTGGATTGCAATGGTTCTTCGGCGAAATCCTGCCGGCGACCGCGGCGGATCTGAAAATGGCGACCGCCGACCACGCCGAGGGACCGGCCGAACCGGTCCCTCGCACGTGATTTCAGACCAAGTCAGATAAAGTTTTCCTTTGCCATCTCCCAGATCTCCCCTCCCCGGCCGTGGAGCACGGCCCGCGCCGCATAGAGCGCCATGCCGACGGCCGGCTCGAATTCAATGGTCGGAGGCATCACGAGCTGCATCGGTGCGACCTTGACATGAAGAAGCGCCGGCCCGGGCTGAGCGAGCCACTCCTGAACGGCGTGCTCGAGCTCGGCGCCCTTCGTGACGGTGCGGCCCCAGAGACCCATCGCTTCGGCGACCTTGCCAAAATTCGGGTTCTTCAGGCTGGTGAACGTCGGCAGCAAACCTTCGGTCTTCTGCTCGATCTCCACGAAACCGAGTTTTCCATTGTCGTATACGGCGATCTTCACCGGGAGATTCTCCTGGATCACCGTCATCAGTTCCCCGAACAGCATGGAGAGTCCTCCATCGCCGCACAGCGAAATGACCTGACGGCCTGGCTGACACGCCTGCAGACCGAGCGCCGACGGCAGCGCCGTGGCCATGGTTCCGTGAAGCAGGCTGCCGAACGTGCGCCGCTTGCCATTGACTTTCAAATATTGGTGCAACCAGACCACCGGCGTTCCGTCATCGCCGGAAAACAAGGCGTCTTCGGCGGCGTAGCGATCGATTAGGGTCGTGAGATAGGTCCCGGTGATGACGTCACCGTGGACCGGCGTGGCCTTGGCATATCTTTCCTGCATCACGTGCTTGTAGCGCTCGACGTATTTGTCGTGATGAGAGGAATCGTGGCGTTGGGCGAGACGCGGCAGCAACGCCGCCAGTGTCGGCTTGATGCCGCCGATCGAAGCCATCGTCACCGGATGGCGCCGGCCGAGATGGGTCGGCTCGATATCCACCTGAACGATCTTGGCTTGGTCCGGATAGAACTGACGCCAGGCGAAGTCGGCACCGAGCAAGAGCAGCGTGTCGCAGTCGCGCACCGCGTGGTAGCCGGACTCGCCGCCGATGAGGCCCGTCATGCCGACATTGTGCGGATTGTCGTATTCGAGGAAATCCTTCGCGCGCGTGGTGTGCGCCACCGGGGCCATCAGTCGTCTGGCGGTCTCCATGACCTCCGCGTGCGCGCCCTGACAGCCTGATCCGGCGTAGATAGTTATCTTCTTTCCGGCGTTGAGGATATCGGCCATGCGATCAAGTTCTTCGTCGCACGGTACAATGACGGGCTTGCTGACGTGCACGCCATAGGGAACATCGTCGGGGATATCCGCCTTGGAGACGTCGACCGGAACGATCAGCACCGCCACGCCGCGCTTGGCGATCGCAGCCTGGCACGCAATCACGGTCTTCCGCCGAGCCTGTTCGGGCGTGTAGATCATATCGCAATAGACGCTGCAACCGCGATAGACTTCCTTGAAATCGACCTCCTGGATGAAATCGAAACCAAGCTCGCTGCGCAGCACCTGGCTCGCGATCAGGATGATGGGGGCCCGATTTCGATTGCACTCGTAGATGCCGTTGACGAAATGAAGACTGCCGGGACCGCAGCTTCCGGCCACGGCCGTCAGCTTGCCGGTCAACTGCGCTTCGGCACCAGCCGCGAATGCACCCGCCTCCTCGTGGCGAACGTGAACCCACTGGATGTCGCTCTTGTCGATGCTATGCGCGATATCATTGAGCGTATCGCCGACGATGCCGTAACAGCGCTCAACGCCGGCGGATTGCAGTGTCTCGATGATTGCGTCTGCGACTTTCTTAGCCATAGGCGTTTTCCTTCTCGGAGGCTTCGGATTGCTGGTTCAAAGGGATGCCGATGCGACCGCCACTCGCTAGTCGTTCTCGGGATAGGTGGAGCTGTAATCGAAGGTGACGTGCGCCGGGGCCGGCTCGGTCTCCTCCGCAATCTTGCCGCGGAACATCCAATAGACGACCGCGGTGTAGCCGAGCGTCAGCGGCAGCACGAGGAGTCCAGCACCCCAGAACATGAAGTGCAGGCTGCTTTCCGGCGCCAGCGCCTGCTCGACCGTGATCGAAAACGGGATCATGTAGGGCCAGAACGAGATGGCTTGGGTCGCAAATGCGGCCACGAAGATGAACGCAACCATGCGGAACGGCTGGAAATCGCTGCGATCCGCGATCCCCTTGATCAGGTAGTATGCCGCGACAGCGCCGATCAGGGGAAACAGCAGCAGGTACGGCCGCTCCAGCCAACGCCCCATAATGCGAAGATCGAGTGTTAGCGCGTAGACGAATGCGACGACGAGAAAACACCCGACACCGAACGTCAGCGGCGGTAGAAGATCATAAATGCGCTTGCGCAGCATGCCCTGCGATTTGCCGACGAGCCATGCGGCTCCGAGCAGCGCGTAGCCAAAGCAAAGACCGATGCCGCACAGACATGAAAACCCGCCGAGCCAGCCAAACATTCCGCCGGAATAGCGGCCGGCCGTCATCGGCAGGCCTCGAACCAGCGCACCGATCATCATGCCTTGCACGAAGGTCGCCACGAGAGAGCCGGCAACAAAGCTGCAATTCCATATCCAGCGAAATTTGATCGTGTTGTGGCGGAATTCGAATGCAACCCCGCGCAGAATCAGCGCACCGAGCATCAGGACGATCGGAAGATAGAACGCCGATAGCAGCGTCGCATAGACCCTGGGGAACGCACCAAACAACACGGTGCCGGACACCACGAGCCAGGTCTCGTTGCCGTCCCAGACCGGGGAAATCGCCGACAGCATACGGCGGCGATCGGTCTCATCGCCGGCAATGGCGAACAGGATGCCCACGCCGAGATCGAATCCGTCGAGCACGACATAGAGCAAGGTGCTCACGGCCAGGGCCGCAACCCAGAACAGCATGCTCACAGCCCCACCCCCGAGCTCGCCGCGGACGCTGGCGTGCCCTCGGCAATTGCCAATGGGCGCTTCGGATTGGTCACGAGCTCGCCAGATCGCGGCGCGGGCCCTGTCTTGAGCAGACGATAGATGTAGAGCGTTCCGAAGCTGAAGATGAGGAGATAGATCGAGACGAAGAAGATGAGCGACGCGACCGTCGCGCCAACGGTCAGCTCCGGCGAAACGGCATCCGCGGTTTTCAGAAGGCCGTAGACGGCCCAGGGTTGCCGGCCAACCTCGGCGGTGAACCAGCCGGTGAGAATGGCTGCGAACGGCAGCGGAAAACTCAGAAAGATGCCCCATAGCAGCAGGCGCCGCTGCTCGAGCGTTCCCTTGATCAGCCGAAAGGAGCCTGCCCAGGCGAGCGCCAGCATGATCAGGCCGCAGCCCACCATGATGCGGAACGCGAAGAACGGGATCAGGACGGGTGGCCGCTCAACGACCGGAAAATCCGCAAGGCCGACCTCCTTCGAACTGAAATTGCCGACCGCGACCAAGCTGCCGAGCCAGGGAATCTTCATTTCGTAGCGGTTCGTCTCCGCGGCATCGTCGGGAACGGCAAGTACGACTTCGCCCGCAGGTTGCTCATCATGCCATCGCGCCTCGATGGCGGCGAATTTCGCCGGTTGCAGCTCGTGGACGTATTCACCATTGAGGTGCCCATAGAGCAACTGGATCGGCATCAGAAGCGAAGCAAGCACAAGACCCATCCGCAGCATGATCCGTGCTTCATCAACGAAGGTAGCCCGAAGCGCGTACCAGGCTCCCGTGGCAGCGACGCAAAAGGCACCGGTGAGATAAGCGCCGATCAGCATGTGCGGGAAACGAACCCAGACGACTGGACTGAAAATAATGGCGCTCCAGTCGGTGGGAACGTAGAGACCGTCGCGCAAGACGTAGCCGACCGGCGCCTGCATCCAGCTGTTGTTGACCATGATCCAGAATGCACTGAACGTGGTCCCGAGCGCGACCATCAAGGTGGAGAACAGATAAACGAGCGGAGGCACGCGGCATCTGCCGAAGATCAGAACGCCGAAGAACGACGCCTCCAGGGCAAAGGCCGTGAAGCTTTCGTAGACCAGGAGCGGCCCCTGGATCGGTCCGGTGGCCTCCGACAACCGGCTCCAGTTGGTGCCGAACTCGAATGCCATCACGACGCCGGAAACGACACCAAGTCCGAAGGTGATGCCGAATATCTTGAGCCAGAAGTCGAACAGCCTGCGATAGACCGCCCGGCCGCTCATCAGATGCGCTGCCTCCAGCACGACCAGCCAAGCACCGAGCCCGATGGTGAACGACGGGAAGATGATGTGAAACGACACCGTAAATGCAAACTGCAAACGGGATAGCAGTAACGCCGTCAGGTACATCGAATGTCTCTCGTCGTTTCCGCGCGAAGGCGATCGTCAGAAGAAGCCGATTGGAAGTGACCGAACGGAGCGCGATGTCGTGAACGCCCTTTCGCCCAAGCTCCGACCGACGCTTCCATCTGTCCGACGCAAGGAGAATGTCGTTGGCCGACGTTTCGTGCAGAAGCGACACGACTGTCAACGCTGAAAGTTCTTCAGCTCTTTGTTGAATCCTGATCACCGTGCCGTGTGATCAAGAGATCGTTGCAACGCTTGGCGCCTTCGAAAATGACGGCGACCAAGCCAATTTCGGTTTTGTGAGATCGCCGCCCGTCGTGCGGACGGGTTTCGGTTGAGCTCGAACATGACCAGATGGACCTGCCGCGCCGCTCCGGGCGCGAGAGGAAGCGACAACCAGACTGGTGACGCAGCAGTGCCGGACGGCTGCGAATTGAGTCACCCCCACGTCGACTGGGTCCAACGCGGCGCTCACGGTCCGCGATCAGGGGACGGACGGCAAACTGGCGTTACACTCTTCAACACTCGCGAGCATCAGGCTAATTAGCAACGTGAATGCGCCCGCTGTGCCAATCTCGATGCCGCCAGCCGCCGACCGGTACACAGACTTTTCTACAACGCGCCGATCAAATCACTCACGGCTTGGTGCTTCGCAGGAGGCGAACTGTCATGCCCGGTTCGAGCGCAGGCGCGCCCGGCAGCGGATCGCCGCCCATGCGAGAGTATTGCGATCGTGATCACCGAGCCCATGTGCAACCCGCCAAGCCGTATACTTCGAGCGTTACCCGGATGCGTTGAAAGCTTCGGGAATCATTTGGAACGACCGCGCTGCGCCAGAGCCACCAGGCACAGGGGACTGAAATGGAATTGACGTTGCGCACTCAGCATGGGGTTCGGCATGGGCTGGCAAAGAAAGTAGAAATCCCGCTGCGTGATTTGGCTCGCGAGCCTCTGATCTGTTTCGAACCCGAAACGCCGCACGGAGCCATGGTCTCGCAATTGTTCGAGAAGGAACGCCTCCCTGCGCGCGTGGATTTTCTCATCAGGCATGTCGAGACAGCGGTCGGTCTCGTTGCGAACGGCGTCGGAATAGCTCTGCTCGACGAGTTCTCGGTCGTCGACGCTTGGGAGCTGCCGATATCGGTCGTCCGCATAAGAACAGCCCGATGCTCAATCTGCATCTCCGCTGGAACAAAGACGTTGTGAGACTACAATTTTTCAAGCGGTTCGAATCTTTGCTGTCGCGTTTGCTTGATCGCGACAAATGATACGCGCCTCGGTCAGCGCGCCTGCTCGGAATTCGAGGTGACGACGGCGCGCGGCCGAAGTCGAAATCAAGACGGCCTAGGTCGCTGCCGCCGGGCGCCGGCGTGAGTAGAAGGTCTACTCCCACTCTCATACATCTTCACGCCCCGTTGAAGACCGCGCCCGAGCGCACGCAGCCTGCAAGGCCCGCGCGACGAAGGCCACGGCGGCCCCCCCCGGGGGGCGTACCGCCGCGCTCCGCGCTTCAAGCCAACGTCTTGAGGTAGAGGCTCGGATCGAAATAGGTGCTGGCCGGAGTGAAGTCCTTGACTCCCGCATTGGCCATGAAGAAATCGGTTGTCTGTTGCAGCCATTTGGTGACCGTACCGTCGGTATAGTATTTCTTCCACTCCTGCGACGTAAACATCTTCTGAGCTTTGAACTGCTCCTTGATATCCGCGATCGGGGTCTGGCTATAATGACCTTTCTGCAGTGCTTCGAGAGCCGCGTCGCTTTGAGCGATCATATAGTCGTTGGCTTCGCTCCAGCCCCTGATCAGCTTGGCGAGCGTTTCCTTGTTCGCGTCATAGAAGCCGTTGGCCGCGGCCCAGCCATCGATGATGGCAGCTTGCGGATAATAGGCCGATGCGTCCGTGAGTTTCACGGCATCCGGCACCTTGTCCCGCACCGCGACGTTGAACGGCACCCATAGCGCGACCGCCGGCACCGCGCCGGATATGAATGCCGTTACCGCCGCCGGCATCGGCTGGTTGACGAGTTCGACATCCTTGGGATCGACGCCGTTGGCGCGCAGGGCACGGTCGAGGAAGACGTGGGCCGTGGTACCGGTCGACGTCGCGATGCGCTTGCCCTTGAGATCGGCATACGATTTGATGCCTGCGTCCGAGTGCACCCAGAGTTGCGCGGTCGCAACCTCGATGTCGTTGATCAGGAACACCTTGCCTTGTCCGCGCGCAGGAAAGTTCGAGAGCACCGCACCCGTTGCAAGGACATCGAGACTGCCGCCGACCATGGCCTGGAAGACTTCGAGGCCGGTGTTGAACTGACGCAAATCGAGATCGAGGCCCTGCTTGTCGAAAAAGCCCCGGTCGACGCCCGTCCAGATCTGGCCGTCGACCGCGACCGTATGCAGGTAGCCGACGCGGAGTTTCGTCTTGCTCTGCGCGAGCGCTGGAGCGGCGAGGCCTGCGACCGCCGCCGTCAGTGTCGTCTTCAGGAATTTTCGCCGATGCATGGTCTGCTCTCCCGTTTTCCGATCGGTCCGTTGATCGTCAGTGAACTGAACTTCCCGTCAGGTGCGGTCCGGTGGACCGCCCATCGGCTATCGCAATGGACTCGCGCGCTCCTGCCAAGCCAGAAGCCGCGCAGTGATCCGCCGCAAGATCGTATCCATGATCAACGCTACCACTCCGATGCAGATGATGCCGACGTAGATCACGTCGAGAAGGAAATAGGCTGCGGCATTTTGGATCAGGGCGCCGAGGCCGCGTTGCGCCGCGATCAGCTCCGCGGCGACCAGGGTGGCCCACGCAACCCCGAGGGCAACCCGGAGCGCGGTCAGGATATGCGGCAAGGTCAACGGGATGATGACCTTGCGGAAGATCTCCCATTCGCTCGCACCCAGGGTTTGTGCGACCCGAATGTAGAGTGGCGTGATCTGGGACACGCCTTCGTACATCACGATCACGCCTGAGAAGAAGGCGGCGTAGAATAGGATCACCAGCTTGGCCACTTCATCGACGCCGAAATAGACGATCACCAGCGGGATCAAGGCGATTGGCGGCAGCGCACGAAAGAAGTTGATCATGGGGTTTGCGAGCGCGTGAGCCGACTTATACCAGCCGAGCAGAAATCCGGCGGGAACAGCCGCGAGAATACCGAGCGCAACGCCAACAAAAACGCGCCGCGTTGATACGTAGATGTCGAACAACAGCCCCTCTTTGTGCAACAGTTCGACAAATTTTGCGCCGACCTGATGCGGAGCCGGGACCAGCGAGGCACTTACGAGACCGCTCGCGTGTATCCCGTACCACAGTACAACCGCGCCGATCCAGGGGGCCGCCCGAAGCGACCATTGCCTCAGAACCTGTCCGCGCTTTGCCATGCCATCTTTCCCGCCGCACGGTTGCTCTGCTCGACGTGATAGTCGAGATGGTTCGATCATTCAACGATCGCGCATTGGCGTGCCAGAGCGAAACGACCCTGCAACCCTCGTATTCAAAATCGCCGTCGCTTGGCAGAAAAAGCTGTTCGATGCTGGCCAAACCGTGCATCCATGAGCCTCGTTGCAGCTCGATCGATGTGAGATGCGTGAGGCCGGCCATGATGTCCGATAGATCTTATGCACGACGGAAGGTCCATGATGGCTCAGGGCTATGACTACGTCATCGTTGGCGCGGGCTCGGCTGGCTGTCTTGTTGCGAATCGCCTGTCGGTCGATCCGGCGTGCCGGGTGCTGCTGCTCGAGGCCGGAGGATCGGATCGCAATTTCTGGCTCAGGCTTCCCGTCGGCTACTATCGCACCATCTACAATCAGAGATTCTCCCGCCTGTTCGTGACCGAGCCGGACGAGACCACTGGCAACCGCGCGATCGTGTGGCCGCGAGGCCGCGTGATCGGCGGCTCCTCGTCAATCAACGGCCTGATCTTCATTCGTGGCCAGAAGGATGGCTTCGACGATTGGGAGCGCCTGGGTGCGAAAGGTTGGAACTATCGTGAACTGCTGCCGTACTTCCGTCGTTACGAGCGCTACCGCGGCGGCGAAAGCCAGTATCATGGTGGGCTGGGCGATTTCGACGTCTCCGATCTGCGCAACGACAATCCGGCCTCCTCGGCCTGGGTGAAGGCCGGAGTGGAGTTCGGCCTGCCGCACAATGCGGACTTCAATGGCGAGACAACCTTCGGAGTCGGTACCTATCAACTCGGGATCGGCTCCCGTTGGCGCACCAGTGCAGCATCGGCCTTCCTGCGTCCGATCGCCGATCGCAAGAACCTCACCATCATCAAGGGAGCCCATGTTACCCGCGTGCTGTTTGCTGGCCAGGTCGCGGTCGGCGTCGAATGGATCGAGGGAGGTCAACGCCTGAGCGCAACGGCGGATCGCGAGGTGGTGCTGTCGGGCGGAGCGCTGCAATCGCCGCAGCTATTGCAGCTGTCAGGCGTTGGGCCAGCCGAGTTATTGCGCAGCATGGGAATTCCCGTGATCGTGGATTCCCCCGAGGTGGGTGCGAACCTGCAGGATCACTATCAAGCGCGCATTATCGTGCGGCTGAGGCGGCCGATCTCGCTCAACGACCAGGTCCGCAACCCGTTCCACCTTGCACGGATGGGCCTGCAATGGGCGATCAGCGGCAGCGGCCCGCTGACCGTCGGAGCAGGACAGGTCGGCGGCGCCGCTTGCACCGAACATGCGGTGGGCGGCCGGCCCGACGTGCAGTTCAACGTGATGCCGCTGTCGGTCGACAAGCCCGGCGATCCGCTGCACCGCTTCTCAGGCTTCACGGCCTCGGTCTGGCAATGCCACGCCCAGTCACGCGGCCAGCTTGCGATCAGGTCGACCGATCCTCTCGACCAACCGCGCATCGAGCCGAACTATTTCGCCGCCGAACTCGACCGCAAGACCATCGGCAGCGGCATGCGGATGCTGCGCGACATCTTCCGGCAGACCTCGTTTCGTCAGCTCTGGGATGTCGAAATCGCGCCGGGTGATGCCGCGACCAATCCGGAAGCGCTGTGGGAGTTCGCGCGAACCACCGGCGGCACCGTGTTCCACTGCTGCGGCACCTGCCGCATGGGCAGCGACGAGCGCGCCGTCCTCGACCCGCAATTGCGCGTCCGCGGTGCCGACCGCCTCCGTGTGGTGGATGCTTCGGTGATGCCACTGATCACATCGGCCAACACCAACGCAGCCAGTCTGATGATCGGCGAGCGGGGCGCTGCATTGATTCAGGACCGCGGGGCGCCAGCCTGATCTACCCGAAAGCTTACGATTCGAGCTTGAGAGCGGACGCCTCGAAGATCACTCGTCTCAGCGTCCATAGGTGGTCGCAAGCGCATCGAGCTGGCGCTGCGCTTCCGGCGCCCCCCACTCCCGTGCCCGCTGATACCACGTCCGGGACTGCGCCAAATCGGGGCCGGCGTCGGCGGCGCCGGATTGCCGCGATAGGATCGGGTCGTAGGTCTTCGCCAGGACATAAGCAGCGCGTGGATCATGCGCATCGGCGGCCCGAAGCAGGAGAACACGCGCGCCCTTTACGTCGCCGGTCGCAAGCATTTCCTGTGCGCGCCGGATCAGGCTGCCAACCTCATTGGCGGTGAGATCTCTCGCGACTTCCGCGGGCGCTGGCGCCGCTGCGGCGGGCTCCGGAGCCGGCGCAGCGGCCGAAGGCACAGTGGGCTGAGGCGTAGTGGGCTGAGGCGCCGAGGCGGCGACGATCGGCGCAGGGGGAGGAGGCGCTTTCCAACCCAATTGGACCACGGCCGAGACCAAGACGGTCCCGTCTGCGCCCCGCAACTCGGCCAGGAGCTTGACCTCGCCTGCAAAGTCGGTCGGCGGCGTCACGACGACATCTGTGGCGGCCTCCGCCGGGACGCGCCACTCGCCCAGGCTCGTCTGTGTGCCGGATGTAAGCCGCGTGCCGATCGGCAGACCTTTGACGGTGACGGTCGACCCCGGCTCGGCCTTGTCGATGGCGACCCCGAGCTCGAGCGGCTCGTTGATCGCTCCGCTTTGATTGCGAACGACCAATGTCGGCGCCGGGCGGCGCGGCGCAGCCGTGAAAAGCCGCGCTGGGGCCCAACCGTGCTCTTCGAACGTCGACTGCGCCTGCGGAAACAGAACGACATAAGTCAGCGCGGTCGCGGCTGCACCGATGATCGCGATCGCAAATGTCGCCAGGCTGGGGCCCGATTTACCCCGCTGCAGCATGGATGCGTTCAGCTCTTCGGCTTCCATCTGCTGCCGCATCGCCGCGGCAACGGCGGCGCTAAAGGCATCGGACGTGTCGCCAGCGCGCGTTTCCTTGGTCTCCACGACGCGCAGGTGCGGCGCCGGCTCATCCGCCCGGCGCAGCGGTGACACGCCATCGTCTTGACGAGGCGCTATCGATGCGCCTCTGGCGTCCGATCCCGGTGGCGCATAGTAGGCAAGGCTGTTGGGATCGTGATTCTGCTTGATGTCATTCACGCTGAACCCCCTACTCGCTCTCGATTCTGTAGCGACGTCGGCCATCATTGGTTACGCCGGGCACCTCTTCCCGGCGAACTTGCTCATGCCGTCGACGGCCCTCCGGTCGCGTTTCCTCGCCGAGGCGCAACCCCATGTCCATTCATCCGTACCGATGCAATCGGAGCATCATGACCGGATTTATGCTCTTGACGATGACTCATCTTGGCGACGCACTTTCTGTCTATTCGGAGAACGACGCCGGCCGGTTCTGGACCTGCTGCGCCCGATATTCTCTCATCACCAAACCGCGCACATATTTGCGCAATTCGCCGAATTCCGGGTATTCCTGGATCGCCTCGCTACGCGGATAGGGGATCTTGACGTCGATGATCTCCCTGATCCTTGCCGGCCGCGCCGTCACGACGACGATCCGCGAAGCCAGGTAGATCGCCTCCTCGACGGAGTGCGTGATGAGCATCACCGTCTTCTCTTCCGCGGCGAGAACACCCAGCAACATGTTCTGCATGTTCGCACGGGTCTGCGCGTCAAGCGCCCCGAACGGCTCGTCCATCAGAAGGAATTTCGGTTTGACCGCATAGGCTCTCGCGATTGCGAGCCGCTGGCGCATGCCACCAGAGAGATGCTTGGGGTACGAATTGGCGAAATCTGAAAGGCCCATCAGCGAGAGATAATGTTCACAGATCTCGTCGCACTCTCTGGCCGGGACGCGGTTGGCCTTCAGCCCCAACCCGAAAGCAATATTGTCTCGGACCGTCAGCCACGGATAGACCCCATATTCCTGGAAGATGACGCCGCGTTCGGAGCCTGGCCCTGTGATCGGCCGGCCCTCAAAGGTGACGGCACCGCTGGTAGGCTTCTGGAATCCAGCCAGCATGCTCATCATCGTCGTCTTCCCGCAGCCGGATGGGCCGATCACCGCGACAAAGTCCCCACCGTGGATGTCATAGCTGACATCTTCCACGACGGTCATAGGACCGTTGGGCGTATCGAAATCGAGCGAGACCCGATCGAAGCTGGCGAGAGCGGTTTTCACGGAGGTCACAGCACAGCGCCTAATGTTTCTTGGCCTCGGTCTGAGACCATTCGAGAAACTCCTTGAACAGGCGCTGCTTGTCCGCCGGCGTGGCCTGAGGCCCTCCCTGCCGCATTGCGAGGAACTGATCGAATTTGGCCTGCTGCAGCAACTCCCGTGCAGCCGGGAAACGCTGCCAGCCCGGCAGTTCTCTGGAGAAGTCGACCTCCTTCCACTTCGGATGTCGGGGTTGCTTCTGGAGGTCGGCGAAATGCGCGAACAGGTTTTCGACGAATTTGGCTACCCGACGATAGCGCTCGCTCGACGGCTGCCAGTTATTGGTGATCAGCACCGAATCGATCGCAATCGTCTGAATCGACTGCCCGTCATCGACCAGGTTCGGATACAGCGCGTGTTCAAGCTGAGCCGGCAGATAGACGTTCTCCAGCGTCCGGGTATAGGGGATCTCCAGCAGATGCAGGTTGTCGCTCGCAGCCACGTGCGACAGCGCCCCTGACGGCTTGCCGGAGAAGAAGACCGTCGCCGCGATCTCTCCGTTCTTCACGGCGACGATCGCATCCGACTGATTCATGTTCACTTCCTGCACGTCGACCGACAGCAGCCCGAAGACGTCCCGCGACGTGATCTGAGTGCTTGATCCCGCCTCGGAAAAATTGACCTTCTTGCCGGCGAGGTCCTGAAGCGACTTGATGTTGCGACTGGCAATCACGTGCATTTCTTCGGGATAAAGCCGAGTGATGTAGTTCAACCGCTGATCGAGGTCCGCCGTGAGTTCGCCGGTCGAGGCAAAATATCGCAGCATCTGGGTCGAGGTAATGCCGACGTCGACACCACGCAGATAGAGCACGTCCCGGATGTTCTGAGCGCCGCCCAGACCTACGATCGGTAACACCCTGAGGTCGTCGCCGTTGAGGACCACCGCAAGATCATGCGCGACATCGAGCGAGGTCTCTTCGGGGCTGCCTGCGATGATGGTCACGGTGTTGGCGTTCAGCTTTGCCTTCCACTGATCTTCCAAACGGCCTGGCAAGGCGGCCGGCCGGTCCGGCGTCAGCACCATGGGCGTCCGCTCGGCAACCTTCTGAGCACGAACAAGCGGCCCAGCTGCAACTACCAGGACGAGCGCGAGCATTCGCGCCAGCCATACAATCTCAGGTTGTTTTATGGTGAGCTCCCTGCAAGGCGGAAGAGCATGCCTGTCCCATTGGAGCATCATCATTATGTTCCCGATGGCGGGAATTGGCGAACACCCCGCGCAGGCTGAACTCTGGCTGCAGACCCTGTGTTCGGTTTAAGGCTTTTTTTCGCTCGCCCTCTGGTCGAACAATGAAGAATCGCACAAATGCTGTTTTTCAGAAATCGTAGTTCGTCATTTGATGCGTGCGGTCGAAACTCGCTTTTTTGCCAAACTCTCGCTGCTTTGATGTGGCGCGGCCGCTCCAGGTAAAATGCACGCATGCGTGCATCGCTCTGCAGGATGAGAGGATCTTGGTTGCGGGCCGAAAAGATCACTGTGATTGCTGCGCCCCATCATGGGCGCTGGGGAGGAAAGTGATGATGGACCGGCGCGAATTCATTGTGTCTGCATCTGCCGCAGCGGCGACAGCTGCGATCGCGGCACCGGCGGTCGCAGCTCCAATGGCGAAGACGAAGTTGCGCATCGGCTATCTTCATACGGTCGCCGTGGATGAGCAGATCTGGCTCGCCGACCATCTCGGCGCCTGGGCGCGCAACGGGCTCGATCCGCAGTTCAATGAGTACAAGACCGGCATCGAGTTGTTCAACGCGATGGGGGCTGGCGACATCGACATGCTTGCGACCGGTGCGGTGGTCTCGAATTTTCCTGCACGTGGACAGGGCAAGATGTTTTTGGCCAACTCAATCGAATACGCTACAGCCCAGCTCTGGGTGCGCGAAGACATGGGCGTGCGGCAGTTCGCAGATTTGCGCGGCAAGCGGGTCGCGACCACAGCCGGCACGACTGCCCATGTGTTCCTCGACAACGCGCTACGCGAGAACAAGATGACGGCGGCCGACATCGATCTCGCGGGCATGCCGATGCCCCAGGCGGTGGACGCGTTCATCACGGGCAATGTGCCCGCCGTCGCGCTATGGGTACCTTTCAACATCGCCGTGCGCGAGAAGGTGCCGCAAGCCAAAATGCTGCTCGATGCCGGCGTGTTCTATCCGAGCGCCGCAGTGGTCGACGGCTGGGCGGCCTCGAACACGTACTACGCAGCCAACAAGCCCGTGCTCGCGCGCGTCGTCCGGGCCTGGATCGAAGCCAATGATATGCTGATGGCACGCACCAACGAGGCACTCGGCATCCTGCACGACAAATACTATCCGCAGGTTCCGCTGCGCGACATCAAGGAGCAGTTTGGCGCAATGCGCGTATTTCCGACCGCGGTCTGGCGCCGGCTCTACAGCAACGGCACCATTGTCGAATGGCTACAGCAAGTCACCGATTTCTACGCACGAGTGACCAAGATCGCCAATCCCGTACCAGCGGCACAGTATTTCGATCCCAGCATCTTCTTATCGGTCACCAAGGACTAGAGTCGGTAGCCGCACTCTGCGCCGCCGAACGCCGCGCAACGTTGGACCACGTTCGCTGAGCGCGCCCATAAGGCCTCTCCCCTTATCAGCTCGCGCGGCCTTGATGAGCAGCTTGACCTCGCGGGCCGTGATGACATCGTCCAATCAGTGCACCACCTGCCTCGCAGTTCAGGCTTTTCATGCCAGTGAAGCACACCGCTTAACGGCTCTTTATGTTCTTTTCGCTCGCTAGAGCCGACGCCGGATCAATTGCCGCAGTTGCTAACGAGGAACTGTCACCACTGAACATAACGGACGCGGCTCCGCTAAATAAGGCTCTGCCGGAGTTCCCCTCAGAACGATCGGCTTGCATTACCGGCTCTCTGTCTTAGTCGGCAGATGCTCCTATATTTTTCTCTGCTGTCGAGATTCTCGGCTCAACCACTCTGAAAGGTCGACCATGATGAAAAGCTCGGCCGTTATCCTGCTGACGACATTGATTTCCAATGTTACGCATCTTCCTGTCCCGGAGGGACTGAGCTTCCTTTCGGCTGGTCTGTCTTACAACCCAACGTCGTCAGAGACCACACCAGATGGCGTCGCCCCGCGGGGGACAGGCGGCGGACCGATTGATCGTTCCTGCCCAACCGAAATTACGTTCACGCGGGCGCTAAGATATAAGGACGACGCTTCGACTGTCCTCGACGTCGCGACCGCGCCGGCCCCGCCGGACGCCAGACGGCCGGTGGTTGTGTTCTTTCGCGCCGCAGCGGAGGAACAATTGTCGCTATCGACCGACGTCATCCGCTCGGCTATGTGCTTCGCCGCTGCGCACGGCCTAGTTGCCGTTCAAGTTTATTACCGCGAGAACGAAAAGGAATGGTCCGAGGGCACAAAGGATATCGCCGCCGCCATATCTTGGGTGTCCGAGAATGCCGATTTATTCGCGGCCAATGTCTCGGAAATCGTCCCCATCGGTTGCGGGCCCAGCGCGTCCCGTTTATTGAGCATCGTGATCGATAAGGAATTTCAACTGAAGGGCGCGGACATTGCGGGTCTAATATTGGTGTCGCCGGCCTTCCGCGAGTCCGACCGTTCGATCGAGCGCGGGCTATCCAATATCAAAATCCCGATCGTGCTCGCCTGGTCATCGAGCGATGCGCCGGATCTCAGATCCACAAGCGAAAGGTTCAGAGCACTTCTCTGCGAAGCGGGGCATTGCCCGCGCGCTGCCGTAATCGGACAGCCGGGAAATCCGGCGTCAGTCTTTGATTTGGATGGAACGAGTGTCGACCTCCATGGACGACTGCGTCAGCTCATCGGCCAGCTCGACGCGCGTGGCCTACCGTGAGCGATGCCCTCTCACGAGGAGCTGTCCGGCTGTTGGAACAGCAAGCCGTATCTTGCGTGTTGGCGAGGGGCTCGGGCGATCGAACTCCGATATGCCTGCTAGGCTATCTGACGAAAGCCGAAGTCGGGTCGGGAGGCCCGACCCGACGCCAGCGTCACTGCTGGATCCAGGCGTTCCAGGCTTCGAGCATTCTGGCCTGGTTCGCAGCGATCCAGGCAGAGTCATGCTTGACGATGCCCTTGAAGGCTTCCGGCGAGTTCGGGATATTCGCGCGCGCCGCCTCACTCATCTTGGCGATGGCTTCCAGGCTGGGTGGAGTGACGTTGAGCCGTTCGGCCAGCTTCGCCTGCACCTCCGGTTGATCCAGATAGAATTTCAACAGAGCTTCGGCTCCGGCCGAGTTAGGGCCGTCGCGCAGGATCTGCATGGTATCGGCCAGCAAGAAAGCGCCGTCATAGGAGGTGCCGACGGGCTGCCCTTCCGCTCGAAGCGCGGACGCACGCGTGCCCCAGATCATGCCCATCACGTACTCGGCGTTGCGGAAGCCCTGCTGGCTCTGGTCACCGGTGCGCCACCAGAGCTGGATCTGCGGCTTGATGGCGTCAAGCTTCTTGAGCGCACGGTCGATGTCGAGAGGAAACAACTTGTCCGCCGGCACGCCATCGGCCAGCAGCGCCGCGGCGAAGACGCGCCACGGGTCATTGAAGCTCGGGAGTGCGCGGGGCCCGGGAAAACGAGCAGTATCCCAGAAATCGGCCCAGGTCTTCGGCCCGCCATTCGTGAAGCGCTGAGTGTTGAAGCCCAGAAGGGTGGCATTGAACGAGATGCGCACGCCGGCGGGATTGCAGCTTTTCTCGACCAGATCCTTGCGGGCTTCGAACTGCCTGCAGAAGGCGGTGAGGTCGCGTGTGAAGGCGCGATTTTGCGCGGACTCCGCGATGATGTCGACGTTGTTGATGATGTCCCAGGTTACCCGTCCGGCATTCGCCATGGCCTGGGCGCGCGTGCGTTGCTCGGCATCCGTCGCCGTCACTGTGCTGACCTTGATCCCGGTTGCTTCGGTGAAGGGCGCGAACCAGATCTCCTTCAAGGCGCGATCGTAGGCGCCGCCGGTTGTGGCGACCACCACCTCACCCGATTGCGCGGCGGCAGCCGACGTGAGCACAAGCGCGAGCCCGATCTGTCGGGCGATGCTTGCGACGATGCCCAGGCCGACGAAATGTCGCGCGCAACGGCGCTTCTGGATCCCAGTCATCCTGAACTTTCCCTCTTCTGCGTTGGTTGAAGGAGCAATTGGCAACCGCCCGCGATGTCGACATGCCGCCGATGGCGAAGAGCTCGGCCGGAGCTGTCTCCCGAAATGGACCGCAACGGGCCGCAAGACCATCAGACGAGCTCCGCCTCGGCTGGCGCTGGCTTGTCGAGTGTGCCGTCGTAAAGGGAGATCGCCGGATGGGCACCGGGATCAGTCACCACCTCGATCAGGGTCGGACGATCGCCCCGCAGCGCCTCGCGCAGGCTCGGCAGGATCTCGGCAGGCGTCTCCACACGGATTCCGCCGCAGCCGCAGGCGCGGGCAATCGCAGCATGGTCGACGACGGCGAAATGGCAGGCAGTGGTGAAGGCGCCGAACTTCACGGTTTCGGCGTCCCTCTGGTAGCCCAGGACGCCGTTGTTCAGAACGATGACGGTGATCGGGATGCCCATGCGGACCATGGTCTCAAGCTCAGCCCAGGCGTGGGCGAAACCGCCATCACCGACGAGCGCAACGACCGGGGCCGTAGGTTGCGCCACCTTGGCGCCGATTGCGAGCGGCAGTCCCCAGCCAAGCCCCGCCAAGCCTCGCGGCGTCAGGAAACGCATGCCTGGGGCGAGCCCGCGCAACTGGCCGACGATCCACATCGAGGAATAACTTGCGTCGGCAACGACGATCGTGTCGGGCGTCAGCAGGGTTTGCAGTTCTGCCATGACACGTTCGGGCCGGATCGGGCTCGTATCGTGCTGAACCAGCGGAGTGCGCGCGGCGTCAAAGCGCCGCCAAGCATCGGCGATTCGTGCTTCAAGGCCGCTTCGCGCCATGATGCGCTTGGTCAGATCTTGTTTCCCCAGCGCGTCAACCAGCGCATCCAGCGTCTCAGCGGCTTCCCCCACGAGACGCATGGCCTCGTAGTTGCGCCCGATCTCCTGCGGATCGAGGTCGATCTGGACCACACGCGCGCTCGGGGGAATGAGCCGCCAGCTATCCGTGCCGTTCTGATTGTTGCGTGTGCCGACCTGCAGGATCAGGTCTGATTGGGCGAGCAGAGTGCGACTATGGCGGCCGAGCGAAGTTGGGCCGACCAGCGCGCCGAGAACACCGCAGGACAGCGGATGATGCTCGTCGACGGCCCCCTTGCCCATGTTGGTGGTGAAGACAGGCAGTGCGGCGACATCCTGGAGACGTGCCAGCGCTGCCGGAGCATCCCGCGACAGCGCGCCTCCGCCTGCCATGACCACGGGATTGGAAGCTCCGGCGATCATCCCGGCGACAACCTCGATATCAGCCTGTGCGGGACGGGTCCGATCGAGTGGGAAGACGCCGTAGCTAGCTTTGCGCGCGACCGCCGGCGCGGTCGCCGGCTCGCGCAGGAGGTCGGCGGGCAGCAGCAGCACTGCGGGGCCGGGCCGGCCGCTCGCGGCGGCGACGAAGGCTGCATCCACGTAGTCGTCCACGCGGTCGGCGCCGGGTAGCCTGCGAGTCCATTTCGCGCAGGAGGCGAACAGGGCATTGTGATCGAGTTCCTGGAAAGCGTTCTTGTCGACCTGGTGGCGTTCGACCTCCTGAACAACCGCGACGATCGGGATGCTCGCCTTCAGCGCCTCGGCGAGGGGCGGCACGAGCAGCGTCGCGGCCGGCCCGTTCTGGGCCGCGACAACCGAAACGCGGCCGGAGACGCGAGCATAACCGTCGGCCATGGCACCGCCCATGTTCTCCTGGCGATAGGCGATCTGGCGGATGCCGATGGCCTCGGCGGCAAGGATGACGGCAGACGGCAGGCTCTGGCCGAAGATCACCTCCACCCCGTGGCGTTGCAAAGCGCGGGCGATCGCCTGCGCGACGGTTTGGCTGGGCTTCATGCTGCGAGGCTTTCGATCAGGTCTGTTCGGGTGGCGAGGAAATCGTTGAACGCGGACGCGACGAGGTCGATGTCGCCAGTCGTCATGGGAGTCGAGAGACATGCCGCTGCCCCAACAGGAAGGACGATGCCGGCCTCGGCAAATGAACGGGTGAGCTCCTTCATGACGTGGGCCTCGGCCGCGCTCGGGGTCGCCTCGCGGAAGTCACGCGGGAGGGTCGCCTTGGGATGAATCCGGAAGAGCGATGCCACTCCGGAAACGGAGAATGGAGCCCGATGCCGAGCGATCACGCTTCCGAGTTGAGTCCGCAGCCGATCGCCGAGCGTTTCCAGATGGTCGAATGCAGCCTGATCGAGTGCCGTCATTGAGGCGAGGCCGGCGACCATGGAGAGCGGGTTGGCCGAGAAGGTGCCACCCTGCGGAAGCAGAGGCCTGCCGCCGGAAGCGTCGAACACCTTCATCACCTCGCGATGGCCGGCGATCGCGCCGATCGGCAGCCCACCGCCGATGATCTTGCCGAAGGTGAAGAGGTCGGGTTTCAGGCCGTGGCGGGCCGACGCACCCTCGAACCCCTGTCGAAAGCTCAGCACCTCGTCGGCGATGAGCACGATTCCGTGGCGCGCCGCCGCTCGTTGGATCGCGGCGACGAACTCCGGCGTCGGCGCGATCAGGCCGGCGCGGCTCGGCATCGGATCGACCACGATCGCCGCCAGTCGGTGGGCGTGCTCGGCGATCCGCTGTTCAACCCGCGCGGCGTCGTTGAAGCGCAGCGGCACGACCTGGTCCAGCACGGAAGCCGGCATGCCCCGATAGTAGGGCACGCTGGCCGGATCGCTCTCCGGTCCCCAGTCGTCCGGAGTGCTCGACTGGCTAACCTCCACCCAGTCGTAGGCGCCGTGATAGGCGCCTTCGATCTTGGCGATCGACGCGCGGCCGGTGAAGGCGCGCGCTGCCTTGATCGCGAACATGACCGCTTCGGAGCCGGTGTTCACGAAGCGGATCGTCTCGACACCCGGAACGCGCCCGCAGATCAGCTCGGCGAGGTCGATTTCAGCAAGAGTGGGGTTGGCGAAGCAGGTTCCCGAACGGAGCTGGCTCGTCACGGCACTAATGACGGGCGCGAAGCCGTGGCCGTGGATCAGGGTGGTGAAGTTGCCATTGAGATCCAGGAAGCGGCGACCATCGAGGTCGAAGAGATAGGCGCCTGCACCGCGCGCAGCGTAGCGGGGAATTGGATCGCGCTCGATCGTGACCCGAGTTGTGCCGTCGACAAAGACTCGCCGGGAACGCTCGAACGCTTCGCGGGACGCCCGCCCAATGGAGTTGTGACCTTCTGTCCCCGTCATCCGCACCCATCTCAGTTCACAAAAATCGCCAAACCTCCGCAGCCATAAAGCCCATTATGGTGTTTGATGCAACAAAATTTTGGGGAAAGCCCAGGCCTGGCCCGTGCAAGGGCTACCTAGCGTCGGGCTTCGATCATGGCTTTGAGCCGGGAATAGCCGTCGCGGATGTCCTGCTCCATCGCGGAGCGAACCTTCCCACCATCCCTTGCTCGCAATCCTTTTATCGCCGCCATGTGGTTGGAGACGCCCCGCCGGTTCTGTGCAAAGTCCGGGTAGAGTTCGTTCAGCGAGGGGCCGACGCGCAGCCACAATGATTCGATCATCGCGACGAGCCGGGGCCATCCCGAAAGCCGATAGATCAGGAAGTGGAATTCGCGATTGGCTCGGAGAACCTCGCGGTAATCTGCGGCGTCGAGGCCGGCATTGATCGCGGACTGCAGTCGCTGGAGAGTGGCAATGTCGGCAGCCGAAACGGCGAGGACCGAGCGTTCCGCAGCGAGTCCTTCAAGCGCCAGCCGGGTCGCGGTAATCTCGTCGAGAGCATCGAGCGTCAACGAGGGCACCACGACCGTCTTGGGACCCTCGTTGACGAGAGCTCCTTCCGACAGGAGCCGATTGATCGCGTCGCGAGCCGGCGTCGTGCTGACACCCAGCGCGGCAGCGACCGACCTCACCGTGAGCTTCTCGTTCGGCGGAAAGGAGCCCGCAACGATGATCTCCTTGAGCCGCTCATAGGTGATTTCACCGAGGTTCGACTGCCGGGCGATCGGCGTGACAACATTGGCGAGCAGGTGCTCCGACATGGGGTTTTCCTTGTTGCGTGATGCACCAATTAGCGTTGAGTCGGCCGGAGCACCAGCCATCGAGGGAGTTGACAAATGATGCACCAAACATCAAATTCGAGGACCATGACGGCTGGTGCGGCCCGCGGGAGCGGGATGAGGCGTTCGAAGGAGAAACATGAGCGAGACATCAACCACCGGTCGCGCAGCCTGGGACCCGCCTCCGTCCGCTGCGGCCCTGAAGGGCGAGGCGATCACCATCAGCGGCCTGTCCAAACGGTTCGGCTCGGTCGTCGGTGTCGATCACGTTGACCTTCGGGTCGAAGCGGGTGAATTCCTTTCCTTGCTTGGCCCCTCGGGCTCCGGCAAGACGACCCTGCTGATGATGCTCGCGGGCTTCGAGACGCCAAGCTCGGGCACCATCTCGCTGGGTGCGCGCGATCTCACCCGTGTCCCACCCGACAAGCGCGGGATCGGCATGGTATTCCAACGCTACGCCCTCTTCCCGCATATGAGTGTCGCGCAGAACGTGGCGTTTCCTCTGAAGATGCGCGGCATGAGCAGGGCCGAGTCCGCGCCGCTGGTCGAGCAGTCGCTCGCCCGCGTGCGGCTGGAGGGTTATGGCGGCCGCATGCCCGGCCAGCTCTCGGGCGGCCAGCAGCAGCGCGTCGCGGTCGCCCGCGCCCTGGTCTTCCAGCCGCCGGTCCTATTGATGGACGAACCGCTCGGCGCTCTCGACAAGAAGCTCCGCGAAGAGCTGCAGATCGAGATCAAGACCCTCCACGCCAGCCTCGGTGTCACGATCGTCTACGTGACGCACGATCAGGAAGAGGCACTGACGATGTCGGACCGGATCGCGGTCATGGACAAGGGGCGCATCCAGCAGCTTGGCAGTCCCGTCGCGCTCTATCACGAGCCGGAAAGCAGCTTCGTGGCTGATTTCATCGGCAAGATGAACTTCCTGTCGGGCACCGTCGCCGGCCTGAACGATGGCCGGATCGAGATCGATGTCTCCGGCCAGCGGGTCTCCGTCGCGCGTTCCCAGCTCGGCGGGCGTCGCGAACTCGGCCGTGGGCAGGCTGTCCGCGTCGCCGCAAGGCCAGAGAGCATCGCCTTGGTGCAGGCGAGCGATGACGCGATCCCTGTCGAGGTCGAGACCTCGATATTTCTCGGCTCTCACCGCACTCTGGTCGCGCGGACGACGGACGGAACGCAGCTTCAGGTCCAGCTTCCGTTCGCGAGGCAGGCCGCGGCAGACGAGCCGCGCGGCATGGCGTTCCTCCGGCTCGAGCCCGGCGCGCTTCGCGTGTTCGGGGCCGAGGGCTGAACGATGGCCGATGCCACTGTCGCGACGGACCGATCCCTTGCAGGCCAGCTCTCCCGGCCCGCTTCGCTTGCTCTCGCGCTGCCCCTGGTTCTGCTGCTCGGCTTCGCCTTCGTGGTGCCGGTTGCGAAGCTGCTGGCCGGCAGCGTGTTCGCTCCGAACCTAACGGCGGAACATTGGTCGCGCATCGTTCAGGAACCGATCTTCCTGCGCATCCTGCTGCGCACAGTGCAGACCGCAGCCATCGTTACCGTCCTGGCATTCCTCCTCGGCTATCCGGTGGCGCTGGTGATGTCGAGACAGCAAGGCCGCGGCGCGATGCTGATCGCAGCCTGCGTCCTTATTCCACTATGGACAAGCGTGCTGGTGCGCTCCTACGCGTGGATCGTGCTGCTCCAGCGAACGGGCATCGTCAACAGCGCACTGCTGAGCTGGGGATTGATCGATCAGCCGTTGCGGCTCATCTACACCGAAGGGGCGGTCATCGTTGCGATGACGCATGTGCTGCTGCCCTACATGATCCTGCCGATCTTCTCCTCGTTGCGCTCAATTCCGCCGGAGCTCGATCGGGCGGCGCGCAATCTCGGCGCCGGCCCGTGGACCAGCTTCAGGACGGTCACGTTGCCGCTCAGCCTGCCCGGCGTCTATGCAGGCGCGATCATGGTGTTCATCCTGTCGCTGGGCTTCTACGTCACGCCGGCGCTCGTCGGCGGGCCGCAGAACCTGACGATCGCGACGCTGATCGGCCAGCAGACGACCGAGCTGTTGAACTGGCCGTTCGCTGGGGCACTGGCGGGCCTGCTCCTCGCGGTGACGCTTGGCCTCGTCGCCGTGTTCAGGCGCGTGCTGAGCTTTGGAAAGGCCGGATGATGTCGACCATATCCGAAACCGGCACTGCTGGCGCGCTGCGCTCCGTCCCGGCCCCCAGTCGTGGACATCTTTCACCGGACCCCGGCCGGTGGTTGCTGAACGGCTTCGTCGGTCTTGTGCTGGTCTTCCTATTATTGCCGACGCTTATCGTTGTGCCCATGTCGCTGGGGGAAGCCTCCTACATCCAGTTTCCCCCGAAGGGCCTCACCCTGAAATGGTACCACGCTTATTTCTCGGACCCGGACTGGATGGGCGCGACCTGGTTCAGCCTGAAGACCGCGTTCGCGACCGCAGTCGGGGCGACGGTGATTGGAACACTGGCCTCCTTCGCTCTGGTGCGCGGCAATCTTCCAGGCGCGCGCGCGCTGCAGGCGCTGACGCTTGCTCCGCTCATCGTTCCACACATCGTCCTGGCGGTGGCGCTCTATCTCGTCTTCGCTCCGATCGGCCTGACCGGCAATTTCGCGGGATTTGCGATCGCGAATACGATGCTGTCTGTGCCTTTTGTGGTGCTGACGATATCCGCGGCCCTGCAGCGCTTCGATCCGGCGCTCGAACTTGCCGCCTTGAGCTGCGGAGCCAGTCGTACGCAGGCCTTTTGGCACGTGGTGCTGCCGAACATCGCTCCCGGCGTTGCGGCCGGCGCCGTCTTCGCCTTCCTGGCGTCATTCGACGAGGCCACCGTCGCCTTCTTCATTTCCGGTGTCGAGGGCAAGACCATCACCCGAAAGCTGTTCGAGGATATCGACTACAACCTGACGCCGGTGATCGCTGCCGCCTCGACAGTCATGGTCGTCGTTTCGCTCGCCTTGATGGCCGGGGTCGAGTGGCTGCGTTCGCGCAGCGCCGATCGCCCGGTGAATTCGCCGAAGTAGTCTGCGTCGGAAAGCCGTTGAAGTACCCGGCTCAGTGTCGAGATATTCGCCCGTCGGGTCGTCTTCGGTCAAACTAGTGGTGGTGTCGTCGAACTTCGAGGGCTCCGGCGACAAGAGGCGCCGGCATGGATTAGCTTGCGGTAAACGCCGAATTTGGTACCTCGGGAGCGCTCCCCATCCGCGCATGCCGCAAGGAGAGGCGCTTATGATGTCCCTTGTCGCTCAACTTTTCAGCTCGTTCGGATTGGGGACGGCCCACGCTACCTGCCGCGGAACCACAACGGTGACATCGTCACCGATAGCGTAATTGTTGATGGCCGATGCATCGACATTGAACTCTCCCGTTTCGGTCTGCACGACGATCGAGCGGGTCGCTCCGCGAAACGTCGTATGCGTCACCCGGCCGAACCATCTCAACCCCTGCTCTGCGTTGGTCACATTGGCTGACGCAATGCGCGCGTCTTCCGGACGGACCATGACCGTGACGGATTGTCCAGGCTGCACCTCGTTTGCGGCTTCACATGGACCACGCCAGCCCCGTCCCACGACCTCGAGCCGGACGCGATGGCCATTGATCCGCGAGCAGCCAGTGACCTGGGCGTCCAGCAGGTTTGGTGTCCCGAAGAACGCCGCGACGGTGCGGTTTGCGGGAAACCGATAGATCTCCTCCGGTGCACCGATCTGTTGGATACGACCGCGATCCATCACAACGACCCTGTCCGACAGGGACATGGCTTCTGACTGATCGTGCGTCACGTAGAGCGTCGTCATGCCGAGCCGCTTTTGGATCGCTCGAAACTCGTCACCCATCTGCAGACGAAGCTTCGCGTCGAGATTGCTCAAGGGCTCATCGAGCAAGAGAACTTTCGGCTCAAAGACGAGCGCTCGCGCGATTGCGACCCGCTGCTGTTGTCCGCCCGACAATGCCGGCGCCGGCCTTTGCGCAAATCCTTCCATCTCGACAAGGCGCAAGGTCTTTGCGACAGCCTGCTGTATTTCGGCATTGGGCCGCCGCCGAACACGCAGGGGATAGGCGACATTCTCGAAAACGGTCATGTGCGGCCAGATCGCGTAGGACTGAAAGACCATGCCGAGACGTCGCCGTTCCGACGGCACGAAGATGCCGCGTGCGGCATCGCTGACGATGTCATTGCCGATGCTGATGCGACCGCCGCTGTTCTGTTCGAGGCCCGCGACCATGCGGAGCGTCGTCGTCTTGCCGCAGCCGGACGGACCCAGCAAGGTCACGAACTCTCCCTCGTTCACCCGGAGATCCACGTTGCTGACGGCGGCGAAATCCCCGAAATTCCGACTGACCTTTTCAAGAACGACGTTGGACATGGTGGAACTTCCTACCTCACAACGCGCTTCAGCATCTTGAGCTGCAGCCACCGAAACAAGATGACCAGCGCCATCATCAGAAGGCCGATGACACTGACCTGCTCCGCATTGCCATTGGCCCAGAGCTTTAAAAGCACGACCGACAGGACCTCCGATCCGACCGAATAAAGCAGAACGGAGGCGCTGAGCTCACGCATGATTCCAAAGAAGACCAGGACCCAGCCGATCGCAAAGGACGGCCAGGCCAACGCGAGCATGATGCGCCACATGGTCTGCAGCCAGCTCGCGCCGTGCACGCGCGAGCACTCTTCCAGATCGTAGGAAAGCTGCGCGTAGGCGCTCGACATCACGCGTACGGAGAGAGGCGTCCCTAACGAGAGATAGGCCAGCAGCAGCGCCCAGATCGTCCCGTAGATCGGAATTGCGTGCGGCAGCAGGGCAAAGCCCCAGAGGAATCCGACGCCAAGGACGATTCCCGGCATCATCCACGGCAGCCAGGCCATGGCGTCGATCAGCGCGCGGCCGCGCCATTTGGTGCGAACGGATACGTAGGCCACCGCGCCGCCGAGCACCATCGTCAGCGTGGCACCGATCAGGCCAAGCAGCATCGTGTTGCCAAATCCGCGCCAGAACTCGCTGCTGCCAAACACTTCCCGGTAATGATCGAGGGTCAGCATCTCCCATTCATAGAACCCGAAGAACTTGAAGAAGGATCCGATCAGGAGCTGACCGACGGGCAGCACAACCGTCACAACGAAGAACAGCACGCAGAAGCCGAACGTGACCCAGCGCCACTTCCCCAGCTTGATCACGCCTGGAGAATAACCCTTCCCGCTGACGGTCACAAAGCTGCGTCCGCGCAGCAGGCGCCATTGCAGCAGCACGATCAGAAACATCAGCGCCATGATGACGAAGCTGGCCGCGGTTGCGTATTGATATTGCGGCGGCGAGCGCTGGTTGATCGAATCGTAGATCTCGGTCGTGATGACATGGATGCCGGCCGGCGTTCCGAAAAACAGCGGCGACTCGAAATTCTCAATGCCGCGGATGAAGCTCAAGATCGCCCCGCTGGTGAGGGCCGGTAGCATCAGTTGGAGCGTTACCGTACGGAATGTGCGCCACCGCGATGCTCCGCACATCCGTGCCGCCTCCTCGAGGCTCGGATCCATGGCCCGGAACGCGTCGACAATCAGAAGAAACAAAAATGGCACTGAATATTGCATCATGTGCCAGACCACGCCTCCATACGAATAGACGTTGATCGGTGAGTCGCTCGATCCCGTGATCCATTGATAGAGCTGATTGAGAAGCCCGACCTGAGGATTGCCCAGCATGCCCCAAGCCATCGCCGTCAGGATCGGCGGGATGAAGAACGGCAGCGTGACCAGAACTTCAAGTGTGCCGCGGAACGGTGTGTCGGTCCTCGCCAGGATCCAGGCCAGGAGCACCGCAAGCACGACCGACGGCACCGTCTTCGCGAGCGAGATGCCGATGGTGTTTGCGAGCGTGATCAGGCTCTGCGGGGTCAGGACGTCCTGATAGCCGTCCAGATTGAATGTCCCGGCCATGCCAGGCGGCGTCGAATGAAGACTCCCGTAGAGCAGCATCGACAGTGGGTAGACGGACAGAAAGGCGAGCACCAATCCGAGCCCGACCAGGGCCGCCGTCCGGCTCGCCGAATTCGACTGCAGCCAACGGGGCTGGGAGAGCAGGCTCCCACCTGGTGCCCCACTTACCTCCCTCACCCGGTCATCCGTCGAGATCGCCATATGCCGGAACTCTATGGATAGAGCTTCTTGGCCAAGGCCATCATCGACGGCCGCTCCGACAGCTTCGCCGGACCGATCAATTTGGCATTGGCGAAGGGTTGAGCGTCAGGATTGGCGCGCTCGGCCACCCCCGCGACAACAGGAGGCATCCAGGCGTTCGCATAGATGAGCTGCGACTCCAGCGACAGAAAATGCTGGATGAACAGGCGCGCGGCGTTCGGATGCGGCGTGTTCTTGAGAACCGCCAGATCCATTTCCGCATAGGGAGCGCCCTCCTTGGGTATGACGACCTTGACGGGGAGGCCCTTGAGGTCCGAGGTAAAGGCAAATATCTGTGGGACGTAGATCGGGTATTCACCTCGCGCGACACGGCGGGCGTCATTGCGCATGTCCCGGCTGAACACCGGCTTCTGATCCGCCAGCTTCTCGTTGAAGCCGGCGTCCATCCGATGCTGCAGGATGGCGAACATGGTGTTGCCGCTGCCGAGCGGCCGCATGTCATCGGACAGGATCTTTCCTTTCCACTTTGGATCGGTCAGATCGTCCCAGCTTGTCGGGATGTCCTGATCCTTCACCAGTCGCGTGTTGATCAGGATACCCATCGGCTGAACGTAGGCAGGGACGCTGTATTCGTCCGCGCGAAATGGCGGACGCAGATTGGCGGCATTCGGAATCTGCGGCAGCTTCTCGATGAAATCGCCGTTCTGACGCTGCTCCTCGATCATGGTCGTGGTGATAATCTCCAGGTCGCCGAGATAGCGGCCAGCGGACTGCTCCGTCCGGATCCGCTCCGCCAGCTCGCTGGCCCGCAGATCGAGGCTCTCGACCGGAATTCCAAATTTGGCCTCGAAGGATTTCAGAACGGCGGTGAAATAAGGCGCGCCAAGCGCCATGTCGTAGATGACGAGCTTGCCCTCTTTCTTCGCGGCGTCGACGACGCCCTGCCAGTCGTCTTGCGCACACGCCGGCACAGCAAGGCTCGCGAAACAGGCGACAATCGCGACCCGGAGCATGTTCATCATCACCTCTCCTCCCCTCCCCTATCCTTTTTTTGCGACGCTGATCGCTAAATCTCGACCACGACATATTGCTGCTCGACCGATACCGAAAAGGTCTCGGCTCGCAGCGTGTCGTCGGTGAGTGCTCCGCCCGGCTCGACCTTCAGATCGTAGCTTCGCACCTTGGTCCGGTCAGGCTCGCAGCGCGACTTGCCGGTCCGCAGATCGAACTCCCAGCCGTGCCAGGGGCAGCGCACGAATTCGCCACGCCGGCTAAACTGATAAGAGCCGGGCTCACTGGCCTCCACGAGACCGACGACGCGTCCCTTGCACAAAGACGCGCCATTGTGAGGACAGCGATTTCCAACTGCGAAATACTCGCCTGCGATATTGAAGATGCCGATCTCCCGACCCGCCAGGGTCACTAAGAGCCGCTGCCCCGGCGGAATCTGGTCGACGGTTGCAACGACATGCCGCGTCATTGGTCGAATCCATAGAAGGTCCGAGCATTGCCATAGAGCAACTGGTGTCGCTGCGCTTCGGTCAGGTTTGCCTTGAACGCGGTGCGCGGATCGTCGAAATCCCAATGCGGATAGTCGGTCGCAAAGAGCAGACGATCCCAACCGATCCGGTCAAACAGGTCGATCAGGGCGGCAGAGCTTCCCGGCTCCTCCATCGGCTGCGTGGTGAACCACACCTGCTCGCGGACATATTCGGACGGCGGCCGCTTCACCTGGGGAACTTCGCTGCGCAGCCTGTTCCAGTGCTTGTCCATCCGCGCGGTGAATGACGGGATCCAGCCCAGGCCTCCCTCCATGATGACGATACGCAGCGTCGGAAAACGCTCGAACACACCTTCGAACACCAGGCTCGCCAGCACCGCCTGCATGGCCTGTGCGACCATATGATGCTCTTCCATGTAATAGGACGACCAGCCGCCGGCGGTAGAGGGATGGCCGCCCGTTCCTCCGACGTGGATCGTGATCGGCAGGTTGTTGCGAACGGCGGCTTCAAAGATTGGCCAGTATCGACGGCGCCCGAGCGGCTCGTCCGTGCGCGGCAGCAGCAGGATCTGCGTGAAATTCGGGTCGCCGCCGCGCGCATCGATTTCGGCAACGGCACCTTCGGTGTCTTCCTGCGCAACCAAGACCGATGCACGCAGGCGCGGCTCCTGCCGGATCCAGCGTTCGACCTGCCACGTGTTCATCGCGCGCGTCAGCGCCACGCCGAGGTCCAGATTGCGCTGACTACCGGGATTCCAGCGCAACGGAATCAGCATCCCGATCTCGACCCCATTGGGATCGAGATGCTGCTTCCGCAACAAGTCGAGGCTTGATCCCGGCGGCCCGCCCTCCTCCGGATAGGCATCGACGCGGGCGGCATCCGGCGACATTCGCGGATGCGACAGCGCCTCGGAAAAGGCGTGGCGAAGATGGCTGCCGTAGACTGCCAGATGGTCGATCCAGCGCTTCTCCAGATAAGGATGGATCTCCTTCCACGAGATCATTGCCGGATGAATGTCGCAATCGATGATCTGGAGCCTGTATTTAGCTGATTGGCTCCGTTCCATGTCCATCATGGTCATAGCGCAATCTCCATGGTCTGATTGGCCTTCGCCAACCGCGGATAGGCAGCAAGCGCGTTTTCGCTCAGGATCTTGCGGAACAGGTCAGCCGGCAGATCCTGCGGCAGTGCCGAATCGCCATCAAACTGCCAATGCGGATAGTCGGTCGAGAACAGGAACAGGCTGTCGGATTTCACGTGATCGACCAGGCGGGCAATCGCCTCGCGTTCGTCGGCGGCATCGACCGGCTGCACCGTGAAGCGGACGTGATCGCGAATGATTTCGGACGGCGCGCGCGTTACCCATGGCACCTCTGCGCGCACGCCCTTCCAGGTCTTGTCAGCGCGCCAGATAAACCCGCTGAGCCAGGTCAGGCCCGACTCGATGGCGACCACTTTCAAATCGGGAAACTTCGCGAACACACCTTCGGCAATCATGCTTTGCAGCTGGTTTTCGAAGGCGGCCGACTGCGCGATGTAGTCCTCGACAAAATGTGACGGCCATCCCACCGGGGTCGGCGCATAACGATAGGCGCTGCCGGCGTGGACGCCGATCGGAAGTCCCAGCCGTTCCGCCAACCGGTAGATCGGCCAATGCTGACGGCGACCGAGCGTGAGTTCGCCCGACACCAACATCATGATCTGCACAAAGCGGAAATCGTCAGCCCGACGCTCGATCTCCGCAACCGCAAGCTCGGTATTATGCGCGGGAATGACGATCGAGGCGCGAAGCCGCGGGTCGCGGTTGAGCCACTCATCCCTGATCCAGTCGTTGGTCGCCCGGCAGAATGCCGCCGCCATGTCCTCGCTGTGAAAAACCTGGGCGCCGTACAGGCAGTTGAGAATGCCGTATCGTGCCTGATAACGATCGAGGACATGCTCCTGCATCGCCGCGAGCGACGAGCCCGGCTTGTCTCCTTCGCCGAGCGTCCAATCGGGACGACAGGACAGAGGTGCGTTCTGCGGGTAGCTGGTGAGGCTGAGGTTCAGGCGGTCGAGCGCGCGGACAGCAACCATCTCGCGCCAGTAGTCGTCGAGATAGGGCAAGAGGACGTTCATCCCGGGAACGGCGGGATGCAGATCGCAATCGATGGCGCCGGCATATCGGCTGACGCGATCAGCGCTGGCTGTATTTCCTGTCATGGCTGTCCACCTCTTTGATCTTCCAGCGTCCACCGAGCGGGTCGGTCCAACTGTTACGGGAAGATCTCCCGTGCAAGCGCTAACATCTTGTCCATCTTTGTCGCGTCGGTGGTGCCGAGCAGCTTGCTCTTCTCGAGTTCGGTCATCGCAGGATTGACGTCGGATAACGTGTCCGTCGTGACCGGAAGCAGACCGAGATTGGCGAAGCCCTGCTGCATCTTCTGGCCGAGATAATATTCCATCAGCAGCCGGGCGGCATTTGGATGGGGTGCGTTCCTGAGCAGCGCCAGATCGTAGCCGATATAGGGCATGCCCTCTTTTGGCGCGAGGAGCTTGACCGGCAATCCCTTGAGCTCCGGCATCGAGGTCAGACTGTCCGGCAGATAGATCGGGAGTTCGCCGCGGGCGATCCGACGCTCATTGGCCGGAATTTCGCGACTGAACTTGATGTCCTGCTTTGCGAGCTTCTCGAGAAATTCACGACCGAAATGCTCGTGAAGAACATAGAACAGCACCCCGCCGCCGCCGAGGGCGCGGAAATCGTCACTGAGGATTTTGCCTTTCCAGCGCGGATCGGCGAGATCGAGCCAGCTCTTGGGCTCGTCGTCGGCCTTTACGAGCCTGGTGTTGACAAGGATTCCATAGATAATCGCGAACACCGGCAGGCGGATCTCGTCGCTCTTGAACTCCGGCTTCAGATGACCCAGGCTTGGAAGCGAGCCATACGGATCGAACACGTGGTCCTGCGCGATCTGCAACGTGGTCGTCGTCCGCCCGTTTTCCGATACGTCGGCGACAAATCGGCCGGCTGCCTGCTCAATACGAATCCGCTCGCGCACCTCGCTGGCGCGCGCTTCGAGGATGTCTACAGTGATGCCGTAGTTCGCCTCGAAATCCTTCTTCAGCTGCTGATGCGCAGCAAGGCCAACAAAGGCGCTGTACAGCACCACGTGACCTTCCTTCTTCGCGGCATCAACCAGCTTGCCCCACTCATCCTCCGCGCGTGCCGATTGCGGCAATGAGAGCATGGCGGACCCGGCGGCGATGCCGAGCAGAGCCGCGCGCCGGGTGATCAAGGGGTACGCCCGATCGCCCAATGACATCGTCTTACTCCGCGGCTTGCTGAGCGGGCGCCGGCCAGCGAATGGCTGATTTCAACTGCTCCTGATACGCCTCCAGCCAATCGACTTCCGCGTCGGCATAGAACGAACCCGCGCGCGCCTTCCAGAACACTTCGGTGTCGTCGACCCCGGGCGGCACAGTGCCATTCTCGGCGAAGGCGCGTGCCACATTGAGCAGCCGGCGGCGCGTGCGCGAGATCATGATATCGCTTGGCGCAAGATGCTCTTTGGTGTGATCGACGATCGGCCCCATGCTCTCGGTGACGGCCTGATCCTGCATCACGATGTTGCGGATGCCGGAATAGATCAGGTTGCTGCGCATCGCCTCGCGGTCAATCTGCCAGTCGTTGCCGGCGTTCTGCACCGGCCGCCAGCGCCCGAACCAATCAGTGCTATTGGGAAGATACTCCAGAGGGTCCGCACCACCGATACCGCCGCCCGACTTCAGCTTCGACGTCGAATAGGTCGCTCCCTTGGCTCGGCCGCCATAGATCGAGATCAGCATCGTATGGGCGTCGTCCATAGGCACCCATGCCTTCGCCACAACGTGATCGGAGAAGTCCGCGTTCGGCGTCTGCGTCCAGAACGGGAGAGAAAAGTGCGCCATGCGCCAGTGCATTCTGCCGTCGGGGTCGGGCCGGTAAGCCCCGTACATCGTGCCCCATTCAGTGTCAGCAATCTTGTACTCCGGGGCGCGATTGGCCACGGTATGGCGAGCCGGGTGCCCCTCCTCGAAGTCCTCCGCCTTGATATGGCCAGCATGGAGAAAACCAAAATGCGAGGTGTCGATATCGCCTTCCAGCCCCTGCAGCCAGTTGGCCTCGCGCTGCAGCATCGTGATGGTCAGGTCCTGCTCGGGGACAAACAGGGCTTCATGCATCGGCAGCGGAGGTGCTTCGGCGCGCGAGCCCATATAGACCCAGATCAGCCCTGCCTGCTCCCTGACCCGATAGCTCTTGGCGCGCACCTTCTCCTTGAAATCCTGGGGCGGCGGAACGTTCGGCATCTCCAGGCAGTGGCCATCCACGTCAAACTTCCAGCCATGATAGACGCAACGGATTCCGTTTTCCTCGTTACGGCCAAGGAACAACGAGGCGCAGCGGTGCGGACATTGATGATCAAGCACGCCGACCCGGCCTGCGCTGTCACGGAACGCGATCAGCGCCTCCCCGAGCAGCATCAGCCGCATCGGGTCGCCATCGGCTTTCAACTCCGAGGAAAGCGCGGCGGGAATCCAGTACTGCCGCATCATCTCGCCCATGACCGTGCCCGGCCCGACGCGCGTCAAATCATAGCCATCCGTCGCCTTGGACATGCTTTCCTCCCGATTTTTTTGCGTGCGCTGCACGATTTCAAATTAATTGCATTATGCAATTATTTTGATCCACGTCAATGACATCGCTGCTCTCGGGCGCGGGGCGTGCTCATTGAGACGCAAACCGGGCGTCGTTATAGTTCCCCGCGATCGCTGTCCACGAAACAAAGGAATGCTGCCAACCCATGAAGAGCAAAACGCCCATCATTCCGCTCGAACATTGGATTGGCTATCGGTTCAGTCGTATCGCAGCTCGCGTGGGCAACTACGTTGCTCAGATGTATGTGGCCCGCCATGACCTGACGATGCCGGCGTGGCGCTGCCTTGCCGTCATCGCCCGGTATCAGCCGTTGACGGCGAAGGAGCTCGCGACACTGACATCGACCGATGCCTTCAAGGTCACCCGCGCCATCGAACTATTGGTACGCCGCAAGCTTATCCGGCGCGACGTCGACAAAGACGATAGACGTCGCGCAAGCCTCAGCCTCACGTCCGAAGGACGCACGGTCTACAAGGACGTCGAGAAGTTTACCATGCGTCTTGAGCAAGAGCTGACCGCCGAGTTTGACCAGGCCGAAACTGCAATGTTGCGACAACTTCTCGATAAGCTCGATCGGCAGTTCGAGACCAGGATCGGCGTACATTCCTGGGAAAAGTTTCAAAAATAAGCGTGCGCAAGGTAGCCCAATATGTCGGGTCTTCCCAAAGCTGCAAGCCTTCCGGCGATCGGGGACGAGATTTGAGGCGCGGCACGGCGTAGCGCTCCGTTAAATGGGGTGACTGGCCAGGAATGCGAGAATGAGACCCGCGATCTCATCGTTCCTCTCGTCGAGCGCGAAATGGCCGGCTTCGAGCAAATGTATTTCAGCGTCTGGCACGTCGCGCTTGTACGCCTCTGCCCCAGCGGCGATGAACGAGGGATCGTTCCGTCCCCAGACCACCAGGGTCGGCGGCTTGTGCTCCCGCAGCCACGCTTGCCATGCAGGATATGAGGCGACATTCGTCCGGTAGTCGTAGAGCAAATCTGCCTGGATCTCGCGTTGGCCGACTCGCGACAGGTAGGCGTACTCATCGGTCCAGGTATCCGGGTTGTAACGGTCAGGATGCGAGGTGCCAAGCGTATGACGCTGTTCGGTCGCGGCCTGTGATACGAACGTGTCGAACACTTCAGGATGCGCCTTTGGATCGGCCCAATACTGCGCGATGGCGGTCCACTTCGCGCCGAGGCCCTCTTTGTAGGCGTTTGCATTCTGGATGATGAGAGCCTGCACCCGCCCCGGGTGCGTCAGGAGCATGCGGAAACCGACCGGCCCGCCATAGTCATGAAGGTAGAAGGCGCATTTGCTGATCTTGAGCTGATCGAGCAGGCCATTCATCGTCGTCGCCAAATGGTCGAAGGTGTACGCATAGGATGATGGCGGCGGAGCCTCGCTCTGACCGAACCCCGGAAAGTCCGGTGCCACCAGATGATAATGGGTGGCAAGCAAGGGAATGAGCGTATCGAACTCGCGCGAGGAGGACGGAAAGCCGTGCAGCAACACGATCGTTGGCGCATCCTTCGGACCGGCTTCGCGGTAGAAGATGCCGACGCCATCGACGATCACGCGGTGATAGGTCGTGGTGGCAGAGGTGGACTCCATGGGTGCGGCCTCCACAGCATGGGCAACGATCGACGCGACCGCAGCTGCCACAACAGCGAGAATTTTCATCATTGTATTCCTTCCTCGTCAACTCACTTTCATCGGATTGCTGCATGCGAGCTATGAGCTGATCTGCGCGCCGTCGCTGCCACTGGCGTGCCGCTGCTGCATGGCCCGATGGATCAACAGCGTATCCGTATACATGTCGAAACGAGCGAGCTTGCCGTCGGCAACGTGCCAGACATGCGCGAAGGGTACGCGCATAGCCCTGCCCGTCGCCTTGTTGACCCCGGAATAGGCACCGAGGCTGACGACGCGATCCCCTTCAACGATGAAATCGTCAGCAACGGCAGAGAAATTGTCCCAGTCGCGCGCCAGTGGGACCAGCAGCTTATTGAGGACGTCTTGCGGGTGGCGCCAGGTGCCGCTGTAATAGGGAAAGCCCTCGGCCTCGGTCCAGTGCAGATCGGCATGTAACAAGCCTACAACCGCAGTTGCATCGGCCCGCGATACGGCGTCGTAGAAGGCTCGGACTGTTTGAACTGCTTTGCTCATGGATTGTTGCTCCTTTTGGCTGACGACATGAATTTCAGATCGAGGCAGAGAGCCTTATCGATCGTGAGACATCTGCGGCGGCGATGCGGCTTGTTGCGAGTTCGGCTACGATGAGTGCGACGACAGCCAATCCAGCCCCTATGATTCCGAGGTTGTGCGCGCCGAGGACTTGGATTCCCGCAGCACCGACAATGCCGGCGGCGGAGATGCCGAAGAAGGAACCTGCCGTGTTGAGGCCCAACAGCACCGGCGCGATCGACGGGGCAAGACCAACCAGCCGATGCTGCTGCGGCACCAGCAGTCCCCAACCGGCGGCGCCCCAGATCACGATCGCGGGCACAGCGGTCCAAAGCCCTCTGCTGGTCCACGGCATCAGCGCACTGTCGATCGCCAGCACAGTCAACATCGCGAGAATCACCTTGCGCGGGCCGATCCGGTCGATCAGCCGTCCGGAGGCGAGGTTCGCGAAGGTGCCGGCCGCACCCCACAGCACAAGCAGCGCCCCCAGCACCACGGCGTTTCCGCCGATCGCACGGTCGAAAGCGACGGCGAAGTAGGTGTACACGGTGAATATTCCGGTCAGACCAAGAAAGGTCGTCGCGAGCGTCAATCCGACACGCACGTCGGCGAGCGGCGCGAGGCGCTTGCTCAAAGAGACCGCCGGGGGCAGCGGCACGTCGGTCAGGAAGACCCAGACGCCGAGGCCGGCAACGGTGCCGAGAGCGGCCACGAAGGCCATGGTCCAGCGCCAGTCGCCCAGGCCGCCGATGACGGCGCCGGTCGGCGAGCCGAGCGCGGTGGACAGGGTGAGCCCGGCGACGACGACGGAAAGAGCAAAGCCTCGCCGCTCAGCGGGAACGAGCATAGCAGCCGATCCCGTGGCCGTCGGCGAGAACATCGCCGCGCCGAGGCCAGCGAAAGCTCGTGCCAACAGTGCGATCCCGAAACTCGGAGCCACTGCAGTTGCCAGGTTGGCGAGCACGAAGATGGCGGCCCCTGAAAGAAGGAGGCGCTTGCGCGGTATCGCCGCTGCGATCGCGGCAACGGTCGGTGAGAGCAAGGCGAAGGTGACCGAATACACGGTTGTCATTTGGCCAGCGGCTCCGATGCTCACATCGAAAGCGCGCGAGATTTCCGGCAGCACGCCGGCAACGACATAGCTGTCCGTGCCAAGCGCAAACATGCCGATCGCCAATACCAGGAGGCGGCGGTCCATGGTCATTCTCCTCGATTTTCGCTGTGTCAGGCGCGAGCCGCGAGGAACCGAGCTATCGCTGCGGCGGCCTCGAAGCTGCCCTCGGGATCCGGGTTGAGAAGGGTTGGCTGGAAGCGGATCTCTTCGATGTCAGTGACGCCGGCTTGGTTCAGCCAGTCCCGCAGATAGGTCGAGTGATGGTCGACGCCGAAGGCCGGAGACGGCATCGATGGGCCGAACGCACCGCTCGTCAGCGCCAGCACCGCTTTCTTGTGCTTCAGCAGTCCGACGTAACCTGTCTGGGGATCAAGGCCCCATAGCAGGCCTGGCTGATGAATCACGTCGATGTACTGTTTCAGGCGGTAGGGAATCCCGCCGTTCCACATCGGGACTGCGATCAGATAGCGGTCCGCGGAGACGAAGCGCTTCGCGACCGCCGTGATCTCGTCCCAGGCGGTCTTCTGGCGGCCTTCGTGGGCCTGACCAGCGATGACCGCCATCTTCGCGGAGACCTTGTCACCGTCGAAGTCGGGAAGCTTTTCCTGCGCGAGGTCAAGCGTGTCGACGGCTAGATCGGGAAACCGCTCGCGCAGCGCAGCTGCATAAACATCGGCGATAGCGCTGCTCTTGGAGGCGGCGCCGCGCGGCGAAGCTTTGATGTATAGCAATTTGGTCATGGTTGAGGTTCTTAGTTTGAGGAGGTTTGATCGCAGATGGGCGACGGACGTCGACGGCGGGCTCGCTCAGCCGGCGGCGGAATTGGCTTCGGGAACGAAGACCGCCTTGATCTCGGCGGCGACCTGCGGGGCGTTTTCGTCGAGCACAAAGTGGCCGGCATCGAGCCAGACCAGCTTCGCGTCGGGCAGATCATTCAGGTAGGCGCGCGCCCCCGGCGGGATGAAAAACGGGTCGTGCTTGCCCCAGACGATCAGCGTCTTCGGTCGGTGCGCGCGGAAAGACGCCTGCCATTCGGGATAAAGCGCGACGTTAGTCTTGTAGTTCTCGAGCAGATCGATCTGGTAGTCCTGTGTGCCCGGACGATCGAGCAGCGCCTGGTCGAGAATCCAGTTGTCCGGGTTGATCGCTTCGGGATCGCTCGCCCCGACCAGCCACTGAAATTTGGTGCCTTCCAGGCTGACGAACTCGCGCGCAGCCTTTTCCGTTTCCGGCGTGCGGTTCTCCCAGAGCGGCAGCAGCACCTTTTTGGGCGCATCACCGACGCCTTCGATGTAGGCGTTGGCGTTCTGAATGATGAAGCCTCTCACCCGCTCGGGGGCTCGCGTGAACAGGCGGAAGCCGATCGGCCCGCCATAGTCCTGCATGTAGAGGATGTACGAATCGAGCTTCAACACCTCGATCAGGCCGGCGACATGAGACGCCAGGCTGTCGAAGCTGTAGGTGAACGCATCCCGCGACAGCGCGTCCGAATGACCGAAGCCGACGTAATCAGGCGCGATCAGATGGAAGCGATCGGAAAGCAGCGGCATCAGGTCGCGGAACATCTGGCTGCTGGTCGGCAGGCCATGAAGCAGCAGAATGGTGGGAGCAGAAGGGTCGCCGGCCTCTCGGTAGAAGATCTTGTGGCCTTTTACGGTTGCGCTGCGGTGGTGGGTGCGGGTCGTGGTCATCGTCTCTCCTCGACGGTTCGGACGCCGCGGACAGGGTGGTGTGTGGCGCCGCCCTGTCGTTTATGCCTTCCAAAAATTTGCGGCAGTCGCTAAGTTTGGGAGGAGACCTCTCGCTTTATGGAAGCCCATTGGATCGCCTGGACGCCATGTCGGTGCTGCTTGCGGCGGCGGAGAGCGGCAGCCTCTCGAAAGCGAGCCGTGATCTCCGGCTTCCGCTGGCGACGGTCAGTCGCAAGGTCGCGGAGCTTGAGGCATACCTGAACGCAACCTTGCTGATCCGATCCGCAAAGGGGCTGGAGTTGACGCCGGCGGGCCGGTCCTATGTCAGCGCCGCGAAGGCGATCCTCGAGCAGGTGACCGAAGCCGAGCGCGCGGCCGCGGGCGAATACACCGAGCCGAAGGGGGACTTGGTGGTCACCGCGCCGATCATGTTCGGACGGTTGCATGTGCTGCCGGTGGTGACACGCTTCCTGGCCGCGTACCCGGACGTTTCCGTTGGGCTGGTCATGACCGATCGGGTCGCGCACTTCCTGGATGATCAGGTCGATGTCGCGCTGCGGATCGGCCCTCTACCGGATTCGAGCCTGATCGCGACGCGTTTGGGCACGGTGCGACACGTGATCTGCGCAAGTCCCGACTATCTCGCTACGAACGGCATCCCATCCACGCCCGACGACCTCGCACGGCACAGTGTGATTTCGTTTCAGAGCGTGTCGGTGTTGAGCTCCTGGGATTTCGTGTCCGAAGGCGCCGAGATCACGGCCTCATTCCGCTCGCGTCTCAGCGTGAACACGATTGATGCGGCGATCGACGCGGGGCTGTCTGGGGCGGGCCTGGTCCGCGCGGTGTCCTACCAGATCGTCGACTACGTCCGCAGCGGCCGGCTCAAGCTCGTCCTCGAATCCTTCGAGCCGGCGCCACGCCTCGTGCATCTCGTCTACGACACACAGAGCCGGCTGCCCTTGAAGCTGCGCGCTTTCGTCGATTTCGTGGTCCCGCGCATGCGCGAGCGATTGATAGACGCAGCTCTTTAGACATCCGGACGGAGAATGCAATTCATGCCCGGAGTCTCGACCGCGATCATCAGGAGCACGATATCTTATCCAATCTTCCGCATGACGCAGTTCGCAGCAGTGAGAGCCGGGTTGAGATGCTACGGTCGACGGTTGCCTTATGCCGGCAGCACGATCACCTTCGTTTTGACGGGCGTTCGCGAATAGAGATCGATCATGTCCTGACTGAGGAGGCCGGTGCAGCCGCTCGTAATGCCGTTCCCGATCGTTTCGGGGTCGCTGGTGCTATAGATCGTGTAAAGCGTGTACACCCCATTTTGATAGAGGTAGAGCACGCGGGCACCAAGGGGATTGTCGAGACCTCCCGGCATGCCGCGAGCATATTTTCCCGCCTCCGGCTGGCGCGCGATCATCTCCTTCGGTGGCGTCCAGGTAGGCCATTCGGCCTTGCGCCCGACATAAGCCTCCCCGCTCCATCGAAACCCATCGCGGCCGACATTGGCGCCATAGCGGGTAGCGTTTCCCTCGCCCTCGATGCGGTAAACGTAGTATTTGCCGGGATCAACGATAATAGTACCGGGCGCCTCATTGCTGTCGTAGCGCACTGTCTTGCGAAAATATTTCGGATTGATCTTGCTAACATCGACCGCAGGGATCGGGAATTTCTCGTCGGGCACAGGTCCGTACACTTTCCCCGCCTCGGCCAGACTCATGTAGTCGGATGCGCAACCGGCCAGGCCCAATGCGGCGAGACCAGCCGCGGAGCCGAACAGAAACGCCCGGCGATTGAGAAGCCGCGACGGAAGCCCAGCCACAGCCCGCTCGCCCATCGCGTCGGGGTCGGCAATTCCACGATCCATGATCATGATTCGGATTTCCCCTTGTCCCGTTGTACGGCCGGAGAAGACTTTGGCATACAGCAGGAGGGAGGAGAAGTCGGAATGGTCTTATGTCGCGGAGCCAAGTAAGTTCCTGCTCCAACTCTGATTGTCGAACGCTCGCAAATATCGTGGTCATGATTCACTCCCAGCGGTCGGAGAGAACCTCGATGACGAAGGCAATGGGAACCGTGTTGCGAACGAGAGCGCCCAAGCATCCAGCCGGCCTATGTGTTGCAGACGGCTCTCGCCAAGTGCAGGGGGCGGCGTGACTTCGGCACTCTCAAACGGTGGCTTCGTGTAAGTCCTTGAAAGGTTTGGTGGGCGCACCAGGGCTCGAACCTGGGACCCGCTGATTGAGAGACACCGGCCGCCGTTGATTTTACAAGAGATTTGCCCCAACGGCAGCAAAAGCCGATCATTGCAGATCAATGGCTCACAGCAAAACATCCAACCGTACATTGGCCATGGTCCCCGACCGGGCGGTGCTTCCGATGCTGACTTCCAAGTGAAGAACCGAGGCCGACTGCAAGGACTTGGATTGGGAACGAACTTTGCTTTAAACAAACCTCCGAACAGCGGAATCAAAAGCTGCGCAGTCCGCTACACAGATCAACACGAACTCCGAAAAACCGCGAGAAAGCGACCCTAGAGATCGCAATAGGTTACAGTCACCCCCGGTTGTCAGCTGTAGAAGATACCTCCATCCACGTTCAAGGCCTGGCCGGTCACAAAGGCAGAATCGTCTGACGCAAAGAACGCCACGGGACCGACGACATCCTCCGGCTGCCCGAGCCGGTGCAGGTCCGTGACTTTCTCGAAATAGGCGACCCGCTCCGGATCGCGGAGATTGTTCAGTCCCATCTCCGTCACGATGATGCCCGGACATACGGCATTGACAGTGATGCCGTATCCCCCGAATTCCATGGATGAAACTCGCGTGAAGCCGACCACCGCCGACTTGGACGCCGCGTAGTGCGACTGTCCCGGACCGCCCGTTCGGGCGGCAAGCGAGGCGATGTTGACGATCCGTCCGTATTTGCGCGACTTCATATGCGCCACCACGGCCTGGGTCATCTGGAAGACGCCGCGCGTGTTCACGGCGAACGTCTGGTCCCACGTATCGGCCGTCAGTTCCTCGATGGTCGCCAGCCTGAGGATCCCCGCATTGTTGACGAGGACATCGATGTGCCCGAGACCCTGCACGGCGTCAGCCACGGCCCGCCTGCAATCGTCGATGGCGCTGACATCGCCCAGCACTGGAATGCAGCGGCCGCCGAGCTCTCTGACCTCAGCAACGGTCTCAAGAAGAACCTTCTCCTGGCCCGCCAGGTCGGTCAGCGCCAGATCGTAGCCGCGCCCCGCAAGACCAATGGCTATCGCGCGCCCAATTCCGCGACTGGCTCCCGTCACGATCGCATGTCGGGCCATGTTGCGTTCTCCTGTGTTGTTCGGATGAACTCTTTGATGGTCTGAAAAGATCAGGCGCGAGCAGGCCTGCGGACCGGGAGCGTGTTCATGGCTCGCACGGTCTCCTCGAACGATACGAGATTGGCGCCCGAACCCAGCCCCGTCGCGACGATCGCGGCCGTCGCAGTCGCGAGTTTGGCGCAGTCGAGCAGGTCCCAGTCGCGAACCAGCCCGGCGATGAAGCCACCGGTGTAGGAATCGCCGCATCCCGAAGTATCGCGGACCGCGACCTCGAACGCCGGCACCGTGAACTGACGTCCGTCGCTCGTCATCACGAATGAGCCGTCGCCACCGAGGGAGATCGCGCAGGCCCCCGCTCCCTTGTTGATGAAGAACCGCGCACACGCGGCGGGATCGTCGGTTCCGACCATGGCATTGGTCTCGTCGATGCTCGGCATGAAGAAGTCGACGTAGGGCAGCAACGGCTCGACCAGCGCCAGGGTTTCGCGGCGCGCCTGGATGAGATCCAGCGTCGTCGTGCAACCGGCCGCCTTCGCGTCCCGCAGCAACGCGACAGAAGGCGCTCCGTCCATCGCAAGCAGTGAGCCCACCCCACCAAGATGCAGAATCTTGCTCCGACAAGCAGCCTTTTGTGTTTCGGGTGGGATCCGCCAGCGAGCGGAAGCGCCTCTTGCGTGCATGACTGGACGCGAGCCGTCGGGTCGAATCGGCAGGATCGTGGCCGAAGTCGGACTATCGGCCATTCGCTCCATGAGAGAGATGTCGATCCCTTCACGCTCCAGCGCGTTCAACACCCAGTCTGCCTTCTCGTCGGAGCCGACGGCGCCCACCGCGAGCGCCTTCAGTCCCAGACGCGCGCAAGGGACGACCGTTCCGCCGGCAGTGCCGGCGACCGCGAGCCGAATTTCTTCGATCAGCAAGCGGCCGCCACCGGGCGGAATCTCGGTCACCGGGACGCCCAGAATATCCATGATATAAGTGCCGCAGACGCTGACGTCGTGAGTGTGGGCCATGAATTCTCGCGGGACAGTGGTTTGATGGTGATCTAGTTCGAGTGCTGAGGAGTCTTGGGCGTGTCGTCGCTATCGCGCAAGCCGTACTGCCCCCACCGCTTCAGGATGCTGTCGATCTCCTCGTCCGGCAGCAGCGGAGGAGAGCCAAGTTGAAGACAACCGTGATACTGCTTGGCGAGCACCTCGACCTCCACCGCGAGCCACATGGCCTTGCGCAGGTTGGGACCGATGGCGATCAGACCGTGATGTGCGAGCAGGCAGGCGCGGCGATAGCGAAGCGCGTCCAAGGCCGCCTGCGACAGCTCGGCCGTGCCGTATTGCGCGTACGGCGCGCAGGGGATGTCGTTACCGCCGGCCGCGGCGATCATGTAATGGATCGCGGGAATCGATCGATTCATGATCGCGATGATGGTGCAGAAGATTGGATGCGCGTGAACGACGGCGCCGACCTCCTGCTTCGATTTCAGGATATCGAGGTGAAAACGCCACTCCGTCGACGGAACGTTGCTGGCCGACGCGGTCCATGAACCATCCCACTTCATGACCACGATGTCCTCGGGCTTCATGCGGTCGTATGCAAGACCGGACGGCGTGAGCAGGATGCCATCATCGGTTCGGACGCTGATATTTCCAGAGGTTCCCTGGTTGATACCTTGCGCTGCCATCTCGCGACAAGCGTCGATGATGGACTGACGAAGTTCGCGCTCTGCTTCGCGGCTGGTCATACGCTGCTCCCACTCTCGTTGATGCCATTGCTCCGAACTAAACCTGCAGGTCGGTCAGCAGCCACGTGGTTCGTGCTTTGGCCAACACCTCTTGGTGCCAACTCAGCAAGCGGCCGCTCCTGCGGTGGTAGGGCGCACAATGTCACTTTGGCACCTCCGGCGACGTGCTTGGCGAGACGTCTCCATTGCCGGAGTTGGGCGGGCCCCCGGAATCGTCTGTCGATGACAAGCGATACCATCGCGGTCTTCGTCCGAGACGATCAGCGGCCCATTGCAAAGAACTCATCGTTCGGACGCATGCTTGTGACGTTAGCGAGGCGGTTCGACATGCCGAAGAATGCAGCGATAGCCGCTATGTCCCAGACGTCCTCCTCCGTGAATCCGTGCTCCTTCAGATCCTGAACGTCGGAGTCGTCCACCTCATAGGCTCGCGCTGAGACCTTCATCGCGAAATCGAGCATCGCCCTTTGCCGCGCAGTGATATCGGCCTTGCGATAGTTGACGGCGATCTGGTCCGCGATCCGCGGATTCTTCGCCCGCACGCGCAGGATGGCGCCGTGGGCGACAACGCAATACTGGCATTGATTGGCGCTGCTGGTCGCGACGACGATCATCTCGCGCTCGGCCTTGGTGATCGGGCCGGGCTTGTCCATCAGTGCGTCGTGATAGGCGAAGAACGCCCGAAACTCGTCCGGGCGATGCGCAAGCGTCAGGAAGACGTTGGGGACGAAGCCGGACTTCTCCTGAACCGCCTCAATCCGCGAGCGGATATCCTCGGGGAGCGTCGCGATGTCGGGGACGGGAAAGCGGCTGATGGCGGGCGCAGACACGTTCAAAAGCTCCTGTTAGACTGCCGCGAGCGCGACGAGCGATTCCTGATAGGCCTCGAACGCATCGCGCCGATCGGCGGCGTACGGCTCGACTCTCGCGAGGCAGGTGTGGGCCGAACAGCCCTGTCCGAATTGAGATGTGCCGATGTCAAGCGTGAGCACGTTCGGATTGCCGGCGACCTCGAGGCCGCTATTTCCTGTCGGCGTGAACCAGGCACCGGTCGGAAGCACCAGCACGCCCTGACGGATCTTGTCGGTGACCTCTGCCGTCGCAAGGCATTCCCCGCGGCCGTTCCAGATACGGATCGTCCCGCCATCAGCGATGCCGAGAGCAGCCGCGTCGTCAGGATGAAGGCGAGCCCGTTCACGGCCGTTGCGCTTCATGGCACGGCTCGATGCGCCGGTTTCGAGCTGGCTGTGAAGACGACCAACCGGCTGGTGCGAGATAAGGTGCATCTGGCCCGCATCGGCGGCGTTGCCGAGCCATTCAGCCGGTTCGATCCAGGCGGGATGCGCGCGGCAGTCGGCATAGTCCAGCCTGGCCAGGGTCTCGCTGCCGAGCACGATCTTCCCGCTTTCGGTCCTGAGCGCGTGCGCCTCCGGCTGGTTGCGGAAGTCGGCCAGGAACGTATGCTCTGCCTTGGCCGGGCAGCGGGCATAGCCGGCTTCCCAGAACGCATCGAAATCCGGCATCGCAAAGCCGAAGCGCTCCGAAGCGTCGCCGCGGCAGGCTTCGTAGAGATGCCGGATCCAGCCCATCTCGTCACGACCTTCGTTGAACCGTTCGGCCACTCCGAGCTTGCTGGCAATCGCGTTGAAGATCTCGAAGTCGGAACGGGCTTCGCCCAGCGGCTCGATGGCCTTTTTCATCGCCAGGATGAAGTCGGAGCGCCTGTTGCCGGCAAGATCGTTGCGCTCGATCGACGTGGTTGCCGGCAGCACGATGTCGGCCCGCTGGGCCGTCGCCGTGAACATCGGGTCCTGCACGATGATCGTTTCGGGCCTCGTCCAGGCTTCCGACAATCGATTGAGGTCCTGATGATGGTGGTAGGGATTGCCGCCCGCCCAATAGACCAGCCTCGTATCCGGATAGGTGCGGATCTCGCCTTCATAGCTGAATGGCCTGCCGGGATTGAGCAGCATGTCGCTGATCCGCGCCACCGGGATGAAGCTGTCGATGGGCCTGATCAGCTGTGAAATAGCTGGAGACCTGCCGAGGTTGAGTGGGGCTCCTACACCTCCCAAGGAAGCGTAGCCGTAGCCGACGCCGCCGCCCGGCAATCCGATCTGGCCGACAACCGATGCAAGTCCGAGCGCCGCCCAGAACGGCTGTTCGCCGTGATGGGCACGCTGCAGGCTCCAGCTCACGGTCAGCATGCTGCGCGTGTCGACCAGGCGCTTTGCCAGCAGGGCGATCCTGTCCGCATCGAGGCCGCAGATCTCCGCGGCCCACGCGGCTTCCTTGCGCACGCCATCCGTCTTGCCTTCGAGATAGCCGAGCAGGCGGTCCGCGCCGCTGGTGCAACGCGCGAGGAAATCCGTGTCGTGCCGGCCTGCCTTCACAATCTCACCGGCAAGGCCGAGCATCAGCGCGGTGTCTGTGTTCGGCCGGATCGGCCACCATTCGGCGTTGACCCAGTCGGGCAGATCGTCCTTGAGCGGCGAGACGTGAACGATCTTGACGCCGCGTTCGACGATTTCCCTGAGATAGGTTTCAAGCCGGTGGCTGCCGATTCCACCGGCCTCGTTTTGCGCGGTTCGCGGCGACAGGGCGCCGAACACCACCAGGGTCTCGGTGTGCTGCGCGATGGTATCGAGCGTATTGGCGCGGCCGCCGCATGCGTCGTCACTGCCCAGCGTGTGACGCAAGATCACAGGTCCTGCCGCGATGGAATAGGTGTCGACGTGTCTGGTGAAGCCGCCGACCAGATTGAGCATGCGCTTGAGAAGAGAAGAAGCATGATGCAGACGGCCGGAGTTGGTCCAACCATAGGAGCCAGCGAAGATCGACGCATTGCCGAACGTACCGGCCACGCGGCGCACTTCGCCGGCGACCAGCGTCGTCACCTCGTCCCAGCTCACCGGCACGAATTTCTCCCGGCCCCGGCCCCGGCGATCGCTTTTCTCACGTTTGTCCAGCCAGCCGGACCGGACCATTGGTCTCAGCACGCGCCGCTCCGGATTGGCCCATTCGGCGATGGAATGGATGATGGGGGACGGCGCCGGATCGTGCTCGAAGGGCTCGACGCCCACAATGCGATCATTCTCGACGAGGATCGTGTACGCACCCCAATGGCTGCAATGCGGGACCCGCTTGACCCTGGTCATGCGTCGACCGCCGCAAGATCTTGCCGCATCTGCGCAGCGAATTCGGGATAGGTCTCGGCGAGTTCGTCTAAGACGCGGCCGCGGAGCAGGTCGAGCGTCGATCGATCGGGCAGCGCGGTCTGCCGCGGCTCGGCGTCATGGGCGAACCGAAAGCCGGTTGCCTGCTTGATCTCCGCAAGATCATGCCCGGGATGAACACTTTCGAGCTCGAATCCCGGTCTGCTTTTGTCGAAGCGGAAGAGACCCTTGCTGGTCAGCAAGGCGACGGGGCCGCCGCGTCGGTAAATTCCGTCCTCGCTGACGCCCGGGGCGCTGATGAAGTCCACCTTCTCCACGAAGACGCGCGGCGTGTGCTCCTCACGGAACAGGATGACGCGCGGCACGACGAAATAGAGATAGGCCGATCCGAACGAGCCCGGCCACCGCACGCTCGAGCGCGGATAGCTCCCGGCGCCGACGAGGTTCACGTTGCCGAAGCCGTCAATCTGACCGCCGCCGAGGAAGAACGCATCGATCCGACCTTGACCCGCGCAATCGAACAGTTCCGCCGAACCGTTGGTGAAGAAATTGTGCTCGACGGACCCGAGGATGGAAATGCGCGGGCCGATGACGCCCCCCGTTTCCTTGAGCGCGCGCAGAAGCATCGCGCCGGCCGCAGGAATAGGAGACGAGGCTCCGACCGCGACATGCCTCACCCCATCTAGCAGCCGCGCGATCGTGCAGATCAGCACTTCGCGAGGAAGGATCTCGGTCATGACGCTGACTCCATCTGCGCCTGGGCCATGTAGGCCGAGAAGCCATCAGCGGTTCGCGCAGCTTTCGCGTACCGTGCGATCTCTGCGCTGTCGGCCGGATATTCACCCCACAGGCCGTAGGGCCAAGCCCCTTTCGGAGCGCGCGCCACCTCCGTGACGTAGAGCGCAGGCAGTACGCCGGCGGCGCTCATCTCATCCGCAAGCAGATTCTCCTCGACGATTCGCTCCACCGTGACGAGGACAATCCGCGAGGCGTAGGCCATTGCGGCAAGCTCGCGGCGCCGGCCGATCCAGACATTGCCGAAGCGATCAGCCATCGGCACGTGGAAGATCGCGACGTCGAGCTCGATGGCTGGGATCAGCACGATCGGATCGCCTCCGTCCGCCAGCGGATTGTCGACGACCCGCCAATCGTCGCGATGGCGGAGCAGGTCGGTTCCGATCAGCCCTCGAAGCGGCATGAAGGGACTGCCCTTCTGCGCCGCCATCAAGCCGGCATAGATGGCAGGACACGTTGCGTCCTTCAATCGAACGGCGCCTTCCTTGACAGCAGCGTTGAACCGGGGCGCGCCACCGGCCTCACCCAGCGAGACGGCGCTGGTCTCCACCGTCCGGACCAGACCTGCGCCGACGAGCTGGTCGACCTGCAATCCGCCGGTTGGAACGCAGACCAGATGGAGATTGCCCGCGCCATGCTCGATGATCGGCCGCGTCATAGCCATGGAGACGCCGGCGTAGTCGACCGGGAGCGCCATGCGCATGCCCGGCTCGATGTGCTTCGCCATTACGCGAGGCTCGCTCAACACCATCATCCTCCCCGAGGCATGTTCTATATTATAGAACGCTATTTCAAATTAAGTTAGGCGAATTTGGACGACACTGTCAATCTGGGTTGGCCGGCGACGGCCTCCGTTTGCAGCACCGCCCTCCCCTAACTGATCACCGGGCGCGCCATTGCGTTGCGATCGGGCAGCTCGACTTGACAAGATATGACGCAGCGCCAAGAATAATTGGAATAACGTTCTACAATATAGAACACCTGGGAGGGAGAGAATGGGTGAGCCCGCGGCTCTGCGCGCAATGCGCTCCGGCGATGCAAACGTTCGGACGTCGCGGACCGGTCGCCTCCGCGAAGGTGACGCCATCGGATCGAGCATTGCCGTCCGCGAAGCGGTGAAGCGATACGGCAGCTTTCATGCCGTCGACCGGATCAGTATCGATATTGAGCCGGGCGAGTTCATCACGCTTCTTGGCCCTTCCGGCAGTGGAAAGACGACGCTGCTCAACCTCGTGGCCGGATTCCAAAGCCTCGACAGCGGCGAAATCCTCGTCGACGGCAAGCCTGTCCACAACGTACCTACGCACAAGCGCGGCTTTGGCATGGTCTTCCAGAGCTACGCGCTCTTTCCGAACATGACGGTCAGCCAGAACGTCGCGTTTCCGCTTCGCATGGCCGGCGTCGACCGGGCCACGACCGAGCGACGCGTCGCGGAAACGCTCGAAATCATGCGGCTGACCGAGCATGCGACGAAATCTCCCTCCCAGATGTCGGGTGGGCAGCAGCAGCGCGTCGCGATCGCCCGCGCCATCGTCAAGAGGCCCAAGGTCGTGCTGATGGACGAACCCCTCAGCGCCCTGGACAGGCGGCTGCGGGAGTCGATCCAGATCGAGATCCGCGACCTCCACCAGACCATCGGCAGCACGATCCTGTTCGTCACCCATGACCAGGGAGAAGCGCTGACGATGAGCGACCGCATTGCAGTGCTCAACGCCGGCAGGATCGTTCAGATCGGCCGGCCGCTGGACATCTATCGGCATCCGACCGACCGCTTCGTCGCCTCGTTCGTCGGCGAGAGCAACCTGATCGAGGCGGATATTCTCCAGAAGCGCGGATCAACGCTGACGATGAAGAACCGCGCGGGATACGTGTTCTGCGCCGAAAGCCGCGACACGATCGATGTTGGGCGTGCGACCGTGCTGGTGCGTCCGGAACGCATTGCCGTGTCGAACGAGCCGACTGCGAATTCCGTGCCGGTCAGCGTCACATCCGCGATCTTCCTCGGCGAGATCTTGCGGATCGAGGCGCGAATGGAGAGCGGAGAGCCACTCCTGATCAGGTGTACCGACATGGCCAACCGGCCCCTGCCCGCCGTCGGGGATCGCCTCCACGTGAGCTGGGACGCCGCGGACTGCTGGGTGCTTGCATGACCTCCGCATCGATCGGCGCCCCCGCAGACCGTCCTGCGACCCTCGATCTGGCCAGGAGATTGAAGGATCCGGCGCTGTTGCTCCTGCCCGCGCTTGCCTTTCTCTCCTTCATCTACGTCCTCCCGCTGATCGACCTCATCCGGATCAGCGTGAGTGGGCCATCATGGTCGTCGTATTTCGAGCGGGTCTTCGCGATACCGCTCTATTGGGATTCGCTCGTCCGCACGATGCAGATCTCGGTGACGGTCGCAGGTCTGTGCTTGCTGTTCGGATATCCGACTGCGCTCCTCATTCACCGCAGTCGCGGCATGGCCCAGGTCTTGATCGCGACCGCGATCGTACTGCCCTACTTCATTGCCATCCTGATCCGGACCTATGCCTGGATGGTCCTGCTCGGCCGCAACGGGCCGGTCAACAAGCTGCTGGTCTCGCTCGGCATATTGAGCGAGCCTGTGCAGCTTCTCTTCAATCGCGGCACCGTGCTGCTCGGCATGACCGCGGTGCTCCTGCCGCTGATGGTGCTGACGATCTATTCCAGCGTGGCGCGCCTTGATCAAAGCCTGCCCCGAGCAGCGCTGGCGAGCGGCGCCGGGCCGATCGCGGCATTCTGGCGCGTATCGTTCCCGCTGACCTTGCCCGGCATGGGCGCAGGCTTCCTGCTGGTCTTCGTCGCCGCGATCGGCTTCTTCATCACGCCGACTCTGCTCGGGGGACCCGGCGACCAGATGTTCGCCATGCATATCACGCAGCAGGCAGACTCGGTCACATCAGAAGGATTTTTGCAGGCCTTGGGCGTGGTGCTGCTGACCATCACGCTGGCGGTTGTCGCCGTGGCCGGGCGCTTCCTCGGCTTCGAGTTCATCTGGGGCGGCCGCAAGCTGACGGAGACCGCGCCAATTCCGACAGACCGCTACGCCAAAGCGAGCCATCGCGGTCTCGGCGCTTCAGCTGCCGACCTGATCGGTTGGCCTATTCTGAGGTTGTTCGGGCGCCTGCCGGCGAGTTGCGGGACCTGGAGCGTTCGCATCATGGGGGGCATGGTCATTGCCATTCTCATCCTACCGATCATCGTGGTGATGATCATTTCCTTCAGCAACGCGAGCTATCTGACCTTCCCGCCGCCGGGCTTCTCGCTGCGCTGGTATGAGCAGTTCTTTTCCGATTCCAATTGGATGCGGGCGTTCTGGACATCCCTTATCGTCGCGGCGATGTCGGCCGGCATTGCGATCGTGCTAGGCGCGTCGGCAGCACTCGGCATCGTCCGGAGCAGCATTCGCGGCAAATCCGCCATCATGCTGTTTCTGGTGAGCCCGATCATCGTTCCTCCGGTCGTTCTCGGCCTATCGCTCTACAGCTTGTTTCTGCGTTTCGATCTCGTCGGCTCCGTCTTTGGCCTCGCCGCCGCGCATGCGATCGGCGGCCTTCCCATCGTCGTGGTGATCCTGTCCGCCTCGCTTCAAGGCGTCGATGCGAGGCTCGAACAGGCGGCCTCTGTCCATGGCGCGTCGGCTCTGACGGTGTTCCGCCTCGTGACGATGCCGGCCATCATGCCGGGCCTCGCTGCAGCGACGTTCTTCGCCTTCCTGCACTCGTTCGACGAATTGGTGCTGACGCTGTTCCTCTCGAGCGCGCAATTGAAGACGCTTCCGCTCATGCTGTGGGGCGACATCAACTATCGCCTCAATCCGGTGCTGGCCGTGGTCTCGACGCTGGAGGTGCTGCTGGTAATCGCAGGGCTCGTCCTTGCACGGCCCGTTCTCGCCGCGTCGCGGAAGGCGGCGTGATACAGATCGATGTCAAATGGAGGAAAGATAAAATGCTGGGAATGAGACGCTTGCGACTGTCGGCTTTCGCTCTGACCTCTGCCGTGTTTGTCACAATGGGAACGGCCCCGTGTCATGCGCAGAGCAACGTCGTGATCATGCAGGACCCAGGTGGCGGATACGGCGATGCATTGCGCAAGGTCATGTACGACCCGTTCGAGAAGGAGACCGGCATCAAGGTCGTCACCGTACAGGAGGCCCGTAGCGGCCCGCGCATCAAGGCGCAAGCCGAAGCCGGCAAGGCGCAATGGGACCTGACGTTCATCTTCGACCAGGAAACGAAGTTGCTCGGCGACTGCTGCCTGGCCGACATCGACTACTCCAAGCTGTCAGACGCAGCTAAACAGACCCTGGCGGCGATGCCGGAGAATTTGAAGCGCAAGAAGGGCGTGGCATTGCAGGTGATCGGCGTCGGCCTTGTCTATAACAAGGACAAGTACAAAGGGGACAATGTACCGACGAGCTGGGCCGACTTCTGGGACGTGAAGAAGTTTCCCGGGCGACGCTGCATGCCCGCTTGGCCGAGGTTCGTATTCGAGGCGGCGCTGATGGCCGACGGCGTGGAGAAGAGCAAGCTCTACCCGATCGACATGGAGCGGGCGCTGAAGAAGGTCAAGGAGATCAAACCCTATATTGCGAAATGGTGGACCACGGCCGCGCAGCCGCCGCAGCTCCTGCTCGATGGCGAAGCCGACATGTGCATGGCCTACACCGGCTCCATGAGCAAGCTCGCCCTGGAGGGTGCGCCGATCGACCTGACCTTCAATCAGGGCTTCGTCTACTACGACTTCTTCTCGATACCCAAGGGAGCTCCGAACTACGACAACGCGCTGAAGCTGCTGTCCTGGCGGCTCGAGGCCAAGCGCGCGGCGCAGCTCACTTCGACCTTCCCGGTCGCCCTTCCCTCCCCCATTGTGTTCGAGGCGGCGACCGACAAGAAGCTTGCCCGCTACTGGGCCAACAATCCGGACAACGTGTCGAAAGCAATCGAATGGAGCCCGGATTATTGGGGCGCAGCTTCGCCGGCAGGAAATTCCACCAACGAAGAGTACGGGCAGGAGAAGCTTAACGCCCTGCTGGCCCAATAGGCCGGCTGACCAGCCCCGATCCGAAATGATTGGGGTTGGTCCCACCCGCGGGCTATGGCCGATTGCGCGGCCATGCTAGATCGAGCGAAAGATCATTCTAATTTGGCTGGTGGATGGATAAGGCTTTTACCAAGGGACTGCGCCTCCTGGAAGCACTTGCTCTGAGCGAGCAGCCCCGTGGGGTCACGGACCTCGCGGGCGAGCTGAAGCTCACCAAGAGCAACGTGCATCGGCTGCTGATGACGTTGCAGTCACAAGGCTATGTGCGCCAGATACCCCCGCACAGCACATACGAGCTCACGACCAAGATCTGGGCCCTCGGCAGCCACGTGATCCACCGAATGGACCTCATCAACGTCGCGCGGCCGGCGATGGCGAAGCTTGCCGAGATCACTGGCGAAACCATTCATCTCTCCGTGCTCGAGGATACGGACGTCGTCTATGTCGACAAGATCGAAAGCGCTCACCACATCCGCGCGCATACGAGCGTAGGCATGCGCGCCCCCGCGTTCACCATGGCGACGGGCAAGGCGATGCTCGCGCATATGCCTGATGATTACCTGGAACGATTCCGGCCGCATCTCAGGCGCTACACCGAAACGACACGAACGACGATCAAGGAGCTGCGTGAGGACATCGAGCTGGCACGCGCGCAGGGTTACTCCTCCGTGTTGCATGGCGAGTGGCGCGAGGGCATCGCGGCCTGCGCTTGCGCGATCCTCGGCCGCTCCGGTGAGCTCGTTGGAGCAATCGGCATGTCCGGGCCCGATACGCGCATCAAGCGCAAGCAGATCAAGGAGTATTCGGTTCACGTCATGGAGGCAGCCCGAGCCATCGGCGCTGCCCTTGGTTATTCCAGCCGACCGGCGGCATATCCTGCCTTGAGAGGCGACCCTACGCCTTCACATCAATCACGACGCGCACCTTGATCTTGCCGGCCACGATGTCCGCGGCGAGCTGCGGCAGTGACAGGTTTGACAAACAGGCGGGTGACACTAACCTGGACCTTGCGTTTTCTCGGAGCAACGGTGCCGTGAACCCGATCAAGTCTGGCGCCAACCCGGCCGCTCCTGAACCGGCCCTTCGGGTCCTGCTCGAGCGCTTGTCCAGCAAGTTGGCGCGAGGTGCGCTTCTGGTCGGCGATTCGGTCGACCCGCGCTATCGGGAAGACCGCAGGGGAAAGCACTCTGCGCCGCCGCGATTTGTCCTTCGACCAAGGTCAACTGCGGAGGTTTCCGAATGCCTCGCCGCATGCAACGAGCTTGAGCAGCCACTTGTCGTCCAAGGCGGTCGCACCGGCCTTTCGGGCGCGCATCGTGTCGTCGGAGGCGAGGCGGTTCTGTCGTTGGAGCGCATGACCGCCATAGAAGAGATTTCTGAGGACGGCGCCACAATCCTCGTGGAAGCGGGAGCACCGCTCCAAGCTGTGCAGGAGGCGGCTGACGCGGCCGGGCATGTTTTCGGGGTCGATATCGGATCCAGGGGGACGGCGACCATCGGCGGCAATATCGCAACCAACGCCGGCGGCATTCGCGTGTTGCGGTATGGCATGTTCCGGGCTCAGGTCGCAGGCCTGGAAACGGTCCTGGCCGACGGCACGATACTTTCCTCACTGCGCGGTCTGGACAAGGACAACACCGGCTACGATCTGAACCAGCTGTTCATAGGCAGCGAGGGCACGCTGGGCGTTGTTACTCGTGCGAGGCTGCGTTTGCATCCCAAGCCCGTCGCCGAAGCCAACGCCTTCCTAGCGGTGCCGTCCGTCGAGGCGGCGTTGGGCCTCCTTGGCCGGCTGCGACGAGCTCTTGGTCCTTCTCTGTCGGCCTTCGAACTCATGCTTCCAGAAGCGGTTGATGGTGTCGTCAGGTTTCTCGGCATTCCACGACCGATCCGAACAACCGCCCCCGCCTACGTGCTCACCGAAGTCCAGTCCGTCAGCGAGTCGTCCATTGTTGAGACGTTTGCTTCGTGCTTGATGCAGGAAATCGAAGACGGTCTCGCACTCGATGGGGTCGTTTCACAATCCTCTCGGGAATTCCGATCGTTGTGGGATATGCGAGATTCCTGTGCCGACTATGTCCGTAGTCTTCAACATGTCGTCGGCCTCGATATCAGCGTTCCAACGTACCGGATCGCGGACTTTCTTCGGGACGGCCAAGCCGAACTGAGGGCCATCGATCCCTCAACCGAACTGATCGTGTTCGGCCACGTCGGCGACGGCAACCTGCACTATGTCATTCGAACCCCCAGACACCACGAAGCCGCGGAGAAGATCTATCACCTGGTCGCCCGACACAACGGCTCGATCTCGGCCGAGCACGGCATCGGCATCGACAAGAAAGCTTGGCTGCACCTTTCTCGAAGCCCCGCGGAACTCAGGACGATGCGTCTGCTGAAGTCCGTTTTCGACCCGAAAGCAATCCTTGGTCGCGGACGCATTTTCGACTGACCCGTTGGCGCCAGTCTGACCTCGCGGTTGTCGGCGCGGGTCCAGCGCATTGGCGCGCTCGAGACTATGGCCGAAGGCGCCGCGCTCATGAAGGCCGCCGCCAACCGAGCCTGCGCCGAAAGCGGCCGCCAGGATTAAAGTGTGCAGCACGATCGCGCGCGCGTCGTCCGACCGGCTCCGCGCCAAATGGGTGCGACCGCCGACGCGACGGATCAGGTCGGCTCCTGACGACGCGACCCGGGCCGCCCCCGCGCTTCGCCAAGAAGCTGGCCCGTCGTGCTGTTGACGAAGTGCAGCGATGTGCACGCCGGGCACCACACCGGGACGTGGGTGTCTTCGGGTTTACGCGCTTCCAGGGCTTCCTCGTCCAGCCGGAGCTGAACGGTTATTCCCGTGCGCGGGCACTTGAACAGGATCTGCCGCCGCATGCCGCGAACATGCGCCCTCACCGCCCATCGGCGAAATTACGGATCACTACTTAGTGCTCTCTCCGTAGTTGAGGTGGGTCAAGGCGAACCGCAGGGGCGGGCCTAGCAATGAACTGCATCAGGGCGCTACGACGCCGATTGCGCGAGGAGGCGGAGCCCGGACTCTTAGACACTCCGAGTCTTCGCCTGTCGACTGCGCCAAGACCCGCAACAAGAGGGCCGGCTCGGAGAGCGGCCGCCCGGCCGGTTTCGCTGGAACCAAACTTGGCACCGCGGGTTTCACTGCCAAAGAACTGGAAAAAAGAACTGGAAAATGGACGCAGCGAACAATCAGCCTCGGCGCTCCTTCTGCGGAAGCCGGGGCTGATTTGCGTTCGACCCTCGATCCGAAAGCTTCATCGTGGTGCTCAGGAGAGCCATGATGTCCGTGGACCTTCACCGTGACGACCTCGCGGCCGTTGTGCGCTACGCGCTCGAGACGACCCGCTCGACGACCGTGTGCCCGTTCCACGAGGAGGTCCTCATCCGGGTGGGAGACGATGCCGCCGAGAGCCACGCGCTCGAACTCGCCAAGAGGATCACCAAGAGCGACGGATCGACATGGGACAGGGAAGCGCTGCGGCGTGAGATCGGGCGGCAGCTCGTCACCGCAGCGGACGGTCGATGTCCGCTCTGCGAAGCCACCTAGCCAGCGTAAACAGCAAACTACGTCCCGCGCGCGAGTTTGAAGCGGAAACTCCTTTCCGGCTACGACATCTTTAATCGCCGGTTGGTTCGGCTTGCCTTTGGCACAAAGGAAGCGAGGCCTGCGTTCGAGCGCACCATGCAACTCCTTTCCAGCGCGAATAACCGCACTAGTTTCGCTCCAGAAACAGCGCGAACTAACCGTGACGAACGCGATCGAACCCGAATGAAAACGAAGGAAACTCAACAACGGCGATCGATACCCTGCCGCTCATAACGGTCTGGTTGCAGGTTCGATTCCTGCCGGGCACCAGCCTTCGCTCGCGAAGTGAGTGAAGGATGCCGCGCCGAGCCCAAGGGGCTAGCGAGCTACGGCTCGGCAAGCCAGCTCACCTTCGGGGCTACGCGGCGCACCCGCTCCGTTCAGATCACCGCGCCAGAAACCCAGCTTGATCACCCATCGCCATGTGCTCGACGGATCGTCAAACCAGCGTTGCACTTTCAGATCCACCGCGACTTCCGCAACTTCAATCGCGTATTCGGCGGCCCCATCGCACAAAGCGGCCGGAGGAGCTCGATGCCTAGACCACGAATCCCGATATCCAACTGCCAGGCTTCACGCCGCGGCCCGGATACAGAACCCGACACCCCGCACCGTGTTAATGAGCGGATAGGCCTGTTCGCTGTCGATCTTTCTTCGCAGACGTCCGACGTAAACATCAATCAGATTCGTCGCAGGATCGAAATCCAGACCCCAGACGTGCTGCAGCAGCAGGTTTCGCGTGATGACCTCGCCAGCGTGGCGGGCAAGGTACTCGAGGAGCCTGAATTCGCGGGGCCTTAACCCGATCTGTCGGCCGGCCCGGTACGCGGTTCGAGCCACGAGGTCCATTTCCAGATCCCCCACCCGCAGCGTTGTTTCCTGCCAGACCGAAGTGCTCCGCCGGGAGAGCGCATCAACACGAGCCAGCATTTCCACGAGGGCGAACGGCTTCACCAGGTAGTCGTCGGCGCCTGCACGCAGGCCGTCCACGCGATCGGCGACTTGGCCAAGCGCGCTGATGATCAACGCAGGTGTCCCGATCCCGTATTGCCTGAGGCGCCGGATCACTTCGATCCCATCGATGCCCGGCAAGGCACGATCAACGGTCATCACAACATATTCGGCGGAGCGACCAAAGCGCAGGCCGTTCTCGCCGTCGGTCGCGATCGTAACGTCATAGCCGGCGGAACCCAAGCAACGACCAAGCTCATTGGCGGTCTGCGAATCGTCCTCGATGACGAGAACACGACGCATGCTGTTCGGCATGACATCAACTCCATCGCAGGGTTTTGGCTTCGCGATCCAGGTCGCAGACTGCTCATAGCAGCTTCAGAGCTTTGCTAGATGGATAGGACGGCGCATTCGTTCAGACGATTGCGTCGGCGGCACGAACTGTTTCGAAGCGAGATCAAGCCCCGCGTCCGCCAGGACTCGAGCTGACGCACGCCCCAGCCACAGACGTGCTGCTTCCAGATCCCGCTCGCCCGCCAGCCCTCGCGCCAAATATCGACCCAGCATCTTCTGAGCTTCGGAATGGCCCCGCTCAGCGGCTGCTCGGAACCAATGCTGCGCCACCAGCGGGTCCGTCGGCACGTCATGTCCACCGTCGCTCAACACGCCCAGCGCGTACATCGCGCCAACGTGCCCTTTGCCGGCGGCCTTCTCGAACAACGCGGCTGCCGCGAGATGATCGCGCGGTCCGCCGCGGCCATTCACCATCATTTCCGCCAGAGCCGCCTCGGCATCCGCAATGCCGACCGCGGCAGCGCGTGCGATCCAGGCACGACCTGCCTCGGCATTGGCCTCGGTACCACGCCCGTCGACAAGCATGCGGCCATACCAATATTGCGCGTTCGCTACCCCATCGGCGGCCCGGCGGAGATATCGGACCGCTTGCCGCTCGTCGCGCTCAACGCCGGCCCCTTCCGCCAGACAGAGGCCGTAGTTGAGCGCTGCCACCAGATTACCGGCCGCAGCCGCCTGCTCAAGCCAATGGCGCGCATCGGTGAGGTCTTCGGCGCGTCCATCACCGAAACCTCGCAAGAGAAGATTGGCGAGATCCACCCGAGCCTGCGCATCGCCGCCATCGGCGGCGATGCGCAACCAGCTCGCCGCCTCTTTCGGGTCGCACGCCACCCCGGCGCCAGTCAAGTAAAGCAGGCCGAGCGCCCGCGCCGCCGTCTGGTGGCCGGCTTCTGCCGCACGGCGAAACCAGATCGCCGCTTCTGCATGATTGGGCGGCAACGCCCCTCCCTTGGCGTAGAGGTCGCCGACAAGCGCCGCCGCATCCGGATCGCCGGCCAGTGCCGCCCTGCGGAGCCACGACTCACCTTCTGCCGGGTTTGGTTCGACTCCAAGCCCTTGCATCAGCATGCGTCCCCAGTTTGCCTGGCCCGAGCGATTGTTCTTGGCAGCCGCTTGTCGGTAAAGCTCGGCGGCAGCCGCGGGATCTCGCTCCGTTCCACAACCGTGTTCGGTCATCACGCCAAGCAGATGAATCGCTGGTGCCAATCCGGCCTGTGCAGCACGACGGAGATTTTCGACAACCCTGCGCCGCCCTTCCTCATCCTTGACTGATCGAGCCAGCGACTGCGCATATCCGAGCGCGCCCTGAGGACAACCGGCCTCGGCGGCGCGCTTATACCACGCGTGCGCCTCTTCCGGGTTGCGCATCGATTCCGGGCCAGAGGTCAGGATATAGGCAAGCACGGCCTGTCCGTCCGCGGAGCCGCGCTCGGCTGCCCGCCGCGCCCATTTTTCCGCCGCGACAAAGTCGGGAGCCGGCGCTTGCTTCGCTGGGAACAGATTTGCGGACGTGGGCTCGCCTGCAAGGGCTTGTGGATCCGCTCCGGCGCCAACCCCGTGAATGTGCAGTGCCGCGAGCAACCACTGGGCCTCGACATGTTCCAGAGCCGCGGCGCGCGTGAGCCAGCGCGCGCTCTCGGTGACGCTGAGCGGGACGCCCGAACCCTCCAGATAGCAGCGCCCGACCTCGTATGCGGCCTCCGCGATGCCGGCATCGGCGGCAAAGGCGAACAGCGCAAAGGCACGTGTTGTCTGAGACTGCTTCTTCAGTCGAATCGCACGTCGTAATGCTGCCGATGACGACAGCAGGCCGACAACACGATCGAGAAGACGTGCTCGTCTCGTAGCTGCGCATTTGCGACCCGCGGTCCCTTCCTCGGTGCATCTCACGGTTCGCGCATCCCTTCCGACATCACTGGTAGTATCCGGCCAAGCAGATAAGCCATCACGGTGCGCTTGCCGACCTTGATGTCGGCGGCAACCGGCATGCCGGGCATGATGTGAAAGCCAGCCGGCAGGTCGTGCAGCATCAATCGGTCGAGAGTGATGCGCGAACGGTAGTAGGGCTCGGCGCCGGCCGGGTTCACAGGACCAGCGCCGGTACGGGCTTTCGTGCTGTCCTCCGCCGTAAAACTGTCGGCGCTGATGGTGCGAACCGTTCCATAAGCCAATCCGTACTGTGTCGACTGAAAGGTGTCGAACTTGACAGCGACAGGGGCGCCGATGTGGACGAAGCCATGATCACGCCCTGCGATGTCCGCTTCGATCTCGAGCGGTGCATCGTCGGGCACCAGCGTAATCAGCTGCTCGCCCGCTTGCAGCACGGAGCCCTCGGAAACCCTGCCAACCGTCAGCACAGCGGCATTCCGGTCAGCGCGCATTTCGATCAACTCGCGCCGCAACAGCGCCTTGTTCAGCGACTCCCGCGCATCGCTCAACTTACGAGATGCTTCCGACAGCGCTTGGCCGATCTGGCCATGCCAGTCTTGAACATAGGCGTCACGCTCAGCGATCATCGCGGCAAGTTCTGCCTTGGCGCTCTCCGCTGTATTGAGAGCCGTGGTCAGACTGCGCTCAATCTCGAGCCGGCTGTCGGTCGCGATCAAGGCGTTGAGCTGACTTCCGACCTGCAATGCCTCCAATTTCTTGCGCATGGCCTCCACTGCTTGGGCAACGGCTAGCCGCTCGCGGAAGGCTTTGGCATCCGCGGTCGACCGCGCCGCTGTGGATGCCAGGGCATCGATCTTCTGTCGATAGAATTCCAGCTTGGACCTCCGTTCCGCCTCGCGCTGCGCGTAGATGCCAGCCTGAAGCAACATTGGCTGATCAGTCCCCGAATACTGGAAGGACCTCTGCTCCACCTCGGCTTGCATGCGCGCCACCTCGGCTTGCAAGCTCGCGACTTGTGCTTGCAGCGCGCCGACATCGGCGCTGGTAAAGGTCGGATCAAGCCGAGCAAGCACGTCGCCCGCGTGAACGCTTTGTCCTTCCGTCACATTAATCGAGCGGACAATCGAGGTCTCCAGAGGCTGCACGACCACCATCGGTGCCCGGGAGACTACCTTTCCGCGCGCCGTCACAACCCTGTCGATCGGGAACAGCCACATCGCCGCCGCGCACGCGGCGAACATGCCACCAATCATCCAGATTGTGCCGCGCGCGGCCCGGGGAACAGGAGCTGCAATGATTGCCGTGGTCGGCGACTGGAATTCCAAGACCATCGGAAGCGTCAAATCATCCGATCGGCCGGTGAGGCTAGCTGCACCGGAGCGGCGAGTGAGCAAGAGCGGCATGACGTAGCCCTTGGCTTTCGAAATGGCGGCTTTGCTGCATCCAGAGCTGACGGTAGATGGTGCAGCGTTCGAGGAGCACGCGGTGCGGCGCGATGTCGACCGCCCTGCTCCTCTCCAGAACGAGGATCTGATCACAGTCTATCAACGATGAAAGGCGATGCGACACGATCACCATCGTCCGGCCGCGTGCAATGCGAACCAGATTGGCGTTCAGCAGCGCCTCGCTCTCGGGATCGAGCGCACTGGTCGCTTCGTCCAGGATCAGGATTCGCGGATCGCTGATTAGTGCCCGCGCAATCGCCAGCCGCTGCCGTTGTCCGCCTGAAACATTCGGCGAACCTTCCTCGATCAGCGTCGCGTAGCCATTCGGCATGCGCTCGATGAATTCTTCGGCGCCGGCAAGGCGCGCGGCGATTACAGCGTCGTCTAGCGTCAGTCCCGGCCGCCCCGCGATGATGTTGTCGCGTATTGAGCCGCGGAACAGGAAGTTCTCCTGCAGCACCACGCCAAAGTTCTGGCGCAGGTGGCGCAGATTGATCTCGCGCACGTCGTTGCCGTCGATCTTCAGGAAGCCGGTATAGTCGCGGTTGATGCCCTGCAGCAGCCGCGTCAACGTCGACTTGCCGGATCCGCTACGTCCAACGATACCAAGCATCGTGCCGGCCGGGACATCAAAGGTCACGCGGTCAAGCGCGGGAAGCGTTGTTCCCTCATAGGTGAAGCTGACATCCTCGAATGAAATGGCGCCCGCAAACCGTGGCAGCAGCCCGCCAAAGGCGGCCTCGGACTCCGGCGGACGATTCAGCACCGAGGCTGCTTCACCGACCGCGGCTGCGACGCTTTGGTAATCCTCTATCAGACGTGCCAGCCCGGCGAGCGGCTGGGCCACACGCATGCTGAGCATCATGAAGGCGAACAGCGCACCGACCGCATAGCCGCTATTGTCCGCCAGCGCCATGTAAGCCCCCACCAAGACGATACCAGTGGACATGAAACGCTCGATCGGGGCGACGATCGTCTGCGGCCAGTTCGTCAACTTACCGAAGGCAAGGCGCCACGTCGCGGCATCGGCGACACGCACATCCCATAGCGCGCTGCGTTGCCGTTCCAGGGCGAGTGATTTGATCGTCTTGATCCCGAAAATGGTCTCGCCCAGCGCCGAGGCCTTGTCGGTCTCGGCGCGAACCACCCTGGCGAATACCCGCTGCAAGGGCTTCAGGAAAGAAAGGATGACCAACATGATCGACGCGGCGCAGGCCAGGACGATCCACGCCAGGGTGGTGTTGAGAAAGAACAGGAACGGCAGCAACACGACGAGCGTCGTCAAATCGAGAAACGTACTCAGCAGCTTTCCGGTGAGGAATTCGCGGACCTTGTAGACTTGCACGATCTTGTGCATGGTTTCGCCGGTGGGATGCCGCTCGAAATAGTCAAGCGGAAGCCGCAACACGCGGTTGAAGACATACAGGTTCAGTTTTGCATCGAGCCGCGTGCCGACGACGAGAACGATCAGCCGGCGGGCATAGCCGAGAAGGACCTCAAACACGGCCGCAGTCGCGAGCAGCACGGCGAGCAGCGCGAGCGTCGAGTAGCTATTGTGGGTGAGGACCTTATCGACCACGCTCATGACCAGCAATGGCGGAAAGATCGTCAGAAAGCTCAACGTCAGCGATGCCAGCCCCACATCGCGCAGCGATCGCTTCTCCTGCAGCACCAGGCCCGCGAGCCAGCTCAGGCCAAATGGCTTTTCGGCCTCCGGCTGACTACGCGGGGCGCGCAGCAGGACCGCCTCACCCGACCAGACCTGCTCCAGCCGCAGCCTGTCCGCGGCAATCGTGCATCCGCCTGCAGCCGCGCGGGCATCCTTGAGGACGACGATATTGTGCTCGGCATTCGCACCGACCAGCAACGCGGCACCACCGTCCGTGAACAGCAGCACCACCGGCCCGGCGTCCTGCAACCGCATGAGTTGACGCCACCGCAGCCGTACCGCGCGTGCCCACATGCCGGCGTTCTGCAACCAGGCGGAGAGCGCAGCAGCGGAGGGCACTTGGTGACGGTCGGTGCAGGGAAACTCGCGCGGGTCGAGCGCAATGCCATGGAATCGGGCTGCATTGATCACGGCCTCTAGGCGCGGATGAACCTCGTGGCCGCCGTCACGAGGGCGGGCCGCGCCATTCCCCACCGCAAGCCCATCCCCGGGACTGGCTGCTCCGGGACTGGCTGCGGATATTCGCGAGCGACTATCGATATCCAAGCCGAAAGACTGCCCGCCCAATATCTCCACGAGCGGTCCTCCTCAGACTAGCACTCCTCTGCATTTCCAGGAATTCGGCCCTGCGACGCCGCCGATACGGAGCTCCACACGTGCGAAGAACTCCATGCAGCAGAACGAAAAGCCGAACGCCGTCTCTCAGTGATGGCACCGCCCTCAGCCGTGCGGATGCGAGCCCGGCATCGACATGGAGGACCGATCCGGCTCGGGGGTCGCCGACAAGGTGCCAAACAGGCCCTGTGCTTCGTCCTGCACACCGGCCGTAAAATAGATCTTGTTGGGGTCGCTGTTGCCACTGCCATTGCCAGGAACCAGAGCCCAGAGATCACCAATGGTAATTGGAGCGCCGGCGGCGTCGAGCAACTTGCCGTCAAAGTGATCGCTCTTCAGATTGAAGGCATTGATGGTGCCGTCACCGAAGTTTCCGACCAGTAGATCGCCGCTCAGCTCTCCAAAGGAGGCAGGCGCGATTGCAAGCCCCCAGGGTGAATCGAGCGGCCCGCGCGATGCCACCCTTTGGAGTAAGTGCCCTTCGAGGTCGAACTCGTCCACGAAGCCGTTGCCCGCACCGGCAACGTCGTCATGCTTGGCCGCATCCTGCAATGCGAACGTAACGAACAAGTGGCCATCAAGGACCTGGACATTAAAGGGCGCATAGCCATGCGGCAGATGCTTATCGGTAAAGCTGTTCACCTGATTGAAGTTCTGGTCGAAGACATCGACCTTCCCACTGTTGAAGTTCGCAGCGAAAAGGAAGGTACCCTCGTCATTAGTGCCGATCGCGAGACCCTTGTAGACGGCGCCCTTGCTCGAATTATCGACCGCGATGACCGAGCTCGTGGGATCTACGTTCGGGCTCCAGCCGGATATTGTGCCGTCCTCCGTTGCGAAGATGAACTTCGCCGAGTCAGTCTTGCCGCCACTGGTGACGTCGAAACCGCTTCCTGCATTGAAGACCTGTCCGGTGGGGGCGGAATGGTCTTCTCCGGCGATTCCTGCGACCGTTACAAGCTGAGGCCCGGCCGGCATTCCGGCAGCATTATAGATCGTCGTCACGCCCTTGCCGTTATCCGAGACCCAGAAAAGCCCAGTCGGGCTTTCGGCAATGCCCCAGGGATTGATGAGGTTTGGATCGATTGTCGTTGTCGCTGTGACGCCAGGGGTCTGCGCACTATCTGCAACCAGATTGGTCTGCGTGACGGCGACCTCCTGGTTTTCGCGATCGTGATTGTGGTGATGACGATGATGATCCGGATTCATTGCGTCCATGATTTCCTCCAGTTCCGTGGCGCGCGCATCCCGACGCCGATCGAGCGACACGCGACCTCTCGAGCCCTCTCCACTCGGAGCGGGCAGCGCTTCTGGCAAAGGAAATTTCCGAACGCTCGTGAAGGACGAGCGACAACTTACAGTATCTATTCCGGCATCACGCCAACTCAAATGACCTTTTTGTTAGTTTTTTCACGATCGGGTGACACTCGCAGGTGGCACTTGGCGCATTCGGATATTTCATCTCATCGTTCGAATGCAATGAACGCGATCGAACGCAAACGAAAGCGAAGCAAAATCAACGAAGCCAAGCGATATGCTTGCCGCTCATAACGGTCTGGTTGCAGGTTCGAGTCCTGCGGGGCCCACCAATGTTATCCAATGTTATTAGGCTTTCATTTCGTCGCCGCTGGGCCGCCGCACCAGAAGCGCCTCACCTCGTGATTGACTGCCATTACTTCAGCAGTCTGCAAACTACCGCTCTACACTTGCTCTAGCTATGGTTCTCCGCGTGCTTCGTAGATTCGGCTGAAACGGTGCGCTTCGTCGTCGAACTGCTTATCAACAGTTGCCAGCTCGTAAGTGTCTGGTTCGCGCCGATAGCGGCCCCCACCGCCGAAGGGCTTTTGGCACGGTCCCAAACACGTCATCGATCGCTTCAATCGTGGCTAGGCAAACGATCCCTGCAGCTGCTATTTCCGCACTGCGCCATACCTCGCCTCAATCGCATTTGTTCGGTGCTACTGGCTCCCGTGTGGACGACCGGAGAGGCCTTGGCGCCCCGAGATTGAACATTGCGACGTTTTGGTTTGTCCACAATCGACCCTTCTTGTATAATCTACGCGCCTTTTCAGTCTCCTGAAGAGACCTGCCATGAAAGCCTTCCTGCTAGCCTGCATCGCCGCCATTGTTATTGCTGCGGCTGCCGTTGTCGTGCTCAATTGGGTTCAAGAGCCAGTGCAAGAGGCCTTTGCAACGACAGCTGTGCGTCTCTAAGCGTCGCGCTGAGAGATTCCAGGCAGGGACAACGATTTGCGTACCGCTTGTTTACGAAGCGCTCAAGGCTGCTCCGTAACGTGTGATCGCGACGCCGACCTTAACGGTTTGTGAAGTTCTTCCGATTCCGCTTTGAACCGTGTGCAACCTTGCGCCGACAGAGGCTGAGCGGAGATTCTCCATGCGTTCGACGATACTCGCTCTCACGATCGCTCTTACGATTGTTGCCGGTTCCTCGACCTTGCTGCGATCGTGGTCGCTTTCGACTGAATCACCCTCAGCTGGCAGGCCGCCGTTGCAAGAACTGTATAAATTGGCCGGCGTAGACAAGTTTCCGGCTCAACAGATCGAATATCTGTCGATGGAGACACGACTGTAATTTCTGCCAGGCCTATGCGAGGAGCACGAGGCGCTCTGAAGCGACGCCGGGGCTGCCGGATTTCTACTCTGCCGCAGTCGCGGCGGTCCGCGCATTATTTGCATCCGCGCGCGCAATCTCGTTTTCAAGCCAGAGGTTATGGTGCTCCCTGGCCCAGTTGACATCGACGGTGCCGCTGCCCATCGCTTCGAACGCACCTTCCATGCCAATCGTGCCAATATAGATATGCGCCAGCATCGCCGCGATGAACAACATCGCCACGATGGAGTGGACGATTTGCGCGAGCTGCATCCCTTCAATCCCGGACAGATAGAAGGGGAACATCAGGTTATATCCGGTGGCCGCCACCAAACCTCCGCCGATGACCACGATCCAATAGATCGCCTTCTGGCCGGCGTTGAAGCGATAGGCCGGTGGATGATCGTGACCCACGATACCGCCGCGGCGCTTGAGCCACTCGACATCCACCTTGTTCGGGATGTTGCCCGCGATCCACATCAGGAAGATCAGCACGACTCCGATGGTGAATGGGAAGCTCAGATAGTTATGTGCGTATTTTGCCCACTGCGACCAGTCGGAAAAGGCCTCGTGGCCAATCAGCGGCAGGAGCAATGGACGGCCGAAGGTGACGTTCAATCCGGAAATCGCAAGAACGATGAAGCAGGTCGCGGTCATCCAATGCACAAAGCGCTCGAATGAGCTAAAGCGCACGATGGCCCGCCCCGAGCGACCGCTCTCCAGTCGTACCATGCCGCGGCTGAGATAGAAGATGATCAACACCGCGAGCATGCCAAGAATGGCGATGCCGCCAATCCAGCGCAGCGCAACCTCGCGGAACTCACGCCACTCGCGCCCGGCTGGTTGCACGAGCACACTGGAGCGCTGGTCGGGAATGCTGACGCGCCCCTGGATCCGGTCCATTTTCTGAAGAAGCTGCAGCTCCCTGACCGAGCTGGCGGTCGGGTTGACCTGCTGAGCAACGGACGGTGCAGCCACGGAGACGAGAAGCACCAGTGCGCCCGTGCCAATCGCGAGCCGAATAAATCGTGCAAGACACACCTTACATTCCTCCCGATATTGAGCGATCGATGGCGTTATCGCCTTTCAGGACTCGATCGTCTCGCGATAAGCGGTCTTCCAGCCCCAGGCACCGGAGCCGTAGCCGCGCTTCATCACGCGCTCCTTGTAGATCTGGGCAATGATTTCGCCGTCGCCGGCGAGCAACGACTTGGTCGAGCACATCTCGGCGCACAGCGGCAGCTTGCCCTCGGCCAGACGGTTCGCACCATATTTCTCGTATTCCTCCTTGCTGCCGTCGGCCTCGGGACCGCCGGCGCAGAACGTGCATTTGTCCATCTTGCCGCGAGAGCCGAAATTGCCGACCTTCGGATATTGCGGCGCGCCGAACGGACAGGCGTAGAAGCAATAGCCGCAGCCGATGCACAGATCCTTGGAGTGAAGCACGACCCCGTCAGCCGTCGTGTAGATGCAATTCACCGGGCACACCGCCGCGCACGGGGCGTCGGTGCAGTGCATGCAAGCCATCGAGACCGAACGCTCGCCCGGCTTGCCGTCATTGATAGTGACGACGCGGCGCCGGTTGATGCCCCAGGGCACCTCGTGCTCGTTCTTGCAGGCGGTGACGCAGGCATTGCATTCGATGCAACGGTCGGCGTCGCAGAGGAATTTCATACGTGCCATGGTCGTCGTTGCTCCCTATGCTGCCGCGATCTGACAGAGAGTGACTTTGGGCTCCTGCATGCCGGTCGCCGGATCGTATCCGTAGGTGGTGATCGTGTTCGCGCTTTCGCCGAGCACGATCGGATCGGTGCCCTTCGGATAGTTGCCACGCAGATCCTTGCCTCCGAACCAGCCGCCGAAGTGGAAAGGCATCCAGGCCACTCCCTTGCCGACGCGCTCGGTCACCAACGCCTTCATCCGGGCGCGCGAATTGTTTTCGGCACCGGTGACCCAGACCCAGCCGCCGTCCTTGACACCGCGGTCGGCCGCATCGGCAGGATTGATCTCGATGAACATGTCCTGCTGCAACTCGGCAAGCCAGGGGTTGGTGCGCGTTTCTTCGCCGCCGCCCTCGTACTCGACGAGACGACCCGATGAGAGGATAAGCGGGAATTGCTTGGCGATGCCCTTCTCTACCGCCGCCTTCTGCACGGAGAAGCCGATATTTGGCATTCGGAACTGCTTGGCATCGGGCAGTGTCGGATATTTCGCGACTAGATCGACGCGCGGCGTGTAGATCGGCTCGCGATGAACCGGAATAGGATCGGGCAAGCCGAACGCATTCATGCGCGCCTTGCCGTTGCCGTAAGGCACGCAGCCGTGTTTGAGCGCCACGCGCTGGATGCCGCCGGACAGGTCGAGCGACCATGAGACCGTATCCGGATTGGCCGAGTTGACCTTGTTGATGGTCGCCATTTCGGCTTCGCTGAGGTCCGTGTCCCATCCGAGCTTCTTCAGGACCGCCAGCGTGAATTCCGGATAGCCGTCCTGGATTTCCGAACCCTTGGAATAGGACCCGTCCGCAAGCAGGCTGACCTTCCGCGTCGTGCCGTCAGGAAGCTTTTCCTCGCGCTCGAGCCCGAAGCGGGGCCTGAACGTGCCACCGCCATCCATCACGTGGAGATTGGTATTGTAGAGCAGCGGGGTGCCGGGATGCCGCACTTCGGGCGAGCCCCAGCATGGCCATGGTAGGCCGTAATAGTCGCCGCCGACTTCCGGATCGTCCTTGGGCGCCCGCATGGTCAGGAAGTCGAACTTGGCCTGGTTCTTCATGTGGGCCTTCAGTCGCTCGGGCGACTGCCCGCAATAGCCGGTAGACCAGCTGCCGCGATTCATTTCCCGAAGCACATCCTCGGCTTCCGGCAGATTGTTCTCGACCTTGATATTCTTGAACATCTTGTCGGCGAAGCCGCACTTCTTCGCCATCAGATAGATGACCTCGAGATCATCCTTCGATTCGAAGATCGGCTTCACGATCTGCTCGCCCCACTGCAGCGAGCGGTTCGAGGCGACGCGCGAACCCTTGCACTCGAATTGCGTGGCAACCGGGAGAATATAGACGCCGTCCTTGCGTCCCGCCTCGACAGCGAGCGATGCCCAGGTGGTTGGATGCGGGTCGGCAATGACGAGCAGTTCGAGCGCCTTCAGACCATTGAGGGATTCAGGAACACGCGTGATGCTGTTGCTGGCGTGCCCCTGCACGAACACCGCCCGCACGTTGTCTCTCTGCGCCACCTGCTCTTTCGGCAGCGTCACCGCTTCGAACCAGCGGGTGAGCGGGATGCCGGGGGTTTCCATGATCTGCTTGCTGTCGAAGCGAGACTTCAGGAAGTCGTAGTCGACTTCCCAGACCCGCGACCAATGCTTCCATGCGCCTTCGGCGAGGCCGTAGTAGAACGGCAGCGTGACGATATCGAGCCCGACGTCGGTCGCTCCCTGCACGTTGTCATGGCCACGGAAGATATTGGCGCCCATGCCCTGTCCACCGACATTTCCGGTCATCAGGAGTAGGATGCAACTCGCCCGCACATTGGCGGTGCCGACCGTCTTCTGGGTCTGGCCCATGGCCCAGATCAGCGTCGAAGGCTTTTCCGTCGCAAACATCTTGGCGACACGCTTGAGCTGTTCGCCAGGAATACCGCTGACGCGCTCAACCTCTTCCGGATTCCATTTCTCGACCTCCTTGCGAAGATCGTCGAAACCGTAGACGCGCTGCCGGATGAACTCCTTGTCCTCCCAGCCGTTCTGGAGGATGTGCCACATCATGCCGTAGAGCACCGGGATGTCGGTGCCCGGCCGCATGCGCACATACTCGGTGGCATGTGCCGCGGTCCGGGTCAGACGCGGATCGATGACGATGAAGTTCGCCCTTTGGAGCTCCTTGCCCTCAAGCAGATGCTGAAGCGATACCGGGTGCGCCTCGGCGGGATTGCCGCCCATGATCATTTGGGTTTTGGCATTGCGGATATCATTGTAGCTGTTGGTCATCGCACCGTAGCCCCAGGTGTTGGCTACGCCGGTGACGGTCGTTGAATGGCAGATGCGTGCTTGATGGTCGGTGTTGTTGGTACCCCAGAACGCGCCGAGCTTGCGGAACAGATAGGCGCCCTCATTCGTCATCTTGGCCGAACCGAGCCAATAAACGGAATCCGGGCCCGACTTCTCACGAATCTCGAGCAGCTTGTCGCCGACCTCGTTGATTGCCGTGTCCCAGGAGACGCGCGTCCATTGCCCACCCACGAGCTTCATTGGATAGCGCAGCCGGCGCTCGCTGTGCACGAGTTCGCGCACGGAGGCGCCCTTGGCACAATGCGATCCGCGATTGATCGGAGAATCCCAGCTCGGCTCCTGGCCGATCCACACCCCGTTCAACACCTCCGCGGTCACCGTGCATCCAACCGAGCAATGCGTGCAAATGCTCTTGCGAACGGTGGCTCCGGATGAAAGGGGACCCGCCGCTGCCGCCTTTGCCTGGCGCACGCCACCAAGCGGCAGCGTGCCCAATGCGGCGAGCGCGCCGCCGGCAAGGCCCGATCGGCGCAGGAACGTGCGACGGTCGAGGCCACTGGTTTGCCCGGACAGGCCGGCCGCGATTGATCCGCGTGAGGCGGTTTCGGAACGCTGTTGTGTTCTCTTGATCAGCATGGCCGCCTCCCTCAACCAGGATATCGATTGACGCGGTAGTAGGCTTTCACGTGGTCGGTTTCCTTGTAGCGCGCCTTGCGTTTCTCCTGGTCGGTCTCGCTGTCAGCCTGCGCTTGTGTGATCAAGGGCGTTGCCAGCGTCGCTCCCGCGCCGACCGTGCCGATGCCGACCTTGCGAAGGAAGTCGCGGCGCCCGACAGTCGTTTTCTTCTCGTCTCGCATCGCATCTCTCCTGGACCAGCGGCATTGGTCAGTTGGCGAACGTGAAAGCCTCGCTTTCTATTTCCAGAAAAACTCGTCCAAGCGTCCCGACCAACCGGTAGAATTTGGCGGCTTCCGCCTTCTCCATGTCGGCGAACAAACGTCCCACCCAGCGCGACACATGCTTCTCGAAGAAAGCGCGTTGTACCTCCGGCGATCCCGCAAAGCGGCCCGCCGCAAGGCCTGCCATGATCTCGCACAGCGTCGCCGCGTGATCCTCCGGCTCGGGATTGTTCTCCATCTGCTCGATGCCGAGCGCAGCCAGATCGTTGCGTAAGCGCGACAGCGGGCGTTCGTTGAGAAAGCCGGTCAGGTAGTAGGATTCGTAAGGAAGCAACTCGCCACGGCCGAGGCCGACGAACAGATCGAAATATTCGCGCTCGATCTCGGATACGACGCCATTCGACGCAGCGTCTGAAAGAGCGGCGTGGGCGCGCCCAAGCGGCGTCGCATCGCCCTTCAGTTGCGCGATCTGCTCAAGCAATGCGGCCGACGGCGCCGACGATAGCAAGGCCGCAAGCAGCGCGTATTCCTGCATGCGGGCTGCGTCGATTGGATCAACCGCGACAATAGGCTCGCTATAGAGATCGGGACGGAGCACCTCGCGCGACACGCCGGTTGCGCCTTCGACCGCAATCACTCGTTGCGCCGGTACCCGCTCCCAGTTCGACACCGAAGGCTGGGCAACACCGATTTTTCGGGCAAGCTGGGCAACGCCGCCCGCCGCATCGATGGCACGTTCAAGGCCTGCATCGCGCATGCTGACCTCCTCCCATCCGGGGGCCAATTGCGGGTGCGGACCAAAGCTTACGGCGCGCGTCGAGAACTGGTCAATTGCAGGCCATAGCTAAGGGCTATCACATTTAGTCGCAGGCTATTTTGGCAGCGCTCCGCCGTGTGTGCGGCGCGGAAGGGAAGTCTCTTCACGCGCGGCTTCCGATTGCGATGCAGCAGAATCTGTCGGCAATTCCGCAGCTGCTGACTCATCAAACGATGGAGGTTCCGTGACCGTCTTTGGGGGAGTTGATGATTGCGCAAAATCGGCGTTCGCACGAGCCGATGGCGCATCATCTTCGGCAGCTTCTGTAGGCGGCTCGGTGAGCCTCTCGGCGGTCCCCACTACGCCGTCGACGATGCGGCGAACGAGCGCGTCCACCTGCTCTGCAGAATAATCCAGCGGACCGAAGCCGGCCATGGCGTTCGGGTCATTGAAATCCCAGGCATTTTCGGCCAACCCCACGAAATCGCGGATGGCGGGATCGGCACTCCAGGCTCGACGAAGCGCCGCACGGCCCAACTCCTGCGGAATACCTTTGCTCAGGAAAGCAGTGATGTCGGTGGCAGCATCAATCGATTCGATTGGGGGCAAGTGCGAGAGATCTGTCTCGGGGAGAGCCGGCTCTGCCGCGGCGCAGTCGGACGGTGCTGACCCCTGCTCCCTTTTCGGCGCCAATTCAGCGTTATCGGCGTCCTGCTTGCGGCGCGACCAGCGCGCTAGAAATTGCTCTTCGCTCATTCGTGCCCACCTTCGCGGTGGCGCCGCGCAAGCGCCTCTGGATCGGCGCGGCGCCGCTCGCGTTTGACGAACTCCGTCTCGACATGGTTCTCGGCGACGAAATTTTCAATCGCCCGGTGCAGCACCTCAGGCATCGGCACCGCTTCGACCAGATTGGCACCTGCTTCCGTGAATGCCTCCCCTTCGGCGGGGTCTGCGGTGACGGCGGAAACGGCGTAGGGCCAGGTGCCCTCGGACGGAGTGAGTACGATCCAGACACTGGGAGCGCCGCTGGCGAGGTTATCGCGATACCGCGCCGTTTCCGAACGATAAAGATCGACCGTCGCGCTCCCGGCATAAAGCAGCGTCGTTCCCGCCTGCTCCCGGACGACAGTCCACGGCGCCATCTCCGGCTCATCCGGTAACACGCCAGCGCCACGCCAGACAAAATCGATCCATGGCGAATCCGCTCTTCGGCGCTCGACCACGACGCCGACCGGGATGCGCAACAACGGCAGGGCGGCGGGGCTCACGTTGCAGCCTCCAGATGTTTGATCGGCAGCCCCGTCAACAGATTCTGCGGCTTCATCCGCACGAGCTGATCGGAGGTCATCGCAAGTATCAGATAGACCGGCTCGCGTTCGACAGCATCGACGAGCAGAGCTGCATCAGCAACAATGACCCGAAACAGCGTCAGCACGCGTGCCATCGTTCGGTCATCGAGCGTCTCACCATGCCACAGCCGGTCGCCGATCCCCGTCGCTTCAGCATCGAGCCCGACGTACCAGGTGAGCTTCGCATTGCGCAGCGCTGTGAGCGGCTCGATTGCGACGTCAACTCCAAGCAAATGACAAATCCAGCACCTCATGGCCTCTGCCAGCGCAGCCGGCCCCCTTGTTCCGCCGGTGAAATCAAGCGCAAGATCGAACCGGTCGCTGCGGTGCCAGTAGCTGTCGGCATTCTCCTCGCTCAAGACGTCGACCCCAGCGCTGGTTGCGGCCCCCAACATGGAGATCAGCGACAACACGGGCGTCGGGCTAGGCCCGCCAATGACTTCCTCGTCACCCAGCAGCAACGAATGCTCGTGAGGCACAATGCGCTGGGGCCGGAAGAACAGCTCGGCCGCGCGCAGCACGTACGGATCCTCGCAGCCGTGCAGTGCGTTACGCACGATGACGTGCACGAGCTGGTTCAGGAACAGGGGCGGCAAATTGACCGACGGAGAACGAACCAGCGCAAGGTAGGCCGCCTCCAATGTGGGCTGCCCCAGCAGAAGATCACGAAATGCCAGCACGAACTGCCAGTTCTCCCGTGCATCCGTATCGGCGATCGCCGCAACGTCCGCCGCGGCGACTGCTCGGCGCGGGTCTGAAAGCAGCTCCTGATGCAGCCTGCGTTCGACCTTGCAGGCATCGTCGGGCGGCATCAGCTCGGGACGGGCAAAATAGGCCTTCAGGAACTCATCCGTGACCACCAGCTCACCACTCGCGTTATGATCGAGCAAGTGGTAGCCGCAGGCGATCCAAAAATCCTTCATCGGCGTGACGGCTCCCCGCTCGTATTCGCAAGGTTGAAATTGCCGTCCGGCTCGGTGTCATCCTCTACTTCTTGCATAAACGAGAACGCCTTGCCGTGTCCCTGTCCCTCTCGCAGCTGCAACCTGCGGAACGACTCGCGGACCTCGCCCTCGCTCGCCGAGCGATGGACTGCGATCAGCGCGCTGATCGGATGCGTGCAGAGCGACTGCGCAAACTCGACTTCTTCTTCTGCGGCAAGGCGCGCGGCAGCGAGGTCCGGAGCCCCGAACCGTTCCACCAGCTGCTTCGCAAGGAGTTCTACCAGCGCACGGCGATCGTCCTCCGTCGCGTGGACGATTTGTGCCAGCGTCGACCAGCCCCACGACTTTACTCCGAGAAAGCCGCTGCGGAATGCCGAACGATCCTTGCCGCTCAGCTCCGCCGGATCCCGATCACAAAATCGGAACGCGCCTGACACCGCCCAATCGCCCGGGTCAGCCGGCACGTCGAACACGAACGTGTCGGATGGATCGAGTGCGATAGTGCGCAAGAGTTTCACAGGCGCGGTCCTCCGAGTTTCGGATCGAGCCACGACGGCGATAGCAAATCCTTCCTCAGGTCACGCCGATCGGTCATGTTCGTCCCGGTCCGGCGCGTGATAAGATCACCGTTGTCAGCGATCACATGCGCGGTCTGCGGTTTGCGCGACACCCGAGCCAGATATTCGCGTGCGATGCTGTCGAATCCGTCGGTTTGCCAGGCGTCCAGCGCGCGCATCAGGTGCCGCGCAAAGCTTTCGGTTAGCTGAACTGCGCCCGCCTCACCAAAGCCCTCCTGATCCAGTGCGGACGCAAGCGGATACACGCCGGCTTCCCTGTCGATCATCGCAACAGTCCGGATCATCACGCCGAACACCAGCCAGCGCGGAGGCTCATCCTCCGCCGATGGCGGCCAGCCAAGCCGCCCGCCACCGACAAGGCCACCGTCGACACGGATCGCGTCCGGCCAGTCGATCGCGATCTCCTTGTTCGGCGGCGCATAAGCACGCAAGGCGTCGGTCAGTGCCACCATGCCCGCGTAGAAAGCGCGGCGTGCAGTGCACAAGGGTTCGCCGGGCTCAAGCACGACTGCGAACTCGGCAAGATCGAACTGTCCTACATAGGTCAGCGTACCTGCTCCGCTCTCTTTCGCGATGCTGATGGCGTGGGCAAACGCGTCATGACTTTCGCGCAGCCTCACCAGCCTGAAGGGCGGCGGCAGATTGATAGGCTCCGAAACGGCCGAGCGCCTGGGGGCTGCCGGTTTCAGTCGGACCTCCAGCTTCCTTTTCCTCTCTCGTGAGAATAACTTAATCGAGCAGAAGGGCCGATGCGAGTCCACTCGCGGTCGTTCCCTGCCTTTCGGGAGGTGAGCACCGGCGCATGTCCGAACCGCCGAAAACGATCCTGATTTGCTCGTGCGAAGACACGATGCGCCTCGATACGGGCGCCATCAGACGAGGATGCCGCAAAAGCGAAATCGCCGAGTTCCGTCAGCTCTGCCGCGCCGAGCTTGATGATTTCCGCAACGCCGCAAAGGCGAACGGAGCGCTCATCGTCGGCTGCACCCAAGAAGCCCCGCTGTTTGGCGACGAGGCGAAAGGGCGTTCCGGCAAAACGGAATTCGTCAATCTTCGCGAGGCGGCCGGCTGGTCGACGGAGGGAACGAAGGCGGGCCCAAAAATGGCCGCGCTGCTCGCAGCCACGTCCGAGGCCGCGCCTGCTTTTCCGTTCGTCACGCTATCGAGCGAAGGGGTGATACTGGTTTATGGCCGCGACGAAGTTGCGATCGAAGCCGGCCGACTGCTTGCCGAGCATCTGGACGTGACCGTCATGATCACGAAGCCGTCGCAAATCATGCCGCCGGCAACGACATCCTTCCCGATCGTCCAGGGCACGATACGCAACGCCAGGGGCCATTTGGGGGCCTTCGAGTTGACGGTCGACGACTACGGCACTCCCCGCCCCTCCTCGCGCGACGCGCTTGTCTTCGAAGCTCCGCGCAGCGGCCTGACCTCGCGCTGCGATATCGTCCTCGATCTCTCCGGCGGAACGCCGCTTTTCCCCGCGCATGATTTGCGCGATGGCTATCTGCGCGCCGACCCGCAAGATCCGGCCGTTATGCTGCGCGCGGTGCTCAGGGCGCGTGACCTTGTCGGCAGCTTCGACAAACCCAAATACGTCAATTTCACCGCAGATATCTGCGTCCATTCGCGATCGAAGCTGACGGGTTGCCATCGCTGCCTGGATCTATGTCCGACCGGAGCGATCACGCCGAATGGCGACCACGTCAAAATCAACGCGGAAGTCTGTGCCGGATGCGGCCGGTGCGCCGCAGCCTGTCCCACGGGCGCAGCAACTTATGCCCTGCCGCCGGCCGACGCGCTGTTGCACAAATTGCGCGCGATGCTTTTGACCTACCGCGAGGCCGGCGGCTCAGACGCCATTGTGCTGTTCCACGACGGCCAACACGGCACCGCGCTGATCGATGCGCTCGCCCGCCACGGCGATGGGCTTCCAGCCAATGTGCTGCCGTTTGCCGTCAATGAGGTGACGCAGGTTGGACTCGAAGCGATCGCAGCGTCCTTTGCCTATGGTGCATCGAGAATCCGTTTTCTTCTGCGGGCAAAACCGCTTCACGATGTCGCCTGTCTTTCCCAAACCATAGCGATGGCTGATGCCATTATTTGCGGGCTCGGATTCGCCGGGCGACGCGTCTCGACAATCGAAACAGACGATCCAGATGTGTTGGGGGACCTGCTGTGGGCGGTCGAACCCGCGCCGGCCGCGGAGCGTCCCGCAACCTTCAAAACATTCGGCAAGCGGCGCGACCTGCTCCGGCTCGCTCTTCACGAACTGCACCGCGTCGCGCCTGCGCCGACCGACGTGATCGCTCTGCCTGAAGGCGCACCACTCGGTGCGGTCAGCATCAATGTCGATGGGTGCACCCTGTGCCTGTCCTGCGTCTCGGCCTGCCCCACTGGCGCGCTCCGCGACGATCCCGAACGTCCCGTGCTCAAATTCGTCGAAGACGCCTGCGTGCAGTGCGGATTATGCCAGAGCACCTGTCCGGAAAAGGTCATTACATTAAAGCCACAGATCGATTTTGGTGCAGCCAGGGCAGCGCCGCGGATCATCAAGGAAGAGGCGCCGGCGCTTTGTATCCGCTGCAACAAGCCGTTCGGCGTGAAAAGCACGATCGACAAGATTGCCGCGAAGCTCGAAGGACGGCACTGGATGTATCCAGCGGGCGACAAGCGGCTTGACGTGGTGAGAATGTGTGCAGATTGCCGCGTGATCGCCATGAGCGAGCAAGAATTCGATCCGTTCAAGGGCGTTCCTGAACGCGCGCCGCCGCGCACGACCGAGGATTATTTGCGTCACCGCGAAGACGATGACTAGCAGGGTCCGACAGCTCGGTTGGAATTTTGGCTCGACAAACCCGCGGGTGAAGCCACACGTTATTTCGACGTCGCACGCGCCAGAAAGTCCGTGAGCGCCTTGCGATCCTCCGCCGATCCAATCCGCTGTTCCGGCATTTTTGTCCCGGGCGTATAGGTGTTTGGACCGAGCTCAAATAGTTTTGACACCGTCTCGGGCGTCCACACGATGTCCATCCGCTTCAACGCGTCGGAGAAGCGATAGCCGGGTAGCGACGCAATCCTGCGGCCGTACAGGCCCGCAAGCGTGGGGCCGGCGCGTTGCGCGTCGTTCTCCGACAGGGTGTGACAGGCTACACACGCCCTGAACACCTCGGCGCCGTGATCTCCGGCATAGGCGGCAAGCGGATCGCGCGACGTGGCTTGCAACGATGAGCCAATGGGATCGCCGGTCCGCGCGTTCCAACGCCGGATCTTGCCGTCGGCGCCGCCCGTCAGCAGCGTTGCGTTGTCCGCCAAGAAAGCAACCGACCACACAGGCGGGTCTGGATCGACCAGCGTTCGCTCGACGCTTCGCGATTTTCGGTCGATGACCGCCACGCCACCGCCCATTCCTGCAGCAGCAACCGACGTGCCGTCCGAAGAGATCGCCAGCGCGACAATGGGCGTCCGGCCGGCCTGCACCTCGGTGCTTTGCTGGCCCGCCGACGTCAGAAAGCGCAGCTTTCCGTCTGCACCACCCGTCACGATCTCGCCGTCCGGCGCGACCGCCACGGCGTTGAGCGGTGAAGCCAGCATGATGACGCTTGGGGTGCCGCCCACAAGTGACCAGATCCGCAGCTCACGATCGTAACCCACGCTCACCAGCGATCGTCCATCCGGTGTGAATGCGACGCCGTTGACGTTTTGCGAATGCCCTTCCAGCACCTGCTGCGCGCCGTCGCCGAGCGACCAGATGCGAACCGTATGGTCCCAGGAGGCAGATGCCAATTTTGCGCCATCCGGCGAGACAGCGAGTGAAACGATCGGCGCGGTGTGGCCTTCGAAAACCCGGACCGGCTGTTGCCGGCCGAACGTCCAGACCGCTACCTTTGCATCCGCGCCGGCGGTCGCCATTCGCCCATCCTTCAGGAAGGCAACCGCGTTCACGGCATCAGAGTGAAATCGAAGGACCTGCTCAGCGGCTTCGGTCTTGAGCGACCATCGGATGGCGGCGGTGTCGAAGCTGCCCGACAGAAGGCTGTCGCTATCACTGGAAATCGCGATGGCCCGCACGGGCCCGCCGTGACCTGCCAGCTGCGCACGCGCCGACGCCAAATGCATTGCCATCGTAGCTGCAACGATGCGGAGACTTGTGCTGAGACCTGGGATCCGATTCATCTGCGGCTTACAGGCGGTCCGGACATATCATCGGCGGTTACACCGGGTATTTGCGCTCAGTCGGTCTTGTCAACGATTGAAGCCGTTGCCCGGCTGCACCGCAGGAAGGGAATGCCATCTGCTACTCAATGCCGCAACAGGTGTTATCGTCTTGAACCAGGCATAGCCTAATCCTATGCTTGATCATAACCCGTCAAGGATGACGGCATGCAAATACGACCTAAAACGTATCTGCATCTCATCTCCTTGTGGCGAACATTTCGCGATGCGATTTCGCCACATCGTGACGCTGTGGCCGCCAGAGCCTCACCGTCCCTCGTCTATACCGCGGTCGTGCTGGCGCTTCTCTTGGCCATTTTGGAAGTCGATGCTCATCGAGGTGAGCTGGAATCGCTTGGTCTGTTGGGGAGCGACCGCACCATCCAGACCGTTTTTCTGGGTCCGTAACGTTCGCCGCTCGACTAAGCTCTCTCCTCCAACCTCGAAGCCTCTTTCAAGCGGCCCTATGGTGCGAGCCTTGGCGATAAGCGCGACCGATTTGGTTAGCGCTTCGGTTCTCGCGGAAAGACCAATGACCGATCATCAAATTCGTCAACCGGGAGTTTTTCTGCGCCGCGACCGCTTTGCATGCTGTGCAATGTCGACGTGCTTCCTGTTCCGGCACGCCCGACTGTCGACACGGTGTGTGAGCGCGGGCTACCGGTCACGACGGCAAGCAGACCGATGGCTGCGATTATAGAGATAATCAAAAGCTTCATGGAAATCTCCTGTTGCTTCAAACACAGCAACCTCTTGCAGTCATTTGATTAGTGCGATCCGCGACGTGGAGTTGTGAGCAACCTCACACCTCTTGAGATTCTCGCACTCAAGGATTGGTCAGGTTCCGGATTTGGAACCTGCGCGTCGGCTGCGACAGCGCCGGATGGCAAAGCTCGTGCCTCTCATAAAGCGAGCAACCCCCGGGGCGCTGCAGGACAGCTCGGATCGGCACGCCTGATGCTCTGAACGGACGAACAACCTGTTCGTTTAAGGGCTGAATGTTCAGAGAAGGGAAATCCATGAGAGCCTCCGCCATCATCGCCGCACTGGCGATCATGCTCGGCGGCACCGCGCTTTCGCTGGCGCAACAGAATGCACAGGGCGCGGTTGAACTGAGCAACGGCACAAAGGTGCCGCAGAATCCTTCGCTGCCGAAACTCAATCTCACGAACATGCAGCGCGAGCAGATTCGCAAGGCCGTGCTAACTGAACACAACGAGATCGAATTCCGGCTAGCAGCCACCAAATCTGCCAAGGATTTTAGCCCTGCAGTTGGCGCGACGATTCCAAAAGGAGTTAAGGCCCAATCGCTGCCATCGCCGGTTCTATCGCAAATGCCCAAACTGCGCGACTACATGTACGTGAAGATGAAGGACCAGTGTTGATCGTGAACGGCATGACCAACAAGATCGTTGATATGTTCCCGGAAACGCAGCCGCTTTCTTGAAAGCAAATAGCGGCGATCTCGTCGAACCAGACGGTGCATTCGTTAAAACCAAGAAGTGCAGGATTCTTCACGACCCATCGCTTTCATTGTCATAGTGCTCGAAGATGACCTTGCCCCGCTGCAAGATGACGAGGCCGTCGGTGTCGGTATTGCCCAGGAATTGATCCAGGCTATACCGCCTCCCGCCGTGCTCGAAACCAAACGAAGAGAAATCCTTCGGCTCCGATGCCAGCTTCCAGACATCGCCGGGCGCGTTCGGAATATCCGCTGACGGCACGATTTCTCGCATATGCTGAAATGCCCATTTGCTGTACGGAGCGACGCGCCAATTCGCCAGGGTCACCAGATCGGCTGCGGCTGAAGGGAAGCCTGACATGAGAGTAGAGGACACCAAGTAGTCTCCGGAAGGCGCCGCTTGCTCAGATCGCGTGGCCGTCGATTGTTGTCTTCAGGTATCATGAAGCAGCACTCCGAGGAATACTGCTTCACACTTTACGGGCGGTCGGTGCATAGCCGACGGGATCAGCCATACGCTCATGAAGGCGTCGTCAGGTTCCAAAGGAGACCGAGTTGAGTCAGCGCCGCCACGCCATCATCAAGTCCGATTTCTTCGACAATCTTGCCCTTGACGACCTTCAAGATCGTGGTTCCCGTGAAGTGCATCTTGCGGCCGCTCGCCGGCGAGAGGCTGCCCGCCAGTAAATCATCGAACGCCGGGCCCGTGTGCGTGCCGCCACCTTCCCACTGACCGACCACGTAATCGCCTTCGGCGATCAGGTCCGCGATACCCCAGAAGTTCAGGTCGGGAAATGCAGCGCGGAAATCGGTCATGAACGCCTTGATGTCGTCGCGTCCGCGGCGGGGTTCGTGCAGTGAGTATTTCAGCAGCATGTCGGGCGCTGCGATTTCGTCGACCACACCGAGGTTGACAGTTTTACCCCAGAACTCGGTGAACCAGCGGCCGACAACCGCCTTGTTGTCATCTTCTTTCGACATGTTTGATCTCTCTAGTTTCCATTTGTCACGGGAAGCACCAAACTTCCGGTGCGGACGCTAGACAAGCGGTGTCGCAGCAACGCTCCGTTTCTTGCCGGGATATCCAAATTTTCTGTCGACGGCCGACAATGACGCGAGGAAGGCAATTCAATTCAAAAGCAATAAACGGAGTGCCTGTGCGATTCTCGCCCGATAGGCATCGTGCCGATGAAATTGTGAGCGCGATCATGAAGGACGCGCGTCAGAAGGGGGCACGATGCTGGATACCAAACTTGCTGCAGCGCCGACGTTGCTGAGGAGCGAGCCGCCGATACTTTATGTGGGCACGCCGGTGGTGTTGATCAGTACGTGCAACGAAGACGGTTCTGCGAATCTCGCGCCAATGTCGTCAGCGTTCTGGCTCGGATGGCACGGCGTGCTCGGCCTCGACCGGACGTCCAAGACAGTCGCGAACATCATTCGCACCAACCAGTGCGTGCTCAATCTGCCGTCCGAGGCGCAAGTCGAGGCGGTCGACCGCATCGCGCTGACGACCGGCTCAAACGTCCTGCCGCCGCACAAGGTCGCGCGTGGCTACCGCTTCGAGAAGGACAAGTTCGGAATCGCGGGGTTAACCCCCATTGCGTCCGAGACCATCGATCCGCCGCGCGCTGGAGAATGTCCGATCCAGATGGAAGCGGTCGTCGAGCGCACCTACAATATGTCCGAGTGCGATCCTGCGGGCCGTGGCCGCCGCGTCTTGTTTGAATTGCGCATTCAGCGGGTTTTTGTCGAGTCTTCCATCCTCGCCGACGGCGACCCGAACAGGATCGACCCCGATAAATGGCGGCCGCTGATCATGAGCTTTCAAAAGTTCTATGGCCTCGCCGATCAACAAGCCCATGCATCACGCCTGTCGCAAATACCGGAGGCCCTATACAAGGGCGCCGATCTCGAGCGATCCAGGACCATGTAGCGGCTTTGGCAATATTCAATTGTGCACTGATCAAAAGAGGCGTCATTGCGAGGGGCTGTAGCGACGGAGCAGTCCAGCCTTCGCCGGTCTGGATTGCTACGCCGAGCCTGTCATCGAGCGCGCATTCGCGTGACCCATTGGCTTGCAATGACGAAAACGGACACCGATTTCTTCGATCTCTGACATTCGCAATTGGACAACTCCGATCGGGTGGCGGACCTGCATTTGTCTATATACGCGCAGGATCGCCACCCGCCCGGGGCGACCGGTTTATCGGGATGGTAGCGACAGCAAATTGACCACCGCGGCCGCCACGCCCTTCGAAGAGGCGGGGTTTTGTCCCGTCACCAGATTCCCGTCCGTCAATACGTGGGATTGAAAATTCTCGGCCTTGGAGTAGATGCCGCCGTTCTGCTTGAGCATGTCTTCGACGAGCTAGGGTACCGCGTCGGTCAACCCAACCGCCGCTTCTTCCCCGTTTGTAAATCCGGCAACCTTTTTCCCGCGAACGAGCGGCGTGCCGTCCGGCGCCTTAGTGTGGCGGAAGACAGCTGACCCGTGGCAGAGGGCTGACACGGGCTTGTTCGCCGCGAACATGGTTTCGATCAAGCTGATGGACGCAACATCTTCGGCCACGTCCCATATCACCCCGTGACCGCCAACGCAAAAGACCGCATCAAAGCCGTCGGCGGAGACGCTTGACAACTTAACGGTGCTGGCAAGGTTCTCCTGGGCCGCTCTATCCGCACGGAACCGTTGGGTATCTTCCGTCTGGAAGTTCGGGGCATCGCTTCTGGGATCGAGAGGCGGCTGGCCGCCAAGTGGGGAGGCCAAGGTGACGTGGGCGCCAGCGTCCTTGAAAGCATAGTAGGGTGCGGCGAATTCTTCGAGCCAGATTCCAGTCTTCTTGTCAGAAGCGCCGAGCTTGTCGTTTGACGTCAGGATCATCAAGATGTTCATGGTGAACTCCCTTGTTTTGTCGGGGGACGCTGAAAGGCTCCTCGTGATGTCGGTTGCGACGGCGCAAGCCGCGCTTTTTCCGACGGACGCCGCGGGGAGTACTGTCATCCCGCCGGCGTCGCACTCCGCTTTTTGCTTTGAAATCGGGAAGGACTCGCCGACTGATGCCGCGGCCTCGCGCACATCTCATCGCCGCACAAGGTCGCGCGTGGCTACCGCTTCGAGAAGGACTCGCTCGGGACGGCGGCGCGGCCTTCTCGCGACCGCACTTCAGTTGCCTCACGAGCGACAAGTTCGCGCTTACGCTCGACGCCCCAGGCGTAACCGGATAGCGCGCCGTCATTGCGCACGACCCGGTGACAGGGAATCGCAACAGCGATGTTGTTTGCGGCGCATGCGCTGGCTACGGCGCGAACGGCTTTCGGCGCTCCAATCCTGCGAGCGATTTTGGAATAGGACGAGGTTTGCCCAACCGGGATAGCCTGCAGAGCTTGCCACACGCGTCGCTGAAACGCCGTGCCGCGCACGTCGAGCGGGAGGTTCAGGCCGATGCGTGGCGCCTCCACGAAGCCGACGACGCGAACGACCATCGACTCATAGTCCTTGTCGGCGCCGATCAGCCGCGCCTTTGGAAAGCGATCCTGAAGATCGCGCACAAGTTCATCCGGATCTTCGCCGATCAGGATCGAGGCAACGCCCTTGTCGCTGGACGCCACCAATATGGCTCCGAGCGAGGATTGCCCGACTGCGAAACGGATGTCTTCATTTGCGCCCCCGGCGCGATACTGCGTCGGCGTCATGCCGAGCATGTCCCTGGATTTTTCATAGAAGCGACCACTGGAGTTGAATCCCGCATCGTACATCGCTTCCGTCACGCTATGCCCTCTGGCGAGCCTGTCGCGAACGCGGGACGCCTGATGGCCTTCCGCATAATCCTTCGGCGTAAGGCCCGTAACGCTCTTGAACAAGCGATGGAAGTAGCTAATGCTCAGATTTGCCGCCTGCGCGAGCCCCTTCAATGACAGGACTTCGTCACTCTCTTCGATCAAACGGCACGCCCTGGCGACGATCGCGGCATTCTCGACATCGGCAGACGGACCGTCCGGATTGCAGCGCTTGCACGGCCGAAAGCCGGTTGCCTTCGCTTCGGCGAGCGAACCGTGAAGACCGACATTCCTCGGATTTGCGGCTCTCGAAGGACACGACGGCCGGCAATAGATCCCGGTCGTTGCGACCGAGTACCAGAATTGTCCATCGGCCGAACGGTCACGCGCCAGGACGCGCGTCCAGCGGGGATCCGTCTCAACAACCGCCTCTGGTTGAATGCACACCGATTGCGGTCTCGCGGTCATTTTCGTTCCTTCGTTGAGTCCCGAGCTTCAATCTGCTTTGCACGGAGTTCGATCGCGCATTTTTGGCGTCGGGACCACCCGCTTTCCGTCCGGAGCCAATGGCACCACAGGTTCATTTGCATGAAGCGGCGGCGGTCCTCCTGTTTTCCTCCAACACCGAAAGTCATTTCGGAGTACGTGCGTACATATCTCGAAGAGCGGAAGCGCCTCGCGATAGCATCAAATGCAAAAAGACAGCGCCTCGAGCAGCAACTTGGGCAATTGAACCGGGAAATCGACCGGCTAGTGAATGCGATCGCACGTATCGACTTGCGGTCGAGGTTGGTTTGGCTCGCCTCGCGGGGAGGCCGCGGGGCCGCGCCCCCCAGCGTCCGGAGCGCGCCCCATCATCAACTTCGTTTCGTAAGCCACCCCCTCGAAGGCCGTAGGGCCGAGCTTGCAGCGGGCGATTTCGAAAAAGAAATTCGCACCGAACGCGACAACCGTGGCCACCTTCGCCAATGAGCCGCAACTAGCGTAATCCCGCTCGATATCAACGAGGAGCTCATGGCGCTTGTTGATCTCATTTTGGATCGCGTTCCGAACAGCCCGATTTCGATTTCGCTCTGCTTCCAGCTTCTGACGCAGGTTCTCGACTTGTGCTCGTGATTGTTCGACGAGTCTGCGGTCGTCGCGACCACGTACGCCAGACGGCGAGACGATGCACCATCGACCGTGTTCCAGAGACCTGAGGCACACCCTAGTCGCCGGGACCAATCAGATCCTTTCTGACCCTTTGACGGAGTCATACATATGCGATTGCCAACAGTCTTCAGACTGACCGCAACACCGCCCTAGGCTGCGACTGTATGGCTGGGTATCGGAAACACCTTTGTGATGCAGGCAGCCGTTGGGCCAGCCTCGACGGGCGCCCTAGGTGGCACGTAGATCGCCCCCTCACACCGACAACGACCACATCAAACGTGTGATCGACGAATTCGTATGCACGTATCGAAGTCATGCTGTCCCTCGACGCGCCAAGATCGAATGTCGACAAACTCGTGAGATACTTGAATTAGATGTTTTAGATATCACTTATTGACAATATAACATGAATAATTATGATGCAGCGATGATGTTTTAGCGTTCGCTCGAATCTGGATGGCGGGACAATCCGATGATCACAGCGGCTCAATTGCGGGCGGCCAGGGTGCTCCTCGGTATCGATCAGCGGCGGCTCGCGGAAATGTCCGGGCTTTCCGTCCCAACCATCCAGCGTATGGAGGCTAGTGGAGCAATGGTCCGGGGCAATGTCGATTCGCTGGTGAAGCTAATTGCGGCGCTCGACGCCGCCGGCATTGAGTTGATCGACGAGCGGGCTGTCAGTAACGCCGAAGGACGCGGGGTGCGGCTGAAACTCAATTCCGGTTCGGCAAAAATCCATTTGGATAGTCGGACTGCAAACAAAGCATCTAGCAGAGCGAAGGTGCGTACGTAATGTCGGCTGTCGTTCTGCAAATGCTGTGTGTTGGCGGGCTGCTTGGATCGGCCGTTCTGGCAATCCTTCTGAGTCGCTCAAAGAGCGCTACCGCCATCATCTATAGCGCAACCTTGTCCGCGTCTGCGATCGCGTTGATTGGATCCATCCACTGGTTGCTTGGCGACACGGCGAACGCTGTCGATCTGACCCTCCCGATCGGATTGCCATGGCTTGGCTCGCATTTCCGCCTCGACCCGTTGGCCTCGTTCTTCCTTGTTGTCGTCAACCTCGGAGGAGCAATGGCAAGCCTTTATGGCCTCGGCTACGGTCACCACGAGGCGGCGCCCCACCGTGTGCTTCCCTTTTTCCCTGCCTTTCTGGCCGGCATGAATCTCGTGGTGCTGGCAGATGATGCGTTTTCCTATCTGCTGTGCTGGGAATTCATGTCGTTGGTCTCTTGGGCGCTGGTGATGGCGCACCACCGTGAAGCGGGCAACGCGAAGGCTGGCTACGTCTATCTGGTGATGGCGAGCTTTGGCACGCTCGCACTGCTGCTGGCTTTCGGCCTGCTTGGGGGGCCGGCCGGCGATTACGGATTTGCGGCCATTCGCGCGGCTCCACATACACCGTACGTGGCCACGTTGGTGTTGATCCTGATGTTGCTCGGAGCCGGTTCAAAGGCCGGCCTGGTGCCGTTGCATGTCTGGCTGCCGCTCGCTCATCCCGCGGCTCCAAGCCACGTTTCCGCGCTGATGAGCGGTGTCATGACCAAGGTCGCGATCTACGGCTTCATTCGCGTCGTGTTCGATCTGCTGGGACAGCCATTATGGCCGGCAAGCGTTATCGTCCTCTTCCTTGGCGGCGTCACCGCTGTCATGGGAATTTTGTACGCCATGATGGAAAAGGACCTCAAACGCCTGCTCGCTTACAGCACGATCGAAAATGTCGGCGTCATCTTCGCAAGCCTCGGCCTTGCGTTGGCCTTCCAGGCCAGTGGGCTGAAACTCCTGGCCGCGCTCGCCTTCACTGCGGCGTTGTTTCACGTTCTCAATCACTCCTTCTTCAAGAGTCTGCTTTTCTTCGGTGCCGGCGCCGTCCTGACCGCAACGGGCGAGCGGGACATGGATAAATTGGGCGGCCTCATTCACCGCATGCCTCTTACGAGCTTCGCCGTTCTCGTCGGATGTGTCGCGATCTCGGCGCTCCCGCCCTTCAACGGCTTCGTCTCGGAATGGCTCATGTTCCAGGCCGTGCTGCAGAGCCCTGAGTTGTCGCAATGGGCGCTGAAGATCACGGTGCCTGCGGTCGGTGCGCTATTGGCCTTGGCTGCTGCGTTGGCCGCGGCGTGTTTCGTTAAGGCATACGGCGTGACCTTTCTCGGGCGGCCGCGCGGCGCGGCGGCGGAAACCGCTGAGGAAGTGGATCTCTACTCGCTTTCAGCAATGTTCATCCTCGCCGCGCTTTGCTTGTTGGCCGGGATTCTTCCTGGGCTGGTGATCGACTCGCTTTCGCCGATCACGCTACAGATCCTCAGTGGCCGCATGCCGGTCCAGGCCAACGAACCCTGGCTTTCGATCGCGCCGATTGCGGAGAGTCGTAGTTCATACAACGGCTTGCTCGTGATGGTGTTTGTCACGATTTCCGCTTCGTTGGCCGTCGTCTTTATTCATCGCTTTGCCTCCCGTGCGTTGCGGCGGGGCCCGGCCTGGGGCTGCGGCTTTTCCGATCCGACGCCCGCGGCCCAATATTCGGGCGGAAGCTTCGCCCAGCCCATTCGCCGCGTTTTCGGTACGCTCGTGTTCCATGCCCGCGACCATGTTGAGATGCCGCCCCCCGGAGATATCAAGCCGGCGCGGCTGCGAATCGAACTGCACGATCTGATCTGGGAGAGAATGTATGAGCCAATAGCAGGCGCGGTTGGCTTCTCATCCGATAAACTCAATCGCCTGCAATTCTTGACCATACGCCGGTATCTCAGCCTGGTTTTTGTCACCCTCGTCACGCTCCTTCTGGTTCTCGCGATATGGTCGTGATGTCAGACATTCTTGTGCAAGGCGTGCAGATGCTTCTTGTGCTGCTGCTGGCGCCGCTGCTGACCGGCTTTGTACGCAAGATCAAGGCTCGCTTGCTTCGTCGCCAGGGGGCGTCGGTCATTCAACCGTATCGAGATCTCCTGCGATTGCTCCGCAAGGAAGTCGTGCTGGCGGACAACGCCTCCTGGCTGTTCCGCGTGACGCCCTATGTCACCTTTGCCGCGATCTGGGTTGCCGCCGCCCTGGTGCCGACCTTTGCCACCGGCCTCCTCTTCAATTGGACAGCGGACCTGATTGCCATCGTGGCGCTGCTCGGAAGTGCGCGCTTCTTTCTTGCACTCGCCGGGATGGACGTCGGCACCAGTTTTGGTGGCATTGGCTCCAGCCGCGAAGTGATGATTGCGGCGCTTGCGGAGCCAGCGATGCTGCTGTTTGTATTTTGTATTGCGCTGGTTGCCGGCTCGACCCAACTTTCGACGGTCGCAAATTTCATAGCCTCGTCGTATGTCGGCTTACGGGTATCGCTAGGGATGGCGATGATCGCGCTCATCATGGTCGCGCTCGCAGAGAACGCGCGAATTCCAGTCGACAATCCCGCCACGCACCTGGAGCTCACCATGGTGCATGAAGCAATGGTTCTCGAATATTCGGGACGTCACCTTGCGATGATCGAATTTGGCGCCTCCCTCAAGCTGTTGCTTTATATTTCGCTGATCGCGTGCGTGTTCCTCCCCTGGAAGATAGCAGTCTTCGGTACCGGCCCCTTGTCCTACGCCATCGGCGCTGTCGCGTACCTCGTTAAGCTCACGACTGCTGGTTTTTTCCTCGCGCTGTTCGAAACAGCCACGGCGAAAATGCGCGTCTTTCGCGTCCCCCAATTTCTCGGTGCGGCCCTCATGCTGGGCCTGCTCGGCACTCTCCTCCTGTTCGTGTCAAAGAGCTTCTGATGCAGATGCACAGCCTCGAATTCGACATCTCGCATGCGCTCGCAGGCGGGCTCGTCCTGATCAGCTTCATGATGCTCTATCAGGACCGGCTTTACTCACTGCTCAACGTATTCGCGCTGCACGCTCTGGTGCTCGCGCTTTCCGTTGCCTGGCAAGCCTTCATCCAGAACGCACCTCATCTCTACGTGACCGCGGCAATCGCCCTCGTCTTCAAGGCAATCGTCATTCCCGTCGCGCTTCACCGCATCATCAAACAGCTCGGGATTCACCGCGACATCGAGTCGGCAGTGGGGATCGGCCCGACCATGCTGGCCGGGATGGGGCTCGTCGCCCTCTCCATGGTGCTGATCCTGCGGGTGACAGCAGAGGCAGACCCTTTGGCGCGGGAGGATATCGCCTTTGCCTTGTCGGTCGTGCTGCTCGGACTTCTGGTCATGGTAACGCGCCGCAACGCCGTCAGTCAGGTCGTCGGATTCATGTCGCTTGAGAACGGACTGGTGCTGGCAGCGACCGGCGCCAAGGGCATGCCTCTCGTCGTTGAGATCAGCGTCGCCTTCTCGATCCTGATCGCGTTCATCGTCATCGGCATCTTTCTGTTCCGGATCCGCGAACGCTTCGATTCGGTTGATGTCTCCGCACTCGACGACTACCGGGGCGAACGGCGATGAACCCGCATTCCTTCGACCCAGTGGCGGCGGTTCTGCTGATCCCGATCGGCTCGGCGGCGTTGTTGGCCATGCTGCCGGGCTACCGGCTGACGGCGCGGCTAAACGTCGTCGCAAGCTTGGCGACATTTCTGTCGGCGCTCTTGTTGTTCGTGATCGAGCGTCCACAGCCAGGGCCATACGTGCTGGTCGACGACCTCAACATCGTCTTCATCGTGCTCAACACCTTCGTGGGATTTACGACCAGCATCTTCAGCGCGAGCTACATCGCGCATGAACTCGAGACCGGCCGGTTAACCCCGGTCTACCTGCGATTCTATCACGCCATGTACCAGACCATGATGTTCGGCATGAACCTCGCTTTCGTGTCGAACAATATCGGCCTGATGTGGGTGGCGGTGGAGATCGCCACCCTGACCACGGTGCTGATGGTCGGCATCTATCGGACGCACGCCGCTCTGGAAGCGGCATGGAAATATTTCATCCTCGGCAGCGTTGGAATTGCGTTCGCGTTGTTCGGCACGATTCTGGTCTACATGGCGGCGCGCCCGGTTGTGGGCGAGGGCCAGGACGGCATGATCTGGACGGCCTTGGTCGAACATTCGCAAGCTTTCGATCCCGCGCTTCTGAATGTCGCTTTCATCTTTTTATTTCTCGGCTACGGCACCAAGGTCGGGCTGGCACCACTGCACGCCTGGCTGCCTGACGCCCACGCCGAAGGTCCGACGCCGATTTCCGCCGTGTTGTCGGGCCTGCTGCTCAACGTCGCGCTTTATGCGTTGTTGCGCTTCAAAATATTGCTTGCGGCAAATCCGGCGGCAATTGCTCCCGGGCCCCTGATGGTGACGATGGGGCTGCTTTCACTCGTGTTCGCGGCGTTCATGCTCTACCGCCGGCGCGATATCAAGCGGCTGTTCGCCTATTCCTCGATCGAACATATGGGCATCATCGTCTTTGCGTTTGGGATGGGCGGGCCTCTGGCTAATTTCGCCGGGCTTCTCCACATGGTGATGCACAGCCTCACCAAGTCGGCGATTTTCTACGCTGTCGGCCACATCTCACAGATCAAGGGAACGCAGCGGATCAGCAGGATCCGGGGCTTGACCGTGAGCCATCCGGCGCTGGGCTGGGGTCTGGTGACGGGCGTGGTCGCGATCGCCGGCTTGCCGCCGCTCGGCATTTTCATGAGCGAATTCCTGGTCGTGAGCTCGACCTTCGCGCGCCAGCCCCTGCTCGCAATCGTACTGGTGCTCGGGCTGTTGTTAGCGTTCGGTGCATTGACGTTGCGCCTGACAAGCGTCGCATTCGGTGAACCTCGCGGCAGCACCAAGCCTGCCGAGGCTTCTTATGTGCCGATGTTTGCGCATCTTGCACTGGTTCTGATGGCGGGAATCTATCTTCCCGCGCCGCTCGTCGTCTGGTTCCAGCATGTAGCTCGCCTTTTAGGATAGTTTAGGATTAGCCGGACATGCCATCGCTGATCGATCTCATGCTTGAGGGCCGCCAGGTCCAACAACACAGCCCGTGGCCGCGAGTTGCAGTCGATGCTTCGGTATGGACATTTGCGGCAAGCGAGCTGGCACAGGGACGTTGGAGCCTGCTCGGCCTTTGGGGAGAGCTCTCAACGGTGCACATGGCGATCATGGATGGACATACGGCAGAGATCGCCACCGTCAGCCTGGACTGCCCCGATCACAGTTATCCTTCGGTCGGCAAGCACCACCCGCCGGCGCTTCGACTGGAACGCGCTATCTTCGATCTGTTTGGACTGGTGGCCGACGGCTCGCCCGATTCGCGCCCCTGGCTTGATCACAACAATTGGGGCGTACGCTTTCCATTGGGAGATCGCATCGACGCGCTGTCGCAGTCGTCGTCGCCCTATCGCTTTCTGCCGGCGGAGGGCGATAGCCTGCACCAAATCGCGGTCGGTCCGGTGCACGCAGGGATTATCGAGCCCGGGCATTTTCGGTTTACGGCAAGCGGGGAGACCGTGGTCCGTTTGGAGGAGCGGCTCGGATATACCCACAAGGGTATCGAGGGGCTCATGATTGGCGCCAGTGTGGAGCGAGCTGCTCAACTCGCAGGACGCGTGTCAGGCGACAGCACAGTCGCCTATGCCTTTGCGTTTTCGCGGGCGGCCGAGGCCGCCTTACAGCTTGTCGTGCCGGATCGTGCAATCTGGCTGCGTGCTCTCCTTGCAGAGCTCGAGCGGCTCGCCAATCATCTCGGCGACATTGGGGCGATCTGCAACGATGCCTCTTTCGCGCTGATGCAAGCTCACTGCGGCGTGTTGCGCGAGAGCGTCCTGCGTGCATCAAATGCAGCATTCGGTCATCGGTTGATGCGGGATATTGTCGTACCCGGTGGCGTGACCCATGACCTGAACGGCGACGGGACAGCAATCATCCGAGCGGCGCTGGCTAACATCCGCCGGCGCTTTCCGGCTTTGGTCGAACTATACGACAACACCGCATCCCTGCAGGATCGCACGGTGGATACCGGCGTGCTCAAGCCAACGCTGGCCAGGCAATACGCCGCCGGAGGCTACGTCGGCCGCGCGTCTGGCCGATCCTTTGACGCTCGCCGGACACTGGCCTACCCGCCATATGACAGTTTGCACTTTGAAGTACCGGTCCTGACTGAGGGCGATGTCAATGCGCGCGTCTGGATCCGCGTGCGTGAGGTTGAGCAGAGCCTCTCTCTGATCGACCAGATATTGGACCGCCTTCCCGAGGGTTCGATCGGAACGCGTGTGGCGCATCGGCCGGAGCCGCGCGAAGGCATGGCAATCGTCGAGGGATTTCGCGGCGACGTTCTGATTTGGCTGCGCTTACAGGATGGGCGGGTGGAACGATGCCATCTGCGCGACCCCTCATGGTTTCAATGGCCGCTCCTTGAAGCTGCCATCGAGGGCAATATCGTGGCAGATTTTCCACTCTGCAATAAGTCGTTCAACTGTTCCTATTCGGGCCAGGATCTCTAGGGACCGCACAAATGCGCAAGCTGCTCTTCCAAAGCCTGTTCCGGCCGCCATTGACCGAGCAGGCGCCGTTGCCAGACGACACCGCGGTAACCGAGCTCGCAACAGCGGTCGGTCGCGCTGCGCGGCGACACCTCGGCCGAAGTCTCTCAATACGCGAGGTCGACGCCGGATCCTGCAATGGATGCGAACTTGAAATCCACGCGTTGAACAATGCCTACTACGACATCGAGCGCTTCGGTCTCAGGTTCGTGGCCTCGCCACGGCACGCAGACGTGCTGATGGTGACGGGACCGGTAACGAAGAACATGCGCGACGCGCTGGAGCGCACCTATCACGCAACCCCGAATCCGAAATGGGTCGTCGCCGTGGGGGATTGCGCCCGCGATGGCGGTTGCTTCGCCGGCAGCTATGCGGTGGCGGGAGGGGTCTCGCAGGTAGTTCCCGTCGATCTTCATATTCCCGGTTGTCCTCCCTCCCCCACGATGGTCTTGCAGGGACTTCTCGCCTTGCTCGATCGAGCGGCCCCAGACGCCACTTCGGCGTAAGCCTCTGGGGAGGCTGTTTCATGCCGTCTTTCGAGACTGATCTTGCAGCCAGCGGCCCGCTGTTTGTTTCCTATTTGCGTCCATCGGAAGCGTGACGTTTGCCTGCAACCGCCTCGCAGCATGCTGGCGATATACCGATCAAATCGTTCCTGTTGCCCTGAGCTGCCATCTAGGCGCTTTAAGGCGTCAGAACCCGCTTGCGAGTACACTTCTCTTCAGTAATCTCATCACGCCCGATCGGGAAACCCCTCTCCCGGATGACGCGGGGAGGTTCATCGCGCCCGTTCTAAAGTCCGTGGCGAAGCCTTGGGCTGCTTCGTGTTCTTCATCTTCGGCTTCGTGACGTGTTGTTCTCTGAGACGAACGCCTCGACCACCGGCCGAACTCGCAACTCCCGGATTGATCAACTCGATCCCGGCATTCTCCAGCGCGGAAACTAATTTCACCAGGGAATCGACATTCCCGCGGATAACGCCGTCACTTGCTTCCATGCGTTGAATGGTAGGGACTGAAAGATCAGCGAGCTCGGCCATCTGACGCTGGTCGATATTCAGAAGCGCGCGGGCGGCCCTAAGTTGGTTGGCCGTGATCATGAAATGGCGAGCTCCGGTGAGATTCTCATTGAAGATACCTACACAATCCGAATTGCTACCTCAAGCATCAATCTAGATATAAATTATATCATTGAAAAATTCATGGCAGCTCGGACTGGACTGAGCTGGAGACTTCAATCGAATTTCTATCGAACAAACGCGGAAACATTGCCGGCAGTATCGGCATCGTTGGTGCCCCGCAAACTACATGATAAGAGATGTTTAATGCATTTATTCTGATACTCTAGTCTTTGGGATAGTTGCCTGCCGTGAAACTGCTGGGGCGTTATCAAGGGAAGAACGGACAGATCGACATCGTCGAGTGTTCGTGGGATGGAACACGTGTGTACTTCGAAGAAGGCGTAAGGCAGAGTCAGGCAACGCCCGACGGTGAAAGCGTCTTCACCTACGTCAAGCTTATGGACGAACTCTTATCCCGCTCTGAACAGATACTCGTCCTGGGCTGCGGCGGCGGAAATCTTGCGACACGGCTGTGGCGTCTCGGCAAGAGATTGACCATCGTCGACATTAACCCGATCAGTTTCGTGCTCGCGCACAGGTATTTCGATCTTCCGGACGAATTGCCATGCATCGTCTCCGATTTTCGAAGATTCGTGTTCGACGACCGCGGATACTACGATGGCATTGCGATCGACGTCGGCGGACCGGGATTCCGGTTCACGGAAGAGTTTGATGCGGAGACCTGCGACGCCATCCGCGCCCGTTTGGCACCGGGTGGCCGGATTGTGATGAACGTCTTGGTCGCACACGACATTGATCCGACACCCGATCGGATTGCGGCTAGACTCGCCGGTGAAGAACTGCGGACATGGATCGTCGATGAACCATCCATCGAGGATCGCAATGCCGTCATCGCTTGCATTTCTGAGAGGACCTTGGGTTCACGGGCAGCGCTCGAGCGCGTGATGCGCGATAGCCATGAACGCTGGGCGATCCGCCGGGGAAGATTGTGAAGCCGCGATCTCGCGTGTGGATTGCGCTAATGTCGCAGCTTTCGGCAGACCGAAACCCGAGACGTGGATAGCGGGTGTTGGGCTTGTGTTCTCCCTGGAATCGACCCCCTATTTTGCCTTGACTTGAGAGGAACGACGTCCCTCTGCGCCGAAACTCGCCTGACCGAGCACCACGGGATCGCGCGAGACCGCTTGCCGATCGAGCCAAGTTGCCCCGCTGGCCGTCATCTAGTCCTCGATGGCGAGATCCGAACGCACGGCGAGCACCACGCGCCGCCGTCCCTGCGCGTCATTTAACTTGCCCAGCGCGACAATCGAGCCGGCCCCGCTGTCGCCGGTGGCGTCGAGGTCGGGGAATTTGACGTGATAAGTACAGCCCTCGAGGCCGTCGATCACGGCATAGGTTTTTCGCACGCCGAGCACTGGCAGAATTGTACGCTGGTACGGAAGGACGTTGAAGAATATTCGACACCTTGTCGAATGAAAGCGACGTCCGTCGCGGAAAATCGAAAACAGCCTTTACGCGCCTAGAACGCCCCAACTATGGAGACATCCCGAGCATGCCTCCCGATACCGACACGAGATCTCCGGTTTCTGCCGCGCGCTTGACCGCATCGATCACTCTGAGGGTTTTCAGCCCCTCGTGCCCGCTGACTACAGGCGCGGCCGTACCACGAATAACTCCACAAAAATTGGCGATCTGAAGGCCGAGCGGGTCTTCCGTTTCGTAACTCAGCCGCTCGCGTTCGATCGGCGCCCACCAGCTGGCCTTGCTTGGGTGACGCCATAGATCGAGTTGCGGAATAGCCAGCGATGCCCTCGTGCCACCGATCTGGTAACACGTCTCCGGCGTATGACTGTAAGCCGGGTTCTCACCAGCCGTGAATTCCCAGCTCCAAGGCGATTGGATGGTGTCGGAGACATTGACCGTTCCCAGTGCGCCGGAGTGAAAGTGCAGGATGATCACCGCTGTCTCTTCAACCGCATTTCCACGCAGGCGATTGGAGTGGGCAGCCTGTACCGCCGCGATATCCCCACACAGGTACCGCAGCAGGTCGACATCGTGAATCAAATTCAGGAAAACAGGCCCCGCCCCTTTTTCGCGGCGCCAGGCCACATCGAAATAGTCGTCAGGCTTGATCAGCCAGAACATGCCGTGCACCGACACGATCGAGCCGAGCCGGCCGCTGTCGATCTCCGCCTTGGCGCGCTGGATCATCGGGTTGTGGCGGCGATGATGACCGGTGAGCAGCGGCACGCCCGCTCGCTCAGAGGCTTCGACCAGGGTCTGTGCAGCGACGAGGTCATCCGCTAGCGGCTTCTCGATGAGCGCCGGGATCCCCGCAGCGATGCAATCCATACCGTTGGCCACATGCACCTGATTGGGGGTGGCAACAACCACTCCCTCTGGTCGGCTCTCGGACAGCATGTCCTGCAAGGACGGAAACCAGTCCACTTTCAGCGATACCGCCAACTCTCGTGCCGCCGGCATCGGATCGACGATCGACGACAGTATCGCCTCGGGGCGCGCGAGGATGTGCTCAATGTGCCGTTTGCCGATGAGACCAGCTCCCATCACCGACAGGCGGACGGGTGCACTCATGCGACGTTATTCCTTCTTCTCGTCAATCAGCCTAGCCACACGGCGCAAGCCGAGCAGATAGCCCTGAGTGCCGAAGCCTGCGATCACCCCGTCAGCTCGCTTGGAGACGAAGGAGTGGTGGCGGAATTCCTCGCGCTTATGCACATTGGAAATATGCACCTCGATCACTGTCCCCTCGAACGTGTTCAAGGCATCCAGGATGGCAACCGAGGTATGGGTGAACGCCGCGGGGTTCATTACGATACCGGCAGCCGTCTCGCGCGCCTCATGAATCCAATCGATGATCTCGTATTCTCTGTTGGATTGATGAAAGCGAATCTCCAGGCCAAGCTCCTTGGCGAGCGCCCGACAATCTCGCTCCACGTCCGCAAGCGTCTCGTGGCCATAGATGTGGGGCTGACGCTTTCCGAGCAAATTGAGATTCGGCCCGTTCAGGACATAGACAAGACGACTCATAGGAGTAACTCCGTTCAGTGATGCGCGAGGATCTCACCAAGGAACTGCTTGGTGCGGGCGTGCTGTGGATTGCGGAAGAAGGCATGGGGCGCGCCTTCTTCGATGATCTGTCCTTCAGCCATGAAGATGACGCGATCTGCAACCTGGCGGGCAAAGCCCATCTCGTGGGTGACGCAGATCATGGTCATGCCGTCGTTGGCGAGGCCAATCATCGTATCGAGCACTTCCTTGACCATTTCGGGGTCGAGGGCGGACGTCGGCTCGTCGAACAGCATGACCTTGGGCTGCATGCAGAGCGCGCGCGCGATCGCGACGCGTTGTTGCTGACCGCCTGAAAGTTGAGCCGGATACTTCTCGGCCTGGTCGCCGATGCGGACCCGCTCGAGGTATTTTCGCGCGGTCGACTCCGCTTCGGTCTTGCTGACGTGGCGCGCGCGAATGGGGGCGAGCATGCAGTTCTGCAACACCGTCATATGCGGAAAAAGATTGAAGCTCTGAAAAACCATGCCGACGTCTTGACGTACGACGTCGATCGCCATGACGCTGTCGTCCAGCCGATGACCGTTCACCACGATGCTGCCCTGCTGGATCGCCTCCAGGCGGTTGATACAGCGGATCAGCGTTGACTTGCCCGAACCGGACGGACCGCACAGCACGATCTTTTCACCTCTCCGCACAGTGAGATCAACGTTGCGGAGAGCCTGGTATCCGCCGTACCACTTCTGCACGCCCTTCATTTCGATCAGGATCTGATCCTGCATGCTGGTCTCCGCTGTCAGGCGGCGGCCAACGCGGACCGCGCGTCGGCCGCTCGCAGTGGCTACTGGACGGTGAACGGAACGCCGGGGATCGAGTCGGGGAAGGTCGGGACGGGCACCTTCATCCATTTGGCATAGAAGGCGGTCAACTTGCCGTCCGACTTGATCTGGTCGATGAACTTGTTGACCGTCTCGTTCCACTCCTTCTCTCCCAGGCGCGTGCATGCGCCGTTGTACAGAGCGGTGAAGTGGAGCTTGGGCTCGAATCCAAGTTCCGGCTTTGCGGCGTTCAGACGCTGCGGGTAGAACAGGTTCGCACCGACGGCCTGGACCTGGCCAGAGAGCAGCGCCTGTACCGTGGCCGCGTCATCGTCGAATCTGCGAATCTCGGTGCCCGACGGGGCGTTGTTGGTGACCTGCGTATCTTGCGTGGAGGAGCGCGGGACGCCGATGACATATTTGCCCATATCGGCATTGCTGCTGATCGGCGTTGCCTTGGCGGCGACGAGCGTGATCTCATTGGCGACATACGGCTTGGAATACTGCACCGCCTTGGCGCGGTCCGGCAGCATGGCCATGGTCGCGAACAGGATGTCCACTCGGCCTGTGGTCAGTGCCGGGATACGATTGGCTACGGCCAGCGGCGCGAATTCGGCTTTCACGCCGAGATATTCAGCGAATGCGCGCCCCATGTCCGCGTCGATGCCGTCCTGCTTTCCTGAGCTATCGACATAGCCCCAGGGAGGATTATCCCCCTGAATGCCGATAACGACGACCCCCTTCTTCTTCACGTCCTCCAACGTGCCGGCCTGCACTTTGCCCGCCGTGGCGACAGCCGCCAATGCGAGTAGCGCGGTTCCGAGCTGGCGGCGAGTGATCGAAAGTGGCATTGGTTTTCTCCTCCTCTTGGCGGCGGCTGTATTTTGATTGGGCAGGTGCGCCGTTCCTACCTTTGATTGGCCAGGGCAAGCCTGGCCTCCATCCGGCTGCCCCACCATGAGAGTGGCCAGCACAGAACGAAATACATTGCACCGACCACGCCGAAGACGAGCAACGGCTGAAAGGTCTGGTTCGATACGATTTGACCGGCGCGCGCGAGTTCGATGAACCCGACGATGGCGGCGAGCGAGGTGCCCTTGATGAGCTGCACGAGATAGCCGATGGTTGCCGGCAGCGAGATGCGGATCGCCTGCGGGAGCACAACGTCGCGCATACGGGACGAATAGTGCAATCCAAGCGCCATGGCCGCCTCGGTCTGGCCGCGCGGCACGGCCTGGATCGCGCCGCGCCAAATCTCACCAAGAAAGGCGGAGGCATTCACCGTGAAACCGATCGCCACCGCGACGAAGGCGTCGAGCTTCAGCCCGGTCAGCGCCAATCCGTAATACACGACGAAAAGCTGCAGCAGCAGCGGAGTGCCCTGGAAAACCCCGATGTAAATTCGGATGACCCACTCCACGCCCTTGTGACCACAGGTGCGCAGCAACGCGACGGCCAACCCCGCGGTGCAGCCGCCCGCAAACGCGACCAGCGTAAGCAGCATCGTCCATTGCAGCCCACGCAGCAGGAATCCGAACTCAGGGAGGCCGAAATGCGGTGCCATGATCTCCGCCTCAGCGTGTCGGATATGAGAAGAAGCGATAAGAGATGACGGCGAAGCCCAGCATCAACAGCCAGGAGATCGCGAGGTAGAGGAAGGTAACGAAAAAGTAGACCTCGAAGCTGCGGAACGTGTCGCTTTCGATCCGCTGAGCAACCGACGTCAATTCGTAAGCCGACACCGCCGAACAGATCGACGAGGTCAGCGTCAGCATGATGAACTGCCCCGTGAGCGAGGGGTAGATGGCGCGAAGCGCGGGCTTGAGCACAATGAACCGGAAGACCTGCCCTTTGTGCAGTCCGAGCGCGTAGCCTGCCTCCAACTGTCCTTTATGAATAGATTGTACCCCGCCGCGGATGATCTCGATGGCGTAGGCGCCGCCATTGACACCGAGTGCAATAACGGCGGTGGCCGTCGGATTGAGCTTCAATCCGACGAGCGGCAGCGCGAAGAACAGAAAGAAGATCTGCACCAGGAAAGGTGTATTGCGCACGATCTCGACGAAGCCGATCACGAGAGCACGCAGCCACGCCGCCTTCGAATCCCGTGCCGCGACGCCGGCCACACCGATCATCATTGCGAGCGTCATTCCCGCAAGCGCAAGGCCCAACGTACCCACGCAGCCCCACAGCAGCGCGGGCATCGCATGCCAAACCACCGAGAAATCGAGCGTGTAGCCCATCGTGCGTTTCCTCTCGGGCGTTGTGCGTACCGCTCGCCCATCGGCCGGGTGTTACCCTCCCAGGGATGCGAAAGTTGCAAAGAAGATGTCTGGATCAGGTGAGATGCCCGTGAACAGGCGAAAAGCTTCGGTGCCCTGGAAGATCGCCATGCCGCCTCCATCGGCCGTGCGGCAGCCAAGGGCACGCGCTGCGCGGAGCAGTGCGGTTTCCAGCGGGAAGTAGACGATCTCGGCGACCCAGAGACCCGGACGCAGCAGGGCAGTCGGCAGCGGCGTCCCTGGATACTTCTCCATGCCGATCGGCGTCGCGTTCACAATCCCGTCTGCGGCAGAAACGGCGGCTGCGACATCCTGGCCGACCTTCAGACGTCCCCTTTCGAATCGCGACGACAACCCGTCGACCACGCTCTGCGCCCTGGGCACGTCGACGTCTATGATCGTGAGATCCTGCACGCCAAGCTTCATGAGCGCGAACGCAACTGCTGCCCCTGCACCACCCGCCCCGAACTGGACGACGTGGCCGAGCGGAGCACCTTGCATGTTGCGGCGAAAATTCTCCGCGAAACCGAACCAGTCCGTGTTGTGGCCGGTCATTCGGCCGCTCCTGATGACCACGGTGTTCACGGCGCCGAGCGCTTCAGCCTCCGGCGAAAGCTCGTCCAGCAGCGGAAGGATCGCCTGCTTGCAGGGATGGGTCACGTTCAATCCATCGAAGCCCATCCACTTTGCCGCAGTGATCAATTCCGGGAGGGATTCGACACCAAGGTTCAACTCTGCCAGATCGATCTTCTTGTACAGATAGCGGATACCGGCCGCGTCAGCCGCGGCTTGGTGCATCGGCGGGGTGCGCGACGCCGCGATGCCACTGCCGATCAGACCGACGAGAAAGCTGGGTTTCGGATGGACCGCCAACATGTCTCGTTGCCCGTCAGGTCAAGGGAACGGTTAGCTTGGCGATCACCTCAGCCGTGCTCGGCCTGACGCCGCGCCACCAGACAAAGGCTTCCGCCGCTTGCTCGACCAGCATGCCGACGCCGTCCGCCAGCTTGGCTGCGCCCGCTGCGCGGGCAGCCTGCAGAAAGGGGGTCAAGCCTTTGCCGTAGGCGAGTTCGTACGCAAGCTCCGCACCCTGGAAGACATTGCCCGGAAGCGGCGGCATTTCGCCTCGCAGGCTGGCCGAGGTCGCGTTGACCACGACGTCATAGCCTTCGGCGAGGTGCGCCAGTTCAGCATAGCCGCTGACAATCAGGGGACCACAGCCGGCAAACTCTTCAGCCAGTGCCACAGCTTTCGACAGCGTTCGATTGACGAGAACCAGCTCAGAGGGCTCCTGGCGCAGGAGCGGCAGCAGCGCACCACGCGCGGCTCCTCCAGCGCCGAGCATCAGGACACGGCGGCCCTTCATCTTCACGGCCAGATTCACGGTAATATCGCGCACGAGGCCGACACCGTCGAAATTCTCGGCAATGATCCGGTCGCCCTCGAACTTCAGGCAGTTCACGGCGCCGGCCTGTTTTGCGCTGTCCGAGAGCTCCGTTGCATAGGCGAAGGCATCGAGCTTGAACGGGGCGGTGATGTTCAGCCCTCTGGCACCCTCGGCACGAAATTGATCGACCCGTTCGGCGAAGCCTCCAATCGGACCCTCGATTGCTTCATAGGACAGGTCCTGCCCGGTCACTTTGGCGAACGTGCCGTGGATGAAGGGGGACTTCGTGAACCCGATCGGATTGCCTATCACGGCATAGCGGTCAGTCATCGCTCACTCCTCCACGGCGGCTTCGTTGTAGAGAACGCCGTCGCGAACCATCGCATCGACATTCTCAAGCGAAAAGCCGAGCGAGGCGGCAATGCGGCGGTTATCCTGCCCAAGCAGCGGTGCCGGAGTGCGTACCGTCGTGTCACAGTCGGAGAAGCGAAAAGGCAGGTTTGGCAATGTCACCTTGCCGAGCACCGGATGCTGCTGCTCGACCAGCATGCCGCGGGCGTGGATCTGCGGATCCCTCACGACCTCTTCGATGGTCTGCACAGGAGCGGACGGCACACCTGCTTCCTCGAGTGCGGCAAGACAGGCATCCCGGGAAGGCTGCGACAGCGTCCAGTTGCGCACAATCTCCATCGCCTCGGCATAATGAGCGTTCCGCGCGGCAGGCCTGGCAAAGCGCTCGTCGGATGCGAGCGCGTTCCCACCGATCAGCGTCGCCAATCGTCGCCACGCGTCATCGACCTGCGCGGCGATGACAAGATTGCCGTCCTTGGCCGGGAAGACTCCGTAGACGGTCGAGTCCGGTTGTCCGCTGCCGGTCTGCTTGGGCAGGTCGGTGCCGCCGGAGAGGAAGTAACGCTGAATCGCGTAATCGTGCATCGAAACCATGCAGTCGTACAGCGCCAGATCGATGTGCTGGCCGCGCCCGGATGATGCGCGACCAACCAGCGCCGCATTGATCGCTGCGACACCGTGAATACCGGTATACATGTCGGCCAGCGGCATCCGCAGCAGCGGCGGTGCTTCACCGGGCGAGCCCAGTTGCGCCAGCGCGCCCGACATCGCCTCTGCGATCAGGCCGAAGCCCGGACGGTCGGCATAGGGACCAGTGTGGCCATAGGCGGAGACCGAGCAATAGATCAGCCTGGGATTCCGCGCCGACAGCGCCTTGTAACCGAGCCCGAGACGCTCGAGTGCGCCAGGGCGGTAGTTCTCGATGAAGACGTCGGCTGTGTCGACCAGCTTCATCATCATGTCGAGACCACGCGTGTCGCGCAGGTCGATGCACAATCCCTGCTTTCCCATGTTCTGCTGCAGGAAGTAGCCGGATTGTCCGTCCTTGAAATACCCATGGGCGCGGCCCGCATCGCCTTGCTTCGGACGCTCGACTTTGATGACTTCCGCGCCCATCGCGGCGAGGCAACGGCCCATGAACGGGCCTGCCAGGAAATGGCTGTAGTCGATGACGCGAATGCCTTTGAGCGGCAGATCTTGGAGCGGCAGATCTTGCGCGGTCATGCCGGCTCTCCCGCGGCGCTGGTTTTCGGGCGCATTGGAATCATCAGCCGATGCTCACCCAGCTGCACCACCTCGCCGCGCTGATTGACGAGCTCCGAGGGCAGCACCACGATGCCCCACCCATCGCGCTTGGTAGTGCGCATCGAACCGACGCGGAACTTCACGTGGACGGTGTCGCCGAGCTTGATCGGCAGCTTGAAATCCCACGTCCAGCCCAGCGACATTCCCGGAAGGAAGCGGTAGTCGGCACGGGTCTTCAAACCGTCGGCCAGCGACAGACCAAACAGCCCGTGCGCGACGCGCGTGCCGAAGGGTGTGGTCTTGGCGTATTCCTCGTCGACATGAACGGGCGTAAAATCACCCGTCAATTCGGCATAGGCATTCACCATCGCTTCGGTGACCGTCACCGAGGGAGTGACGCATTCGTCACCGACCTTAGCATCGTCCCAGTAGCGCTCACCGGTCATGTCGCGTCTTCCTCTAGGCACGGGGATTGATCGCCAGGGCCGCTTCCACGGCACCTGCACTGGCCTGCAAGATTTCGAGGTTGAGACCGCCGGGCAGCTCGAGCCAGTTCGGCCCCGCGGGCAGCGCCTTGGCGCCCCATGCGGCGGCACGGGCGAGCACACCCTCGTAATCGTCGACCATGATGCCGAGATGGGCGAGACGCCCTTCCGGCCCCGCAAAGTTTGGATCTTCAATAAGTTGCACGCTTCCCAGCACCCACACCTGGCGCGGACGCGCGCCATGGCCAGGCTGCTCGTCGCGGATGCCGAGACCCAGCACCTCACGAAAGAAAGCGACGTGACGATCAACGTCCGGCACGCGGATCGCGACGTGTTCGACATAGGCGCGAGGCAGCGACATCGTCTCAGGTCTTTCCAGGATAATCGCTGCGGGCGTATTCGATGCCCTTGACCAGCGCGACGAGGGTGGAGTTGACCGGGGTCGGCACCTTGAGCTTGGCGCCCCAACGCACGACGGAGCCGTGGATGTAATCAACCTCGGTCAGATTGCCGGACTGCAAGCTCTGCAACATCGACGTCTTGAACTCGGGCGGTAGTCCGGCAGACGCCATCGTCCAGGCACGTCGCGGGTCGGTAATCGAGATCTTCACGCCGGCGGCCTGCGCGACCGCGATGCCCTCTGAGATTGCCGCCAGCGCGCAATCTTCCAAGATCGGTAGCGAATAGAGGCCGCCATAGGTCAGCCCGGTAATGGCGGTAACCCCGCCGCCGGCGACGTTGATAAAAAGCTTGTCCCACATCGTGCCCAAGATGTTGTCGCTGAGCAGCGTGAGGATGCCGGCACGATTGAAAGTCTCGGAAATTCGCCGGGCGCGTTCCGTCAAGCGTCCATCAAGTTCGCCAACAATAGTTTCCTTGCTGATGACCCCGGAGCGAACATGACCAGGGCCCAGCAGCACGCCACCAACATAGGTTTTGCCCGCCATGACCCGGTCACGACCAACCTCCTCCGACAGGATGTCCTCGTGACCGAGACCGTTTTGCAGCGACATCACGACCGTCCGCGGCCCAATGATCGGCGCTGCCTCCCGGACGGCATCCCGCGTGTGGTAGGATTTGACCAGAACAATGACGAGGTCTGCCTCTACGCCGACCTCGGCCGCGGAAGTGCAAGCAGTGACCTTCACGATGGTCTCGGAGTCACCTTCGAGCATCCGCAGGCCCGTGGCATTGATTGCGTCGACATGAGCCTGGAACGGATCAATCAGCCAGATCTCGGCCCCGCCGCGCGCCAGCGTGCCGCCGATGGTCGACCCTAAGGCCCCCGCTCCGATAAAGCAGATCCTCATCCGAACGCTTCTCCCAGCGCCTTTCTCGGCGTTGGACGCGTGGTAGCAGGCTGGTCGACATTAAGATATGCTATGATCCTTATACGTATTATTGTGAATCACAATGAAGCACTCAGATCATCGTGCCGAGACCAACCTGCTGGACCCGCGCCTGCTCAGGCTCTTCGACGCATTGTTCACCACCGGCAGCGTCACCAAGGCGGCCGAGAAGCTCGGTCAAAGTCAGCCGACGATCTCGATCTGGCTGGCACGCCTGCGAAGGGAATTGGACGATCCACTCTTCATCAGGTCGGCGGACGGGATGCTGCCGACGCCGCGCGCCGAGGCGCTCATCGGCACGGCCAGACAAGCGTTAGAGATGCTGCGCCGTCTCGCAGAGCTTCGCACCGACTTCGATCCGACGACCGCAAAGCGCCGGTTTGCCATCTGCATGACGGATGGGAGCCACGTCACGCTGCTCCCCTCCATTCTCGCTCACGTCCGCCGCGTTGCCCCTGGCGTTCGTATCGAGGCGACACAGATCGGCTCCGACACACCACGGATGCTGCAATCCGGCGAGGCCGATCTGGCGCTCGGCTACATCTCGGATCTCGACGCCGGGCACTTCCAGCAGGCGCTCTTTCCGCAGGACTGGGTCTGTTTGACCAGCGCCAAACACGCTCGAATCCGCGACCGCATGACGGTAAAGGATTTCAGGCGCGAGGCACACGTCCTCATTCGCTCCGGCACGGGACATCAATTGCTCGCTGGCGCGCTACGGGAGCAGCGGATAGTCCTTGAGGTTGCGCTCGAGCTACCCGGCTTTTTGGGACTACCCGCAATCGTCGGGACGACTGATCTGGTCGCCACGCTTCCACGACACATTGGCGAGACGCTGGCTCACTACTATGGACTACGCGTGCTCGACTGCCCGCTGGCAATCGCCGGGTTTACGGTGAAGCAATATTGGCACGCCCGTTTCCATCATGACCCGGCAAGCCAATGGTTGCGCCAACTCTGCGGGGAGCTCTTTCAACAGCAGGAGGTGCGGGGTCTCCATCGTTCTGGTCGACCAAAGAAACGAAGGCCACGCAATTTGCCGTCATAATGGGGTCTGCTTTCGGCCCTGCTTGCCATACGACCGAGCCTAAACGCCCGTTTCGCGCCAAAGCGCTGCCGATGTCATGCGCCCGGTCCTCACCGCCGCGGTTGGTCGCAGAGCCCAAGGCTCCACGCCTTTGCAACCGACCAATTCACGCGAATGTTCAGTGGGCTACCATGGGCTACCATCGGGAGCGTTAGATCGTAGATAATCGTGCTTTGGCGTAGAAAATCGCAGGATTGGTAGCGGGGGAGGGACTCGAACCCCCGACCCCAGGATTATGATTCCCGTGCTCTAACCAGCTGAGCTACCCCGCCACGGTGTTCGGCCAAGGTCCAGTGCGGGTCTAAAAGACCGCGGACGGCTTCGCGAACGCGCGGCATATAAGGAGTCCGTCGACGGCCTGTCAAGCAAGCGTCGCGGACATTGCAAACCTTACGCTCCGCATGTCGCGCGACGCGCCGATGCGATCCCGGTTCGACTACGGCGATATCGTGACCACCCGGCCTACCGCGCGCCCCGCCGCTTGTGGGACGAGAGCCCGCTCACTTCGGCTGCACGTTCGGATTCCCGCCGGGGCTGCCGGGCGGCGGGATCACCGGCGTCGTGCCGCCCTCCGGGGTCGGCGCATGCATCTCGGGATCGACGCCGGCCGGCGGGCACAAGACGCCGTTGGTCTTGGCAAGCTTGTCGCCCAAGGGCTCGCCGGCCTGGCCGGTGGTGATGCCGTCCGGGGTCGGGGTTGCCCGCGCGTTGGGGGCGCAAGCCGCGTTCTGATCGGCGGACGGCGCGGGCGCGGTGGCCTGCGGCGGCGTGGCTGGGGTCGGCGGGGCCTGACCGTGAACCGCAGTCGCGGCGCTCGCCGTAAGCGCGAATAAAACCGCGAGGAATGGAACAGCGAATGATGTCCTGATGCTCATGGCTCGGCAACGCCGGGCCGACGATGTCGTTCCGCCCGCGTCGCGCCGCCGGGTGTCATTGACGGGTGATGGAACCGCCCTGCTCCGATCAATTCTTGCGGTAGCGGATCAGCGAGAAATGCCCGAGCGGCGGCATTGGGCGCCGTTCGGCCAAGGCCACACCACCGTGTCTGGCGGCCCAATTGGTCAGCCGCGCCCAGGGGAATTCCGGCCGCCAGCCGAGCCGTCGGGCAATCGGCGCGAACGCCAGTTCGAATATCCGGCGCGGGCCCGTCTCGGCGCCGATATGATTGACCAGGATCAGCTCGCCGCCCGGCTTGAGCACGCGGATGAAATCGTCGAGCGTCGCTTCCGGGTCGGGCACCGCGGTGATGACATATTGCGCGACCACGGCATCGAACAGATTGTCGGCGAAGGCGAGGTTCTTCGCATCCATCACTGCCAGCACTTCGACATTGCTGAGCTTGAGCTCGCGCACGCGCTGCTGCGCCCGCCGCAACATCGGCTCGGAAATGTCGACGCCGCAGATTTTGGTCGTGCGCGCATAGTCCGAGAGCGAGAGCCCGGTGCCGACACCGACGTCGAGGATGCGGCCGCCGATCCGGTTCGCTTCCGCGATGGTGGATTGCCGTCCCTCGTCGAACACCCTGCCGAACACCAGGTCGTAGACCGGCGCCCAGCGCTCATAGGCCTTTTCGACCCCGGCGCGGTCGATGTCCCCCATGCCCCTCTTACCTTGACTTGATGATCAGCCGCGGACGGCCTCGGCGATGCGCTGCGGCCCCGCGCTGCGGCCCGTGGCTTGCGGCTTGGAATCGGCGCTCTGGATGAAACCGCCGCCCAGCACGCGGGCGCGGCCGGACGGAGCGTCGTAGAACACACAGGCCTGTCCCGGCGAGACGCCCTCTTCGCCGGCGACGAGCTCGACCTCGTAATGCCCATCGGCGCCGCGCAGCCAGGCCGGCTGCGGCGGACGCGTCGAGCGCACCCGCACGAACAGCTCGAGCCCGCCACGCAGGGCGGCATCGAGCGCGCCGTCGCCGATCCAATTGACCTCACGCAGCAGGATGCGATGCGTGCGCAGCGCCTCGCGCGGACCGACCACCACGCGCCGGGTCTGCGCATCGAGCCTGATGACATACAGCGGCGCGCCCTTGGCGATGCCGAGCCCCTTGCGCTGGCCGACCGTGAAATTGGCGATGCCGTGGTGATTGCCGAGCACGCGGCCGTCGAGATCGACGATCTCGCCGGGCTCCATCGCGTTCGGCCTGAGACGGCCGATGACATCGGTGTAGCGGCCGGTCGGCACGAAGCAGATGTCCTGGCTGTCGTGCTTGTCGGCGACCTCGAGCTCGAAACGCCGCGCCAGTTCGCGCACCTCGGGCTTGGTCATGTCGCCGAGCGGAAAACGCAGATAGTCGAGCTGCTCGCGCGTGGTCGCGAACAGGAAATAGCTCTGGTCGCGATCGGCATCCGCGGCGCAGATGAGCGCGCGCGATCCGTCGGCCAGCCGGCGCGAGGCAACATAATGGCCGGTCGCCAGCACCGAGGCGCCGAGCTCGCGCGCGGTCGACAGGAGATCGCCGAACTTGATGGCGCGGTTGCACTCGATGCAGGGCACCGGCGTCTCGCCCGAAGCATAGCTCGCGGCGAAATTGTCGATCACGGACTCGCGGAAGCGGTCTTCGTAGTCCAGCACGTAGTGCGGAATGCCGAGCCGGGCTGCGACATTGCGCGCATCGTGGATGTCCTGGCCGGCACAGCAGGCTCCCTTGCGGTGGGTCGCCGCGCCATGATCGTAGAGCTGCAGGGTGATGCCGACCACGTCATAGCCTTCCGACTTCAACAGCGCAGCCGTCACCGAGGAGTCCACGCCGCCGGACATGGCGACGACCACCCTGGTGTCCTGCGGACGGCCTTCGAGATCGAGACTGTTGAGCATGGTCAGGTCACTGCGATGGACCACGGACGGGCTCCCTGCTGACCGGGAACTCTCGCGTGGCGCCGTTGTGCGGTTAGCAAGCCCTCCTCGCGATCTTCCGGTCCGGACCAAGGCCCGGTCGGTAACGCGAAAAAAGCCACTCTCTAATATAGGTGCGTGTCCTGCGAAGCAATCGCGCTGGCCGCAGGCCTGCGCGGCAAATCTTGCCGGCCGGGCAGAAACGGCGTGGGTGCCGAGGCGCGACGGTCAGACCGACACCGATGTAACACATTGATATTAAAAGAATAAATCAGGAGAGCCGGGCTGGCCCGCTCCTTGCTGAACCGCTTCGGTTGAGTCGATCGTGAGAGGTTCTAAGGTGGTCAGCGTCACGACAGAAATTACGGCCAGCACGGCCTACCAGGCAACGGCAGCGAAGTCGACGCGGCCCGATCCCGCGCAGCTCACCGACAGCTTTGCGGCGCTGGTCGATGCTGCGACCCCGCCGTCCGATTCGTCCTCTTCTGCGCCGACCACGTCCCCACCGAGTCCACCGCAGCGCAGCAGCAGCACGAATTCATCCAGCGCCAGCCGCGACTCCTCGTCAAGCAGCAGCAACGACGCCTCGGGTCCCCGTTCTGCGAGCGACAGCGACCCGAGTTCAGCGCGTCCTGACCGGACCGCCGACGCCGGCCAGACCGACAAGGCCAGCAAGAGCGGCAAGTCGGACAGCAATTCGGACGGCAAGTCCGCCGCGACTTCCAGCAAATCGGGAACGGACGACGGCAAGTCGACCGCCAAGACCGACACTGACAAGAGCGCCAAGGACGACAGCGCGGCCGCCGCAGCTGCTGTGACGCCGACCGCAGTGCCGACCACCCCGATTGCCGTCGCGGTTCAACCCACCATCGCTCCGGCCGATGCACCGGCCGCGCCCGCGACGACCGACGGCGCGGATTCCGCTGTCACCGCCGCAGCCACAACTGCAGCCTCCGCCCAGGCGGCCGCCGCCGCGACGGGCGCGTCCGGCACGGTCGATGCCAAAGCGGGCCTGATGGCCGCAGCGGCCAAGGCCACCAATGGCACAAGCGCGAAAGCGGCCGACGACACCACGGGCGGCACTTCAACCGCGACGACGTCAGGCGCAACCGAAGATGCCAAGCCAGCGGGTGCATTTGCGGCTGCGCTTGATGCCGCCGCGCCCTCGACCGCGAAGACATCGGGCAAAGCCGCGGCCACACAGCCCAAGGCGACCGGCGCCACCGCAGACGGCGCCAAGGCGCCGGACACGACAGCGCCGCAGACCCAGGCCGCCGCTCAGGCCGACCCGACCGGCGCCGCGCCACAGCAGGCAGAGATCGACAAGGCCGCGGTCCCCGTGGCCGACGCCGCCAAGAGCAATGGCAATGCGGCTTCGCCGGCCGCGCATGATCGCGCCGGCGCGCAGGTCGATGTGCAGGCCCCCATCAGCTCCGACCCGAGCGCACAGGTGGCCAGCGCCTTGCAGCCGCAGCTCTCCGCGCCCACCTCGACGGCCGCGCCAATCACGTCGGCGAACCTGACCGCGACTGCCGCGACATCCGGCACGGTGCCGCTGCATGGCGTTGCGGTTGAGATCGCCGCCTCCGCGCTGAACGGCAAGAGCCGCTTTGAGCTGCGGCTCGATCCGGCCGAGCTCGGCCGGATCGATGTCCGCATCGATGTCGACAAGAATGGCCAGGTCACCTCGCATCTGCGGGTCGAGAAGCCGGAAACGCTGTCGATGCTGCAGCAGACCGCGCCGCAGCTGCAGCAGGCCCTCAACGATGCCGGCCTCAAGACCAACAGCGGCGGGCTTTCGTTCTCGCTCCGCGACCAGACCTCTTCCGGCCAGAACGGCAACGACAATCAGTCCAACAACAGCAATGCGCATCGCCTGATCGTGACCGAGGACGAGACCGTTGCGGCCCAGATGGCCGGGCGGTCCTACGGCCGGATGTATGGGTCGCAGGGCGGCGTGGATATCAGGGTGTAAGGAGAGCGATCATGGCCACTGGTGATGCAATCACGTCGCCGCCCCCGGTTTCAGGGACGACGACGCCCACATCGAACTCAAACACATCTTCGAATTCGAATACGTCGATTGCTGGCAACTTCCAGACCTTCCTGACGCTGCTGACCACGCAGCTGAAGAACCAGAACCCGCTCGATCCGCTGGACACCAACCAGTTCACCCAGCAGCTGGTGCAATTCGCCGGCGTCGAGCAGCAGCTCAAGACCAATGATCAGCTCGCTTCGCTGCTCTCGGTGGAGCAGACGACGCAGGCGACCCAGGCCCTCGCCTTTGTCGGCAAGACCGCCGTGGTCAACGGCTCGACGACAAGTATGGTCAAGTCGGCAGCGGCCTGGAACCTCAACATTCCGTCGAACTGCAATCTGACGTTGACCATCACCAACAGCGTCGGCCAGACCGTCTACACCGGAAAAGCTTCGGCTAGCGCCGGCAACAACCAGCCATTCCAATGGGACGGCCGGGGCAATGACGGCACGCAATGGCCTGACGGACAGTACAAGCTGACCACCACGGCGACCGACACATCTGGCAAGCCGGTGGCGATCACCACCCAGATCGCGGGTGTGGTCTCGTCGGTCGACCTGAGCCAGCAGCCGCCGTTGCTGTCGATTGGCGGCCAGACCTATACGGTCAACCAGATCCAGCAGATCGTTAACTAGCGCCCATACCTTCCGAAGTTCGCATCACCTCGCGGCAAGTTCTTTGGCGAACTTCGGACATCCGAACAGCACCCGCTCTGTACGGACGCCAACGGCGTTGATCCAGTGCTTCAACATGAAGCTCGCCTGAGACGCCAGGACTTCGGGCCAAGGCCCGGAAAGATTTAAGAATTCATTTACCATGATCAGCAGTCTGGCGCTTTTCGGTGCCGGACCGCTCGTCATTTCCAAGGAGCCTCTTATTGCGCGACTTCGCTTAGGCAAATTTTAAGCGGGTCGGCGTAGGTTACTACCGTGAGTTCAGTGGTTAAGAGTTTGTGAGTAAGCCATGACAGAACCCCATCGCCCGAGGGTGAAATACGTCATCGGGCCGGACGGCAGCCCGCTCACCATCGCCGATCTGCCCGCGCCCGGCACCAAACGGTGGGTGATCCGCCGCAAGGCCGAAGTCGTCGCCGCTGTCCGCGGCGGACTGCTGTCGCTTGAGGAGGCCTGCAGCCGTTACACTCTGACCGTCGACGAATTCCTGTCCTGGCAATTCTCGATCGACCAGCACGGTCTCGCCGGCCTGCGCACCACCCGAATTCAGCAATATCGTCAATAGATCCTTAACGACGCCATCCTGATTCGAAAAAAAACGGCTTGGCCACGCCAAGCCGTTTTTTCGCATGTCGACAGTTTGTTAGTACCCTTTAACAGTCGTTAACCATATCGAAACCTTCCCATAGGCAATAATTGCCCAGTGGTCCGATTCAGATTTCGCGCGCCGCCCGCAAGCCGCGGTGTCCGTGGTCGAGGTCGAGAGACCATTTGGAATGCAGGTGCCCGGCGAAGGTTGGATCAAATCTCGCGTTAATTGCAATCGGCCGTAAAGGCCCGCGACGTTCAAATCCCGCTCTCGCCGCCACCTGTTGAATACCGAACTGTGGGGCAGTTGCTTGCAAGGCCTGGTTGATTTCCTGAAGGGTTTGGGCGCCGCGCGGCTGATGGCGATGATCGCGGTGACGGCCGCGCTGATCGGCTTCTTCGCGTTCGTCATCATGCGCGTGACCACGCCGCAAATGACCACTCTTTTTACCGATCTCAGCATGGAGGACTCCTCCAGCATCATCAAGGATCTGGAGCGTCAGGGCATCCAATTCGAGCTGCGCAACGACGGCAGCGTCATCCTGGTGCCGAAGGACAAGGTGACCCGGCTGCGCATGAAGCTCGCCGAGGGCGGCCTGCCCAAGGGCGGCGGCGTCGGCTATGAAATCTTTGACAAGTCGGATGCGCTGGGCACCACCAGCTTCGTTCAGAACATCAATCATCTGCGCGCGCTGGAAGGCGAGCTCGCCCGCACCATCCGGTCCATCGATCGCGTCCAGGCGGCGCGCGTGCACCTGGTGCTGCCGGAGCGCCCCCTGTTCTCGCGCGAGACGCCGGAGCCGTCCGCCTCGATAGTCGTGCGCGTGCGCGGGGCGCTTGACCCGGCGCAGATCCGCGCCATCCGTCACCTGGTGGCCTCGGCCGTCAACGGGTTGAAGCCTCAGCGGGTCTCGATCGTCGACGAGGCCGGCCAACTGCTCGCCGACGGCTCGGTCACCGACGTCGATCAGGCGGTCGGCGACGAGCGGCGCACCGCCTTCGAGAAGCGGATGCGCAAGCAGGTCGAGGACATCGTCTCCTCCGTGGTCGGCCAAGGCCGCGCCCGGGTGCAGCTCTCGGCCGATTTCGACTACAACCGCATCACCCAGACCTCCGACAAATACGATCCCGAAGGCCGGGTGCTGCGCTCCAGCCAGACCCGGGAAGAGCAGTCGGCGACCACCGAGAGCAACGGCCAGGTCACGGTCGCCAATGAACTGCCGGGCACGCCACCGAACGCCAACCCGCAGACCCCGCGCGACCAGAGCAAGAAGACCGAGGAAACCAACAATTACGAGATCTCGCGGACGACCAAGACCGAGGTCACCGAGGCCGGCCGCGTCAACCGCATCTCGGTCGCGGTGCTGGTCGACGGCGCCTACGACAAGAACGAGAAGGGCGAACTGGTCTACAAGGAGCGCAGCAAGGAGGAGCTCGACCGCATCGCTGCCCTGGTGCGATCGGCAATCGGCTTCGACCAGAAGCGCGGCGACCAGGTGGAAGTGGTCAATCTGAAGTTCGCCGAAGCGCCCGCGGTGCCGCAGATCAACGAACCGAGCGGCATCCTCGGCATGCTGCAGTTCACCAAGGACGACGTCATGTACGTCATCGAGCTCGGCGTGATGATGCTGCTCGGCCTGGTCGTGATGTTCATGGTGATCCGCCCGCTGGTGAAGAAGATCCTCGCCTCCGAAGACGTTGCCGCGCTGACCGGGTTGCCGGCACTCACCGATGAGACTGCCCAGGCCGTGGCGCAGGCCGCGAGCTCGCAGCAGACCGCGCATCTGATCGACGTCGCCCAGGTGCAGGGCCAGGTTCATGCCCAATCCGTGCACCGGGTGGGCGAACTGGCCGACCGTAATCCGGGCGAGGCCGCCGCTATCATCCGCCAATGGCTCGCCGAGCCGCAACAGAACTGATCCAGAAACGTCAACGTCAAGCGCAGAAACCGAAATATAGATCGCCATGTCGCTCCCACAGACGCAGAACGCAAACACGAACGACATCTCCACCGTCATCGCGACGCTCGCCAGCCGTCAGGCCCAGCGTCCGAAGAGCGAGCCCCTGAGCGGGCCGCGGCGGGCCGCCGTCATGATGCTTGCGCTCGGCGAGCAATATGGCGGCAAGATCTGGCAGCAGCTCGACGACGACGAGGTGCGCGAGCTGTCGCTCGCGATGTCCACCCTCGGTACCGTCGAGGCTGACGTGGTCGAAGACCTGATGCTGGAATTCGTTTCGCGAATGTCGGCCTCCGGCGCGCTGATGGGCAATTTCGACGCCACCGAACGGCTGCTGCAGCAATATCTGCCATCGGAGCGCGTCAGCGGCATCATGGACGAGATCCGCGGCCCCGCGGGCCGCAACATGTGGGAGAAGCTCTCCAACGTCCAGGAAGAGGTGCTCGCGAATTATCTCAAGAACGAATATCCGCAGACCATCGCGGTCGTGCTGTCCAAGCTGAAGCCGGAACATGCGGCGCGCGTGCTGGCGATCCTGCCCGAGGACATGGCGCTCGACGTGATCGGCCGCATGCTGCGGATGGAGGCCGTGCAGAAGGAAGTGATCGAGCGGGTCGAGCAGACCTTGCGCACCGAATTCATGTCGAACCTGTCGCAGACCCGCCGCCGCGACGCTCACGAGGTCATGGCCGAGATCTTCAACAATTTCGACCGCCAGACCGAAACCCGCTTCATCACCTCGCTGGAAGAAGAGAACCGCGAATCCGCCGAGCGCATCAAGGCGCTGATGTTCACCTTCGACGACCTGATCAAGCTCGACTCGGCCTCCGCGCAGACCCTGATGCGCAATGTCGACAAGGACAAGCTCGGCGTCGCGCTCAAGAGCGCCAACGAGGAGGTTCGCAACTTCTTCTTCAGCAACATGTCCTCCCGCGCCGCCAAGATGCTGCAGGACGACATGGCCGCGATGGGACCGGTGCGCCTGCGCGACGTCGACGAGGCACAGGCCCTGCTCGTGAACCTGGCCAAAGATCTCGCCGCCAAGGGCGAGATCATGCTCACCAAGAACCGCGCTGACGACGAACTGGTGTATTGATGGCAGCGCCCGCGAAATTCCTGTTCGACACCGACTTCTCCGCACCCGACAAGTCGCGGGAGCGGGCGGCGACGGCCGCCGAGATCGCGCAGAAGGTCGCAGCAGCCGAAGCGGTCGCCTACCGCAATGGCTACGAGGCCGCGCAGCGCGAAGCCAAGGTCGAAGCCGATCGCCGCATGGCGGCTTCGCTCGAACAGATCAACATCCATCTGCAAGGCATCGCCGCGCGCTTCGCCGTCGTCGAGGAGCGGATGGAGACCGAAGCGGTGGACGTTGCGATCGCGGTCGCCCGCAAGCTGTGCGGCGCGCTGATCGCGGCCGAGCCGCTCGGCGAGATCACCGGTCTCATCACCGACTGTTTCGCTCACCTGGTCGCAACGCCGCATCTCGTCGTGCGCATCAACGAACAGCTTTACGACACCGCGCGCGAGCGGATCGAGAAGCTTGCCAAGCAGAGCGGCTTCGAGGGCCGCCTCGTGATCCTGGCCGAGCCGGAGATCGTGACCGGCGATTGCCGGATCGAATGGGCCGATGGCGGCGTGGTGCTGGAGCGGGCGGCCATCGAAGCCAAGATCAACGAACTTGTGGGGCGCTACATAGCGTCCAGGAATCCGGCCGCCGCTGCGGCCAAGGGAGTTTAAGTCATGAGCGACACCGATTCTCAGGTCCCGCTTCCCGATCTCAACGGCACCGACGCGCCGCCGCTCGGCGACGTCACCTATACCGACGACGAGCAGGCCGCACGCATCGCCGCTGACCTCGAAGCCGTGTTCGACGTGCCGGTGCAGGTCTCGGCCGTGCTCGGCCGCTCCAAGATGGACGTCGGCGAGTTGTTGAAGCTCGGGCCGGGCACCGTGCTCGAGCTCGACCGCAAGGTCGGCGAAGCCATCGATATCTACGTCAACAACCGTCTCGTGGCACGCGGCGAGGTGGTGCTGGTCGAAGACAAGCTCGGCGTGACGATGACAGAAATCATCAAATCCGATCGCAACTGACACGAATGACAGACGCGCGCCTTGTCGGAGCAGCGCGGAGGAACGAATAGGAGATCGACATGCGGCTTCTGATCGTCGGGACGCTGAAGGGCCAGCTGACCGCCGCCACCAAGATCGCCATGGACAATGGCGCGACCGTCACTCACGCCGAGGACAACGAGCAGGCGATGCGCGTGCTGCGCGGCGGCAAGGGCGCCGACCTGCTGCTGGTCGAGGTCGGGCTCGACATCCGTGACCTGGTGATGCGGCTTGATGCCGAGCACATCCATGTCCCGATCGTCGCTTGCGGCATCACCAGCGACGCCCGCGCCGCGGTCGCCGCGATCCATGCGGGGGCCAAGGAATATATCCCGCTGCCGCCCGAGCCTGAGCTGATCGCGGCGGTGCTCGCCGCTGTCGCCAACGACTCCCGCGATCTGGTCTACCGCGACGAGGCGATGGCCAAGGTGATCAAGCTCGCCCAGCAGATCGCCGGCTCCGATGCATCGGTGATGATCACCGGCGAATCCGGCACCGGCAAGGAGGTGCTGGCGCGTTACGTGCACAGCCGCTCGGCGCGCGCCAAACGTCCCTTCATCTCGATCAACTGCGCCGCCATCCCCGAACACCTCCTGGAATCCGAACTGTTCGGCCATGAGAAGGGCGCCTTCACCGGCGCGGTGGCGCGCCGGATCGGCAAGTTCGAGGAAGCCTCCGGCGGCACACTGCTGCTCGACGAAATCTCCGAGATGGACGTGCGGCTGCAGTCGAAGCTGCTCCGCGCCATCCAGGAGCGCGTGATCGATCGTGTCGGCGGCACCCGGCCGGTTCCGGTCGACATCCGCATCATCGCCACCTCGAACCGCAATTTGGCCGATGCCGTGCGCGAGGGCAGCTTCCGCGAGGATCTCCTGTTCCGGCTCAACGTCGTGAACCTCAAGATCCCTCCTCTCCGTGAGCGCCCGGCCGACATCCTCGAGCTCGCCCATCACTTCGCGCGCAAATATTCCGACGCCAATGGCGTGCCGCTGCGGCCGATTTCGGCCGACGCCAAGCGCGTGCTGACCACCAATCGCTGGCCGGGCAATGTGCGCGAACTGGAGAACACCATGCATCGCGCGGTGCTGATGGCCGTTGGCGACGAGATCGGGGCCGATGCGATCCTCACCCCCGACGGCGACCGTCTCGACATCGTCAAGACGCAGCCTGCCGTGGCCCATGCGACCATGGCCGCGGAACAGGTGACGCGGGCCCTGGTCGGCCGCACCGTGGCCGACGTCGAGCGCGACCTGATCCTGGAGACGCTGAAGCATTGCCTCGGCAATCGGACGCACGCGGCCAACATCCTGGGCATCTCGATCCGCACGCTGCGCAACAAGCTCAACGAATATGCCGATGGCGGCATGCCGATCCCGCCGCCGGGTGCAGGCGAAGCGCGGATGCCGACGACGATCGGGTAGCTCAAGCGATTCACCGTTAGTTTTCGCGATTGCGCCTGTTCATCGAGGCAATCGAGCATTTAGTTGCGGACGTCATTGCGAGCCGGAGGCAAAGCGATCCAGTCCTCCTGCTAGGCTCTGGATTGCTTCGTTTCTAGCCACCACCCCTGATCTCTCCGAATCGAGAAGCGCGAACCTTCGATCCCTGTGGCACAGGCTGAGGATCCGGCCTTAAGATTCAATCAAACGCGGGCTCCGGGGCCTGCAGTCCGCGGTGATAAGATGAAAAGAGGCGCTGTTGCGATCGTCGTCCTCCTCCTTGCACTCGGTATTGGATTCGCGTGGCAGGGCGAAGGAGCGCGAGTCCTTCGCAGCGGGGTGGGCTTTACGAAGTCCGTTCAGGTCAAGTCGCCCGGAGATGATCGCGCGACCTATTACCGGCTGAAGGTCAATCTCGCCTACAAGGGAGAGCCGCTCGATTTTGACATCGTGGTCGGCTGTCGTGTCAGCATCACGACCTACAAGGACAGTGACCGAACCGTGGAGGTCGGCACCGCGCCGATGGCCTTCGGGCTCAGGATGAAAGATGGGCACGGCGTAGTGGTGCGCCCGCCCGAAGCTTGTGGCGGTGAGACGACCGAGAACGGAAAGGTTCCAAAGAGCCTGCTGCCCCTAATTGTGACTTACGAAAGTGCGGATGCACCGTGGTTCGGCATAGCTTATGCCTCCGAAGACGCCTACGAGAGTCCGCTTTCCGAATTGAAATTTTTCGGCGCGACGATCAGCAAAGCGACGCGCGACGAATGGCTGGAATGGCGTCGTATGGAGGCGCCGAAGAATTTCGTAACGTATGAATTGCTAGGTATCAACGAGAGGAATCGCTGGGAGAAACCCCGATGGAAGCCCGGCTATCGAGCGATGGGGTCGATATGTAGCGGCCTTTCGCGCTTGAAGCTGCCGGAGCTCGTGAGCGAAGCGATTCGTCCATACTGGCCGCCTAGCAGGCCTGATTACTGGTATCCGAGCGGGGACGCGCGACGCGCGTTCCGTTCTGCTGGCGACTATCATGGAAGGAAGGTGCTGTTCGAAGATAGCCCCCTCTATGAATTTTTCCCTACGGAATCGACGTTCTTCCCTGGGCTTCCGCGTCATAAGCCAGGGGCGCTGATCTTCTTCACCGGGCACGTCGTCGGCGACGTATACCCGGCGAGCTCCGATCTGTCATTTAACCGGCTCGATGCTGCCGGACAGCTGCCGGTTGAAATCAAGGCGAAGTCGAGGAAGAGTTATGCCGACGTGAGCGTCCGTCCCGAGTTCAAAGGCTTCGCTTATTGTGATGTCGTCTGGAACATCGATGGCGTGCCGTCGGAAATTAGTTCCAACAGCAACCCCAACGCAAATCGAATTAACGGGCAGCCAATCAATGAAGATCTAGAGCGGCATACCGGCGATTTTGATTATGCGTTCGAACGCGATCAATATGTCTACTTCCGCGAGCGCTACTCGTTTGTGAGTATCTTCGGGGGAATATAATGAGCAACAATAGTTTTGATCCAGTTCAGCAGGCCAAGTTGTCCAGAGGGACGGAACGCTGCACGTCGTGCTTCGCGGCACTGATCTTTCGGCAAGTTTCGGTGAAGGGTTCGGATCTGGGCTTTCGGGCAGTCTGGACCAAACTGCCCCGCCATCATCAAGTCAGATCGATCCCAGCGACGTCGCGAATGACCTGTTGCTGGGCATAAGGGTTGCGCAGAAGACTCAATTCGACGATGCCCTTGCTCTCACCCAAGCTGCTCAGCAGTTTGCCGCAGCAAACGGCGCATTCCGCTCGCAGTGACGAATAGTCCGACCTCCTGCCCTCTCACGAATAGTTCGGCGCGTCCGGGCTGCGGAAGATGTGGATGGGGTCGCCGGGCGTGAACTCGCGCCGTGTCAAGGTCGCGTAGGCATAGAGCGCGAGATAGAGGATCGCGGCGGTGCCGACGACATACAAGGCCCAAGTGCCGATACGCTTGCCGATATGCTTCATTGGCTCCGCCAAAGGAGAATGAAGCGGTTCTAAGCCCACTGCCCGGCGAATGCCACCCCGATGCTGCAGCCCGCCGCGGCGGCGCGCCGCCTCGGCTCTAGCTCCGCGACGGCGGATTCGGCACGCTGAGCGCGGCAAGCCGCGCCATGTCCTCATCGCGATCGACAGATACATAGCCGCCCTGCCAATAAGCCAGCGCAGCCGCCGCCGGACCGACGTCGAGATGCAGCACCCGGCCGATCACGATCGCATGTGAATGCCGTTCGATGATCTCCTCGACCTCGCAGTCGATCGCCGCCAGCGCGCCGACCAGGAGCGGCACGCCCGTGACCCGCTTGCGCCAGTCGGCGCCGGCAAAGCGCTCCGCGCCTTTCAGCCCGCCTTTGCCCGCGAAGCGCTCAACGATCTCGAGCTGATCGGCGGCGGGGATGTTGACGCCGAAGGCGCGCTCACTCTGCAGCAGCGGCCAGGACGAGGCACCGCGGTTGATGCTGACAATCACCGACGGCGGATCGACCGCGAGCGAGGACACCGAGGTCACGGTCATGCCCGAGATCTCGCTGCCGCGGCCGACCGTGATCACGCTGACGCCGCCCACGAGATGCCGCATCGCGGCGCGGAAATCCGCGTCCGCTTGCGGCGCGATGCGTACGATCGAGTTCATGAGAGGCCCCTATTCCGTCAATCCCGGCCCGAGCAACTCGCGTAGGATCGCACCTTCCAAGGTGGCGAGATCGGCGGAGCCGCGCTCGCGCGGGCGCGTCATCTCGACCTTGATGTCCTCGGCGATGCGGCCACCTTCGATCACCAGCACGCGATCTGCAAGCGCGACCGCCTCGGAGACGTCGTGAGTGACGAGAATCGCCGTAAAGGCCTGGTCGGCCCAGACCCGCTCGAGCAACCGTTGCATCGTAATCCGCGTCAGGGCATCGAGCGCGCCCAGCGGCTCGTCGAAGGCAAGCAGCCGCGGCCCGCTGACCAGCGCGCGCGCCAAGGCGACACGCTGCTTCTGACCTCCGGACAGAACGGACGGCCACTGATCGCGCTTGTCGGCCAAGCCCACTTCGGCAAGCGCGTGGCTCGCGCGCTCGTGCGCGCCTTGCGCCTTGCGATCGCGGCCAAGGCCGACCTCGACATTTGCCAGCACCCGTGCCCAGGGCAACAGCCGCGGCTCCTGGAACATCACCCGGACGTCCTCCGGTCGCGCGGCCGCGCCAAAGCTGATCGTGCCGGCGGTCGGCTTCTCGAGACCGGCGATCAGCCGCAGCAGCGTGCTCTTGCCGCAACCCGAGCGGCCGACGATCGCAACGAACTGGCCGGCGGGGATGTGCAGATCGATGCCGCGCAGCACCTCATGGTCGCCGAAGGATTTGCGCAGGTCATGGATGGTCAGCGGCAGGCCGCGAACATCTGCCGGTTCGCGCAGGGCTTGCGCCTGCGGCACGAAATCCGATCGGTCAATGGTTTCGGTGCCGGACAGCGGGACGCGAAGGACTTGCTGCATGGAAACCTCAAACTTTGCTGAATGCCGGGTGCCAGGCGAGCGTCAGCCGCTCCAGCACGCGTGCGGCGCTGTCGGCGACCTTGCCCAGCAGGGCGTAGATCAGGATCGAGAGCACGACGACGTCGATCTGCATGAACTCGCGCGCCTGCATCGCCATGTAGCCAAGGCCGGAGGAGGCCGCGATGGTCTCGGCGACGATCAGGGTCAGCCACATGATGCCGAGCGCAAACCGGATGCCGACGAAGATCGATGGCAGCGCGCCCGGGAAGATCACGCGGCGGAACAGTTCACCATCCGTCATGCCATAGACGCGTCCCATCTCGATCAGCTGCGGATCGACGGTGCGGATGCCGTGCAGCGTGTTGAGATAGATCGGGAAGAACACGCCAAGCGCGACCAGAAACAGTTTGGCGCTCTCGTCGATGCCGAACCACAGGATGACCAGCGGGATCAGCGCCAGATGCGGCACGTTGCGCACCATCTGCAAGGTGGTGTCGGTGAGCTTCGCCGAAAGTTCCGACAGACCGTTGGCGAGCCCGAAGGCGAAGCCGATGCCGCCCCCGATCAGGAAGCCGATGCTGGCGCGCCAGAAGCTGACCCAGATGTTCTGCGCCAGTTCGCCGGAGAGCAGCAGCTTCCAGCCGGCGCGCGCCACATCGCTCGGCGCCGGGAGTACCCGCACCGGCACCAGGCCGGCGACGCAGGCCGCCTGCCAGATCAGGATGATGGCGAAAGGGACGAGCCAGGGAATGAGCCCGTCGGCGCGCGGCAGAACGAGCTTACGGACTCGTGGCAGGCTGTCGATCAAGCTCATGATTGCGAGGCCCTCCGCAGCGGCAACTGCTCGTTGGCGATGGTCTCGCCGAACGGGCCGGTGTTCGCCCGCAGCCTGGAGATATGATCCGGCCGATCCAAGGCAAGCCGCGGAAACACCAACTCGGCGAAGCGATAAGCTTCTTCCAGATGAGGGTAGCCGGACAGGATGAAAGTGTCGATGCCGATGTCCTGATATTCCTTGATGCGCGCCGCCACCGTCTCGGGATCGCCGACCAGTGCGGTGCCGGCCCCGCCGCGGACCAGGCCGACGCCGGCCCACAGATTCGGGCTGATCTCGAGCTTGTCGCGGCGGCCGCCATGCAGCAGCGACATGCGCTGCTGGCCGACCGAATCCATCCGCGCAAAGATCTTCTGTGCGGACGCGATCGTTTCATCTGTCACATATTTGATCAAATCGTCGGCCGCCGCCCAGGCCTTCGCATTGGTCTCGCGCACGATCACGTGAAGCCGGATGCCGAAGGAGAGCTTGCGGCCGCGCTTGTCGGCAACGGCCTTCACCTTGGCGACCTTCTCGGCCACTTGCGCCGGCGGCTCGCCCCAGGTGAGATATTTCTCGACCGTATCGACCGCGACATCGATGCCGGCATCCGACGAGCCGCCGAAGAACAGCGGCGGCCGCGGCGCCTGCACCGGCGGAAACAGCAGCCGCCCATCCTCGATCCGGATGTGCTTGCCGGCGAAGTTCACCGCCTTGCCTTCCAGCAGGTCGTTGTAGACGGTGAGGAATTCTCGCGTGACCTCGTAGCGCTCCGCATGCGACAGGAAAATGCCGTCGCCCTTGTTCTCGATCGGATCGCCGCCGGTCACGACGTTGACCAGCAGCCGCCCATTGGTGACGCGGTCCAGCGTCGCGGTCATGCGCGCCGCGACGCTGGGCGACTGCAGCCCGGGACGCACCGCGACCAGATAGCGCAAGCGTTCCGTGAACGGCGCCACGGCGGAGGCCACGATCCAGGAATCTTCGCAGCTTCGCCCGGTCGGGATCAGCACGCCATAGTAGCCGAGCTGGTCGGCAGCCTGCGCGATCTGGCGCAGATAGTTGAAATTGACCTCGCGGCCGCCTTCCGACGTGCCGAGATAGCGGCTGTCGCCATGGGTCGGCAGAAACCAGAGGATGTTGGCGTTCGAAGCAGATTGACTCATAGGGATCTCACAAGCGGATATCGTTGCACAACACGCGTCTCAGGTGGACGGCGTCCACTTCCAGACGATGTCGGCAACCGTGATGGATTTCGGTATCAGGCCGAGCCGGGTGAAGCGATCAGCCACCGCCTGCTGGCTCTTGATGATCTCGTCATCGACGGGGACGACGCTGTAGGTGGAGCGGTCGACGAAGCGCTTGACCGCCTCGATGTCGACGCCGGTTGCCTCGGCCTGCGCCTTCGCCACCTCCTCGTGATGGCTGTTCGCCCAGATGCCTTCGGCCGCGAAGGTGGCGTTGAGCTTCGCCACCAGGCCCGGATATTTCTCCACGAAATCGCTGCCGACGATGTAGAACGCATTCGGCTTATGCACGTCCTTGTCCCAGGCGATCACGCGCGCATTCTCCTTCAGCTCGGCAAGCGCGAGATACGGGTCCCAGATCGACCAAGCATCGACCGAGCCCTTGACGAAAGCGGCCGTGGCATCGGCCGGCGCGAGCGGCGCCGGCGTGATGTCGCTCCAGGACAGCCCGGCTTTTTCCAATGCAGCGACCAGCAGATTATGCGCGCTGGAGCCCTTGCCGAAGGCAATGCGCTTACCTTTCAAATCAGCGAGCGTCTTGATCGGCGAGTCCTTCGGCACCACGATCGCCTGCGTGTTGCCGTTCTGCTTCACGGCCGCGGCATAACGAATCTTGGCGCTCGCGGCCTGGGCGAAGATCGGCGGCGCGTCGCCGACATAGCCGAAATCGACGCTGCCGACATTGATGGCCTCCAGCAGCGGCGGACCGAACTGGAAATCGACCCACACGATGTCGATTCCGAGCGGCTTGAACGCATCCTCGACCGTGCGGCGCGCCTTCACGGCCGGAAAGAACCCGCCCTTCTGAGTGCCGATGCGGATCTCCTTCGGCCTGTCCCCGGCGCGCGCCGGCGCAGCCAAGGCCGTAAGCGCCGCCGCACCAAGCGATAGTGTCAGGAAGTCCCGCCGTTTCATTGCCATCTCCCGATCGTCACGAAGGCATCCGCGATGCGCTGCAAAGATGATGGGGATCGGCGAAATGGCTGTCGAGCGCCCCAGCAAAATAGCGATGAGCGCACTCTCGCGACGCCGACCGGCGCGCTGTTTGTTTCAACAAGCCAAGTCCATGCAGGGAGAATTTCTAGCGGCCGAGCGCGTGATCACGCCGCTTCACGGATCATCACCCATGTCGACGATGGGGCAGCCTCATCCGGCGAGAAGACTGCATCGACTGTCACAAGGGCATCGCGCATCATTTGCCGGATATGCGCGGCGTGCCGGGCTGGCAGGAGGTCACCGCAGCCGCGAGAATTATCCGAGCCCCGAACTCCGCCCCACCCTCTCCCCTTGCGGGAGAGGGTGGCTGAGACGCTAAGCATCGAAGCCGGGTGAGGGGTCTCTCTCTGCACGCTCATAGCCCCGATGTGGAGCAAACGCCTCACCCGATCATCTCTGTTGATCCGCTGGAGCCGCCCTCTCCCGCAAGGGGAGAGGGCACAGCAACCGGCACCGATTGGGATCCGACAGGGATAGGGTGCACCTCCTTTGCATCGAAAGCTTGATCTCCCCGCGCCAGCCCTTAGGTTCACGGAATGTCCCGACTCGCCGCACTGCAAGCGGCCTCTTTCCCTGAGCCATGACCACCTTCACTCCGCACCAGGATTCCGCGCTGAACGCCGTCGGCGATTGGCTCAAGGCCAAGCCGGGCCGCAGCGGCACGCCGCAGGTGTTCCGGCTGTTCGGCTATGCCGGAACCGGCAAGACCACGCTCGCCCGCCACATTGCCGAAGGCGTCGACGGGGAGGTCAAGTTCGCGGCCTTCACCGGCAAGGCGGCGCTGGTGATGCGCAACAAGGGCTGCGACAACGCCTCCACGATCCATTCGCTGATCTACCGGGCCCGCGAGAGCGGCGAGGAGCAGCCGAATTTCGAATTGTGGGACGACGCGCCGGCGTCGAAGGCGAAGCTGATCATCATCGACGAGTGCTCGATGGTCGACGCCGATCTCGGCCGCGACCTGCTCTCGTTCGATTGCCCGCTGCTCGTGCTCGGTGACCCCGCCCAGCTGCCGCCGATCCAGGGCGGCGGCTTCTTCACCGATCAGGAGCCCGACGCGATGCTGACCGAAGTGCACCGCCAAGCCCAGGACGATCCGATCGTGCGGATGTCGATGGACGTGCGCGAGGGCAATGCGCTCGATATCGGCCGCTATGGCGAGAGCGAGGTGGTGTCGCGCCATGACCTCGATCCGCAGCGCGTGATGAACGCCGACCAGGTGCTGGTCGGGCGCAACAATACGCGGCGCGCCTACAATATGCGGGTGCGGCAGCGGCTCGACATCGAGGACGCCCTGCCCGTGGCCGGCGACAAGCTGGTCTGCCTGCGCAACAACCGCAAGAAGGGCCTGTTCAATGGCGGGCTCTGGCGGGTGAAGTCGCGCACCGCCTCGAAGTCGAAGATCATCACCATGCGGCTTGCGCCGGACGAGGATCTCGGGCGCAAGGTGACCAAGGTCTCCGTGCGCGGCGAATGCTTCGCCGGCGGCATCGAGGACATCCCGTGGGAGCAGCGCAAGCCCTATGACGAGTTCGACTACGGCTACGTGCTGACCGTGCACAAGTCGCAGGGCTCACAATGGGACGACGTGGTGCTGTTCGACGAGAGCTTTGCCTTTCAGGACAGTCGCGCGCGCTGGCTCTACACCGGGATCACCCGCGCAGCGAAGCGGCTCTCGATCGTGGTGTGAAGGCCAATGGGCGCGATCGCCCTTCTCCGGCCGTCAGCGCCGATGATGGCGCCGCAGTTGCGGCGCGACCGGCACCGGCGCGGCATAGGCATTCGGATAGGACGGTCGGGCAAAGCCGGCGGCACCCGCACGCATCTGGGCGTCCGGCGTCAGGGCGCCACCGTTCAGCACGTCGCGATCTGGATGCTGCGCCTCAAAGGCCGCCGGCTCCGAGAACTGTGCAAAGGCGGATGTCGCGGCGATCATCGAGAGCGCGAGCACGGCGGCCAGCGTTTTGAGTGAGCTCATGATCCCTCTCTGCTGTTGCCGGATGCGGCGCATCCGGCGCGGGAAACGGGTCCGGCCCAACGTCGGCTGCGGACGGTCGTGACACCAACTAAGTATGAGCCCGGCCCCTCCAAACCAGGGCCGCATTCCATCACGACTACGCGAAGCAGGATGTCGGCGCACCGCGCGCCGGCCGGCCCTCCGGCTAGCAGAGCGGTGTCGTGCTACGCATCAGGCGTTAACGCCTTGTCCATCCTGATTCCACTGCGCAAGCGACCTCGGCCCCAGCTGCGAGAGGGTCGCAAACAATCCGTCACGCAACGCACATTCGCGATGTCATCGCCATAACATCTTCACGCGACGTTCGGAAACTCGGCTGTACAAACAGGCCCATGATCCGGGTGCCGCTTTCCAGCGCCCGCCACTACCAGCAGCGATGGATCGAATGGCAAGTCAGAAAAGCAAGTCAGGCAAGGCGATCTCCAAGCACAAGCCGGCCCGCAACGCCGCGGCGGCAACGCGGGTCGAGCACAAGAGGTCGGCCGCCATCGCCACCGTCGCGGCCGACGAGGCGCCGCTGAGCCCGGTCGAGCGCTCGCTGATCGCGCAGTCGACCGAAAGCGCCCAGGCCGCGGCGGTCGCAGCCTTCAGGAAGATGCTGCAGGATCAGCCGGCTCAGGTGGACAGTCCGGTGGTCAAGGCATTTCTCGAAGGCGCCTCCCCCGACGACGCCAAGCTTCTGAAGTCGATTCTCAACGGCAAGGCGGCCAAGCGCGCCCGCCGTGCGACCAGCGACGAGCTCTCCGACGAATGGCGCCGCGGCGGATATCCCTACAAACACAGGATGTTCCGCAAGGATTATGAGGAACAGAAATTCATTCTTCAGACCGAGCTTCTGAAGCTGCAGAACTGGATGAAGGATGCGCGGCAACGGCTGGTGCTGCTGTTCGAAGGCCGCGATGCCGCCGGCAAGGGCGGTACCATCAAGCGCTTCATGGAGCATCTCAACCCGCGCGGCGCGCGCGTGGTGGCCCTGGAGAAGCCGAGCGACGTCGAGCGCGGCCAGTGGTATTTCCAGCGTTACGTGCAGCATCTGCCGACGGCCGGCGAGATCGTGCTGTTCGACCGCTCCTGGTACAACCGTGCCGGCGTCGAGCGCGTGATGGGTTTCTGCTCGCCTTCGGAATATGAGGAGTTCCTGCGCCAGGTGCCGGAGTTCGAGCGCAACCTGGTGCGCAGCGGCATGCACCTGATCAAATTCTGGTTCTCGGTCAGCCGCGACGAGCAGCGGCGACGCTTCAAGGAGCGCGAGGGACACCCCTTGAAGCAATGGAAGCTGTCACCGATCGACGTGGCCTCGCTCGACAAATGGGACGACTACACCCGCGCCAAGGAAGCGATGTTCTTCCACACCGACACCGCGGACTGCCCATGGACGGTGATCAAGTCCGACGACAAGAAGCGCGCGCGATTGAATGCGTTGCGCTGCGTGCTGCACTCCCTGCCCTATGCCGGCAAGGACGTCTCGCGCATCGGGCTGGTCGATGATCTCATCGTCGGCCGCGCCAGCGTGATCCACGAGCGCGAGGAGCACGCGATCTGACGGGCCGCGGAGGAACGGGTTGATGCGGGGTCTGGCCTCTCTCCCCTTCATACAAGAGGGCCAGAACGCGTGGACATCAGGCACGTCGCTCAGCGCAGATGATGCCGATGCGGCAGGTAAGGCGCGTAACCGGCATACGGATAGACAGGGGCCGCGCCGTAGGCGCGCACCAGGCCCATGCGCCCCGCCGGCGTCAGCTCGCCGCCATTGAGCACGTCGCGATTGGGATACATCGCCTGAAAGGCCGCAGGCTCCTGCTGGCCCCAGAACCAGCCCTGCGCCGATGCCGGGGCAGCGGCGGCGACTGTCGACAGCGCGAGCGCTGCCGCAAAAGCTTTCCAGATGGTCATGATCGTTCTCCGCATCTTGCATTCCAAATAGACATGGCTGTCCTTCGTCTCTCTCGTGCGGAGAAACGCGTTCGCCTGTTGCTGCTCTGATCGGAGACGTTTCCAGCGGGAGTTGTTGTGTTGATGCTGATGTAGGAAGCACCTCCGCGGACGCCCAATCACCTGACATCACGACTGTGCGAATGGTACTACACCGACATCGCGCTCGATGCTTGCTCCTCCAGCTGGCGAAATCGCCTTCGTGTTGCTGCACTGCTGGAGGCGGCGCGGGACCCGGTGTTATTCCCGGGCGGGATGTCGCATGCACGCGAGGCTCGATTGATCATCGATCACGACGCCGAGAGCCGTCGACTACGGATTTCGCCGACAACTATTCATGCACTTCGGTGCGGAGGCTTACCGAGTTTGCCTCTCGCGACAGTCATCGCTTTCAATCGGACACAGCTGCTTTTTTAAACGTAACGTTTCAGTCGCGCTCCCGGCAGCAACTCATAAGGCGGCTTCCGGCCGGGCAGCGCGACGATGCGCTGCAGCCAGGCGTGGACATCGGGAAAGCGCGCGGCGAGGTCGTAGCCGCTCTCCTCGACCGGAAAGCTCAGGTAACCGCACAACGAGAGATCGGCGACCGTCGGCCTGTCGCCGATGATGAACGGACGCTGTGCGACTTCTCCGGCAAGAATGCCGAGGAAATCGTCGACGCGCTTGCGCAGGAAATCCTGCACCTTTGCGTCTGCCGACGGCGTGAAGGCGCGGCGATAGCGATAGGTCGCCATGAAACCGGAGAGTTTTTGGTTGTCCCAGAACAGCCATCGCAAGACCTCGAACTGCTCCTGCTCGTTTGCCGCGCCGAATTGTCCGTAGCGCTTGGCGAGCCGCAACAAAATCGGCGCGGTCTGGGTCAGACGGACGCCATGCTCCTCCAGCACCGGGATCTCGCCCATCGGATTCACGCTGGCCCGCCATTCGGCCGTGCGGGTAACGCCACCGCCGAAATCGGTCCACACCGGCTCGAAACTCTGGCCGCATAGCGTGAGCATCAGTGCCAGCTTGTAGCTGTTGCCGGATTCCGGAAAGTAATGCAGCCGATAGGTCGTCATCTCAGCGGTCCTCTTCAAACCGCACAACGCTAGATGACTTCGGAGAATGGGACCATTCAGTTTTCGGCTGCACGCCTTCAGCGGCATGCAAGGGGTTGCATGTCGCGTCTACGCCGCAAAGGCTGCGGCCTCCGCAAACAGCCAGTCGCGGAATTGCGCGAAGCCGCGCACCTGCCCCGCGCGACCGCCACGACGTACCAGATGAAACTGGCGCGGCAGCCGCACGGGCTCCGCGAACAACGGCCTCAGCCGGCCGCTCGCGACGAAAGGCCGTACCACCGGATCGAGCCCGAGCGCGATGCCCATGCCCGCGGCGGCCGCCTCGTAGACGACCTGCAGATTGTCGAAGGCGAGACAATGGTGCGGCGTCGCGTCGATGCCGACGCCGGCGAACCACTCCTGCCAGAATGCAATCTGATGACTGGTACCGATCAGCTTCTGCTCCAACAGCGCGCGCGGCTCGCGGCAATCACTGACCTTGCCAAGCAGTTGCGGGCTGGCCACCGGCACGGCATCGACCGCCAGCAGCGGCTCGCAGACAAGACCGGGCCAGGGCCCGCGTCCCAATCTGATCGCGCAATCAATCTCCGGTCGCGCGGTCAGATCCTCGATCTCGGCCGAGGTCTCGAGGCAGATATCGATCTGGCCATGGCTTGCCTGGAACTGCTGCAGGCGCGGGATCAACCAGTTGGCGGCGAATGTCGGCATCGTGCTGACGGTGATCGCATGGCGCGTTGCCTCGCGACGCACGCGCTCCGTCGCTTGCGCCATCCTCTCCCAGGCCGGATCGAGCGCCGAGAAATAGTCGCGGCCGATCTCAGTGAGCGAGAGTCCACGCGGCTGCCGTTCGAACAGACGCGCACCGAGCTCGGTTTCCAGCAGTTGGATGCGCCGGCTCAGTGCCGGCACCGTAAGATTCAAGCGAAGGGCAGCTTGCGCCAAGCTGCCGGCGCGTGCCACCGCCACGAAGGCCTCGATGTTCTTGAGAGGAAGTCGCCGCATGCCAAAAATCTAGCTCAGCATCCCGATGGAGGCGAGAGTGCTCCGGGCGAGACCGAGACATGGCCTCATGCAGAAATTGCCCGTCGCGCCTATCTGCCGCATCTCCCTGATTGCCCTGGTGCAGCGCCATGATCCACCACGCGCCGTTCGGCAAATATTTTTCTTTCGTTTTTTCAGAATTCGTGTATTCTCTGCGCGTCCTGCCTCGATCAGAGGGGCGTTTCGCGATCGTCACGAACGTTGGGTGCGGGACGCGGTGGCCTGTGGGTGTTGCAGCACGCGATTTTGCGGCGGACGAACAACATCGGCAGGACGGCGAAGTCGAATGGTTCTGGCGCCCCGACGCTGGCGCTAAGTTCGCGGCGATGCTTGCGCATCGCGCTGACGACGGTGGCTAACAAGCCCGGCACACCGGGGAGAGTTCGTATAAGCCGTAAAGCCATCGCGCAGGGAAGGCCGGGTTGTTCGGCTCGTACCTGTGGTGACTGCCGCCTGCATTTTCTTCTGCAGGCGGGCCATGGGTGCGAACGGCACCCGGCCTTCCCTGTGCCCTCTTCGCTTCCAGAGGGTGGTCGAACAGCAAGACCCGGGCATGTCGTGCCGCGGGAACGCAGAGCCTTGGGCCGTACAGGATTGGGCCGTAGAGCCTTGTACGTAGAACCCTTGGGCGATACGGGGTTGAGAGTCTTGGACGCGAGATCTTGCCGCACTTTCAGTGTCGTCCCGGCGAACGCCGGGACCCATACCGCGTGATCTCAATGTTGGGCACGCCGGGAGAGATCGCGCTTCATCACAAAAGCCGGTGGCTATGGGTCCCCGCTTTCGCGGGGACGACAGCGGAGTATGTGGCGCGACCTGTTTCCCTACTCACAAGGCGCCGCGCGCACGGCTGGCCTAAGATCCCATCACTTCCCTGCGACGAAGTAGAAATCCTCGCGTCCCGGCGGCGAACCATAGGTGAAGGGCTGTTGCTGATGCTGGGTGGCGGCCCAGACGTCGTCGCGCACGATGTCGAACAGCTTGCGGACCTCGACCCGAGGCTCCCGGATGTCCTTGGCCAGCGCGATCGCAAACGGGCTCTTGCCTTCCCTGCCGTCGAGCGCGGTGGCGCCGTGCTTGGCGGCATAGACCACCATCATGCCGGCGCCGGGCTCGATGTTGGAAAAGCCCTTCTCGACCAGCTTCAGCGCCAGCGTCTGCTGCATGGTCGGCGCAAACGGATTGTCGCGGCAGGCATCGAGAATGACGAGCCTGAGCTTGCGCGCGGCGCCGACGGCCGCCAGCACCTGCTCCAGCGCGACCGCCTCGGTCTCCGCGTCCTTGTCGACCGCAAGCCTGGCATCGACCGGCACCAGATAGTTGACCCCGCCGATCTCGAAGCCGTGCCCGGCATAATAGACCACGGCCCAATCGGCCTTTTCCGCCTCGGCCTCGAAACTACGCAGCGCCGCGAAGAACCCGTCGCGAGTGAGATCGCTCGCCAACGTCACCGACTGGAATCCGAGCGTGCGAAAGGTGTCGGCGAGCAGCATCGCATCATGCGGCGGATTGGGCAGCGCATGCACGTTCTTATAGCCACCATTGCCGATCACGAGCGCGATGCGGCGCGCCGTCGGCGCTGCGCCCGGCGATTGCTGGGTCAGCGCTGTCAGCCGCTCCCGCGCCAGGCTGCGGGCGTTGGCGACCTCGATCGCGTCGAACGGCGTCAGCGCCACCGCAGCGGCGCGATAATCGACGCGCGCCTGGGCCAGATCTTGCCGCTTCTCGAACACCTGCCCGCGAATGGCATGGGCGCGGACATTGTTGGGATTGACCGCGAGCACGGCATTGAGATCTTTCAGCGCAGCATCGAGATCGCCTTCGCTGATCTCGGCCTCGGCGCGGCTGCAGAGCGCATATTGGTTCTTCGGCATGCGCGCGAGCACCGTGCTGCAGCTTGCGATGGCGTCGTCGACCTTGTCCATCACGATGAAGGCATCGCAGCGAAACAAGGCGGCCTGCGGCGCGGCGGCATCGAGCTTCTCGGCTTCGTCAAAATCGCCGAGTGCGCCATCGTAGTCCTTCATCATCGCGCGCACCCGGCCACGATTGACCCGGCCGAGATAGAGGGTCGGCGTGGCGCGGACGGCGGCGTTGAAATCGTCGAGCGCGCTCTGCAGCGCGCCGCGGCGCAGATAAATCGTGCCGCGGTTGTTGTAGGCGAGGCCGAAATTCGGCCGCTTCTGCAGCGCGGCCTCGTAGTCGGCCAAGGCCAGGTCGTCCTGCCCCTTGCGCTCATAGACATAGCCGCGACGGTTCAGCAGCACCACATTGTCGGGGTCGGCGGCCAGCGCCGTCGTCAGCGCGGTGACGGCCTTGTCGTCCTCGTGCTTGTTGATCGCGGCCACGGCGCGGACATCGAGGGCGCTAGCGAGGTCCTTGCCGGTCAGATTGCCGGCATCCAGCAGCTTTTCGCAGGCGCCCGCGCGCGCCGCCGGGTCCGCCTGGCGGTCGCGGCAGGTGGCGAGATCGTCACTCAGCAGGGGACCGGCAACAGCGATCGCGGCGAGCGAGGCGAGGCAGGCATACGACAACAGAAGACGCAGCATTTCAGGATTGATCCGGCGCGCGCGAGATATGTCGGGCCGAAAGCCTTGCGGTTCACTCAAGGCCAGAAGACGGAAATTTGGTCGCCGCGGGCGGCCGGATCGGCCTATCACGCAGTCGTGTCCTGGGGGCCGTAACGGCGGCAGGGGATGCGCGTATCTTGCGCGAGACGCCGCCGGGACCGCCCGTCCGGCGCCGCACCCGACGCCAGCATTGCCCAAGATATTCCGAAAGGACTCCCCATGCGCCGCAGCCCGCTTGACCGCCTGTTTCCCAAAGCCGCGATCCTCAGCGCTCTCGCAGGGGTCTTGGCCGGAGCCGCCCTGCTCGCCACCTCCGCCTCGCGCGCAGCGGAGGACGCCGTTGTCATTCCCGCACCGGCCATGGACGAGCCCACGGCGGACGGGCTGGAAACCGCGGTTGTTGCCGGCGGCTGCTTCTGGGGCGTGCAGGGCGTGTACCAGCACACCGCCGGCGTCGTGAATGCGGTGTCGGGCTACGCCGGCGGCACCAAAGCGACTGCGGACTATCACACCGTCTCGACCGGCACGACCGGACACGCGGAATCGGTCGAGATCAAGTTCGATCCGAAGAAGATCTCCTACGGCAAGATCCTGCAGATCTTCTTCTCGGTCGTGCACGATCCGACCCAGCTCAACCGCCAGGGCCCCGACACCGGCACACAATATCGCTCCGCGATCTTCGTCACCTCAGAGGCTCAGAAGAAGGTGGCCGAGGCCTATATCGCCCAGCTCGACCAGGCCAAGGCGTTCAAGAGGCCGGTCGTGACCAAGGTCGGCAAGCTCGAGGCCTTCTACCCGGCAGAGGGCTATCATCAGGACTACCTGACGCTGCACCCGAGCCAGCCCTATATTGCCTATAACGACCTGCCGAAGATCGAGAACCTGAAGAAGATCTTCGCCGAGAATTACCTGGACAAGCCGACCCTGGTCAGCGACGCCAAGGCGACGAATTGAGGCGACCAATTGAGGCAGCGACTTAAGGTGACGAATTAAGGCGATCACCTGACGGTGTAACAAGAACGCGGCTGATCAAGCCGCCGGAGGATCAAGACAAATGACCGACACCAAAACGACCGACACCAAGACGAGCGACAAGGTCGTCAAGAGCGAGGCGGAGTGGCGCAAGGAGCTGACGCCGATGCAGTACGCCGTGCTCCGGGAAAAGGCCACCGAGCGCCCCTTCAGCGGTGAATACGAGCATGAGCACCGCGCCGGCACCTATGTCTGCGCCGGCTGCGGCCAGACCTTGTTCGAATCGGATGCCAAGTTCGACTCCGGCTGCGGCTGGCCGAGCTTCACGCAGCCCGCGGTCGAGAGCCATATCGACGAGGAGACGGACCGTAGTCACGGCATGGTCCGCACCGAGGTGCTGTGCTCGAGCTGCAGTGGCCATCTTGGCCACGTGTTTCCGGATGGCCCCGGCCCGACCGGCCTGCGCTATTGCATCAATTCGGCCGCTCTGAAGCTGAAGCCGCGTTGAGGGGCGAATTCTAGCGCCGGGTGGCCTTCGGGGGTCACCTGGTGTGCCTGGGATGAGCGACCCGGCAGAGCGCACGGGAACCACCCTTGCTGCGGTGCAAAATCGCCTTCCGCTCACTCACAAATTGCAGACCGGATAAACCTTTGAATTACAAGGAGATATTTTCTCTTTGGCAGCGGTATTTGAGTTTACGATGTGACCCAGAGGGATTCGCAATTCTGTCAAAAAGGCCTATATTAGCGCGGTAACTGACATGCAGGGCCTGGCCGCCTGGGCGGCTTCATCCGCCCTCCACACCCGCAATCGCTGGCGCCAGCCCGCCAAGCCGTAACAGAAAGCTCGCGTCAGCGCTCCAGCCGACAAGAAGAGGTCTCAGACCATGCGTCCTATGCGTCCGTTCAACTTCAACACGTCTGCCGAACTTTTCCCCGCCGCCATCCGCAAGAAGAAGCGGGCTGGATTTGCCTATCGGCGGTTTGGCACCGCGGCCGAGGCCGTGCGCTTTGCCATGGAGGAGCTGCCGGCCGATTCGCTGAACGGCGCTTATCTGCAGGTCGAGGAGGCCCGCTTCGACCAGAACGGCATCCGCTCGCTCTATGAGAGCGAGGCCTTCCCGCTGCCGCGCCGCGCGGCACCGAAGGCCCAGGATGCCGATGCGGCGTAAGCCTTCAGCACCTTCGATTTCAAACCCTGCCCCGCCTTGTGCGGGGCAGTTTTTTTCTGAAGTCCCTTTTGCCGTTTTGGCGCTGTTACCGCGGCTGGCTGTCCAGCCAGCGCCGCAGGATCCGGGCATTGCGCATGTTGGCGCGGAACAGCACGTCGAATGCGTCGCCCGCTACCGGCACCATGCCGGCCACGCCTTCGACCGCGACATTGGCGAGCATGCGGGTGACGATGTGCCAGGGCGCGCCGAGCGCACGCGCCTCGCGCACCAGCCACAACGACAATGCGGTCGCGATCAGATCGCCGACCACCGGGATCAAGCCGATGATGCCGTCGATGCCGTAGCGGATCTTGGTGCCGGGCAGCATGAAGGCCACGTCAAGCAACTTCGCCACGGCCTCCAGCCGCGCCATCCGCTGCTCGCGCGTGAGATTGCCGAACGGGTTGGCGGTCTGGAAGTCGAAGCGGAAGCCGCCCGCATCCTGGAAGGAGCCCTGGAAGCGTCCCTGGAACGGCCCCTGCGGGATCTCGCGCCCCTCTTGGTCGATGACCGGCCCACGCGCCTCGACCCCGTTGAAGCGCGCATGCGTCGCGCGTCCAGAGGCGCGGCGCGGCGGGCTGATGATGTCGTCTTGCTGCATGCTCATGAGATGGAAACGCGAGAGCGCCGCACAAGTTGCGTCATGCCGTCGCGCCTAGGCGTGCGAAGGCGCCGCCGGCTGCGGTTCCTCAGCGAATTTGTGTACCAGCCACGACGAGATCGTGGCCGGGATGAAGCCCACCAGGCCGTAGAGGATGAACTGCGCGACACCGTAATCCGCGCCATGCGACGAGTAATTGAAAGCTGCGAGCAGGAACGCGATCGCACCGACCAGCAGCATGCGCAGCACCGGCCCGATCCGCCTGACGTGGAATAGGATGTCGTCGATCGCGCACATCATCAGCGCCGGCAGGAAGCCGAACAGGTAGCTGTATTGCAGCGAGATCGCGAAGACCTTGAACAGCTTTGCGACCTCGGCCGCATTGGTCTCGGTCCAATAGCCGGATTGATAGGTGGTGACGAGCAACAGACAGAACCCGCCGAGCGCAGGTCCGATGGCAACGAAGATCAGATAGCGTTTCATGCCTCAGTCCCTCTGCCTTGCCAAACCCCTCGCCAAACCATCCAAGCCGGCTGCTGCAGCCCGCTAGTCACCCCACTGAGCGAATGCATCGTTGAAGGCGCGCTCGCCGGGCGCCCCCTTCTCGATCGCGATGATCGCGCGGCGCTGGTTGCTGTAAACCAGCGGCACATCGAACCAGGAGCGCTCCTTGAGCAGCTGGACGTTGCGGGCGCGGTCGGCATCGACATTGGACAGGCCGACCAGGAAGAAGCCATCGGTGACCTTCACTGCAAGCCCGGCCAGCGGCGTGCCGCGCGCCTGCTCGTTGGATTTCATCAGGATGCCCGGAACGTTGCCGACCCCGCCGCCGGAAAAGTCGGGCGGCAGGATGAAGGTCAGCTCGACCGTGTGGCTCGCCGGCAGCGACGTATCGGTGTTGCGGCGGAACGACATCGTCATCTTGAACTTGCGATCCGGGATCTCGATGTCGGCGCGCACGGCAATATCCGCCTTCTGGGCCCCGGACGCCTTGATCTGCTCGGTGCGCCAGACCACCGAGCCGATATATTGCTTGCCCTTGGGATCGGAGGGATCCTCGTCATACAGCACCACGCGCTGGGCGACCGGCGCGATCTGATCGGAGGAGGACTGCCCGACCCGGTCGGGGATCTTCGGCTTGCTCAGCGGTGCCGCCGTGTCCTTCGGCGCCTCCACTGCGGGCGAGGACCTGAACATGTTGCTCACGGCGGAAACCAGCGGCCTGCCCCACAGAAGGCCGGCGCCGACCAGGATCAGGACGATGCCAACCGCGATCGCGCTCTTGAACGGGAACGTCGCGCCGCTGCCCAGCTTCTTCTTGGCGTCGCGGTCTCGCTCGGCGCCGGCGCGCGGCCGGGCCGACTCCGCCGGCAGGGCATAGCGTCCGGCCTCCTCGGCCGCTTCGTCATAGGAATAGGGCGTTTCGGCTGCCGGGCCACGATCCTCGGCATCCGGCTCGAGCCGTTCCAGGTCTGTGGGCGGCACGTTGGCGTAGGTCTTGCGCGCAGCCCGGTTGGCCTGGGCCGTGGCCTTGCCGAGATCATCCACGTCGGCCGTGATATCGCGGAATCCACGCATTGCTGGCGGCTGGGCGTCGCCATTATTGGCTGCATTGTCCGGACCCCGACGCGGTCCCGCAGCGCGTTCGCGCAACGGCGGCATGCGTGGGACGTCCTGCGATCCTTGTGGTGGCTGCGGTCGCGGAGGTACCCCGGCAGGTGCGCCTGGAGGAGCGCCCTCCGGGCGGGCATTGCGCGGCTGGCGCGTGGGCTCGGGCGCCGGAGCCTCGCCCGGCGCTGCCCGCTCGTTGCGGGGCTGAGGCGGGGCAGCCGGCCGAGGGCGCGGCGGTGCGGGGCTGGCGACGGACTGCTCCGGTGCAGCCTGCGGCGCAGCCGCGGGCGCTGTCGGCGCAGCTTCCGCGCGTGCCCCCGCGCGGCGCAGGGCGTCACCCGGGCGGGGGGGCGTCCCCCCCGCCGCGGCGCGTGTCCCATCGCGGGCGCGCTGCGCGGCTTCGGCTTCGACCTTGCGCACGGCCTCTTCGAGCGACAACCGCTCGCGAGTGATTTCCGATTCGGACAGCGGCGGCTGAACGCCGCGCAATTGCGCGATCAAGGCTGCACGGGCCCGCTCATAGAGCGCACGGCGGCTTTCGCCGCTGGCATTAGGATCCAGTCCGGCGATGGCACGGGCGATCAGCGGGTAGTAGTCGGCCATGTCAACTCAACTTGCGCGCTTCGCTGTCATGTCCCGTCAAGCCTCGAACGGGTTCTGCACCAGGATAGTATCCTCGCGTTCGGGGCTGGTGGAAAGGAGCGCAATCGGACAACCCACCAGTTCCTCAACCCGTCGCACATATTTAATCGCCTGCGCCGGCAGATCCGCCCAGGAGCGCGCGCTTGCAGTCGGCTGTTTCCAGCCTTCGATGGTCTCGTAGATCGGCTCGACCCGGGCCTGCGCCCCTTCGCCGGCGGGCAGATGGTCGATCTCCTTGCCGTCGAGCTTGTAGCCGATGCAGACCTCGATCGAATCGAACCCATCGAGGATGTCGAGTTTGGTCAGCGCCAACCCGTGGATGCCGCAGGTCCGCACCGTCTGGCGCACCAGCACCGCATCGAACCAGCCCGTACGCCGCTTGCGTCCGGTATTGACGCCGAATTCCTTGCCCCTGCGGCCGATCTCCTCGCCGATCTCGTTCGTGAGCTCGGTCGGGAACGGTCCCTGTCCGACGCGCGTCGTGTAGGCCTTACAAATACCGAGCACATAGCCGACGCCACCCGGGCCGATGCCGGTGCCGGTCGCCGCCTGCGCCGCCACCGTGTTCGACGAGGTCACGTAGGGATAGGTGCCGTGATCGACGTCCAGCAGCGCGCCCTGGGCGCCCTCGAACAGAATGCGCTTGCCCTCGCGCCGCTTGGCGTCGAGCAGCCGCCAGACCGTCTCGGCGTAGGGCAGCAGCTCCGGCGCCATTGCGACCAGCCCGCGCAGGATCTCGTTGCCGTCGATCTGGTCGAGCCCGAGGCCCCGGCGCAGCGCATTGTGGTGCGACAGCAGCCGATCGATCTTGTGCGGCAAGGTGCCGAGATCGGCGAGATCCATCAGTCGGATCGCACGGCGGCCGACCTTGTCCTCATAGGCCGGTCCGATGCCGCGACGGGTGGTTCCGATCGCGGTGCCCGTATTCGACGATTCCCGGAGCGCGTCGAGTTCGCGATGCAGCGGCAGGATCAGCGTGACATTCTCGGCGATTCGCAGATTGTCCGGGCTGATGGCGACGCCCTGCGCCTTGAGCTTTGCGACCTCGTCGAGAAAGGCCTGCGGGTCGAACACGACCCCGTTACCGATCACCGACAGCTTGGCCGGCCGCAGCACGCCGGAGGGCAGCAGCGCGAGCTTGTACGTCTCCCCGTTGATAACGAGGGTGTGACCGGCATTATGGCCGCCCTGGAAGCGCACGACGATGTCAGCCTGCTCCGACAGCCAGTCGACGATCTTGCCCTTCCCCTCGTCGCCCCATTGGGCGCCGACGACGACCACATTAGCCATTCCCAGCTCTTCCCTCTGCCAGTATCCCACACAGCACGATCGGCGCGGAAATTAACGGTTCCTAATTCAAGACCCGCCGTGCCCGAACATGCGCCCAGCCGAAATCGCGGCCAGGACCGCTCGCATGCGAGGCGCTCCACCGGATAAAGGAAGCGGCGGGGCTAGGCAAGCAAGAACGGGGCCCTTGGGACGCGCAATGACGCATCCAAGCCTTTGATAAGCCCCAAAAAATCATGCCGCCCCACCCGTCGGGTCGGATCGCGCCGGGGTATCCCGCTTCTTACGGCGGAGGTTTCCCGGGCTGGCCCCAGTCAACACGGCACGGCGGCAAATGTGGGTCGTGGATGTGGGGGCCATCCGGCGGGCGGGCGCAGTGTGGTCACATCCATGGCATCAGGGCTGGATCCGGCCGTCGACCACCTCGATGATGCGGTCGCAGCGGCGCGCCAAATCGAGATTATGAGTGACCAGAAGGAAGCTGGTGCCGCTGTCACGATTGACCTGCCGCATCAGTTCGAAGACCGCGTCGGCGGACTTGGTGTCGAGGTTGCCGGTCGGCTCGTCCGCCAGGACAAGGTCCGGGTTCATCGCCAAAGCCCGCGCCACCGCGACCCGCTGCTGTTGGCCGCCCGACATGTTGGTGGCGAGATTGTTGGCGAACTTCTCCAGGCCCACCTGCTGCAACAGCTGCAGCGCCCGCTGCTCGATGTCAGCGCTTGGGAAGCCACGGTCGACTAGAATCGGCATCATCACGTTTTCCTTGGCCGTGAACGCCGAGATCAGCAGGTGATACTGAAACACGAATCCGATGGTGTGGCCGCGCAGATGAGTGAGCTCGGTGTCGCCGAGGGCCGCGGTGTCCTCGCCCTTGATGGTGAGCCGGCCGGAGCTCGGCCGGTCGAGAAGACCGACGATATTGAGGAGCGTGCTCTTGCCGGAGCCGGAAGGTCCGATCAAGGCGACGAACTCGCCGCGATCGACTTCGAGATCAATGTCGTGGAGCACTTCGGTCTCGGTTGCGAGACCGACGTTGTAGGCCTTGCAGACCTTCTCCAGACGCAGGATTTCTTCAGCCACGGATCGCCACCACCGGATCGAGCTTCGCTGCACGCAACGCCGGCGCGGTTGCCGCCAACAGGCCGGTTATCGTGGCCAACAGCGCAGTCAGCACGAACAGCCGCCGCTCCAGGATCAGTGGAAACAGCTCCGAGCCGTCGGCCTGTCGCGCAACGGCATGCCAATAGATCAGCGCGCCCGCGCCCATCGCCGCGCCGAACAGGGAGCCGACGAAACCGAGCACCCCTCCCTGCAGCAGGAAGACACGCAGGATCTGACCCCGCGAGGTGCCCATCGCACGCAGGATGCCGATCTCCTTCGAACGCTGGATCACCGACACGATCAGCACCGCCGCAATACCGAACGCGACAGACAGCCCCACGAATAGCCGGATCAGCGTGTTGGACGTCTCCTGCGCGCGGACGGCGGTGAAGAATTGCGCGTTGGTCTTGATCCAGCTGTCGGCCCGCACGACGGTTGAAGCCTGGATCCGCTGGGCGATGTCCTCGGCGGCGTAGATATCCTGCACCGTCATGTCGATCGTAGTGACACCGCCGACCATCGCAAGCAGCGATTGCGCCGTACGCAAGGCGGCGTAAGCGGCGCGCTGGTTGACGCCCTTGTTGCCGAGATCGACGAGTCCGGTGATCGTCAACACCCGATTGGCGCCGGAGGCCGCCTGGACGTTGAGCTTGTCACCGACCGAAGCGCCGAGATCCTTCGCAAGCTCGATGCCGATGATGATGTCGTCGCTGGTCAGCCGCGGCTCGCCTGCTGCGATATATTCCGGAATCTTGACGATCTTGAAATAGCTCTCCGGCTCGATGCCGGACAGCGTCACTGCGCGGCTGGCGTCGCCGCGAATCGCGAGCACCGAGCCGGAGATGGTCGGCGACACCGCGGTCACGTCCGGCATCGCCAGCATCTGAGCGCGGATCTTCGGCCACTGGTCGATCGAGATCACGCGCTGGCTCGGCCGCTGCACGACGGCGTCCTCGATTACGCCCTTGTCATTGCGCAGGGGCCGCGCGACCTGATCGGGCGTCAGCAGCTGGATCTGCGGCTGCGAGGTGAGCACGCGCTTGATGAAGTTGGCCTCGAGCCCCGCCAGCATCGCCGACATGAAGACGATCACGGCAACCCCGATCGCGATTCCACCGATGATGAACAGCGTCTGCAGGCGGCCTTCCCGCAGGAAACGCACCGCGGCGATCCATTCGAACGGCAGCCAGCGGTTCACGGCAGCACCGGGCGCAGGCGCTGGCCGGTCAGGATGCCGGAATTGGCCGGGACCGCGATCTCGCCCACCGACAAGCCGTCGACGATCTCGATATGGCTGTTGCCGCGGATCCCGACCTGCACCGGCCGTTTGACTGCGCGGCCATCCTTGACACCGAGCACCCAGGGCTGCCCCGACGTCAGATCGTGCACAGAACGAACAGGAAGGACCAATGCATCGGGCTTCGACGCCACGTCGATGTCGACCGACACGGTCATGTCCTGCCGTAGATAATCCGGCGGGTCCTGCACCGTGAGTTTGACCTGAACAGACGCGCGCGAAATATCGACGCCGGGATTGATATAGCTGACGATGGCGGGAAAGCGCTTATCCGGATAGGCATCCGCGGACGCCAGCGCCTTCTGCCCCAGCGCAAGCTTGCCGAGATTGCGCTCATCGATCTGCAGCACGAGCTGCACGTCACCCGCCGGCGCGAGCACCAGCAGCGCTTTGCCTGGCTGCGCCACCGTGCCGCGCTCTACGTTTCGCGTGATCAGCACGCCGTCGCGCGGCGCGGAAATCGTCGCGTAGCCAAGGCGCGACTGCGCGGTGTCGAGATTGGCGCGCGCCTGGTTCAACTGCGTCTCCGCCATCACGTAGTCGCTGCCGCCGGGGCTTGCGGTATAGACTTGAAATTCCGCGGCACGCTTTTGCGCCCGCGCCACATCGAGCGTCTTCTGGGCGTCGTCGAGGGCCTGGCGGGTCGCATAGCCACCTTCAGCCAGATGGGATGTGCGGTCGTAGGTCTGCTGCGCGTTCAACAGCGTCGCCTGCGCCTGGGTCAGGCTTTCCTTGGCCGATGGCAGGGTCAGCTCGGCGAGCTGGCGCATGCGTGCTTCGGCTTGCGCAACGGCGCCTTGCGCCTGCACCACCGCGGCCTTCAGTTCGCGCGACTCCAGCGAGATCAGAGGCTGGCCCTTGGTGACACGCTCACCCTCCTGCACCAGCACCTCTTCCACGGTGCCGGTGATCTGGCTGCCGATCTCGACCCGGTACGGTGTCTCGACATGACCGCTGGCGACGACCGTCTCGACCAGACTGCCGCGCCTGACCTGGTCGACGACAACAGCAGGGCCGAAGATGACCCGCACGCCCTGCCAGGCACCAAGACCGACAAGCAGCAGAACGGCAAGAATGAACCAGCGGTGCGCTGCGATCGCAGACCACACGGCCGGCATTTCGAGAGTCTTTTTGGACGGAAGGGTGGCCGTTTGTTCAACCATTGCAATCATGACAAACCACGCCTGAAAGCCCAGACGGATTTGTTTCCTCGATCCTGTCAGCTGTTGTCCGACGGCCGGAATACGGCGCGCGCCAACAAAGTTAGTGCGCCGTGGCAACCGGATATTGCGTTAAGTCAATCGCATGGCGATTGCTGATGCCAATCAGAGATGAACATGGAGGGATATCCATGTTCATGAACGGAGCGCACAATGACAAAGGATTCGAAAGAGACTGAGCACCGACTCTGACGTCTGTTCCTACCGGAGAGCCGCCACCTGCTCGGCTGCGGCCTGGAGAGCGAAGGCGAGGCGAGCGAACGGCTCGATCATTACGGCCCTAACAGCGTTGCGCATATGAGGGCGCGACGGTGACACTGAGATGATGGATGCAGCGGATTTGATCCTCCTCAACGCGCAGTCACCCGAGATGAACTGACACTCCACCTCAGCGAACGGGAGTGGAGCCATGACGGCCATCGATGCGACACCCAAGACCATCGGCGCCAAAGTGCCGACAAAGCCAGGATGGCTGCGGAGCAATTGGGGGCTGTTGCTTGCGATTGCTGCGCTGATCGTGGTTGCGTTGCTGCCCACTCCGGAGGGGCTTTCGGTCGCCGGCCATCGGATGCTCGCCATCCTGACATTCGCCGTGATCGTCTGGATGACCGAGGCGCTGGACTATGCGGTGTCGGCGATCGTGATCGCCGCACTGATGGCGTTCCTGCTGGGGCTGGCACCCAATCCGGCCAATCCGAAGCTGCTGTTCGGCACCAGTGCCGGCTTGAGCCTTGCCTTCTCCGGTTTCGCCAACACGGCATTGGCCTTGGTCGCCTCTGCGCTGTTCCTGGCAGCCGCGATGACCGCAACTGGGCTCGACAAGCGCATCGCGCTGGTCATCCTGTCGCGCGTTGGCGGCGAGATCCATCATGTGATCATCGGCGCGATCCTGGTGGGATTCGTGATGGCCTTCCTGGTGCCATCCACCACCGCCCGCGTGGCCTGCCTGGTCCCGATCACGCTCGGCATCATTTCGGCCTTCGGCGTCGATAAGCGTGGCACCTTTGCCGGCATGCTGATGATCACGACGGTGCAGACGGCGAGCATCTGGAATGTCGGCATCAAGACGGCCTCCGCACAGAATATGGTCGCAGTCGGCTTCATCGAGAAGACGTTACAGACCTCGATCACCTGGCTCGAATGGTTCGTCGCAGCCGCGCCGTTCGGTGTGCTGATGTCGGTCGCGCTCTATGTCATCATGACCCGGATGATGCCCGCCGAGGTCAAGGACATTCCGGGCGGGCGCGAGGCCATCGGAAAGGCACTCGCCGAACTCGGACCGATGAAGCTGGCAGAGAAGAAACTGCTGGCGATCTCGCTCGGCCTGCTCGGCTTCTGGTCCACCGAAGGCATCCTGCATAGTCTCGACACCTCCTCGACCACCATTGCCGCGGTCGGGCTGATGTTCCTGCCGGGTATCGGCATCATGACCTGGAAGGAGGCGCAGCCGCGGATTCCCTGGGGCACCGTGGTCCTGTTCGGCATCGGCATCAGCGTCGGCACCGCACTGCTGCAGACAAAGGGCGCCTCCTGGCTCGCCGATCTTGCCGTCACCAGCTTCGGATTGAAGAACGCCAGCGCGCTGTTCATCCTCACCGTCATGACGCTGTTCCTCACCCTGATCCATCTCGGCTTTGCCAGCGCCACAGCGCTGGCGTCCGCCATGATCCCAATCGTGATCGCCGTGTTGCAGAGTGTCGCCACGCCCGGCATCAATGTCGTCGGCATGACCATGCTGTTGCAGTTCGTGGTCTCGTTCGGTTTCATCCTGGTGGTGAACGCACCGCAGAACATGCTGGCCTATGGCACCGAGACCTTCTCGGCGCGCGACTTCGTCCGCACCGGCCTGGTGCTGACGGTGGTGGCGGTCGCGCTGGTGATGCTGCTTGGGCTGACCTATTGGCGCTGGCTCGGCTACGTCTAAGCCGTTGTCACGACCGTCTAAAGCGCGATGAGATTGGGCTGAATCGTCATCGCGCCTTAGGTTGTGGTTTGAGCATGATCTCCGCGCAAACGCGTTCCGCGTTTGTCGCGAGGGAAAACCGCTTCGCCCTTTTCCGGATCATGCTTGAGGCGGGCGTTCGCTGCATAGTTGCGATGCATCTGCCCCCTTGATGGGCATTTGCAATTGGTGTCTTTGATCCGAGCCGGGGAGGAATTGCGCTCGACGACGGTCGGGCCAGAGGGCCGCGGCATATCGAACCGGGCTTCAGACCTGACCATGTCCGCCGCCGATCCCACCGCATCCACTGGTGCGCCTGCGCGTGCCTGGATCGCCAACCAGCCCTATTTGCTGCTCAGCATCACCGCGCTGTGCTGGGCCGGCAATGCGATCGTCGGGCGGCTTGCTGCCGGCCATATTCCGCCGGTGACCTTGTCGTTCCTGCGCTGGTCGCTCGCGTTCCTCATCATTCTGCCGTTCACCTGGCGACAGCTGCGTGCGGACTGGCCGGCGATAAGGTCCCACCTCGGCCTGATGATCGTGCTGTCGATCACCGGCATCGGCGCCTTCAACACGCTGCAATACTGGTCTCTCGAATATACCGAGGCGCTGAATACGTTGCTGCTGCAGTCCGCCGGTCCGCTGATCGTGGCGGTGTGGTCGCTTGTGCTGCTCCGCGTCCATCTGACCGTGGCGCAGGCAGCCGGCATTGCGCTGTCGACGGTCGGCGTATTGACGATCCTGACCCGCGGGGACTTGACCGCGATCTCGCAGATCACCTTCAACAAAGGCGATCTGATCTTCCTCGTGGCGCTGGCGATCTTCGGGCTCTATTCGGTCCTGACGCTGAAGCGGCCGCCGATGCACGGCCTGTCGTTCGTCACCTTCACCTTTGGCTGCGGCGCCGCCAGCCTGATTCCGTTGCTGGTCTGGGAGATTCATACCCGTCCCGTCATGGCACTGGACACCAAGAATCTGCTGTCGCTGGTCTATGTCGCGATCTTCCCGTCCACGATTGCCTATCTCTGCTTCAACCGCGGCGTACTCCTGATCGGCGCCAACCGGGCAGCCCCCTTCTTCCACGTGGTGCCGGTGTTCGGCTCGATCATGGCCTTCGTCTTTCTCGGCGAACAGCCGCAGATTTTCCATGTCCTTGGCTTTGCGCTGGTGCTCGCCGGCGTCTTCGCCGCTTCGCGGAAGCAGGCAAGCTAGTCCGTCCACAAGCCGCCCAATCCCTGTAGATGCTGTCACAACCCCGCGCTATGCTGGATGGAACCGGCTGCGTCTGATCCGACGGTCCAGCCGGTGCTTTCGGAGTAGCGGAGATGATGACCGTTCCGGAATTGGCGGCCGATGCGCTGGGCAAATTCATCGCCACCTATATGCGCCGCCGCTTTGGGTCGTCGCAGGCGGCGCTCGTCGAGATGGTGCCCTCGATCGCCCGCATCGCGATCGAATGCATCGGCAACAGCGATGCGCTCTACCACAATGTCGAACACACCATGCTGGTGACCCTGGCAGGCCATGAGATCCTGCGCGGCCGGGCGCTGCACAGCCACATGCCCGCCGAGGACTACGCCCATATCATCATCGCCTGCCTGACCCACGACATCGGCTACGTTCGCGGCCTGTTCATGGCCGACGACGAGGACGGCTATGTGATCGACGATGGCGGTAGCAAGATCACCTTGCCGCGCGGCTCCTCGGATGCGGGCCTGATGGCCTACCATGTCGATCGTTCCAAGATGTTCGTGATGGAGCGGATCGAGGGCATCGCGCAGCTCGACAAGGCTCGCATCGCCGAGGCGATCGAGGGCACGCGCTTTCCCTGCAGCCTGCCGGACGGCACCGAATCCAGCGACGATGATGCCGCCATCCTGCGCGCGGCCGACCTGATCGGCCAGCTCGGCGATCCCAACTATATCCGCAAAGCCAACGCGCTCTATTACGAGTTCGAGGAGACCGGCATGAATCGCCAGCTCGGCTATTCCTCGCCGGCCGACCTCGTCAATCTCTATCCGCAGTTCTATTGGAACAGCGTCGCACCGCATGTGCAGACCGCGATCCGCTACCTCAACGTCACGTCCGTGGGCCGGCAGTGGATCGCCAATCTCTACAGCAACGTGTTCCGCGCCGAGCGCGAGATCTCGCTCTCGGGTCCGCAGACCTGAAAATTTGGCGATTGCCGAAAATGCGTCGGCTTCGGATCCGCGACACTTGATTGGCCTTGCGCTTCGGATGCCGTTACGCCAGCGCCTTGAATGCCATGCCGATGACCATCAAGGACAGGAACAGGATCAGCGAGCGCTTCAGCACCACAGGAGTGATGCGGGTGGCGAGCCGCGCACCGAGGTCTGTGCCGACGATGAGGCCAAGAATGACGCCGGCGAGCGTCGGCCATGACGCCATTGCGCCGCTTCTCCAATAGACCCAGGCAGAAGGGATAGTAGTCGGCACCAGCGACAGCATGAGACTGATCATCTGAGCCTGATGCTGCGGCACGCCGAGCACGACGCCGAGCCCGATGACGGTTGCAAGCCCGCCGCCAATACCCAGGAAGCCGGAGGACAATCCGGCGAGCAGTCCGACGGCCAGCAGGGCGCCCCCGTGCAGTTCGCGCGATTTGCCGGCTGCTTCGCCTGGGCTCTGCCGGCCGCGCCCGCGCATGATCAGCATCACGTCGAGCACGGCCAGATAGGCTACGTAGGACCATTGCAAGGTTGCAGCAGCCGCGAGATTGGCGGCGAGCGCGCCGGCAGCACCTCCGACGAGAAATCCGACCGCAAGCAGGACCAGCCAGCGCAGCGGCGCGCGTTCACCCGCCGCCCAGTAGCGTCCGATGCCCCACGCGCTGGTGGGTGGGACCTGTGCCACCAGCGAAATGCCCTGCGCGACGTGCTGCTCTGCCCCGAGCAGGAACACCGAGAGCACGACAAGCCCGCCGCCGGGACTGACACCAAACAGCCCCGACATGAGGCCGCCCGCAAGCCCCGTTCCCACACCGCCGAGAAAGTCGGTCAGGTTCATCTTGCGCCCTTCACCACGAGACTCGACAGAAACAGTTCGAAGGCGGCCATTGCTTCGGCGGTCGAGAACGGCTCGCCCCACAGGCGCTGCAACACAAAGCCCTGAAACATCGCGACCATGCTGCGGGCGATGCCGCGCGGGTTGAGCGCCGGATCGATCTGGCCGCCGCGCTGCCCCCGCCGCAGCAGCTTGACGATCTCGGCAACCGGGCGGTGAACGCCGCTGGTCACCTGCCGATGAACGGTCTCGTCGCGCAGCGCCTCGGCCCAGAGCTGCAGCGCGATGCGCCGGCTACGCAATCCCTCCTCCCTGTGCAGGTCGGCCAGCGAGGTCCGCGCAATCGACCGCAAGCCCTCTAGGGGATCGCTGATCCCCTGCGCCCGGTCGAGCAGCGCGGCGTCGCGCGCATGCCGCCGCTCACCGATCGCCTGGATCAGATCGTCCTTGCCGGTGAAATGCCCATAGATGCAGCCGGCGCTCAGCCCCGACTCCTTGATGACGTCCTGAATCGTCGTCTGATGAAATCCCTGTCGCGCAAAACACCGCTCCGCGGCCACGAGGATTTCATCTCGCCGCGCGGCGAGCACCTCCGCCTTCACCTTCGGCATCGCTCCTCCCGTTGCAAGGGTCTGCGCCGCAGCCCGCCCGGGGACCATCAGACCGTTATCGTGCAGGTGATTATAAAGAACGAATATTCGTTTTGCAACGAACCCGCATCTGCGGGACGATACGCCGCCACGCCCGTGGGTCTTGCGCGTGGATGTTTCCAGAGCCTGCCTGTATTCGCGACCAGCCGGACGAGAGGCTGGCGTACGCCTTCGCTGGATCCACGCATGGCACCAATTCACTCCGGTCGGTTGCGGGCCGGCGCGATTCGGCACAGCCTGCGGCCTTATCAAAGCTCCCGGCCTGTGACCGTTGCCCGCCCTATCCCCGCCTTTCCGACGGCTCCGCTGGCTCAACAACCAGCCTTATCTGTTGCTCGCCCTCGCCTCGCTGTTCTGGGCCGGCAATATCGTTCTGGCGCGCTACGTTGCCGGCCACGTGCCGCCTTTGACGCTGTCCTGCATCCGCTGGATCGGAACCTTTTTGATGCTATGGCCGTTCGCTCGCCCCCATGTGAAGCGGGACTGGCCGGTGTTGCGGGCGCATTGGCCGTTGCTGCTGGTGTTCGCCCTGACCGGTTTCGCGCTCAACAACGCGCTGTCCTATTGGGCGATGCAGTACACTCAAGCGCTGAACGGGCTGTTGATCCAGTCATCGACGCCGCTGTTCGTCGCGCTCTGGTCACTGCTGCTGTTCGGTGTCCGGCTTACGCCGGCGCAGTTCGCCGGCATCGCGCTCTCGCTGAGCGGCGTCCTGGTCATCCTGTTGCGTGGCGATCTGGCGGCGCTTGCGAATATTCAGTTCAACCGCGGCGACCTGATGTTCGCCGCCGCGCTCTTCATCTTCGGCCTTTATTCCGCGCTGATGTCACGGCGGCCGACCATGCATCAATTGTCGCTGATCTCGTTCTGCACCGCAGCCGGCGCGGTATTGCTGCTGCCGCTCGCGGCCTGGGAATATGCATCCGGCGCCGTGCTCAAGCCCGATCTGCTGTCGCTCTCGACCCTGGCCTATGTGGTCGTGTTTGCGTCGACGCTCGCATATCTGTTCTTCAACCGCGGCATCAGCCTGATCGGGCCGAATCGCGCCGCGCCGTTCCTGCATCTGGTGCCGGTGTTCGGCTCGGTTCTCGCGATCCTGTTGCTCGGCGAGCAGCCGCAGCTGTTTCACCTGGTCGGCTATGCGCTGGTTTTGACCGGCGTGATCACCGCATCGCGACAGGGCGCCGCAAGGAAGTGAGGTGCCGAACGGCCGCCTCACTTCGCGCCCTCGATCGGAGTTACGCCGCGCGGACCTTGGTGAGGAAATCATCCACGGCCTGCCGCAGCATGCCGGACTGATGATCGAGCTCGCGCGCATTGGCCAGCACCTCGGATGCGGCTGAGCCGGTCGCCGCCGCCGCCTGGGTCACGCCGCCGATATGGGCGCTGATCTCGTTGGAGCCGACCGCCACCGACTGGATGTTGCGGGCGATCTCGCGCGTGGCGTCGCCTTGCTGCGCAATCGAGGTCGAGATCGAATTGGTGATGTCGCTCATCTGCGCGATGGTCTGGGTGATGCCGTTGATCGCCGCCACGGCGTCGTTGGTCGAGGTCTGCATCGCCGCAACCTGCGCCGAGATCTCGTCCGTCGCCTTGGCGGTCTGGTTGGCCAGCGCCTTGACCTCGGAGGCGACCACGGCAAAGCCTTTGCCGGCCTCTCCGGCGCGGGCGGCCTCGATGGTCGCGTTGAGCGCCAAAAGGTTGGTCTGGGCTGCAATGCTGTTGATGAGCCCGACCACCTCGCCGATCTTCTCGGCGCCGGACGAAAGCACCTGCACGGTGGCGTTGGTGCGCTCGGCATCGCTCACGGCCCGGCTGGCGATCTCGCTGGAGCGCGTCACCTGGCGGGAGATTTCTGCGACCGAGCCCGACAGCTCTTCGGCGGCCGCGGCCACCGTGCCGACATTGCTGGTCGCGCTCTGTGATGCCGTGCTCACCGTCGAGGCCCGCGCGCTGGCTTCGCTTGCGGTGGCGGTCATCGATTGCGCCGTGCCCTGCATGCCCTGAGCGGCCGCGGCGACCGAGCGCACGATGCCGTTGACGCTGCGCTCGAACTCGGCCGCCAGATTCTCCATCGCGGCACGGCGCTCGGCGGCGGTGCGCTGCTGGGTGACCGCTTCAGCCTGCTCGAGCTCGCGCATGCGCAGCGCATTGTCCTTGAAGATCTGCACCGTGGCGGCCATCGCGCCGACTTCATCGCCGCGGCTGAGGCCGGGGATCTCGCCGTCAAGCCGGCCGTCGGCGATTTCCCGCATCCGAGTGCCGAGCAGGTTCAATGGACCGCTGATGCTGCGGCCGATCATCCAGGCAATGCCGCCGGCGATCGTCGCGATGCCGAGGACGGCAGCGCCCAGCAGCCATTTCAGCGGCCACATGCGCGCTTCGATGTCATCGATATAGACGCCGGTGCCGACATACATGTTGAAGAAGGGAATTGCGGCCGCATAGGCCACCTTTGGAATCGGCTGGGTCGTGCCCGGCTTCATGTAGTCGAAATACATCAGGTGCTCGCCCTTGGCCGCGACATTGTCGCGCCATTCACGGGCGATGAAACGGCCGTTGGTGGAGGTGTTCAGACGGTTGACGCCGATCTGCTTCGGATCCGGCACCAGGATCTGCACCCCGTCCATGTCTGCCCCGAACAGGTAGCCGTCGCCATTGTCGTAGCGCATCGAGTTGCCCCGCCTGCCGAACTCGGCGAGCGCCGCCTCCTTGGTCATCCGCCCCGCCTCGACCTCCTTCTGCAGGCCCGCGGCCATGCTACGGGCGACGTCGATCACGGCATGGATCTGCTCGATCTTGGAGTTCAGCATCTCCCGCTGCATCAGATAGGCGGAGAGCGTCCCGGCAAGACAGAGGCCGATCAGCGCGATCCCCACGACGATGGCGAGCTTGGGGGCGATCTTCATGTTGTTCAGCTTCACGGGGACACTCCAGAAGGAAGGACGCGAGGACGGGCATGACGACCCGATTCAGACCTGCCGTGAAGGTAAACGGAAACCCTTTAGCACCTCCTTACGAATGGCCGGGCTCTCATCGCCCCGGCACAAATTTGCTCCGAACAAAAATTGCAGGAGCTGTGAACTCCCGCAATGATTGCAATCATCAATCAGGCCGCACGCACCTTGGCCAGGAACCCGTCAACGGCTTGGCGCAGCGCGCCGGACTGGTTCTCGAGCTCCCGCGCATTGGTGAGCACCTCGGACGCTGCCTTGCCGGTCGCCACCGCGGCCTGGCTCACGCCGCCGATATGGGCACTGATCTCGTTCGAGCCCGCCGCCACCGATTGGATGTTGCGCGCGATCTCACGGGTCGCATCGCCCTGCTGGGCGATCGAGCTCGAGATCGAATTCGTGATCTCGCTCATCTGCGCGATCGTCTGGGTGATGCCGCTGATCGCCGAGACCGCGTCGCCGGTCGAGGTCTGCATCGCCGCGACCTGGGCCGAGATCTCTTCCGTCGCCTTGGCGGTCTGATTGGCCAGCGCCTTGACCTCGGAGGCGACCACGGCAAAGCCTTTGCCCGCTTCTCCGGCGCGAGCCGCCTCGATGGTCGCGTTGAGGGCCAGCAGGTTGGTCTGCGCCGCGATGCTGTTGATCAGGCCGATCACCTCGCCGATCTTCTCGGCTCCGGTCGAGAGCGCCTGCACGGTGGCGTTGGTGCGCTCGGCGTCGCTGACCGCCTTGCTCGCGACCTCGCTCGAGCGGGTCACCTGGCGGGAGATTTCGGCAACCGAGCTCGACAGTTCCTCGGCGGCGGCGGCCACCGTGCCGACCTTGTCGGTGGCGCCCTGCGAGGCTGCACTGACAGTCGAGGCCCGCGCCGTCGCGTCGCTTGCGGTCGTCGTCATGGACTGCGCCGTGCCCTGCATGCCCTGGGCGGCCATGGCAACCGAGCGCACGATGCCGTTCACGCTGCGCTCGAATTCGGTCGCCAGGCTTTCCATCGCTGCACGGCGCTCGGCGGCGGTGCGCTGCTGGGTGGCTGCTTCGGCTTGCTCCAGTTCGCGCATGCGCAGCGCGTTGTCCTTGAAAATCTGTACGGTTTCCGCCATCGCCCCGACCTCGTCGCCGCGGCCGAGGCCCGGGATCTCGCCGTCGAGCCTGCCGTCGGCGAGCTCGCGCATGCGCTCGCCCAGCTGGTTGAGCGGACGGCTGATGCTGCGGCCGATCATCCAAGCGACGCCGCCCGCGACCACGGCAATGCCCAGGATCGACAGGCCCAACAGCCACTTCAACGGTCGCAACTTGGCATCGATGTCATCAATGTAGCTGCCGGTGCCGAGGTACATGTTGAAGCCGGGAACCGCGACCGCGTAGCCGATCTTGCGGCTCAGGGTCTCCTGTCCGGGACGGACATACTCATACGTCAGAAGAATTTCGCCATTGGCCTTCACGCCATCCATCAGCTCTTGCGACAGCTTTCGGCCGTTGGTCACCACGTCCATGCGATTGGTGCCGACCTGCTTGGGATCCGGTGCAAGCACCGTGATACCTTCGTAGTTCGTCCCGAACAGGTAGCCGCTGCCCTTGTCATAGGTCATGGAATTGGCGCGACGACTGAACTCGGCGAGCGCGGCTTCCTTTGTCATCTTGCCGGCCTCGACCTCCTTCCAGAGGCCCGCTGCCATGTTGCGCGCGGTCTCGACGATGGCCTTGGCCTGATCGATGCGTGCGTTCAGCATCTCGCCTTCGATCAAATGGCTCGCAAGCGTGCCGGCCGCTCCGAGCCCCAGCAGTGCGACACCGACCACGATGGCAAGCTTGGGGGCGATCTTCATATTGTTCAGCAGCACGGCGCTCCTCCGAAATTGATGCAAGTTCGATGCAATTGCTCTCAACTTAGGTACGCTTCCTTAGCGGTTGCTGTACGCCGGAGTCGGTAGAAATGCGGGGGTGCGCGCGCGATCGATGCACGCTGAGATAACAGCGGCTGATAGTTACGCTCTTAGATCGATCGAAGAATGGAGCTTTCGAGGCAGCGCCGCTTCGCGGTCACGAAAATTTCCGCCGCGCGGAAGCGGGCGCAAGCCTCGCCCATGCAATCATCGCAGTGCATCGACGCATTGCGACATCCGGCTCGCGGATTGCCGAGGCTGCCACAATGACCACGTCACGCTGACAGCTTCTGCTCGGCGATCGGCCGCAGCGGCGGAAACTCGTCTGCCGTCAGCGTCTCCTTGGCGATCAGGAGGCCGACGCCTCGTTCGAGATCCTGGCGGTGGCCCTCCAGAATAGTGCGCGCCCGCGCATCGCCCTCCGCGACCAGACCGCGCACCGCAAGATCGATCTCGCGTCCGGTCTCTTCGGCGGCGCTCACCACCTGATCCTGCGCCTGCAGAAACGACGCCTGCGGGCGCGGCGCATAGGTGCGCTGCCCGACCGTTTTGTCCATGCCGTATTTCGTCACCATCTCGATCGCGATCTCGGTGGCGCGCTGCAGGTCGTCGGCGGCACCGGTCGAGACGTCGCCATCGAAGATCAGCTGCTCCGAAACGCGGCCGCCCATCAGGACTGCGATGCGGTTCTTCAGCTCGCTCACGGACAACAGAAAGCGATCTTCCGTCGGCCGCTGCATCGTATAGCCAAGCGCGCCGACGCCGCGCGGAATGATCGAAACCTTCTGCACGGGATCGACACCGGCGAGATTGGCCGCAACCAGCGCATGGCCCATCTCGTGATAGGCGACGCGACGCCGCTCGGCCGGGCTCAGCACCCGGCTCTTCTTCTCGATGCCGGCCACCATGCGCTCGATCGCCACCGTGAAATCCTCGAACGTGACGTCGTGGCCCTTGCGACGCGTGGCGGCAATGGCGGCCTCGTTGATCAGGTTGGCAATGTCGGCGCCGGTGAAGCCGGCCGTCAGACTGGCAACCTTGTCCAGATCGACATTCGCCGCCATCTGGATCTTGCGGACGTGCACCTTGAGGATCGCGAGCCGCCCGCTTTTGTCAGGACGATCGACCAACACCTGGCGGTCGAAGCGGCCGGCGCGCAGCAGCGCGGGATCGAGGATCTCCGGCCGGTTGGTCGCGGCGAGCAGGATCACGCCCGAACTCGGATCGAAGCCGTCGAGCTCGGCCAAGAGCTGATTGAGCGTCTGCTCCTTCTCGTCATAACCACCGAACGAGCCGCCGGCGCTGCGGCTGCGGCCAAGCGCATCGAGCTCGTCGATGAAGATGATGCAGGGCGCGGCCTTCCGCGCCTGCTCGAACAGATCGCGCACACGCGCTGCACCGACGCCGACGAACATCTCGACGAACTCGGAGCCGGAGATCGAGAAAAACGCAACGCCCGCCTCGCCCGCGACGGCCCGCGCCAGCAGGGTCTTGCCGGTGCCGGGCGGGCCGACCAGCAGAATGCCCTTCGGCACATGCGCGCCGAGACGGCCATACGCCTTCGGGTCCTTGAGGAATTGCACCACCTCCTGCAACTCGAATTTCGCCTCCTCAACACCTGCGACATCGGCAAAGGTCACCTTGGTGTCGGTCTCGACATAGACCTTCGCCCGCGACTTACCGATCGACATCAGGCCGCCGAACCCCTGCTTGTCCATGACGCGGCGGCCGAGGAACACCCAGATCAGATAAAACATCAAGGCCGGGACCACCCAGGACAGCAGCGTCTGGATGAAGCCGCCGGCCGGCACGCCGGTGACCGTGACGCCCTTGGCCGCGAGCTTCTCGGCGAGCTGCGGGTCCACCCGCGCTGTGATGAAGGCGGTCTTGCCGTCCGACTGCTTGTCCTTGAACTTGCCCTGGATCGTGTCCTGGGCGACCGCGACCTCCGAGATCTTGCCCTGGTCGATCAGTTGCTCGAATTGGCTGTACGGGATGGTCTCGACCGTGTTGTAGGTGGTCAGCAGCCATTGCATGAGCAGCATGCCGAAGCCGGCCAGGACGACGTAGCCGATGGCAAAGGCCTGCTTGCGGGAGGACGGATCGGATTCCATGTAAGACCTCTTTCGTCGGGTCGGGCCATGCTGTCATAACGCGAGGAAAGCACAGCCTTTCCAATTTGACCGCTTAACAAACCGTGGCCGCCCGCATTTGTCATGGATCAAGCCCGGTCCTTGATCACCGTGCTTTCATTTGGTCATGCAATACGAAGGTCGAGAGGCTCGATCGTGCCCTATGCCGATATCGATGACCTTCCGCCGCCGGTGCGGGCGCATCTGCCGTTGCACGCGCTCGAAATCTATCGCGCGGCCTTCAATCATGCATGGACGCAATATGCCGCACGCGGGCCACTGCAGCGCGAGCGCATCGCTCATCGGGTCGCCTGGGCGGCAGTGAAGCACAAATATGAGAAGGTGGGAGAGGCGTGGCTGCCGCGGGCCTACGATTGAGCGGCGATAGAGCAACGCCGATTGTTGGTGGGCACGCTTTCGCTTTGCCCACCCTACAGCTTCCTTTTGGGAGCTCGCGTATCGCGGGCGGTGCGCTCGCTAACCCGACGGCGTCATCACGATGGTCTTGTCCTTCGGCCAGCGCGCCCGCCAGGCAAACGAAATCTCCTTCACCGCGCCCGGCTTGGCGTCGATCATCCATTCCAGCACGCCTCGCCGGTCGCGCACATTGGTCGTGGTCGGCGGCGTGGTCGAGGGCAGCATCTCGATCTGAATGTCCTCGTTCTCGCTGACCGGCAGCTGGTCCTGAATCGCGACCTTGACCGGGAAATCATGGCCGTTGCGAACGGTCGTCTTGAAGGCACGCTCGTCGGTCTTCGCCGTGGTCACGATCAAACCGGCCGAGCCCTCGTTGCGCTTGAGCACCGCACGTTCCACCTTGACCTTGTCGTCGGCACCGAAGCCAAGCCGCACCGTCTCATCCTTGTCGGTCGCGGCCATCTTGCCGGTACCGACGAACATGCCGTCGCGATAGATCGAGACCTTGCCGGGGAGCAGCGGCGCGTCGTCAGTCTGCGCAAAGCTCGCTTCCAGATAGGCGGCCGCGTCCAGCACCGGCGCCGAGCGAATGATCAGTTCAGGCGTGATCGTGGCGGTGGAGATGCGCAGGCTCTTGGCGCCGTCATTGGCGCCAACGGTGACGCGCCCGGGAATCCGGAACGCAGTCTGGAAGGCGCTGATTTCAACCGCGGCCTCTTGCTCCTCTGCGCGCTTGGCGCGCGCTTCCGAGGCCGGGGCCGCCGCGAGCGCACGAGGTTTGGCGGCGTCCATCATCATGTTGGCCTGCGGCATCGGCGCAGGCGGTAACGGATACTGTGCGAGCAAGGTCCTGAGCTCGGGCGCGTTGCCGCCGCGTGCAGTCCGCACCGTCGAGACCGACATTACGACATCGGACCAATCCTCGCCCGTGGTCTGCAGGATCTCGGCGCGACGGATCAGCTCCAGCGTCGGCTTGCGATCCCGGGCCGAGGTGTCGAGCCGCGCATCGTAAATCGGGACCCAACGCGCGTTGCGAACGGCATAGGTCACGTGCAGGGTGGCTTTCGTCGCCGCCTCAGCCGACAGGTCGATGCGGACCTCGAGCTTGCGCGGCGGCTTGGCGGTGCGCTCGCCGTCGAGCTTCGCGATCTCGCGATCGATGTCGCGCTGCTTGCGCTCGGCATCCCGGATTGCCGTGTCCGCCTGGGCGACCTCCTCCGCGACCGCCGCAAAGGCGCCACGCCATTCGGAAATCGGACGAGCTTCCCCCTTCTCGCCGAGGCCTGCCGGCGCTTTGTCCGCAAAACGCTCGGCGAATTTGCGCCGCGCCGTGGCGGCTGCGATTGCGCCATCGAGATCGGCGCGTTGATCCCGGAGCGCCTCGATCTGTTTGTCGATCTCCGGCAAATTGACCGATGGCTCCGGCCGCGGCGGCTTGGTGTCGACCGACCCGATCACGAGCTTTGTGTTGGCCTCGCCTTCGACACGCAGCGAGGATGCGTCGAGCCCAAGCGGAAAATCCTTCGCAATCAGCGCGCTCTCCCCGGCCGGCAGATCGAGCGTGATGAGCCGGGTGACGCTGGCGCCGTCGGGATAGACGGTGACGGCCTCGACTGTCGATGTCGCTTCCATCCCCGCGGCGCGGCCCGGCGCTGCAGCTGTGAATGTGACGAGAACAAGACCCGATGTCATCAGGCATTTCGTTCGCAATGTCATGCTGTCTCTCCGCATCCCAGCGCCCTCCGGGACTGGTCAGCCAGTCCCCATCCGGCCTTAGACGCGGTGAGACAGATGCGGGTTCAATCGCGGACGGCCTTTCCTGAAGTGCAATATACGCCGCCCAAAATCATTGCTTCGGTGAGAACGACTTAGACAATCGCGCGGCGATTGCAGTGTGCTTCCTCTCCCCGTTCTTACGGGGCCGCGACGAGCTTCGCTCGCGCTGAGAGGGTTGGGGTGAGGAGCAGACGCGCGATCGCTGCAAGTGGCCAGATCTGTACCCCCTCACCCGGATTGCATCTGACGATGCAATCCGACCTTTCAGCGCGAGCGAAGCTCCTCGCGCCCCCGCAAGCCGGGAGAGGTAAGAGGCGGCGATCGAGTGTACCTATGGCGCCAATCGGCACTCGATCAGAATGCCAGCGCCTTGGCCTGCTTGACCTGCGGCAACGCCTGGATCTGCGCGAGCAACTCCTTCGGTACCGCGCCGTCGACTTCGACCAGCGCGATCGCGTCGCCGCCAGCGGCCACGCGGCCGAGATGGAAGGTTGCGATGTTGATCTTCGCGTCGCCCAAGAGGCTTGCGAAGCGGCCGATGAAGCCGGGCTTGTCCTCGTTGGTCACATAGATCATCGACTTGCCGAATTCGGCGTCGACGCGGATGCCCTTGATGTCGACCAGCCGCGGCTTGCCGTCGGCATAGACCGTGCCGGAGACCGCGCGCTGCTGATGCTCGGTGGTGAGGGTGACCGTGATCAGGCTTTCGTAGTCGCTCAGACCGGCGCGCAGGATCTCGTCGACCACCATGCCGCGCTCCTTGGCGACGACAGGCGCCGAGACGACATTGACTTCGCCGAGCATCGGCCGCAGCAGGCCGGCCAGCACCGCCGAGGTCAGCGCCTTGGTCTTCATCTCGGCGACGTGGCCCTCATAGGTGATCTGGACCTTGTGGATGCTGCTCTCGGTGAGCTGGCCTGCGAACGAGCCGAGCTTTTCGGCGAGCGCAATGAACGGCTTCAGCTTCGGCGCCTCTTCGGCCGTGATCGAGGGGAAATTGATCGCGTTCGAGATCGCGCCGGTGAGCAGATAGTCCGACATCTGCTCGGCGATCTGCAGCGCCACGTTCTCCTGCGCCTCCGTCGTCGAGGCGCCGAGATGCGGCGTGCAGATCACATTGGCATGGCCGAACAGCGGATTGCTGGTCGCCGGCTCCTCGGCGAACACGTCCAGCGCCGCACCCGCGACATGCTTGGTGTTGAGCGCATCGAGCAGCGCCGCCTCGTCGACAAGGCCGCCGCGCGCGCAATTGATGATGCGCACGCCCTGCTTCATCTTGGCGATGGCTGCGGCATCGATGATGTTGCGGGTCTTGTCGGTGAGCGGCGTATGCAGGGTGATGAAGTCGGCGCGCTTCAACAGCTCGTCGAGGTCGACCTTCTCGACGCCGAGATCAACGGCCCGCTCCTCGGTCAGGAACGGATCGAAACCGATCACCTTCATGTGCAGGCCCTGGGCGCGGTTGCAGACGATCGAGCCGATATTGCCGCAGCCAATCACCCCTAAGGTCTTGCCGGTGATCTCGACGCCCATGAAGCGGTTCTTTTCCCACTTGCCGGCCTGGGTCGAGGCGTCGGCCTGCGGAATCTCGCGCGCCAGTGACAGCATCATGGTGATCGCATGTTCGGCGGTCGTGATCGAATTGCCGAACGGCGTGTTCATCACGATGATGCCCTTGGCCGTGGCAGCCGGGATCTCGACATTGTCGACCCCGATGCCGGCGCGCCCGATCACCTTCAGCCGCTTGGCGCGCTCGATGATCTTTGCAGTGGCTTTGGTGGCGGAGCGGATGGCAAGCCCGTCATAGTCGCCGATGATGTCGGCGAGCTTGTCCTTGTCCTTGCCGAGATTGGGCTGGAAGTCGACCTCGACGCCGCGATCCCTGAAGATCTGCACGGCGGCCGGAGAGAGTGCGTCGGAAATGAGAACCTTGGGTTTGGACATGACGATGTTCCTTCACACCTCCCGTTGACAGGAGGGCGGCGCCTCAGCGCCGTAATGGGGTGAAAGCTATCGAAACCGTAGGGTGGGCAAAGGCGCTACGCGCCGTGCCCACCGTGAGACAATGCGGTATCAAGATGGTGGGCACGCTCCGCTTTGCCCACCCTACGTATTTGCACGCGGCGAAAGCCCGTCAGCTAACTATCAAGCCGCCTTCGGCAGCGCCGCCTTGGCCTCAGTGAAGGCCCAGTCGATCCACTGCGTCAGCAGCTCGACATCCTTCGCCTCCACCGTGGCGCCGCACCAGATGCGCAGGCCTGCCGGCGCGTCGCGATAATGAGCGAAGTCGAAACCGGCGTTCTCCTTCTCGACCAGCGCCACCAGCTTCTTCGCGAACTCGGCCTGGGCATCGGCCGACAGCGAGGTGATGGCGGGGTCGATCACCTTCAGGCACACCGAGGTGTTGGAGCGGATTGCCGGGTCCTTGGCGAGGAAATCGATCCAAGGCGTCCGCGCCTTCCAGTCGGCGAGCACCTTGGTGTTGGCATCGGCGCGCGCGATCAGGGCCTTCAGGCCGCCGACTGACTTGCCCCAGTTCAGCGCGTCCAGATAGTCCTCGACGCAGAGCATCGACGGCGTGTTGATAGTCTCGCCCTCGAAGATGCCGGCATTGAGCTTGCCGCCCTTGGTGAGGCGGAAGATCTTCGGCAGCGGCCAGGCGGGCTTGTAGGTCTCGAGCCGCTCCACCGCGCGGGGGCTGAGGATCAGCATGCCATGCGCCGCCTCGCCGCCGAGCGCCTTCTGCCAGGAGAAGGTGACGACGTCGAGCTTCGGCCAGTCGAGCGGCTGCGCGAACGCCGCAGAGGTGGCGTCGCAGATCGTCAGGCCGGCGCGGTCAGCGCTGATCCAGTCGGCATTCGGCACGCGCACGCCCGAGGTGGTGCCGTTCCAGGTGAAGATGATATCGGTCGCAGGGTCGACCTTGGAGAGATCCGGAATCTCGCCGTAAGCCGCGTGCAGCTTGGTGACATCCTTGAGCTTCAGCTCCTTGACGATGTCGCTGACCCAGCCTTCGCCGAAGGATTCCCAGGCGATGGTGGTGACAGCTCGCGCGCCGAGCAGCGACCATAGCGCCATTTCGACTGCGCCGGTGTCGGAGGCCGGCACGATGCCGATCTTGTAGTCGGCCGGCACTTCGAGCACCTCGCGGGTCAACTCGATGGCCTGCTTCAGCTTGGCCTTACCGATCTTGGCGCGATGGGAACGGCCGAGCGCCGCATCCTTGAGATTTTCGGGGGTCCAGCCGGGGCGCTTGGCGCAGGGGCCGGAAGAAAAATGCGGCACGACCGGCCGCTGAGCGGGCTTCGCTGCAGTCATGATCTACCCTTCCAGATAGTAAGCCTCCCGTTGGGGGGAGGTGTCCCGCCGTCGTGACTAAAGGAAACGCGCTGCAGCGTCAAGGAAGTTCGCGCGCGGCGCGAGATCGCTCACGCGGATGTGGCCGCTTGCGGCGTTCGCTACTCCGGCGCCGCGCCGAGCGGCGCCTGTCCCGCCGGCGGACGATGCAGAAATGTCATCGACGCATAAGCGCCGATCCACGAACCGATCGCGGCGAAGCCGACATAGACCCAGTTCTCGGTGTAGCTGATCACCGCGAAGGAGGAGAGCATGTACCAGATCGAGCTCCAGGTGGCCGCGGAGACACGCCGCCGCGCCACCACGGCCGAGGTGAACATCACATAGACCGCATCCGTCGCCGCGGTCGCAAGCACGACGCCGAGCGCCGTGAGCGGGTTGATCGCCGACATCGCACCTCCTCCCCTCATCCCTGTGCCGTGCCGCACAAACCGACTTCATTGTCTCGTCAATGACGATCATGCACAATGCGGCGGGGCAGCCACATGCGCGGGCACGCGCCAACAAAAAGGATACAGCAATGGAACGCGTCCGTCTCGGGAGGAGCGGTCTCGAACTCACCCAACTCGGTCTTGGCACCGCCCCATTGGGCGGGCTGTTCACAGCGGTCAGCGATGATGATGCAGAAGCGACGATCGCGCGCGCATGGTCGCTCGGCGTCCGCTATTTCGACACGGCGCCGCTCTACGGCTTCGGCCTCGCCGAACAGCGGCTCGGGCGCTTCCTGCGCACGCAGCCGCGGGACAGCTATGTGGTCTCGACCAAAGTCGGCCGGCTGCTGCGAGCGGCCGGTTCCGCTTCGGTGGAAGACGACCACTACAAGGGCGTGCCGGACCTGCGGCCGCAATTCGATTTCAGCTATGACGGCGTGATGCGCTCGGTCGACGAGAGCCTCGCGCGGCTTGGTCTCGATCGCATCGATATCCTGCTGGTGCACGATCCCGACGAGCATTTTGCCGATGCTGTCGACGGCGCGTTCCGCGCGCTGCAGCGGCTGCGTGAGGATGGTTCGGTCAAGGCGATCGGCGCCGGCATGAACCAGTCGGAGATGCTGGCGCGCTTTGCCGAGCGGGTGCCGGTCGACTGCTTCCTGCTGGCCGGCCGCTATACCTTGCTCGACCAGGGCGCATTGGCTGAGCTGTTCCCGATCTGCCGGGCCCAGAACATCGGCATCATTCTCGGCGGCATCTACAACAGCGGCATCCTGGCCGACGCCTACGGCGCGGCAAAGTTCAACTACGAAGACGCCGATGCCGCCCTCGTTGCACGCGCACGTGAGCTCGATGACCTGTGCAAGCAACACGGCACCGCGCTGAAGGCTGCGGCTATCCAATTCTGTCTTGCGCATCCGGCGGTCACGGTGGCGTTGCAAGGCGCGCGCACGGCTGACGAGGCGGCCGAAAACATAGCGATGGCGGGGAAGCTGGTGCCATCGGCCTTCTGGCGGGAGTTGCGCGCACGCAACCTGGTTGACCCGCAGGCGCCGCTGCCGGGAGATCTTCCATGATCATCGATGCCCACCAGCACTTCTGGGATCCTGCAAGCGCCGACTATCCGTGGATGCAGGGCGAGGCGTTGGCGCCGATCCGCCGCGCCTTCGGTCCCGCCGATCTGGCGCCGCTGCTGAGCAAGAACGGAATCGATGCCAGCATTCTCGTGCAGACCCGCTCCGCGCTCGCGGAGACTGAGGAATTTTTAAACATCGCCGACGCGACGCCTTTCGTCGCCGGCGTGGTCGGCTGGGTCGATCTGACCGACCCCGGCGTCGGCGAGACAATTGACCGGCTGCGCACCCTGCCCGGCGGGGCCAAGCTGATCGGCATCCGCCACCAGGTGCATGACGAGATTGATCCTGATTGGCTCTCGCGCGGCGACGTACAGCGCGGGCTTGCGACCGTCGTTGCGCGCGACGTGACTTATGACTTTCTGGTCCGCACCCGCGAGCTGCCGGCGGCGATCGCGACCGCGCGCGCCTTCCCGCATGGCCGCTTCGTGCTCGACCATTGCGCCAAGCCGCCGATCGCAACCGGCTTCGATCAGTCCTGGGCGGACCGGCTCGCCGAGCTTGCCGCCTGCGGCAATGTCTGGTGCAAGGTTTCGGGTCTGGCGACCGAAGCCGTGTGGGACGATTGGGACGCCGACCGGCTGTATCCCTCCGTCGCGCATGCCGCGCGCTGCTTCGGCGAGGACAGGCTGATGTTCGGCTCGGACTGGCCGGTCTGCCTGCTCGCGGGCGACTATGGCGCCATCAAGCGCGCACTGGAGCGATGTCTGGCAAAGCTCGGTCCGCACTTTCGTGACAAGGCATTCGGCGAGAATGCCAAGACGGCGTATCGGCTGCCGGTCTAGCCCGGCCTCAAAACCGGATCGTCATGCCGACATGGCTGCGCTCAAAGCCGAGCCGCTCATAAAAGCGCTGGGCATCGACGCGGCTGTGATGGGTGAGCAGCTCGATCAGCTTGCACCGCCGTTCGCGGGCCTGTCCGACCGCCCATTGCAACAGCTGTTCGCCAATGCCACGGCTGCGCTGGTCGGACGCGACGCGGACATCCTCGACCAATGCGCGTGAGGCGCCTTGCGAGCTCAGGCCGGGCAAGATGCAGAGCTGCAGGCAACCGACCACCCGGCCCGCCTCCTCCGCAACGACAAGCGTGAGATTGGGATCACGAACGATCGCTTCGAACGCGGCAAAATACACGGCCGGCAGCGGATCCTCGATCCGTTCGCGCGCGCGGCCGAGATGGTCGTCGGCCAGCATCGCGACGATGGCGGCGACGTCGTCGCGGCACGCATTGCGGATCGTGATGGCGGGTGTCTCTGGCATGAACCGTCCTGATGATATCAACTGACCGGGGCGAGGCCGAGCGCAGCTTCCGCATCGCCGATCCAGCGCCGGATCGCGCTATAGCGGGCAAGATCGAAGCCGCCCTGATGCGCCATCCGCGTGTACGCCAGCAGCGCGACATCGGCGAGCGAGAGCGCCTCGCCGACCAGGAAGCGCGCGGCTTCGAGTTGACGCTCCATGTGATCGAGCGCGCGATAGCCGCGCGTGACGAGATTGGGATCGAGCGCGTCGACAGATTTGCCGAGATAGGCCACCTGGAATCGCGCCACCGCGATATAGGGCTCGTGGCTGTACTGCTCCCAGAACAGCCAGGAATCCATTTGCGCGGCTGCAAAGGCATTCGCGGGAATGAAGCGGCTGTCGCGCGCCAGGTAGCGGATGATGGCGTTGGATTGCGCGAGCGTGCGGCCGTCGTCGAACACGACGGTGGGCACTTGTCCCCAGGGATTGAGCGCGAGGAAATCGGCGGTGCGGGTCTCGCCCTTCACCACGTCGACATCGACCCAATCATAGGGCAGCGCGAGCTGATCGCACACCCATTTCACCTTGAGACAATTGCCCGATATGCGATCGCCGTAGATTTTCATGTCGCCGCCCCGTGATAAATCACAGAGCAGCAGGTGAGCACGATGGTGTCAACCGCCGGAAGCGATCAGCAGGCCCGAGAAAGTTTCAGAACTTATAGCCGAGACCGGCGCGCACCGTGTTGATATTGGTATCGACGCTGGTGGTGAAGCGGACGTATTCATATTCAAAGCGGGCAAACAGTCCGGCGACCAGATTGACATCGACACCAAGACCGGCGGAATAGCCGTAGATGAGGCGATTATGCTGGCCTTCGGCTGCGCTCAGTGACGCGCAGAACGGCGGCGTTGCGCTGTTGCAGGGCGAGACCGCAACGGCGTAGGTCGTGGCATAATTGTCGTCGACGGACACGGTCCGGGTGGTATCGGCTTTTCCCAGTGCCAGCCCGAAGAATGCGTAGGGCAGGAAGCTGCCCATAGCGTAGCCGGCCCGACCGCGAATAGTGGCCATGTCGGAGATCGATATGGACGACGTCGCGGTCGACGTGACGGCATGATAGAAGCCGTTCACGGGAGAGCTAAATGAACGCGACATGCTCGCGGACGCGGTACCACCGAAGGAGCCGTGCATATAGCTCATTTCAACGCCGAGGACGACGTCATCCCACTGAGAGTTATATCCTGCGAAGGCTCCATAGGCACTGGTTTGCGCCGTCGTCTTTCCGAAGGGGAGTGGCCACTGCGACACGCCATAGGCGCTTTCTATGGCAGTGTTGGCGAGCAGAGCGGCCGTCATCGTCTGATTGCTGCCGCTGAAACTCTCGTCCGACGAGCCGTAGCCGCCCTGAGCACCGACATAGAAGCCTTCCCAATTGGTCGTGGAGGTGGTGAGGCCGTCGGTGACGCTGCCCCGCAGAATGGGCAGGTCAGGCAGATCGGCGGCATGGGCAGCAGCGGAAACCAGGCCGCACATCACACCCGCCAACACAAGGCTACGCATTGCAACGCTCCAAATCAGACACCTGAACTCTGAGTCCGATCATCGCGCGTTAACCTTAATCATTCGTGTCCAAAGCTGCCGGGCTGCAAATCTTTCAGCCCCGGAGCCGTCACGATCGAGCGGGCAAACGCAAACGGCGCGGGAGGACCCGCGCCGCGAGGAGGTCATGAGTTGGGGCCCTGCTCAGCCCTTGCGGACGATGGGCATCATCGGAGGCGGCGGCGGATTGTCGAAATTCCAGCGCACGCCGAGCTTCAGGTCGTGCGAGGTAATGTCCTTGAACTTGTAATAGTTGCCCGTCGTCGTTCCGTCGTAGGCCGTCAGGATTCCGGTCCGCCCTTCCCCCATGTCGACGTAGCTGTAGGCAAGCTCGAGCACGAGGTTGGGACTGACCTGATAGGCGACACCCGCATGGGCCGCCCAGGCGAAATTCCACTTCGAGGCGCTCGGTGCGCTGGCGAAGCTCGGAACGCCCGTGAAGCTGTTGATGCCGGTATCGGTGAAGTTCGAGATGGTCACGCGCGCGCCGCCAACGCCGGCGCCGATGAAGGGAGTGATGCACCACCAGGTGCCGAGATCGACATAGGCGTTGGCCAGAACCAACCATTCGGATTTGCTGGCGCTGTAATTGTCGATGCCGGAATAAGGCGTACCGAATGCAGTCGCGGTGAAACGGTCCGTCCCCTTGAAGTTCGAATTGCCGCGGTACTGCCCGGTGACGTCGGCACGGAACCAGTTGTTGAAGCGGTAGCCGACGCCGACGCCGAAGATGCCGGCGGTGTCGAAGGCCGTGGTCTGGCTGAACGACGTCATCGGCGTATAGGCCGACTCCCGGGTGTAATGAACGTTACTTGTCCGCTGATTGCTGAAGCCGATTTCGCCGCGCAGGTACCAACCGCCGAAGTCGGCCGGCGGCGGCGCGTAAACCGGCGGAGGCGCAATCGGCATGTCGGCTGCAAAGGCCAGTGTGGAAAACAGTGAGGCCGCTCCTGCGGCGATCAAAGACTTAACGCTACGCATTGCCTACGTCCCTTTGGCCGGTGAGGCGGCCGAAATCCGGGCCCCACATCAAAACTGACGGCCTTACGATGGCAGCAATTGCTTAAGCGGCGCTTAACCCTAATAATTAAGGTTGATATCTGCTTACCGTGCCAGATCATGAACGGGCGCGGCTCACGCCCTCAGCAACATTTCCTAACAATGTATTGACGAACCAAGCGGCGAACTTGCGCCTGCGCGTTCTGATGAGTACACGCGAACCGGATTTCAGCACGAACTAACAATGTTCGAAGACAGTTGAGCCGGCCGTCAACTCAATGACGACCGGCCCGAGACGTCGCGAAGCAGAAACGAACTAACAGCTTACGCCGCTGCGGCGGCGTGGCCGAGCGCATCGACAATGTTGTCGACGACCTCTTCGACTAGGATGCGGTCGTCACCCTCGCCCATGACCCGGATCACGGGCTCGGTGCCGGAGGAGCGCACCAGCAGCCGGCCGTGGCCGTTGAGCCGCTTCTGGCCGCTGTCGATCGCAGCTTTCACCTCGGCGTCGTCGAGCGGCTTGCCGCTGCGATAGCGCACGTTCTTGAGGATCTGTGGCAGCGGATCGAAGCGATGGCAGACTTCGGAGACCGGCCTGCGCAGCTTCTGCACCGTGGCCAGCACCTGCAGGGCCGCGACGAAGCCGTCACCGGTGGTCGCGTAGTCCGACAGGATGATATGGCCGGACTGTTCGCCGCCGAGATTGTAGCCGCCGGCCAGCATGCGCTCGAGCACGTATCGGTCGCCGACCGGCGTGCGCACCAGCTCCAGCCCCTGCCCCTGCAGGAAGCGCTCCAGGCCGAGATTGGACATCACGGTGGCGACGATGCCGGGCCGCGCCAGCCGGCCGTCTTCCTTCCAGCTCTGCGCGATCACCGCAAGCAGCTGATCGCCGTCGACGAGGTGGCCGCGCTCATCGACCAGGATGACGCGATCGGCATCGCCGTCGAGCGCGATACCGATATCGGCGCGCATCTCCCGCACCTTGCGGCACAGCGCCTCCGGCGAGGTCGAGCCGCATTCCTTGTTGATGTTGAAGCCGTCGGGCTCGACACCGATCGCGATGACGTCGGCGCCCAATTCCCACAACGCTTCCGGCACCACCTTGTAGGCGGCGCCGTTGGCGCAATCGACGACGACGCGCAGGCCATCGAGCGAGATGTCGCGCGGCAGCGTGCGCTTGGCGAATTCGATGTAGCGGTCATGCACGCCATCGATACGGCGGGCGCGCCCAAGGCTCGCGCTCTGCGCCAGCTTCTTGTCGAGCGACTCGTCGAGCAGCTGCTCGATCTGCTTTTCGACCTCATCGGAGAGCTTGAAGCCCTGCGGCCCGAACAGCTTGATTCCGTTGTCCTCGAACAGATTGTGCGAGGCCGAGATCATGACGCCGAGATCGGCGCGCATCGACTTGGTGAGCATCGCCACCGCCGGCGTCGGCATCGGACCGACCAGAAGCACGTCCATACCGACCGAGGTGAAGCCCGCCACCATGGCGTATTCGATCATGTAGCCGGACAGGCGGGTATCCTTGCCGATCACGACGCGATGGCGATGGTCGCCCCGCTGAAACAGAAGACCCGCGGCCTGGCCAACCTTGAGCGCGAGTTCCGGCGTGATCAGGCCGTTGGCGCGGCCACGTATCCCATCCGTCCCGAAATAGTTACGGCTCATAAAACCCCCAGCAACAGCCCCCTGGATTCCCGTACCGGGGTCGCGAATCAGTCGATCCGTTCCAATCACCGGCCAGCCGCGGGGTTATAATCGCGTTACTGCTAAGATGGCTTCAAAAAATATGATGAATCATTACCGCAAAATTTCCGCATTGCGGTCAAACCATTGTTAACACTGATGTTTATCGAAGGAAGTAGCGCTTTATTGGCGTCGCCCTCTACCGCCTTTGTCGCGAGACGGCGCCGGCTGCGCCGCGCTCACGGGGTCCGAAGCCGGGAAGGTTTCTTCCAGTCCCTCCTCCAGCTCTTCCTCGAGCCGCGCCTTTTCCTTGGCATCACGGTCTTTCGGCTTCGTGCTCATGGCTGGCCTTCTCTCCGCTTGTGTTGACGCCTCGGCCCCCACACCAGTTCCAAGTTCGATTTGGCAGCTGCCGCAAAGATGCTAGATGACACCCCGCGGGCCAAAAGCAAGACGGGGACCGGGAGGCAAATAGCGATGAAGCACATCACCTGCATCGAGGATCTGCGCGAGTTGCACAAGCGCCGCGTGCCCAAGGCCTTCTTCGACTATGCCGATCGCGGCTCCTATGCCGAGGAGACCCTGCGCGCCAATCGCGAGGACCTGCAGAAGCTCAAGTTCCGGCAGCGCATCCTGGTCGACGTCTCCAAGCGCGACCTGTCGACCACGATCCTGGGCGAGCCATCCACGCTGCCGATCATCCTTGCCCCCGTCGGGCTGTTGGGCATGCAGCATGGCGACGGCGAGATCCATGCCTGCCGCGCCGCGCAGGCCGCCGGCATCCCGTTCACGCAGAGCACGATGTCGATCTGCTCGATCGAGGACATCGCAGGCAGCGTGCAGAAGCCCTTCTGGTTTCAGCTCTATGTCATGAAGGACCGCGGCTTCATCAAGGCGCTGATCGAACGCGCGATCGCGGCCAAATGCAGCGCGCTGTGCCTGACCGTCGACCTGCAGGTGATCGGCCAGCGCCATCAGGACATCAAGAACGGCATGAGCGTGCCGCCGGAATGGTCGCTGTCGAAACTGTTCGATTTCGCGACCAAGCCGGCCTGGGTGTCCGGCGTCCTGCAGGGCAAGCGCCGCACCTTCGGCAACATCGCCGGTCACGTGAAGAACACCGAGGATCTCACCAAGCTCTCGGCCTGGACCGCGGCGCAGTTCGACACCAGCCTGAATTGGAAGGACATCGACTGGATCCGCACGATCTGGCCGGGCAAACTGATCCTGAAGGGCATTCACGACGTCGAGGACGCCAAGCTCGCAGCAGACACCGGCGCGCAGGCGTTGGTGGTGTCGAACCATGGCGGCCGTCAGCTCGACGGCGCGCCGTCCTCCATCCACGTGCTCCCCGGCATCGTGGACGCCGTCGGCGACAGGATCGAGATCATGTTCGACGGCGGCATCCGCTCCGGCCAGGACGTGATGCGCGCGCTCGCGCTCGGCGCGAAATCCTGCATGATCGGCCGCGCCTACGCCTATGGCCTCGGCGCCGCCGGACAAGCGGGCGTTGCGAAAGCGATCGACATCATCCGGAATGAGCTCAACACCACCATGGGGCTGTGCGGGATCAATACCATCGCGGAGATCGACCGACACGTGCTGGCCAATTAGGGCGCGCGGACGCGCTTACGCGAAGCCACAGTCTGATTGCAGCAAGCTGCGCGAAAGCCAGGTGGTGCCGGTCATGGCGCGCCGCGACAAAAATGAGGCCGCCGAACCGAAATTCGGCGGCCTCTTATGTCGGCGAGGTTGCGGTGCATCAGCTCCACGTACCAGCCTACAATCACTTCGAGTATGCAAGAGAACTACCGGGTCGAGCCTCGCTGCGTAGCTCGGTAGATTGCTAGCTGGTAGATCTACGGTTTGACGCGCTGCTCTGAGGCGCGCTGGATGACGAAAGCGGCATCAGGCCAGGCCGGTCGTCAATTCGCAGAGGCATCGGGACCCAGTTCGATCGGCAGAATGATTTCGAACTGCGCGCCGCCGCGTTCTCCGGACGACGCCAACAGTTGCCCGCCATGGCGCTCCACGATCATTCGACAGATAGCCAGTCCCAACCCCATTCCCTGGGATTTGGTTGTCACGAAGGCATCGAAGATCGTGTCGAGCCTCTCCGGATCGATGCCGGGTCCGGTGTCCGTTACCTTGATGCCAATCCCATCGTTTGGCCGCGTTTCGGTCGTCAATCGCAAGAGCCGTAGTTTACCTTCGCCTGCTTCCATGGCCTCGATCGCGTTGCGAATGAGGTTGAGTAGGACGTCCTGCAATTGCCCGCGATGGCCCCAGACGGGCGGGAGTTCCGGTTGAAGTGCGGTCTGCACTTCAATGCGGTGGTCTGCCAGTTCGACATGCAGACTCTCCAGGATGTTCGATATGATTTCGTTCATATCGATCGCCGTCCACTGGCGACTGGACTTCCGGAACAGGTCGCGAATGTTATCGAATATCTCACTCGCTCGGCGTCCTTCGGTGACGATATTATTGAGGGCCGACCGCGCCTTTTCGACATCCGGCGGGGTATAGCCCAAAAATCGCAAAGCGGTGCTTCCTCTCATTACGATGGCAGCCAAGGGCTGTTTGACCTCGTGCGAGATCGACGCAACTGCCACTTCCAAGTTCATCAACTTGTTGTCGCGTTCGCGTCGCAACATCGCGTTTGCGCGAGCAAGACGCGTGTACAGCCCTGTCGTCTCCGCAAGCAGGATAACGAGCACGATGGTCGAGGTGGCAATTGACAGCATGCGGCTGACGTAAAATCCAAGGCTAAAGCGGACCACCGTCAGAGCCAGTTCGCCGATCATCGCGCAAATTACCACCATCAACCAGAGATCGAGAATAGATCGCCGGCGGACCCACAACAACACGAGCGAGAGCACACAAACCAGCAAGTCAACTGACGGGACGAACGTACCTAGCGTCGTAAGAGCCGTTGCGCTTGAGAAAAGGCGCGGCAAATACGGATCTGCCCCAATTGCGATTCCCGTCAGTGCCGATACGATTGCAACCGTGACCGCCACGCATCGGCCGATAGCAGACCGGATCGAGCCGCGAATTCCGGACGGCTCGTGTTTCAGCAAGGCATAGGCCGAGAGAGCCGCTGGGAAGCCAAAATGCCAGAAGATATAAAGCCAAGCCGTGGTCTGGATACCCGCGCCAAGGAAGCCTGTCGGAGAAAAAGCCCCCGGAAAAGTCAGCGCATGGGGAATGACAATGAGCGCCGTGAAAAGATAGCCGCCCGCAAGCACCAGAAGCGCGCGTGATCGGGAGATCGAGAACTGGGCGAACAACAGAATCGCCGTGATCAGATCAGTGACGAGAATCGTGGCGTTCAGGAACGGTATGAAGGCGGCAAAGATCGGCAGCGTCACCGATGCGAAGGGAGCAACGGTCACCACGGTGAAGAACAGAAGCACGACTGCCCCGAGCGCGATTCGATTTTGACTGGCTGTCGGCTGGAGATTGATGAGTCCGATCTCGTCGCCGAAGGCCTCGTCGGCCGACGGCCGGTTAAGGGGGGCACCGCCGCACGCAGCTTTCGAAGCAGCCTGGTCGCTCATCTAAAGTTGCGAGAGTCTGCTTGAGAGCCACAGACGGACGAGATCTGGCAGCGCTTTCGCCGCCAGCTTTTCCATGATGTGCGCCCGGTGGAATTCCACGGTGCGCGGGCTGATGCCAAGTTCGATTGCGATCTCCTTATTCGCTTTTCCAGCCACCAGACGCTTGAAGACCTCGTCTTCTCGTGGCGTCAATTTCTGGAGGCTACGGCGCGCCATGTCGGCGTCAACTGCCCCGATATCGCTCTGCTCGGGACGCAGAGCCGCATCAATCGCAGCCAGCAACGCATCAGCTTCAAACGGCTTTTCCAGAAAATCGACAGCCCCCAGCTTCATTGCCGCCACGGCCATGGAGACGTCGCCATGGCCGGTGATCAGCATAAGCGGTAGCTTCGGGCCAGCAGCCCGAAGCTTGCGCAGGAGGGTAAGACCATCCACGCCCGGCATGCGGACGTCGCTGACGATGCAACCGGGCTCCAGCGCCGCGCCTCGCGCCAACAGTTCCTCAGCTCTATTGTAGGCACGAACCTTGTAGCCGGCATCCTCAAGCAGATCGAGCAGAGACTCGCGCATCGCTCGATCATCTTCGACAACATGGATCACGGATTTGCCAGGCACAGCGCTTTCCCTAGCATCAGCCAGCAAGCCTGATAGCAGCCGCGCCACCCCCCAATTTGATCAGGATCAACTCCCTGATTCCGAACAACGCCGTGAACATTCCAGGCCGGACGGGTTTCGGCGCGCCGGATACCGCTCGATCCCGTAGGTTTACTAGCTCGCGAATCCCCGAGTTACTCGCCGATGCGCCCACCGCTAGATTTTTTGCCAATGGTCAAGTGCCCAGGCCGCAAACCGGCGCCGCACTTTTGAAAGGTTCGAGGAGGGCTCATGAAGGCGGTCAATCCTCCAAATGCGCAGCCTGATGACAGTTCGAATGCTGATGCGCTCGCGACCTTTGTCACTGCTCAGAACATTGAGCTCTACAAGGCACGGCTGGCAACCGAAGCGAACCTGAGCAGGCGAAGAGTGCTGCTCGAGCTGCTCGCGAAAGAGTTCGCGAAGCTGCCCAAGAGCAATCTGCCCAAGACACTGAGGCGCGTTGAGGACATGAAGGTGGACCTGTCCTAGACCTTAGTTGCCATCTTCGGTCGGTGTGATGACCCAAACCGCCCCCACGGTTGTCCCCACATCACACGCGAACCGTAAAGGCCGTCGAACGGCAAGTTTCGACGGCCTTTTTTTGAAGTCGCTAGCAGGGCGAGGGAACGGTGGCCATGCCAGATACCAGCAAGCTAGTTATTCTTAGTGCGATTGCAGCAGCACTGAGCGTCGCAGCGGTGCAGTTTGCTCCAGAGCACGATTTGACCGTGGGGCTGTCCAGCGCAGCTTCAACCACAGCCAACTCGGTCAACCGGTCCGCCAAGGCGGACCGTGCACCGGCTCTGCCCGCCATCGGGCAGACTAAGACCATCTCGGCTCATCTTTCTCAGTTTACCGATACGTCGTTTGTCCTCCGTATTCCGGCGGCGCCGGCTCCGGCAGAAGCCGTGCGCAACACAACGGGCACAGCAGCTTCATCATCCCGACCCGTGATCAAGTCTGAGGGGATCAAGCGGCGGGACGCCGAGCGCCCGATCGCCTGCGAGCCGAGCGTGAGCATCCTGACCGAGATTGCCAGGAGTCTGCAGCCCGGCCGCTGCGTGACCTGATCACGAGCGAAACCGAGTGGCGCGAAGCGGAAAATCGACTTTCCGCCCGCGACACCAAATCGCCTCTCCCTGTCGACGATTTGCTGGCGAGGGAGCCGACACGACAACTGTTTCCACGACAGGAATTGTGGATTTCGCGGAGTAGCGTCATGTCCCCCGTCATGCTCAATCAGCCTCGAGCCGATCGTTGCACCATCTTACGGGATGTCCTACGAGACGCTGCCCGAACGGTGCCCGGTCCACAGCGGACTCCATCATTCTTGGCATGCCTCGCCGAGAAGATCTTGAACCTGGCGGCCGACGGCGAGTTGGACCCCGCGAGTCTGCGCCGCTCGGCAATCGAACGGGTGCAGGAGTCATGTCCCAGCTGTCGCGGATGCGACGGCTTGCGGCTGGATCAGCGCGCTCCGACAGGAGAATAACGCCGATTCGAATCCCTGTGAGACGTGCAGGTTCGGTTGAACCTTCGTTTTGTGCTGCCACGCGCGAAACGCAGCTCAGGCGGCGGAAGCGCGACTAGAAAATCGAGTTGATCGAACGCAACAATCCGGAGTGGACTTGAGTGATCCCATTTAGCTGACTAGCTCGCATAACTTCGCAGCCTGGGAGTATGGGTCCCTGCTTTCGCAGGGACGACACTGTTGTTGTGGCCCGCATTGCAGCGGCATAACAAGTTTGCCGTCACATCGGCGGGGTGATGCCATCGCGGCCGACATTGACACGGTTCGCCTCCAGCATGTCGTCCTTCTTGGTGGCGCCGAAGATGATGATCTGCGCTCCGGGTTTCACTTCCGACTTGTCGCCGGCGACGAAGGTGACCACAGGCGTGTCCGGTGGCACCACGACCTTCTTCTCGCCGTCCTTGTACCTGACCAGGATATTCTGACCGTCAGTGCCCTTGACGGTCTGCGCGACGGTCGCGTTGGTCATGGTCGAATTTGCCCGCAGATCCCAGGGCCGGAAACCTTCCGCAGCGCCCCGCTGGTTCTCCGGGAAGATATGCACCGCGATGGCCTTCTGGGTGCCGTCCGGCTGCGGCATGCCGGTCACGCCGATATAGGACCCCTCCTTGATCTCGGACAGCGCGGTCTTGACCACGCCAAACACCGCGACGTTGTCGGTCATCTTGACCTTCACATCGCTGCCCTCGCGGGTCTTGATGGTGAGCACGGGACCATCGACCGCCTCGATCTGGCCGCGAATGCGGACGGTCGTTGGCTGCTGAGCGAGCGCAAGCGTGGAGACGAGACCGAGTGCAAGCGCCGCAAGGCCCGACTTCAAGGACAATAGTTTTGACATAACCTCTCCTACCGATGCTGAACGATCAACCCCTGCGAACCCCGCCGCTGGAAGGCTATTCCTGTGACGGGGGCGCGGCGGATCGTGGGGAACTACGTACCGAAGCGGCGTCTGTTACATCGGCGGGGTGATGCCGTCGCGGCCGACGCTGACGCGGCTGGTCTCGAACGAGCCGTCCGCCAACTGCTTCATGAAGGCGATCACCTTGGCGCCAGCCTTCAGCTCGGACTTGTCGGCGGGCACGAACGTCACGACCGGCGTATCCGGTGTCACATCGACCTTCTTCTCGCCGCCCTTGTACTTGACCATGAGCGTGTGGCCGTCATTAGAGACGACGCTTTCTGACACTGTCGCATTGGTCATGCTGGAATTCGGCTTGAGATCGTATGGCCGAGAGCCCTCGCCGGTGCCGCGCATGTCCTCCGGAAAGATATGCACCTCGACTGCCTTAGGCGCGCCGTCCGGCCCCGGCACCGTGGTGGCGCCGATGAAGGAGCCGACCTTCACGTCTGAAAGCTGCGCCTTGACCACGCCGACGACGCGCAGATCGGGGGTCATATGCAGCTTGACGTCCTCGCCGCTGCGCGACTTCACCGTGATCACGTTGCCATCGACGCTTTCGATGGTGCCGCGCACCCGCGTCGGCACCGGCGCCTGTTGCGCAATTGCGAGCATAGACGGCGCCGCAACCATTGCGAGTACGACAAGAGGACGGATCAAGGCAGAACGAACAGACATGATAGGCTCCGGAGCTTACCAAGGATGAACTCTCATCCAGGTCCCGCACGAAATCGTACGGGTGACGAGGAGTAATACGCCTCGTCGCCGGGCTTATTCCGTCCTCAAGCCCTTGTGAGATCGGCTTCGACCAACGCTCGCAGTTCCCCAGTCACTTGCGGGCGCTCGCCGAACCACAGTTCGAACCCGCGCACCGCCTGGTGCAGCAGCATGCCGAGGCCGTCGACTGTGCGCAGGCCCCTCGCCTGCGCGGATGCCAGCAATTCCGTCTCGAGCGGCACATAGACGAGGTCGGCGACTACGCATTGTTCCGGTAGCGCACCGACGTCCAATGCGAGCGGCGGCTGGCCGTGCATGCCGAGCGAGGTGGTGTTGACGAACAGGCCGGCACGCGGCAGCAGCGCGCCGACGCTGTCCCACCCGGCCGGCACCACGCGCGCGCCGAACTGATCGGCGAGGCCTTGCGCCCGCGCCAAGGTGCGGTTGACGACATGAACGCGGCCGATGCCGCGCTCCAGCAGCCCGAATACGACCGCGCGGGCGGCCCCGCCCGAGCCCAGCACCAGCGCCTCGTCGGTGCGATCCCAACCGGGCACGGCGGCATCGAGATTGTCGACGAAGCCCTCGACGTCGGTGTTGGTCGCACGCAGCACGCCATCGCCGTCGTACCAAAGCGTGTTGGCAGCGCCGACCGCGCGGGCGCGGTCATCGGGCTCGGTCAATGCGAGCACACGCTCCTTGTGCGGGATCGTGACATTGGCGCCGATGAAGCCATGCCTCGCAAGATGCGTGATGAAGTCGGCCAGTTCCTCCGGCGGGACGGCTTCGATCGAGTAGCCGCCGGCAATGCCAAGCTTATGCAGCCAGTGATGGTGGATCAGCGGCGAGCGCGAATGGGCCGCCGGCCAGCCGATCAGGCAGGCGGCGCGGGGCTTGGGAGCGGCGGTCATAGCCGTGACATCGGCCAAGCGGGCCGTTGAGTCAATGCTTGCGCGTGACGGTTGCGGCCACGAACACAGCGAGCAGGAACGCAAATCCGGCGGCAACCCCGATAGCCATCAGGTTGATCCGGAGATAGGTCCAGGCGCCGACGGCCGAACCTGTCACCAGTGCGGCCCAGAGCAGGACGTTGGGAACCCAGCCGAACCAGGGTCCGCCGGTTAGCGCGGCCGCAAGCTGCTGGCCGACCTTGACCAGCGCGCCGGTCACATACGTCAAGCCCAGTCCCCCGCCACCCCGGATCCGGAATGCCGCGTTCTCCAGCCCCATCGCCAGCACGATGCCGGCCACTGCGCTCTGCGGCAGGCCCATCAGGTGGCACAACAACGCCGCGGTCAAAAGCCCACCTTCGACCATCAACAGCTGCACCTGCGAATAGGCGCTGCGAAGGCGCATGATCAGGCTGCCAAGGGCGGCGCCCGCCACGAACAGGCCGATCAGGCCGGCCGCATAGGCCGCGTCCCCCCAATGCGCCTCGGCAAGGCTGACACCCATGCGGGTCGAGTTGCCGCTCATGAAGGAGACGAACAGGCCGCCGAGATGCAGAAAGCCGATGCCGTCGACGAAGCCTGCGAGCGCGCTCAACGCGAGGGCGAGGAAGAGGTTGCGGGGTGAATCAAGCATGCTCAGCTAGAGTCCCGGCGCTAGCGGCCCTTCGGTGCCAAGGCTCGCAAGAGGTGCTCGCGGGCGGGAATGCGAATGCTGGCCTCGGACTCCTAGCTTCGTGCACGCCACTCGTAAACCTCCTTGTCATAGGCCTCCACGAACCCCGCGCGTTGCAGATTGCGGTAGGAATGCTCGAGCATGTGCAGCGTCTCGGAAACCAGGACCTGGCAGCCGAGGCGCTCGGCCTGTGCTACGCGCCTCGCAATCAGCGCCTGCTGTGCGCCGCGCCTGCGGTCACTCTCTACGGTCGCTGCCATTGCGAAGTAGCCAATGTCCTCGAACAGGCAGAGCACTCCGATCGCGACCGGCCGGTGGCCATCGAACGCCATATAGTGGAAGAAGCCGTCCTTCCCGGCGGACGCCGCGTAAGTCGGCCAGAGCGTTGGCCCCAATTGCTCGCGATAGACGGCGATCTCAGTCGGGCCGACCTCGCGAACGTCCAGATCGGTCTCGGCCTGCACGGGTTCCCGACCTTCGCGGATGAGTGTGGGATAGCCGGTCCATGGATTGCGCAAGAAGCCGAACGCGCCGAGCAGGCTTCTTGCCTCGTCCATATCGGGTCCCGGGCTGAGCCAGACAAAGAACCGCTGCACACCGCGCTCGGCGAAGAACTCGATCAGGTGCTGGACGCCGTCGGCACTCATGCCGGGTTCCGCGCCGCAGAGGTGAACACGGTTGAGGTTACCGGAGGCGTTGGGCGCCTGATGTTCAGGATCAATCGTGAGATAGGCGTCCCCGAACGGGAGGCCCTGGAAGCGCCTGCCGGCAAGGCCGTCCGGCTGGAGCTGTGTATCCAGCCAAGCCGTCAGCCGTTTCATCCTTCGCGCCAGATCAAGCTGGTCCATGCTGTGCACCGAAGCCGCGACGCATAGTCTGGACGAAGGCTGGGGAAAATTCAAAGCGCTTGAACGTCTCAGCTCGCGGCCAGCGCCTCGGCCGCGATGTCTTGGGCCGCTTCGCCGCTCTTGATGTCGGCGACCGCCCGCTCAATGCTTTCACGGTAACGCGCCATCGGTGGGCGCACGCCATGCATCAGCAGCGCGCGGCGCACGGTGGGCGAAGCGCCGGTGATGAAGAGCCTGATGCGCTGGCGTTTGGCTTTCGCGGCCACCCGGCTCATGGCATTGGCGGCGGTCGAATCCAGGAACGGTACGGCGGAAAAATCGACCACAAAGGCCTTGCGGCGGTCGGCAATGGAATCGAGCACGCTGCCGACCGTCGAAGCCGCGCCAAAGAAGAAGGCGCCGGTGATGCGGTAGATCAGCACGTCCTTGTCGGCGCCGAGCTTGGGATTGTAGGGCACACGCGCATCGTCGAAATCCGGGCGATCTTCGGCGACGAGCGGGGTGCCGTCCTCGACCCCGGTCATTTCCGCCATGCGGTGAATGAAGAGGACCGCGCCGAGCGCGAAGCCGACCAGGATGCCCTCGGTGAGGTCGCGGAAGATGGTGAGCAGGAAGGTCGCGAGCAGCACGACGGCATCGCCCCATGAGGAGCGCAGCAGCGTGACGAATTCCTGCTTCTCGGCCATGTTCCAGGCCACCACGACCAGCACCGCGGCCAGTGCGGATAGCGGGATGTAGCTCGCAAGCGGCGCCGCGATCAGCATGAACGCGAGCAGGAACACCGAGTGGAGCATGCCCGAGACGGGCCCGCGGGCGCCGGCACGTACATTGGTCGCGGTGCGTGCGATGGTTCCGGTGACGCAGATGCCGCCGAACAGCGCCGAGCCGACATTGGCGAAGCCCTGCGCCACCAATTCGCAATTGGAGCGATGACGCCGGCCGGTCATGCCGTCGGCGACCACGGCCGACAGCAGCGACTCGATCGCGCCCAGCAGCGTAAACGCAATGGCGTCCGGGAACACGGCCTGCACCTTGGCGAGCGAAAACGCCGGCAGAGCCGGCAGCGGCAGTTCGCGCGGAATGCCACCGAAACGCGTACCGATGGTTTCGACCGGCAGATCGAAGGCCCAGGTGATGGCGGCGGCGACCGCCACCGCCATCAGGATGCCGGGCCAGGTCGGCCGCAACCGCTTCAACCCGACGATGATCAGGATCGCCGAGGCCGCGAGCAGGACCGCAGAGCCATTGGCGCTCGGCGCGCCATGCGCCAGCGCGACGAGCTTGGGGATCAGTTCGCCCGGCTCCTTGGCCATCAGCGTGATGCCGAACAGATCCTTGAGCTGGCTTGCGAAGATGATCACCGCAATGCCGGCGGTGAAGCCGACCGTTACCGGATAGGGGATGAACTTGATGTAGGTGCCGAGCCGCAGGTAGCCGGCGATCACCAGCATCATGCCGGACATGATGGTCGCGAGGATGACGCCGTCGAGACCATGGACATCAACGGTGTGGGCCACCAGCACGATGAACGCGCCGGCCGGACCGCCGATCTGGAAACGGCTGCCGCCGAGCAGCGACACCAGGAAGCCGCCGACCACCGCGGTGTAGAGCCCACGGCCCGGCGACACGCCGGAGGCGATCGCGATCGCCATCGACAGAGGAAGCGCGACGATCGCGACGGTCAGGCCGGAGAGCGCGTCCGCGCGCAGGTCGGCGACGCCATAGCCCTCGCGCAGCACGGTGAGCAATTTTGGCGCATAGAGTTCGGCGAAGGTCGGCTCATGCGCCCCAACCCGGCTCCGCGTCCCGCGCTCGCTGGCGATATCCATGTCCGCAATGCTCCCACGACACCGTACGGCGCCCAGCACGTGGCGCGACGGATGCCCTTGGACACGACGAGACAACAGCCCATCGTGCCGCGCAACGAGCCTATGATGCGTCGCGCTCAGTCTCGATGTGACGGCCCACGCGGCGGGGCGGCCCCGGCTCCCTCAGGCGAACCCCGCGCCCGCCATCGTCGCTGCGCGCATGCTCGCCAATCAGATCCACGCCCGCACGATTGAACGCGTCGATGACCTTGGTCAGCGTATCCACGACGCCGCGGACATTGCCCGTCGAGGCTTCCATCCGCTGGATCGTCGGCAAGGACACGCCAGCCAGTTCGGCCAAAGCTTTCTGATCTATCCCGAGCAGCGCCCGCGCTGCCCGCATCTGGAACGACGTGATCACGATGGCCTCACGTGACATACACCATAATTGATGCATGAGATCAAGACAATGATGTAAAATAAATCATCTGACAACTGTCTTGCAAGTGAATGGGCCACCGCATTGACCAATAATATTGTCCGCATGTTTCGGAAGGGGCGGTAACTTTCCACCGATACACCCAAACGATGTCGCGGGTCTTGCTTGGATGAGACGGCATGAAAGCGCTGGCACTTTTCCTCATCTGCCTCGGAGTCGCGCTCGCCGGATCCACCAGCCAGGACGCATTCTTCGTTCCGTTTCCGTCTTCGCTTGCGCCCGTCGCGGAGTTCGGCTGCCCCGATCCTGGCACCGTTTTTACGTACGATGTTCCGGCTTGGAATACGAATCGTCCGAACCGAATGGTCGCGATCGAACGAGACCAACTCAATTGCCGGATCAGATCAGACGCTCAAGGCGTCTATGATTGGTATGGCGGCGTCGGCCCGCATCTCCGCGACGAGGACCTCGCCCAGAAGCAACTCATCGCGAACATCTGGCCGCTTCGCACCGGTTATTCGGAAAGCGTCAGCAAGTACGGGTCACCTTGGGAGTATAGCGAGATCAAATATGAGGTGGTCGAGTTCGGATTGGCCGTCGTACCTGCAGGCATGTATTGGGCCTTCAACATTCGGAAAACCTACTACTGGCAGGGCCGGTTAGCCTATACGACCACACTTTGGTGGTCTCCCGCGTTGAAGTGGACGATACGACAGTGGCCGGAGGAACCCGGCAAGATAGCCCGAACCGGCGGTTTCAATTGGAGCCTCGTTTCTGTCTCGACCAAAGCAAGCCAAGGCGACTGAAGCGCGAGTTCGAACCTTCCACTACACGTCGTAGTGATGAGATCAGCCGGCGGCTCGGCATATCACGCACGGGCGACAATGCTGAGGGGTAGATTGAAAGAGGAAGAATATGGTCCGGCAAGGATGCCAGACCATATTTTCATCTTCAAGGCGTGGCCAAACCGCTCACGCCGCGTCGCGATGCGCGGCGATGATGTGCTCGGCGGCGCGGCCCGTCACCTCGGCCATGTGGTCGAATTGGCGGGTGAAGCTGCCGGCGCCGGCCGTGGCCGAGCGCAGTTCGACGATGAGCTCGCCGATCTCCGCTTCCGGCATCATCGCCCGCACGCAATCCCAGCCCGACCAGCCGTCGCGGGTGTCGAACGACAGGATCTGACCACGCCGCGCCGACAGGATCGCATTGATCTTGGCGGTCGCATCGGTCGGGCAGACGATCTCGACCGTGTAGATCGGCTCGAGCAGCACCGGCGCGCACTGCGGCAGCGCCTCGGCGATCCCGACCCGCGCCGCCGTGCGGAACGCAAGATCCGACGAATCGACGCTGTGATAGGAGCCGTCGGTCAGGGTGACCGCGACATCGATCACGGGGAAGCCGAGCGGCCCGCGCGTGAGCCCATCGACGACACCCTCCTCCACCGCCGGGATGTAGTTGCGCGGCACCGCGCCGCCAACCACGGACTCCGCGAACTTGAAGCCCTCGCCGCGCGGCAGCGGCTGGATGTCGAGCACGACGTCGCCGAACTGGCCGTGGCCGCCGGACTGCTTCTTGTGCCGGCCGCGCTGGGTGATGGCTTTGCGGATCGTCTCCTGATAGCCGATCCCTGGCGCATGCGATTTCACATTGACGCCGAACCGATCGCGCAGACGTTCGAGTGCGACCCGCAAGTGCATCTCGCCCTGCCCCCACAGCACCGTGTCATGAGTGCGCTGGTTCTGCACCATCGAAAGCGACGGATCCTCTTCGTTGAGGCGAAGTAGCGCCTGGCCGAGCTTGACATCGTCCTTGCGGTCGACCGCAGCGATCGACATCGCCAGCACCGGCGAACACGGCTCGACCTTGGCGAGCGCCGCAGGCGCGGTCTTGCCGGTTGCGACAGTGTCGCCGGTCTTGACCGAGTCGAGCTTGCACAAGGCCACGGTGTCGCCGGCCTCGGCCGCCGCACGCTTGCTGTCATAGCTGCCATTGGCGGCCAGAATGCCGGAGACCCGCGCAGCCTCGCCGGCGGCCGCATGCAAGGTCGCGCCGTCGTCGAGATGACCGGCGAGCAGCCGCGTCAGCGACAGCTTGCCGCCATGCTGCAGATGCAGCGTCTTGAAAACATAGCCAAGCGCCTCCTTCGTCTCCTTGATGCCGAGACGCTTGGCGGTCTCGGCAACCCCGGGCGCCTCATGCCGCAGCGCCTTCAAAAGCCGCAGCACACCGTTCTCGCGCAGCGCCGAGCCGAGCAGCACCGGGCAGATCTGGCCCTCGCGCAGCTCGCGGGCGAGATCGTCGAACACGGCGTCGCGCGGCGGCTGGATGTCCTCGAGCAGCTGCTCCATCAGCGCGTCGTCATGGTCGGCGAGCTTCTCGAGCATCGAGAAGCGCGCCTCTTTCTCGCGATCGAGATCGCCGCCCTCGAGCGCAATCACCTCGGAGGCCTTGTGCTCGCGATAGACGAAGGCGCGCTCCAGCGCGAGATCAACGAAACCTTCGATCAGCTCGCCGTTCCAGATCGGAATCTGCCGCAACACCAGCGGGACGCGCGAGGCCGGCTGCAACGTCGCCAGCGTCTCCCGGATCCGCGCATTGGCGCGATCGATCTTGTTCAGGAACAGGAAACGCGGAATGCCGAGCTCTTCCAACTCACGCAGGATGATCTGCAACTGCGGCAGCTTCTTCTCGTCCGCCTCGCAGACCACGATCGCAGCGTCCACCGCCGGCAGCGCAGCGCGCATGTCATGCGCGAATTCGATCGAGCCCGGGCAGTCGAGGAAGGTGTAGCTGTCGCCCATGAACGTCGCGGTCGCGACCGTCAGCGCGGTGCTCATCTTGTGATGGCGCGCTTCAGGGCTGGCATCGCCGACGGAGGTGCCGGCATCGACGCTGCCGACGCGCGGGATTGCGCCCGTCCGCGCCAGGATCGCCTCTAACAGGGTGGTTTTACCGCTTTGAAAAGGGCCCACCAGTGCGATGCACCGTGGACCGCGGGGACTTCTGACGTCTTGTCCCATTCGCCGTCTCCTCGATGTGGAGCTCGGCCCTTGATTGGGTCGGCGATCGTCCATGCTCTGCCTGTGCTGCTGCTTTGGCAAGCTGGAAAACGTCGCTGCAATGCAGAGAGCGCGACCCCTCCCTACCTGGGGAGAGGTCATGTTCACAATGAGAGGAAGATTAACGTCCCGGACGCAGTTCCAGGCTTTCGAGGCCGGCAGACACGGCGAGTCCGACCTGCCCCTGCACACTGAGCGGCTGCAGCGCGATCGAATTGGCGGAGCCGCCGATCAGCACGTTGCCGCCGAGGCCGACGCCGACGGCCGCGGAGCCCTGCGCACCGGCATAGTCACCGGAGAGATCGCCGATTCCGAGCCGGGCAACCGGCGCATAGACCACCCAGGCGAGGGTCGATTCCTCGGTGATGCCGAGATCGACGCCGACTTTCCGGATGGTGGCGATGTAGCGGTCCTCCGGCACGCCGTCGGCGCGCAGCACGCAGCCGAGATGGGTCACCGAGCCCACGATAAATCCAATGCTCGCGCCGCCGCGGCATTCCAGCACACCGACGCGGACGCGATCCATCTGCTGCGCGTTGGCGGCGACGCAACTGCCGGCCATGACGATGGCTGTGAGCCCCGCAAGGAGAGACGAGCGCATGAACAAAACTCCGGATGAAATGAAAGATGTGATGCAGACCCGATGATCAGGACGCGCGATCAGCGGACGTCACATCTATGGCACAACGAAACGCCTCCTGCCAGAAGCCCGCTGGCATATTGCTGCAAATAACAATCAGGAAACATGAACGATGAACGCGCGCGCGGACTAAGTGTTGGCCAAGGGCAGGACATCACCATTGATAACAGGTTTTCCTGAACCGTTGTTCATGCACTCTGCTGAGTCCTCAACGATAGAGTCGTGCGAAATAGGAAGACGGATGGCTCGGACTGCGATGCAGTGGCAGCACCGGCAACAGCTCGACCTCGGCGACGCCGGCGGCGACGTTGAGGCCAGTCTGGCCCTGCAGGCTGATCGGCTGCAGCGCGGCGGCGCGATCCGATCCGCCGAAGAGAAAATTGCCGCCGAAGCCAACACCGGCCGAGCCGTTGGCTGTGAACCCGCCATAACGTCCGCGCAACTCGCTGCGACCGAACTCGTTGATTGGTGCATTCACGACCCAGGCGAGCCTGGTGTGCGCGGTGACGCCGAGGTCAAGGCCGAAGCGGCGCAGTTTCGCGGCATACCGCTCTGGGCGATGGCCGTGGCTGCGAAACATGCAACGCAGGCGCGCCGACGAGGTCACGAAAAAGCCCGCAGCCCCGCGGCCCTCGCATTCGAGGATGCCGGCGCGCATCGGCCTGATCTCGTTGACCGCGATCTCACGGGCCGTGATCTCATGGGCCCTGATCTCATTGCCCCTGATTTCGTGGGTATCGGCGCGCGGCGCGAATACCGCCAGCAACATGATCTGCAACAGGACAAGGCGCTTCAACGCGATCTCCGCAGACGCTACAAACTTGCAATGAGACACAAAGAAAGCGCCATGTTGAAAACATGGCGCTTTCCCGAGCGGAAATTGACCTTTTTGGATTCGAGGAGTCTGTTGCCCGACTACCTCAAATTGCCGCAGAAGCGCTGGATACGCTTGCAGGCATCTTCGAGATCGGAGGTCTTGGTCGCGTAGGAGATGCGGAAGGCCGGACCAAGGCCGAACGCTGAGCCGTGCACGACCGCAACGCCTTCCGCTTCCAACAGCTCCGTCACGAACGCCTCGTCGTTCTCGATCACCTTGCCGGACGGCGCGGTCTTGCCGATCGTGCCGGCGCAAGACGGATAGACGTAGAACGCACCCTCGGGGCGCGGGCATTCGATGCCGCTGGCCTGATTGAGCATCGAGACCACGAGATCGCGCCGCTCCTTGAAGATCTTGTTGTTCTTCGGAATGAAGTCCTGCGGACCGTTCAAGGCTTCGACTGCGGCCCATTGCGCGATCGAACACGGATTGGAGGTCGACTGCGACTGGATGGTCGCCATCGCCTTGATCAGCTGTGCAGGCCCGCCAGCATAGCCGATGCGCCAGCCGGTCATGCAATAGGATTTCGAGACGCCGTTCACCGTCAGCGTGCGGTCGAGCAGGCTCGGCTCGATCTGCGCTGGCGTTGTGAAGACGAACTCGTCATAGACCAGGTGCTCGTACATGTCGTCGGTCATGATCCAGACATGCGGATGCCTGACCAGCACGTCGGTGAGCGCCTTCAGCTCGGCCTTGCTATAGGCCGCGCCGGTCGGGTTCGACGGCGAGTTGAGGATCAGCCACTTCGTCTTCGGCGTGATCGCCTTCTCCAGGGCTTGCGGCTGCAGCTTGAAGCCGTGCTCGGCGGTGCAGACCACCGACACCGGCTCGCCGCCGGCGAGCGCGACCATCTCGGGATAGCTGACCCAATAAGGCGCCGGCACGATCACCTCGTCGCCCGGATTGATGGTCGCCATCAGCGCGTTGTAGAGCACCTGCTTGCCGCCGACCCCGACGATCACCTGGTTCGGCTTGTAGGACAGCCCGTTCTCACGCTGGAACTTGGCGATGATCGCCTCTTTCAGCTCAGGAATGCCGTCGACCGCGGTGTACTTGGTCTTGCCGTCCTGGATCGCCTTGATCGCCGCCTGCTTGATATTGTCGGGCGTGTCGAAATCCGGCTCGCCAGCGCCAAGGCCGATGACGTTGCGGCCCGCCGCTTTGAGGACGCGCGCTTTGTCCGTGACCGCGATGGTCGCGGACGGCTTCACACGGTCGAGCGCAGCGGCGAGAAAAGGCATCATCAGCTCCTTGAGCAGGCGTCATGGGTCGTTGTCCGGCCACGACGCGTCATGTTGGGGAAACAGTGCATCGTACGGCGTGCCGCGCTGCATCGCAAGAACGTTGGCGCAACCCTGCCAACAGTTTAGGGAACGTTAAAGCCGGCCGGTTACGCTGCCGCGCAACATTATTCGGATTTGCCGGCCAAAATGAACGAGATCCTTCGCGCCTTGCGAACCGGCGACTGGCTGACGGCCGCCCGCATCAAGAGCTACAGCGTGATGCTCCTGAGCTTCACGGTGGTGGCCGTCATAGGCTGGATTGCGCTATCCGACCACCTGGTCGACCGCAACGGCAAGCCGATCGGTACCGATTTCTCCAACGTCTATGCGGCAGGGGTGCTGACCCTTCAGGGTCACGCGGCCGATGCCTATGACCCGCCGCTGCAGCACGCGGCGGAGAAGGCCGTCTTCGACGGCCGCGACGTACCATTCTTCGGCTGGCACTATCCGCCGTTCTTCTTCGCCATTGCCGCCGTCACGGCGCTGCTGCCCTATGCCGGCGGGCTTGCGCTGTGGGTCTTTGCCAGTCTCGCTGCCTATCTCGCTGTGATGCGGGCGATCCTGCCGCGCCCCGAGACTCTGCTTGTCGCCGCCGCCTTTCCGGCCACGTTCGTCAATATCGGTCATGGCCAGAACGCGTTCTTCACCGCGGCGCTGCTCGGCGGCGCGATGCTCACCTTGGAGTGCAGGCCCTGGCTGGCCGGTGTCCTGATCGGCCTGCTCGCCTACAAGCCGCAATTCGGCGTGCTGATCCCGCTCGCGCTGGTCGCGGGCTCGCGCTGGTCCACCATCGCGGCCGCTGCCGCCACCGTCGCAGCCCTGGTCGCGATCAGCTACCTCGCGCTCGGCCGCGAAGTCTGGCATGCCTTCTTCCAGTCGATGAATTTCACCCAGACCGTCGTGCTCGAACAAGGCGGCACCGGCTGGGAGAAGATCCAATCGGCGTTCTCCGCCGCACGACGTTGGGGCGCTGATATCCACACCGCCTATGTCGTGCAGACAACACTTGCGCTCCTGCTCGCCGCGGGCGTGGCGTGGCTCTGGCACAGCGATGCTGCGTTCGAGCTGAAGGCCTCGGCGCTGGCCACCGCCAGCCTGCTGGCGACGCCTTACGTGCTCGATTACGATCTCGTCGTCCTCGCTGTTGCGATCGTCTTCTTCGTACGCCACGGGCTTGCGCACGGCTTCCGCGACTATGAGATCAGTCTGCTCGCCTGTGCCTGGATCGTGCCGCTGCTGTCGCGCAGCGTCGCCGGGCTCACCACAGTTCCGCTCGGACTGATCGTGATGCTGATGCTATTCGCTCTCACCCTGCGGCGCGCGTCGCTTGATCGCGCGAGCGAGATCGGTGTGCCGGCGCATATCGCGCAAGCGTGATCTTAATTCGACACGCTTTGTACGTAAGTTGTTGCTCGCCGCTGCAGTGCGGCAGTGGTTTTCGACTTTTTCCAGCCCCCGGCTCTTGCAGCGCGCCGCCAACCGCATCATTGTCTGGCCGCATTGCAGGACGATTTGCTATCCTGCTTAGGTATCGTGCGCGTGGGTATCGCGCGCGTGGAGCTCAAACCGAAACGGCCGAATGTACAAGCTCTATTCGATGCAGCGCTCGGGCAACAGCTACAAGGTCCGCCTTGCGCTGGCGCTTCTGAACGCACCCTATCATGCAATCGAGATCGACATTCTGCGAGGCGAAAGCCGCACGCCCGATTTCCTTGCCATGAATCCCAGCGGCCAGGTGCCGCTGCTCGAGGTCGGCGACGGGCGCCACATTGCGGAGTCCAATGCGATCCTCTGGTATGTGGCGGGCGGCACGCCGCTGGTGCCGGAGTCGCGCATCGAGCGCGCGGAAGCGCTGCAATGGATGTTCTTCGAGCAGCATGCGCTCGAGCCGAATATCGGCGCGGCCTATTTCTGGCTCCTGCTGGTGAAGGGCGGCCGCGACCTGCAGACGCACGCGCTGGAGGACTGGATGGAGCGCGGCTATGCGGCGCTGCAGGTGATGGAGAACCACCTCAAGAGCAACGACTACTTTGCCGCCGGCCAGCTCACGGTCGCCGACATCGCGCTCTATGGTTATACGCATGTCGCGGATCGCTGCGACTATGACCTGTCGACGTTTCCGCGGGTGCGTTCCTGGCTGCGGCGGGTGGAGCAGACGCCCGGCTTCGTCACCATGGAGTGGCAGCCGGCCGACCTGGTCGACAGCGCCGGCATCGCCGCCGACTACGACTAGTGACCGGGCGTTCGCGCCCCCTGCGCCACCTCAGCGGATGCGGGCTCCGGAACCTTGCGCTCCCGCTCGAGCAAAAAGAAAAATAGCGGGTAAAAAATCGCGATTAGCGGGAACAAGCTCCTGCATTGCCCCGGTTTTGCCTTTTTTCACCCCGCGCCGCCGCAATCCTGCCGGGCATTCCCTTAGAATTTACTTCTGCGGGTGATTCGCTCGCGCATGTCCGTGTAAGGGATTCCGGTTCATGGTTCGGTCGCGTTGCGCCACGCTCGTTAGGCTTGCGAGTCTTCCCGGCAACCACCCGTCGCGAATGTCGCGGCGGCCTGGCTCTGGCCCGAACCTGTCCGACGGCGGCTTCCACGGCGAGACGACACTCACGCTGTCGTCGCATCTCACCAACATGGTGGTCGCAATCATCGCGGTCGGCACGCTGTCGCTCTGCGTCAGCGTCACCATCGCCGTCCTCTCGATCAAAGCCAGCCTGTTCGTTCCGACGTAGTTTCAAAGCCATTATGACAACCCATCGCGGTTTTCGCGACAAAAGGCGATGATCGTCTCGCGCGCAGCTCATGGCGATGAAATCAACTGTCGTAATTGTTGCCGTCACACTGGCTCTTGCGATCCTGTTGGCGGCTTCCCTCGTCATCGCCATCGAACGGCGCGGCGAGCTCTCGCTCTGGCCGCTCAGCGATGGCCCGGTGGTTCAAGTCCGCGCCGCTGAGCCGCCTCTGCAACCCTCATCCGAGCCGGATTGATCTTACCGGCTGTGCCGCGTATCGAAGGTTCGTGTTCACGTAGGGTGATGCGAACTGACGATGTCCGAGATGCTCACGATCCGCGCTGTCACGCGCGAGGACTACCAGCGGTGGCTGCCGTTGTGGGATGGATACAACGCATTTTATGGACGTAGCGGCGCCACCGCACTGGCGCCGGAAGTGACTGCCATCACGTGGTCGCGCTTCTTCGATGCCTATGAGCCTGTCCATGCGGTCGTTGCCGAAAGTGATGGCGAATTGCTTGGACTTGCGCATTATCTGTTTCACCGCACCACCACGACGATCGCGCCGCTTTGCTACTTGAACGATCTGTTCACGGCGGATGCCGCGCGCGGCAAGGGCGCGGGCCGGGCTCTGATCGAGGCGGTCTATGACGCGGCCCGACGTGCCGGATCGCCGCGCGTCTACTGGCAGACCCACGAGACCAATGCCGTCGCGCAGGCTCTCTATGACAAGGTGGCGGAGCGTTCGGGCTTCATCGTCTACCGCAAGGCGCTGTAACGGCACGCAGCGAACCTTACTGATTCAATCATCCAACTGTCACGACGGCGTAACACGGCAACGCTAGCGTCACCCGGCGTTTGATCAGCCCCCCGTCACAGATCATGCGCCAGCGGTCCCGTCAGTCGCCGCGTCTGACCGGGGCCGCACTTTTTTTGTAAGCTACTATTGTTGCGCGAGTTTATGGACGCCATTGAGCGCAGTGCGCAGTAACGTCCTACTTTTTCCCGCCCACCGTTTGCCGCACCTCGAAGCCTTCGAATTGCGGCGGGCCGAGATACATCACTTTGTTGTCGCCGGCGCCCTTGTGCGCGGCGCGGAAGGCTTCCGACTTGGTCCAGTCCTCGAAGGCTGAGCGGCTCGCCCAGATCGTATGCGAGGCATAGAGCGTGTGGTCTTCGGCCTCGGGGCCCTTCAACAGATGAAACTCCACGAAACCCGGCACCCTCTCGAGATGGCTGTCGCGCGACGCCCAGACTTGCTCGAAGGCGGCCTCCGAGCCCTTGGCGACACGAAAACGATTCATGGCGATGAACATGCTGATCTCCTGCATCCGATGATAGCCGCTGATCTGGAGTAGCAGATTTTGCGATGGCGCGCGCCCGCAAGGATCACCGTAGCGATCTTTTGAGCAGGCTCCAGCGCTGATACGACGATCGGCGGATTTAGGCCACGAGCCCCTTCATCGGCTTCACGACGGCGCTGTCTGGAAACACGGACGTCGCCAGCGCGTGCTCGCCGATGCCGAGATGATCGGCCAGCACGCCCTTCAGCACGGCGCGCAGATCGGTGGTCGGCGCGAGGTCACGCGCCTGGTAGAGGCTCGTCGGCTTCAGGCCTGGCCAATCCGCAATCACGCGGCCGCCGTTCACCGCGCCGCCGGCAAGCAGTGCGATGGTGCCGGTGCCATGGTCGGTGCCCTCAGTGCCGTTGATTTTCGCTGTGCGGCCGAATTCTGTCGCGACCACCACGACGGTGTCGCGCCAATGCGCACCCAATCCGCTTTCAAATTCGGCCAGGGCGCCGTCGAGCCCCGAGAGCAGGCCCGCAAGCCGGCCGACTGCACCACCTTCGTTGGCGTGGGTGTCCCAGCCATCGAAGGCGAGCGCTGCAATGCGCGGCCCATCATCTGCGGCCATCAACTTCGCCGCACCGCGCGCTACCTGGCGCATGGCTGTGGCCGCGTTGCCGCCGGGCTTGACCTTCATGTCGTCACCGCGCGCGACCTTTTCCAGCTGCAGGCCTTGCGACAGCGCGCTCGCCAGCGCCGGATCGCGATGGGTGTAGAGATCGACCAGCCGCATCGCCGTGTCATCGTCCGCCTGAGGCAACGTCACCGGCGCCCAGCCTACGGTCGGCGCGGCCCCGCGCAACACCAGCGGCGTGGTCGGTCCCACCGCGAGCGCGCTCGCCACGCGCTCGCCGCGTGGCAACGCTTCGACCGCGCGGTTGAGCCAGCCGGACTGCACGCGGCCGGGCCCGGCAAAGCCGCTTTCCAGCACGTCCTGCCCGTCGAAATGCGAACGATCGCGATAGGGTGTCGCGACCGCATGCACGACCGTCGCATGCTTGCTCTGATACATGCGGGCGAATTCCGGCATCGACGGATGCAGCGCGAAGAACGAGTCGAGCATGACGGCGGGATGTGGTCCATCTGCGCTCAATGCGATCGCACCGTGCAGGCCGGCATAATCGGGATCACTTGTTGGCGCCACGGTGGCGAGACCATCGAGCGCGCCGCGCAGGATCACGACGACGAGGCGCGGATCGCGCTGTTCTGCGGCGCGCGCGAATCGCGGCAGGTAGGCCCAGGCCGCGAAGGAAGCGCCGGCGAGCAGCAGCTGGCGGCGTGACGTGACCAGCGGCGTCCTGATCAGTTCCATCCTCACCTCCTCTGGAATTCCGGCGACATCAACAACAGTGCCAGCGCCTGCTGGCGGGATTCCGCGCGTTCAATGGTGCGACGGGTTTCGCTGGACGCCGCGTCCGCGGCGACCAGCTCCAGCAGCTCGCGCGCATCGATGGTGTTGCCGACCTTCGAGCTGAGCTGCGCGGCGATGTCGAGCCGGAGCTTCAGGCCCTCCGGCGCCGCCCAGGCGGCGTTGGTGTCGGGAAAGCCGTTCGGTCCGGCCGGCGTCCACAAGGGCTGGCCCAAGGCGTTGAGCGCACCGAGATAAGGACCGGGATCCTCCGGCACGCGCGCCAGAAGCCGCCCGCTGGCGACCACGAACTCATAAGGATTGCGCATCTTGGTGAGCGGCGCCGACCAGGCTTCGTCGGAATCGATCAGCGCCAGCGTGAGGGCCTTCAGATCGCCGTCAGTCCTCTTGAATACGGTCTCGAGCCGCGCCACCAGGGCCGGCGGCGGATCATCGGCGATGAAATGACGCACGAATTTGGTTGCAATGAATTTTGCAGTCGAAGGGTGGTGCGCGATATCGGCAAGCGCGGCTTCGCCCTGCGCCAGGCCATCGTCCTGGTACACCTTGCCGAGCAATGTCTGCGGTCCCGGCTGATGCGCATTGGCGTTGAACACGAACTCGCCCGGCGCCCCAAGCTTGCCCTGCCGGCCGGCGAAGGTCCACCCGGTGATGATGCGCGCGAGCGTGGTGACGTCCTCCTGGGTGTAGCCGCCGCCGACGCCGAGCGTATGCAGCTCCATGATCTCGCGCGCGAGGTTCTCGTTCAGCCCGCGCTTGCGGTTCTGCCCGGCCCGCGAGTCCGGCCCCAGCGATTGCTGATTGTCGAGGAAGAACAGCATCGCCGGATGCTGCTCGACCGCCTTCACCATGTCCGCGAAGCGCCCGAACACATGCGGGCGGATCGCCTCGCGCTCGAAGGCGCCGGCCCAGATCCGCGCCAATTCGCCCTTATTGGCGGAGATGCAGAAATGGTTCGACCAGAACGCCACCAGCCGCTCGGTGAAGCCGCAATCGGCCAGCACCGCACGCTGCAGCCGCGCCAAGGCTTCTGCGCGATAGGTTTTTTGGATCACGTTGAGCGGCTGCTGGGGCTGCGGTGCGGGCTTGGCCGCATTGGGCTGCATTCCCGCATTGGACTGCGCCGCTTCGGGCGCCATGCTCATATTGCCGTCGGCCGGCTTCGTCTCCGGCGCAACATTTCCGATGTTGTTCGCCACCTTATTGAGAGAAAGGCCGCGTTGCTGCGGCGACGCTGCCGTCGGACTTGACTGAGGTCCAACCGCATCAGCCGCGGGCGCGGCGGATTTCGCCATCTCGCGGGCACGCTTCACCTCGTCCTGATAGGCGAAGACCGCCTCCGCCAAGGCTTGCGTCGACTGCAAGCCGGGCGCCTCCAGCAGCGCGCCGCTGGCGCGGCCGAGCTCCGATTTGACGAAGCCGCGTGGATCGGAGGCGGCGCTGGTGAAATCACCTGATGCGCCGCCGCGCGCACCGAGGCCGAAACGGTTGAGCGCAACGAGGGCAGCTTGCGGATCACGGGCCATCGTCATCACCTACACAATCTCGTGCACCCTCATGCACCGTTCTCATGCACGGCTGATTTGCCGATGCCACGCAATTCATCATTGCGAGGAGCAATGCAGAGCGCCACTATACGTCGCAGCAACCTGAACCTCACATGAAAAGGGCGCTCGAAGCGCGGTTCCGATCGTGACAAATCGTTTAGAAAGCGTTAGCGCCCGCCGTCTCGCCTGCGCCCGATGCGGAACGGAATTCACCTGCGACCCCAGTGGCGCCTGCTGGTGCTTCGAGGAAACCGTTCGCCTGCCGCTGCCGTCCGAGGGGCAAGAGTCCGCCTTTCAGGACTGCCTGTGCCGCGACTGCCTGCACGCGTTCGCAGCGATCACGGCGGCACGTTGATGGCGCGCTGGCATATCAAGGCTGTCCTGCTCGACATGGACGGAACGCTGATCGACACCGAGCGCGTCTATCTCGAAAGCTCGATCGCGGCGTTCAGCGCCCTGGGCTACACCGATGGTGTCGCCGCGCTTTGTCACACGATGATCGGCATTCCCGGCCCAGAGTGCCAGAAGATGATGCGCGCGCATTTCGGCCCCGACTTCCCGATCGCCGAGGTGAACCGGCTGTTCGCAGCCAACACGGCCGCCACGCTTGCCGCGGGAATGCGGCTGAAGCCCGGCGCGCTCGCGCTGCTCGATGCAATCGAGGCGGCCGGCCTGCCGAGGGCGATCGTCACCTCATCGTCGCGTCGCACGGCGGCACAACATCTCGCAGCCGCCGGGATCGATGGCCGCTTCGATGCGATCCTGACCCGCGACGATGTGAGCCGCGGCAAGCCGCATCCCGATCTCTATCTGTTGGCCGCCGCGCGGCTCGGCACGCCGGCGCAAGCCTGCGTCGCAGTGGAGGATTCCAATCCCGGTGTCGCCGCAGCCCACGCCGCCGGCGCGATCACGCTGATGGTCCCCGACATCGTGCAGCCAACCGAGGAAACACGGCAGTGCTGCGCGGCCGTCCTGCCGGACCTCGAAGCGACGATCGATCTGCTCGCCGCGAATGGCGTTCTACGCAGCCCGCGCCGTAGCGGCGAACCCGGTGCTGAGTGATTTCATCGGCACAATCTCATGCTATCCAACAACGAGACGTCGCGTCTGCCCACAGACGATATGAAATCGTTAGACTTCGTTTACGTTCTTTGTCGCGCGTCAGGCGCAAATATTTGGCATGAATTAATATGACGCTGGTACCCACGCCGGGATTTCCACGTGAGCGTTTCTCATGATCCGTTTCATTGCTTTTGTTGTTATGGCCTTTGTCACGGCCTTCGTCGGTGTCAGCTGGGTTGTTCGCGGCTTTCCGATTTACACCCCTAGCCCTCACATCGTGGCGGAGCTGCCTGCGTTGGTGGACAAGAGCTTCGGTGGCAAAGACGCCGAGGAGTTCGAACGCAAAGCCTGGGTCGCTCAGCATACGTCGCAGAGCGACAAGAACCCGAAGCTCGATGCGTTGCGTCTCGATGCGCTGCAGGCGGCCACCGCGTACAAGATGTCGCCCTGCGATGAAACCATGAAGCGGAATTTGGTCGACGCGTTGACCGCCTATGCGCGCGCCTATCAAGCCAAGCTGGGCTGTTCGCCCAGCATGAGGATGTTTTGCGGTGACAAGAAGATCAAAGAGGCCGCCGACACCTTCTCGACCCCGCTTGACCAGCGGGTGAAGGAGGCCTTGTTCGAAGCCTTCGATCAGAAGGGCGTCGTCAGGGCAGATTTTGCCGGTGACGTGCGCGAAGAGGTGCTGCAATTCGCCGGGCCCGGACTCTGGTTCGACGAGTCACCGGTCTGCCTGCCGCGTCAACAACATACGGGAGCGGCCCGCGGATGAATCGTCTCTGGTTCATCGTCTGGGCGGTGGTGATCTGGCAAGTTGCCGCCTGGGCCTTCGCACCCGCCCCCTCGGTCGCGCCGCAGTCGTTCACCCCGATCGGCGACCGCGACTTCGACGAGCACGAGAAATACATCGCGGACGCCCGCGAGTCGCAGCGGAAAGGCGCTCTGGCGGCGCTCGACCGTCCCTGGAGCGATCGCTGCGGCGACGCCCGCAAGCAATTCATCAGCGGCCTGAACGAGTACTACTATCACCGCCAGAACCAGAGCGAGCGCTATCCCGAAACCTATGGGCCCGCCGGAGCCGGCTATATCGCCAGGCAATGGCTGACAGCGGACGACCGGCGGATCGAGCGGCTGACGCAGGAGGCCTATGCTGCCGGCTATCTGAAGCCGTCGGACTTCGACGGCATGGCCAGCAAGATGGTGGCGACCGTCGTTCACGCCGAGCGCGTCAACGGGCGCGGCTGCGACGCCTAGCGCGGCTCGCAACCCCGGCCGAGACAAGCGCGCGCGCCGCTGCACCCGCCGTCTCCATATAGCTGGCGTCGCGATGCAGCAGGACGACGGCGAAGGCGCCGTCGAGCAGCAGCAGCATCTGCCGGGCAAGCTCGCCCGGCTCGCTGACACCCTCGGCCTCGAAGGTGTCGCGCAGCCAACTCTCGAACTTCTTCTTGTGCGCCGCGCCGATCTTGATCGCGGGATGCCCAGGCAGATTGGCGAGCTCGGCCGTGGTGCGCAGGAAGCCGCAGCCGCGCCATTTCGGATGCCGCACCGAGCGCGCAAGATGGGCAAAGATGGCTGCACACTTGTCCGGTAGGCCGCCGTCTGCTTCGTCGAACCAGCGCTTGAACAGCGCCAGGTTGGGCTGGTCGCGCGCGGCGAGATAGGCCGCGACCAGATCGTCCTTGCTCCTGAAATGATAGTACAGCGTCTTCTTGGTCAATCCCGCCTTGTCCGCGACGGCGTCGACGGACACGGCGCGAATGCCCTCGCTGTAGAACAGCGCGCTTGCCGCCTGGATGATGCGCGCACGGGTCGGGTCGGAGGAGCGAGCCATGGGGCCAATGTATACTGACCAGTGAATATACACAATGGCGGCGCTCTCCTACGCTTGCGGCAACGTGTCTTGGAGAAACCGAATGCCCGATAACATCCTGATCGATGTCGCCGACAACATCGCGCTGCTCACGCTGAACCTTCCCGCGCGTCTGAACGCCCTGAACTACGCCTTGATCGGCGACTTGATGGCGGCCCTCGACCGTATCGAAACCGACGCTGCGGTGCGCGCCGTGATCCTGACCGGTGCGGGCGAGCGCGCTTTTTCGGCGGGCGCCGACATCCATGAATTCTCCGAGAGCGTCCGCGCCGGCCGCGACGCCGCGATCCGCGATTTCGTGCGGCGCGGCCAGACCATGACGGCGCGGCTGGAGGCCTTCACCAAGCCGGTGATCGCCGCCGTCAACGGTCTTGCCTATGGCGGCGGCTGCGAGGTCACCGAGGCCACCCATCTCGCCATTGCCAGCGAGCGTGCCTCATTCGCCAAGCCGGAGATCAGGCTCAGCATGCCGCCGACCTTCGGCGGCACCCAGCGGCTGCCGCGGCTGGTCGGGCGCAAGCGGGGCCTTGAACTGCTGCTGACCGGCGATCCGTTCTCGCCGCAACGGGCGCTGGAGATCGGGCTCGTCAATGCGGTCGTGCCGCACCATGAGCTCCTGCCCGCAGCGCGCCAGCTTGCGCAACGCATCATCCGACATTCGCCTGATACTGTGGCTGCCATCATCACCGCCGCGACGCGCGGCCTAAACATGGCGATCAGCGAGGGCCTTCAGGTCGAGAGCGAGCAATTTGCGCGCCTGGTCGGAAGCCCTGCTCTCACGGACGGATTGGCGGCGTGGCGCGCGAGCCGGCCGCCGAATGTCTGAGCGTCACACCGGATGGCCCGGCGAAGTCCGCGCCATCCCGTCGAACGCGTCGAGCAACCGCTCGCGCCAGGCGTAGACGGGATCGGCCTCCTCAAGCAGCTTGAATGGGCTGACCACGCGCGCCCATTGGAAGCCGCCGAACACGATGTAGTCGGCATAGTTCGGCTCGTTGCCGCCGATGAAAGCCTGCGACTTCAAAGTCAGCCGCAGCGGGTCGAGCGATTTGCGGAAATTGACCACAGCCTGGTCGCGGTTCGTCATCACCTCTTCCAACGACTTGCCGAACCGTGCCTCGCGCGAGCTGCGGAAGTAGTCAGCATCGACAGCGGCGAGATTCTTCGGGATGTCGGCAATGATCAACGGGAAGATGCCGCCGACAATGGCGATATCGCCCCACCAGTTCATGAACCGCGCCATCGCCCGGCCGCCGTCGCCTCCGAACAGCGACGGCCGCTCCGGATAGGTGTCTTCCAGATAATTCGCGATCACCCAGGAATCGACCACCGTCCTGTCGCGGTCGAGCATGACAGGCACCTTCTCCGAGCCGTGCGGCGCGATAGCGGCCTTCTCGGTGAAGCGCCACGGAATCGATTCCGCTGAAAGACCCTTATGCGCCAGCGCCATGCGGATGCGCCAGCAATACGGGCTGAACGGCCGGGTAGCGTCGGTGCCGACGAGTTCGTAGAGCTTGAGAGACATGCGTGCTTACCCCCTGTGTCATGCCCCGCGCAGGCGGGGCATCCAGTACGCCGGAACGGTCATTGTTGATCGAAACAGCAGCGCCTACTGGATCATCCGCTTTCGCGGATGATGACAGCGAAGACGTGGGACGTCTACCGCACCACCGAGGCGGTCTGACCGAACAGGATCTTGCGCTCCTCCTCGGTGCGAATCGTCGGCTGGCCGAAATTCGGATTGACCTCCTTGGCCTTGGCATAGGCGCGCTGGGTGGCCGGCCGCGCCTCGATATCAGCAAGCCAGCGCTTGAGGTTCGGGAAGTCGTCGATGTTCTGGCCCTGGTTCTTGTAAGGCACCACCCACGGATAGCAGGCCATGTCGGCGATCGAATAATCGTCGGCGATGAATTCGCGCCCCGCCAGGCGCTTGTTCAGCACGCCATAGAGCCGGTTGGTCTCGTTGACATAGCGGTCGATCGCATAAGGGATCTTGTCCGGCGCGTAGTTGCGGAAGTGATGGTTCTGCCCGGCCATCGGTCCGAGCCCCGCCATCTGCCAGAATGTCCACTGGATCACATCGTAGCGGCCATAGATGTTGGCCGGCAGGAACTGCCCTGTCTTCTCGGCAAGATACAGCAGCATCGCGCCGGACTCGAACAGCGAGATCGGCTTGCCGCCGCCCTTGGGCTCGTGGTCGACCAGCGCCGGAATCCGATTGTTCGGCGCCACGCTGAGGAAGTCGTGGCCGAACTGCTCGCCCTTGCCGATGTTGATCGGGACGATCCGGTATGGCAGCCCGGTCTCCTCCAGGAACATCGTGATCTTATGGCCGTTCGGCGTGGTCCAGTAATACAGGTCGATCATCGGCGCGTTTCCCTGTGGCTCATGCAAAAGATGCATTTGCATGAAGCTCGCCGGAACGCGTCCGCGAGTCAATATCCTGACCGGAGCCCGCAGAAATGTGATCGCGCTTCAGGGACAGCGGCCGTGCTCGCGCAGCAGCTGCTCGCCCGCGTCCGTCACCGTGACCACGAGACCGAAACCTGCGATCGTCTCGCGCGCGACATAGCCGCACTCGGCGGCATCCTCCCAGATGGTCAGCCGCGGACACGAGGTCTTCCAGGTCGCGACCACCTCGGCGTGACTGCGCGGTGCACGCGCGATCCATTCGACGAAGTCCAGCACCAGCGGATCGGCTCTTTCGCTCATGCTCGCTCTCCCTCAGTTGGCGGCAAGTGTGCTGCGGGCAAACAGCAGCAGCCACCCGCCATAGAGTATGTAGTAGCTCGCAACCGTCGTGATCAGGCGGTTGGCCCAGATCCGGAACTGCTGGTCGCTCATCGCCTCCAGGATGCGGCGGGCCAGGCTGGTCCCGAGCATCGAGGCTGTAACCGCAACGATCGCGAGCACCGGATCGAGGCTCGCGGCCTGGTCGATGATGCCGCCGAAATAGATCAGCTTGGTGAGGTGGCTCGCGACCTGGCACGTCGCCTTGGTCGCGACGATCGATCGCCGGTCAAAGTGCGCGCCGAGAAAGAACGTATCCATCAGCGGGCCCGAGACGCCGGTCATCAGCATCAGCCCCATGCAGATCGAGCCGTAGAAGGCGCCCTGCCAGATGCTGTCCGGATCGGGCTTCAGGCTCGCCGGCATCATCCGCGCCAGGAACGGTGTCGCGCCCAGCATCAGCAGCGCCGCCGGCTTGTCCGGCACGTAACGCAGCAGCGACCAGGTGCCGAGCGCCAGCGCACAACCGATGAGATAGACGAACACCGGCCGCCACCGGATATGCCGGTGCCACAGCACCGCGCGCCAGCCGTTCGAGGCCATCTGCGTGATCGCGTGCAGCACCATGGCCGCGGGCAGCGGCATCAGCGCCAGCAGCACGCCGATCAGGATCAGCCCGCCGACCATGCCGAAGATGCCGGAGAGGAAGGCGGTTCCAACCATCAGCAATCCAAGCGCTGCAATCAGCATCGGCGTCATGTCGATTCTCCTCGGCACCTATGAATTGCCTGATGTTGCCTGCAGCGCAAACTGAGTTATCTTGCCCTCCATCAGCTTTTCTGGGGGTCTATGCGGCGGCTTCTGTTTCTCAACGGCATCAAGGCATTCGAGGCGGCGGCGCGCAGCGGCAGCTTCGCCGCGGCGGGCGCCGAGCTCAACGTCTCGGCCGCCGCGATCAGCCGCATGGTCAGCCTGCTCGAGCAGCGGCTCGGCGTGGTGCTGTTCGAACGCAAGGCCAACCGCCTGGCGCTCACCGCCGCAGGACGCACCTATCAGGCCGGCCTGACACCGATCTTTGATGCGCTGGCGAGCCTCACCGCGCAAGTGATGGCGCCGGCCAACCGGCGCGTGCTGACGCTCGGCGTCGGACCGACCTTCGCGATGAAATGGCTGATCCCCCGGCTTGCCGATTTCAGCAAGGAAGAGCCCGACATCGAAGTGCGCATCACCACCGGCGGCGCGGCAGTGCCGTTCGGCGACGATTGGAGCTGCGGCATCAGGCTCGGCGACGGCGCCTGGCCGGGCCTGGTCGCGGAGCCGCTGTTCGCCGCCGACCTGTTGCCGGTGTGCACGCCGCGGCTCGCGGCGTCATTGAAGCGGCCCGCCGATCTGAAGGGACCGAGCCTGCTGCGCGTCGCGCACGCAGCCGAGGACTGGCCGCTTTGGTTGAAGGCGGCCGGCATCACGCGGATCACGGCGCGCGGCACGGTGTTCGAATATTATGGCCAGGCGCTGCAGGCTGCAGTCGACGGGCTCGGCGTCGCGATGGGCATCCGGCCCTATATCGATGACGACCTCGCCGCAGGCCGGTTGGTTGCGCCGTTCGCGCTCAGCGTCCCGAAAGGCGAGCGTTGGTATTTGGTGTATCGCAGCTTTCAGACGGGGCACCGTGATTTTACGGCTTTTCGCCGCTGGATCATGCGCGGGGCCGCAACACAACCTGATAGTTCGCACGCGCGCGATGGCAGCCGACAAAAAAGACGTGATCTTGTGAACCGCTTCACACATGGTGTTACGAATCCATGATGAGGTTCTGGTGCAATATGCTGAGATCCGTTGACCAAGATTCGCGCCGCGTGGCCGCCGCAACACGTTCTGCGACAGGTTGGAAGGATATCGGCACCTATGAGTTGCGTACCGCTTTCGATCTGACGTCCCTGGGACGATTCGCGGCACAATGCAGGGCATTCGGACTGCCGGTACTTAGGACTGCTAGATGACGTACAGGTATGAGGACTTCACCATCGAACCGTTCGAGGCGGGTCGCGGGCTGTGGCACGCGCGGATTCGCCGGACGGACATGAGCCCCGTGGTGATCAATGGAGTTTCGTTCCCGAGTCTCGAAGTTGGCTTCGCGTGGTCGGATGTCGAAATGGCCGTTGCCGACGCGAAGAGCCATATCGACCGCTTCCGAAAGCGGTGGGGATAGCCATTGAACCGCCGGCGCATGTCGGCTGACAGCATCTTGACCAGCCCCTCCTAAACGCGGACCGCCATCATGGCCGAGCCTCAAATCCGGCACTGGAGTGCCTTGATCCGCTCTCGTTGTCCCGAGTGCGACGGGCAGCTTGCGGTGCTGCGCGTGATCAACGGCCGCGGCGGCGCCGAATACTGGGCGCTGCAATGCATGGCGTGCCAGGGCGTTCATCTCGACATCATCGAGCCGCCGACGCGGCATTAGTCTTAACTGCGCCACAAGCGCGGGACATGGCTTCCTTCACCGTCATTATTCCGCGCGACAAAATGGCGACGCCATTTTGCGCGGATGGCTGAACCCGGACTCTCGAGATTCTCAGGTGCGCAACTGCGCGCCATCGTTCGATGCTGTCGCATCGTGTGCCCTGTGACCTGCCCCTAAGAATTTCCTCCAGAAGGATTTAGAGTCCGCCCTGACGAAGGACGGACAGATGAAGCGGAAGCGGTTCACGGAAGAGCAGATCATCGCGGTTTTGAAAGAGCACGAGGCCGGTGCGAAGACGGCCGATCTGGCTCGCAAGCACGGGATCTCGGAGGCGACGCTCTACAATTGGAAGGCCAAGTTCGGCGGCATGGACGTCTCCGAGGCCAAGCGGCTCAAGGCGCTCGAGGACGAGAATGCCAAGCTGAAGAAGTTGCTGGCCGAGCAGATGCTCGATGCGGCGGCGCTGCGGGAGCTGCTTTCAAAAAAATGGTAGGGCCTGCCGCCAAGCGCGCCGCAGCGGCGCACCTGCAGGCCAAGCTCGGCCTGTCGGAACGGCGGGCCTGCTCAATCATCGGGGCGGATCGGACGACGGTGCGCTACCGGTCTCGTCGCCCCTCGGACGCCGAGCTTCGGGTCAGACTGCGCGAGCTTGCCAACGAACGGCGGCGGTTCGGCTATCGTCGGCTGTTCATCCTGCTGCGACGGGAGGGCGAGCGATCCGGCATCAACCGTATCCATCGGCTGTACCGCGAAGAAGGGCTTAGGGTGCGCAAGCGACGCGCCCGTCGAAAGGCTATCGGGATGCGGGCTCCGATCCCGGTGGAAGCGAAACCGAATGCGCGCTGGTCGCTGGACTTTGTCTCCGACCAGTTCGCCAACGGTCGGCGCTTCCGCATCCTCAACATCGTCGATGATGTCACCAAGGAGTGTCTGGGCGCGATCCCGGACACCTCGATCTCAGGCCGGCGGGTGGCACGAGAGCTGACGGCCATCGTCGCCTGGCGCGGCAAGCCAGGATCAATTGTGTCCGACAACGGCACCGAGTTCACCTGCAATGCGATGCTGGCTTGGTGCCAGGACAACAGCATCGCCTGGCACTTCATCGCACCGGGCAAGCCGATCCAGAACGCCTTCGTCGAAAGCTTCAACGGCAGGATGCGCGACGAGCTGCTGAACGAGACGCTCTTCTTCGGCATCGCCGAGGCACGGAGCAAGATTGCTGCATGGGTCGCCGACTACAATGGCGAGCGGCCTCACTCCTCGCTGAAATACCAGACCCCGGCGGCCTACGCTGCCACATTCACCGCAACGGGCGATCGGCTGCGCAACCCCGACCAGCTCCGCCGCTCGCCCGTTGCTCCACCCGCGCCAATCGGCGTAAAACCCACTCGGACTCTAAACGCCGCTGGATGAAACTTCAGTGGCAGGTCACCTGGAATGACGGCGCTGGTGACGCGGTCAGATCAGCCTATTCCACCGCGGTCTTGCGCGGCTCGACGATCTCGAAGCCGCCGGCGAACTCGTCGAACATCGCAAACAGCTCCTGCAGCTTCTGCGGATTGCCCGACAGCACAACGTCACCGCTGGTAACAGCCGCGAGCATGGTGCGCTGCTTGGCCGAGATCGCGTTGAAGGTGGCGCGGCTGAGCTTGACGCCGGCATCGGCCTTGTCGTCGAGCGGACCGGCGCGATGGGTCAGCGCGGAATTCTCCAAATTCATCACCTGCGTCTCGCCGGTATCGGTGAAGGTCCAGTCGATGACGATATGCTTGCCCTCGGCCTTGGCCGCGTTGAGGCGCACGCCGAGGAAATCGAAGGCGAGATCGATGCTGACGCCCTTGAGCAGCTCGGCATTCGCAGCCGCAGCTTGCGGCTTCGGCGGACCGCTGCGCAGCTCGGCCGCGCCGGTGAGATAGGCGTCGCGCCAGGTCGCGGCCTCGCTCTGATAGCCGAGTTGCTCCAGCGCGTCGGCGCCGAGCGCGCGTGCCGCCTTGTTGTCGGGATCGGCGAAGACGAGCTGGCTCATGATGCTCGCGACCCAGCGATATTGCCCGGTCTTGAAATCCTCTCGCGCCCGCGCCAGCACGGCGTCCGCGCCTCCCATGTAGTCGATCGTCTTCTTGGCAGCCTCGGCGCGCGGCAGCGGATCGAGGTCGGCGGGATTGGCGTCGTACCAGCCGAGATAGAACTGATAGACCGCTTTGGCATTGTGGCTCAGCGTGCCGTAATAGCCGCGCGCCGACCAGTCGCCGGCGAGACTCGCCGGCAGCCTCAAGCGCTCCGCGATCTCGGTCGGCGTCAGCCCGTGATTGAGCAGCCGCACCGACTGGTCGTGGATGAACTTGTAGAGATCGCGGTGCCGCTTCAGGAAGGCGGTGATCCGCTCATTGCCCCACATCGGCCAATGATGCTGCGCAATCACGATGTCGGTGCGGTCGCCATAGCGTGCGATGGCGTCGCCGATATAGCGCGACCAGATCCTCCCGTCGCGGATCTCGGCGCCGCGCAGCGTGTAGAGATTGTGCATGTTGTGGGTGGCGTCTTCCGCCATGTCGAGCAGTTTGAACTGCGGAAAATACAGCAGCATCTCGGCCGGCGCCTCCGAGCCCGGCACCAGATGGAATTCGATCTCGACGCCGTCGACCGTGCGCGTCTCGTAGTCCTGCTTGATGACGTCGTTGGGCTGGACCAGCGACGGCGTGCCGCGCGACAGAGCCTTGCCGAGCCCGACATCGATCTGCCCGCGCTCGCCGACCGGCAAGTTGATGCCATACATGTATTGGGCGCGGCGGGTCATCGCGGTGCCCGCGATGACGTTCTCAGCCACCGCATGCTCCATGAAGCCGTCGGGCGCGATCACCTTGACCTTGCCGGTGGCGGCATCATCAGCAGTGATGACGCCCTTGGCGCCGCCGAAATGGTCGATGTGACTGTGTGTGTAGATCACGGCGACGACCGGCTTGGCCGGACGGTGTTTCAGATAGAGCTCGAGCGCGGCCTTCGCAGTCTCGTTCGACAGCAAGGTATCAATCACGATCAGCCCGGTGTCGCCTTCGATGATGGTCATGTTGGAGATGTCGAGCCCGCGCACCTGGTAGACGCGCTCGGCCACCTGGAACAGGCCGTTGACGGCATTGAGCTGCGCCTGCCGCCACAGGCTGGGATTGACGGTCGGCGGCACCTGATCGCTGTTCAGGAATGCGAACGGCCGGGTGTCGAACGCCGGCGCGCGCGGACCGGCGATCACGCCGTCCGGCACTGTGGCGATGAAGCCGCGCTTGGCGTCCTCGAAATCGGCGCGATCGGACAAGGGCAGATCCTTCGCGAAGGCCTCGTTGGCAGCGCGTGTCGCCGGCTCGGCGGCCTGCTGTGCTGCCAGCTGCTGACAATGCACCAACGCGGCGGCGAGCGCCGCTCCCGCGATCAAGGCCTTGCGCGTTCCGCTCATCGGTTTCCCCCGTGTTCCAGGCTGGCGCGGCAAACGCCGGCCTTCGCTCTTTTCTGCCGGCCGTTTCAGTCCCATATTCCGGCCATGGCGAAGAATCCAGACGCTCCCAAGAAACCCGCGAAATCTCCCAAGTCCAAAGCACATCGGCCAGACGTTCAGCCGATCGGGCCGGCGCTCGCCGAGCTCCTGAACCCCGCGATCAACAGGGGCGAAAGCGGCATCGGCTCCTCGACCGGATTGCAGCCGCCGCCGGACAATTCCTGGGACCGCCGCTCCGGCGGCGAAGCCGCCGCACACCGCGCCCGCGCCTCGACGCGCGGCAAAAGCGCTGAAGTCACCAAGCGCGACGCAGCCGAGCCGCCCGCGATGCCGCTGCGGCCGAACCCGCAGCCGATGGGAGCGCGGTCGTCCTCAAAGAGCGATCCGTCGCATAGCTTGTCCCCACCCAACCCTCTCAAAGCGAGCGAAGCTCGTCTCGACCCGCAAGCGGGGGAGGGCCTGAAGTCGCGAGAGCCGGGCACTACCATCAGTTCTGAAACGAAGGCCGCGCCACTTGCGTCCCCTCGCCCGCGTGCGGAGGAGGATCAGGGCGGGAGCGACGCGAGCACCGATCAACATGGCCTCGCCGAAGCCCCGCAGGCCAATTACGGCACCTCGGCCACCATCCCCACGCTCGATCCGGAGCTGGCGCGGCAGCTCGGGCTGCCCACTGCGGAGGACGATGACGAGGCGCTCGCCCGTCCCCCGCGCAACAAGATGGAGGCGCTCGGCGTCAGAGCCACCGCGGAAGCGCTGGAGGCGCTGATCCGCGAGGGCCGTCCGGAGTTCCGCAAGGACGATGGCTCGCTGAAGGTGTGGACGCCGCACCGGCCGCCGCGCCCGGAGAAGAGCGAAGGTGGCGTTAGCTTCGAGATCAAGTCGTCCTACGAGCCGAAGGGCGACCAGCCGCAGGCGATCGCCGAGCTGGTCGAGGGGATCAATCGCAACGATCGCACGCAAGTGCTGCTCGGCGTCACCGGTTCCGGCAAGACCTACACGATGGCCAAGGTGATCGAGGCGACGCAGCGCCCTGCCCTGATCCTGGCGCCGAACAAGACGCTGGCGGCGCAGCTCTATGGCGAGTTCAAGAGCTTCTTCCCCGACAACGCCGTCGAGTATTTCGTCTCCTATTACGACTACTACCAGCCTGAGGCCTACGTCCCCCGCACCGACACCTATATCGAGAAGGATTCCTCGATCAACGAGCAGATCGACCGCATGCGCCATTCGGCGACGCGCGCGCTGTTGGAGCGCGACGACGTCATCATCGTCGCCTCAGTGTCCTGCATCTACGGTATCGGCTCGGTCGAGACCTACACCGCGATGACCTTCGCGCTGAAGAAGGGCGAGCGCATCGACCAGCGCCAGCTGATCGCCGATCTCGTCGCCCTGCAATACAAGCGCACCCAGCACGATTTCACCCGCGGCACCTTCCGCGTCCGTGGCGACGTCATCGACATCTTCCCGGCGCACTATGAGGACCGCGCCTGGCGCGTGAACTTGTTCGGCGACACCGTCGAGAATATCGAGGAGTTCGATCCGCTCACCGGCCACAAGCAGGACGAGCTCGAATTCATCAAGGTCTACGCCAATTCGCACTATGTGACGCCGCGCCCGACCCTGGTGCAGGCGATGAAGTCGATCAAATCGGAGCTGAAGATGCGGCTCGACCAGCTGCATGCGCAGGGGCGCCTGCTGGAAGCACAGCGGCTGGAGCAGCGCACGACGTTCGACATCGAGATGATGGAGGCGACCGGCAGTTGCGCCGGCATCGAGAACTACTCGCGCTATCTCACCGGTCGCCGCCCCGGCGAGCCGCCACCGACCTTGTTCGAATATGTCCCGGACAACGCGCTGGTGTTCGCCGACGAAAGCCATGTCACCGTGCCGCAGATCGGCGGCATGTTCCGCGGCGACTTCCGTCGCAAGGCGACCTTGGCCGAATACGGCTTCCGCCTGCCCTCCTGCATGGACAACCGCCCGCTCCGCTTCGAGGAATGGGACATGATGCGGCCTCAGACCGTCGCAGTATCGGCCACGCCAGGCGGCTGGGAGCTGAACGAAAGCGGCGGCGTGTTCGTCGAACAGGTCATCCGCCCCACCGGGCTGATCGATCCGCCAGTCGACATCCGCCCCGCGCGCACCCAGGTCGACGATCTCCTCGGCGAGGTCCGCGCCACCGCGGCGGCCGGCTATCGTTCGCTGATCACGGTGCTGACCAAGCGCATGGCCGAGGACCTCACAGAATATCTGCACGAGCAGGGCATCCGCGTCCGCTACATGCACTCGGACATCGACACCATCGAGCGCATCGAGATCATCCGCGATCTCAGGCTCGGCGCGTTCGACGCGCTGGTCGGCATCAACCTGTTGCGCGAGGGCCTCGACATTCCCGAATGCGCGCTGGTCGCGATCCTCGACGCCGACAAGGAAGGTTTCCTGCGCAGCGAGACCTCGCTGATCCAGACCATCGGCCGCGCCGCGCGCAATGTCGACGGCAAGGTGATCCTCTACGCCGACCAGGTGACGGGCTCGATGGAGCGCGCGATCGCCGAGACCAACCGCCGCCGCGAGAAGCAGGTGGAGTACAATCAGGCCAATGGCATCACGCCGGAAAGCGTGAAGAAGTCGATCGGCGACATCTTGAACTCGGTCTATGAGCGCGACCACGTGCTGATCGAGACCGGCGGCGGCACCACCACGGATGACGTCATCGCGATCGGGCATAATTTCGAGGCGGTGCTCGCCGATCTCGAAACTCGGATGCGCGAGGCCGCCGCCGACCTGAACTTCGAGGAAGCCGCCCGCCTGCGCGACGAAGTCAAGCGCCTCCGCGCCACCGAGCTCGCCGTGGTCGACGACCCCACCGCGAAACAGAAAACGGTGCAGAACCGCGCCGGCGCCTACACCGGCTCGAAGAAATACGGCGACGCCGCCAATTTGCCGACCACAGCCCTGAAGGGCCGCGGAAGTGCACGCGGCGGCTCTTCTTCACCCTCCCCTGGAGGGGAAGGGTCGCGCGGCGCAGCCGCGCGGGGTGGGGTGAAGCCCCACGACCCGCTTTTGCCCTCCTTCGACGAAATCACCGGTTCTTCTAACCGCACCGGCGGTCCCTCCTCTCCCTCCCCCCTTGCGGGGTCCGAGGCGAGCGAAGCTCGCTCTCGAGGTCGGGGTGGGGGGTCCACGAGTCGGGACCGTCATGGTGACGCAAGCACTGGCTCCAAAGTCCACAAGCCCCATCTCGACGAGATGCACGGCCCGGAGTCCCTGCCCTACCGCCCCAACCCCAAGCTCCCGGAAAAACCGTTCGGCTCATCGAGCCGCATCATCCAACCAACCAACTCCCGCGACTCCGGCCCCGAATTCGGCCCCGCCCCGCGTTCGACCGGCGGCGCCCCGGGGAAGAGAGGCGGTTGAAAGAAAAGGTAGCTAGCGTCGAGACTCGAGTGGCCTGTCAGGGTCAATCACCGTGAGTGATGTCGACGCGTAGCGCAGGACATAAGGCTTTCCGGCGGGCTTCCCGGTCGGTTGTTCATTGCCGAAGAATGCGACATAGCAGTCGTAACCGCCATCAATCTCCTCATTGAGCCAGCAGTGGATGACAACGCCATACTCCGGGCCGCCCTCCTCAAGGCCATCGTACCGAACGTGCGTCCCAGGAGGGAGATAGGGGCCTTGAATGGCTTGATTAGCAGTCATGGTCCGCTCTCAAACTTGCTCGCATCAATTGCAACTACGTCGATGTCCTCACCGGCCGTCCACTTATTCCAACGTCATTCCGGGGTGCGCGCAGCACGAGCCCGGAATCCATTTGACACCGGCAGCGAGGTTAATGGATTCCGGACAGCCGCTGCGCGGCTTCCGGAATGACGATCGGACAAATTGCATCCTATGACGAACCGCGATGCCCCGAACCTACTCTCTACAAGTAGTCGTTTCGGTTGGCGCCGGCTTCACGCCGGCGGCTCTCGTGACTTTTCAGGTTTCGACCGACCGTCATTCAGCCCTTGCGGAAACTGCGGAAGGTCATCCGTGATGACGAACCACGGCGCCTTGCTGTCGACATGGACGTGGAGCTCGGGACGGACGCCGGGGTCGTCATCAAGAGGCCCGAGCGGGACACCATAGTAGGGAAGTTCCGCGAACTTCGAGAGGATCGGCGAACCGCAGACGCTGCAAAACCCGCGATGGGTGCCGGGGGACGACTCATAGAACGTCACGACGTCTTCGCCCTGCAGCCATTCGAATTCCGATGCCTTTACGCTGGCGCGGCTTCGGAACGCCGCCCCCTGCGCCTTGCGGCACATCGAGCAGTGGCAATTGAGCGCACCGGACAGCGCACCATTGATCCTGTATTTGACGCGACCGCACAGGCAACTGCCACGGATCATGCTCCCCTCCTCTGCATCACCTCAATACGGCCGGCCCTTCGGCGCCCGGGCGTCATAGTGAAAGGTCGCCCCGCCCTTCGCCACCTCGTCGAGAAATGCGCTAACCTCCCGATTCAAAAACTCCACATCCGCCGGCAGGAAGCCGCCGGCCGCGGCGTGGCCGGTGACGCTGCCGGGCGAGATCGTCTTGATCGTCACGTCAGGAATGTTCTTCCCCATCTCGATCGGCTCGAACTCGGGATTGAGCAGGTCCTTGGTGCCGGTCAGGATCAGCGTCTTGGCCTTGATCGACTCCAAGGCTTTGGCGGTGTCGCCGTTGAAGCCGGGCGTGGTGCCGACATCGTGCCTGTCATAGGCCCAGGTCTGATAGATCCAGTCGTCGGCATCGAACGCCTTCAGCGCCGCCGTTTCCTGCTGCTCCATCCAGGGCACCACGTCCAGCCCGTTCTTGAACTGCGCCGCATACATGTCGGGTGTGCGAGCGGCCAGCAACGCGACGATATCGCGCCAGAGCCGGACGCCCTGCTCCGGCGGCGTGTCGTAGTTGCCGTCCTTCCACGCGGCATCGTTCATGATGGCCTTGCGCGACGCCTGCATTACCGCGACTGACCACGCCGGCGTCTTTGCCAGCGGCACGATGGCGACCAGCGAGTCCATGAACTCCGGATGGCTGACGCCCCATTGCAGGGTCTGCATGCCGCCCATGGATGGGCCGACCACGGCGACGACATGGTCGATGCCAAGCTTCTCCGTGAGCAGGCGGTACTGCGACTCCACCATGTCGCGGATCAAGAATTTCGGAAACGACATGCGCGGCTGCTGCTTCGAATTGCTCGGCGATGTCGTCAGCCCGTTGGCGATCGCATCGGTGCATACGATGAAATACTTGCTGGTGTCGAGCGCCCTGCCCGGCCCGATCATGAAGTCGAGCCGGTGATGATTGCCCGAGATCGCCGTCACCATCAGGATGGCATTCGATTTCTGCGCATTCAGCGTGCCGTGGGTAACGTAGGAGATCGAGAAATCCTTGATCGCCTCGCCACTTTCGAGCTTGAGGTCGCCCTCATTATAGAGCTGGTGCGGCGGCTGCTCCGGCGTGTGAGCCATGGCTGGCCACGACACGAGCAGCGCCACCGCGAGTGCGGCATTGGATCCCCTGATCATCACGTCAGTCCTCCCGATGTCGTCGAGACGCTTCAGCTCGTTCTGGCCGCCCGCGAGCATAGGAGCTGCGCGCATCGCGACAAGATCTCCGCATCAGAAATTGCTTCTGGTGCGAGAGGAATAAAGTCGGCCAGCTGCGGTTTCGCGGCGCGCGCTCCCACTGCGTCTGGCGTGTTCGGAAGATCACCTTTAAGAGACCCGCGGCAGAAAACGATCTGTGATCTGTTGTGTGACTGCCCGTCGCGTTACCATGCCGCAGGCAGATTCCCTTGCCGTGTCGGGCAAATCACCGCCATCATCTCGCTTGTCCTGCTTCCACATGAGGGGCGTACGCGTCGTCACGATACGTGGGAAGCGGGATGCGGTGGACGCGCGCGGGCTGCACGACGAGCAGCACTGAGCGCGGACGGTGAAGTCGCGTGGTCCTGATACTCCGACGCTAGTATCCAGCGCAACGCGCCAAGCGCGTTGTCGCGACACGGTGGCCAGAAAGCCCGGCGCACCGGGGAGATCGCGTATAAGCCGTAAACCATCGCGCAGGGAAGGCCGGTTGCTCCGGCTCGTACCTGTGGTTCTGCCGCGTGCTTTTTTGCTGCACGCGGACCATGGGTGCGGTCGGCACCTGGCCTTCCCTGCGCCCTCTATCTTCGAGGGCGAGACCAGATGCAAAGCTCGGGCGCGATGCGCCGCGAGGATGAGGTGGTGCGTCCGATCTGCTGTCATGCCCCAGTCTCGAGCCCGAGGACAGGCTCCAGCGGGGGATCCATTACGGGGCGGAGTCTCAGCTCAACAACAACTGTCCCTGGAATACTGGATCGCCCGCTTTCGCGGGCGATGACAATCGTTAGCTCATCGGTTGTTTGACAAGTGAATCAGAAGCGAACGAAGCGTGCCGGCACGCTCTTCACCGCGAGCTTCCGGCCTCGCTATCCAGATCGTAGACCGTAGGGTGGGCAAAGCGAAGCGTGCCCACCCTGCAGGCGCGGTGCTAGTAGTTGCAGTGGGTGGGCACGCGCTTCGCGCTTTGCCCACCCTACGCCGAACGGCTCAGGTCCGACCGTTATCCTGGCTCTGCTGCTGGCGATCCTGATCGCGCTCCTGCTGCTTGGCGCGGTGGCGACCATAGAGGCAGCCGGCGGCGGCGCCCAGCATGCCGTGATGGCCGGCATAGTGGCCGGCAACGCCGCCCACGATCGCGCCCTTGATGCACCCCTTGGCCTCGGCGGCCTGGGCGGACACAAGCGCGGCGGCCGCGACGGACAAGGCGATCAGCGTCTTCATATCGATGCTCCGGAAGGAAATTGTCGCGTCATTAACCACCAGCACAGGCCGCAGTTCCCGATCGATCAGCGGCCGACACGTTTGCAGCGACATCCGCATCAGCATCGCGCGCGAATCACCCGCCCCATCGCCGCGACCAGGGTACAGAGCGACTGTCGCGGTCCTGTCGTTACGCACTGTTCACCCTCTCAGCGATTCCGCACGCTTGCAATCGCGGAGGTGGTTGACGGTCGCAAGCCCCTGCGCGCAACCTGCGAACAACGGCCGGGTTTCCCGTCACGGAGACAGCATGATCGAGCAGACCAATCGCGAACGGGTGCTGCAGCTGATCGATGCCTATGCCGCCGGCGATTTCGACAAGGTGCTGTCGCTGTGCAGCGAGGATGTCGAGCATATCGCCTCGGCGCCGATCGACATCCTCCCGCATCTCGGGCCGCGCCGCGGCCAGAGCGCGGTACGGCAGATGTGGGAGACCGTGCGCAGCCGCTATGTCGAGCGGCGGCACGAGATTCAGGCCCTGCTCGCCGACGGCGACCAGGTCGCGGCCGATATCCGCGTCTACCTGCGCAAGCGCTCCAACGACCGCATCGTCCGCTACGACGTCGCCGTGTTCTACACCCTGAAGGACGGCCGCATCACGCGCATCCGCGAGATCATGGACACATTCGACCTGGTGCAGCAGGTGGTGGAATGCGATCTCGCCGCGCTGGTGATGGAGCATCTGCCGCGCGAGTCGTGAGCGGGTCCCGCTGCGGCTGCCCAAATTGCGGAGCGCGCCGTGACAATCGCTATCGGACGCGCGTCCACTCCATGAGAGCGCCGCTGAACGGATGGAGACAGCGCAATTGTGCATTGCAAAAATGTGATTTGCACCACGGCAGAATCTGCTTATCTCCAAGCCTCGGAATTTACCAATGGCGCCCTTGGCCGCGACGTCGTGAATGACGTTGCCCGATGGCCGGCGCGCGCTTTGCAAGCCAGTTCAGGACCTATTTTAACATGGCAGAGCACAGTCTCTGGCGTCTGTCGCGCGCATTGCAGTGCGCGGTCAACGACCGTCATTTCGAAGATCTCGCTGATCTGCTCGACGAGGACGTCGACTGGGCGATCTACGGCCCAATCGACATGTTTCCCTTCCTCGGCGCACGCCAGGGTAAAGCCGCTGTCGTGGAGGCGGTCAGGCAGCTTGCGCATAGCCTGCGCATTCGACGGTTCGAGCGCGAAACCGTGATGCTCGATCGCGATGGGGCGGCCTCGATGGTGCGCTGTTTGTTGACGGCGCGTGATTCGGAGAAGCCAATCACCACGCGCTTTGCGCATTTCGCGCAATTTCGAGCCGGCAAGCTGATTCGCCTGCGCGTGCTGGTCGACACGTTTGACCTGGTCGAGCAGACGCTCGGCCGGCCGATTCACCTGCCGCGAATCGGCTCCTTTGCCTGAAAGAGACAGCGCGCAGTGATGGAATCCGGGGGCCGCCGATCTTGTGGACCGGTGTTTTGGATCACGCTTGTCCAACCAACACGTGACTTGCGCAGTCATACGTCTGCGCCCAGATTCCACCATAATGCGGCGTGATTTTCCGCGACGCGCGGGGGTTGGTTCTCATGATGATCGGCAGGTTGACGCTGGCTTTTTTGGCGGCGGGCGCGGGCTTTGCGGCGTCGCCGGTTGTGGCGCAAAGCCTCACACAACCGCCGAAGCAGCAGCCGCTGCAGCTGGTACCCTGGCAGCAGATCGCGCCGCCCGCCGATGAGGCGACCGACTATGCAGACGATGCGCCGAAGACCGCCGATGCCGATCCGATGAAGGATGTCGACATTACCAAGCTCGACTGGAGCCAGCTCAATATCGATGCATCCTCCTTTTTCGACCGCCCGGAAGCGAAGACCAAGTCTGGCAAAGCTGCCGCAGCTGGTGGCAGCAGCGATCTGAACTGGTCGAACAACAACAAGGCGAACGGCGCTTCCGCCGTATCGGTCAAGCAGAGCGTGTCGCCGTTCTGGGATGCGCGGATCGGCGCCGACATGACCGTGACCAAGCAGCCGACCACGATGTCGGAGCTTCTGGCGGAGAAAGCCGATAATGGCGGCAGCGTGCCGCAGTCCGGCGGCAGCGCCTGGGCCGCAGTCACCGCGCCGGGCGCCGGCGCGATCTGGGACAAGACGGCGATCGAAGCGCGCGTCGATCCGAACGCGGACCAGAGCAAGATCGGCACCACCGTCACCAAGGCCGTGCCGCTCGACGGCTACAATCTCTCCCTGCAGAACGGCTACAATTTGAACCAGCAGGGCATGGTGCCGCTGCCCGGCGCCGCGCCGCGCACCAACCGCAGCTTCGACACCGAGCAGTCGGCCAAGCTCTCGATCGGCGACACCGGCACCAGCGTGACCGCCGGCCAATCGCTGTCGTCGAGCGACGACAAATGGCTGCGCAAGGTCGGCGCCGAGCAGAAGCTCTATGATGGCGTCACCATCTCGGGCTCAGTCGGCGAGACTGCGCAGGGCACCACGAGCAAGAGCATCTCGGCGGGATTCAAGCGCAGCTGGTGAACGCCACACATAGGGCAATCCGTAGCTAATGGTCGAAGCATTGCCGCATCTTGGCCGCGATGTAGCCCCATTTCGCCGCAACTGATAGCTCCACGTCACTTTCGTCGTGCGGGGACACCGCTCTCACGTAACGCGCAACAGGGATATAGCCGATGAATGCTATTCGTCCGGACAAGGCCGAAGGAACGGAAACCGAGCTGAGTGCCGATCTCGCGGCGGTCTCCGAGGTCGAAGCCGGAATCCGGGATTTCGTGCGCAACGACATCGCCTATCTGCGCCGCCCGGGCCCGACCAATGGGGCCGATCCTGCGCTGGTCGACGTCTCGACGGACGCTGCGGTCAACAACGTCAATTCGTTGATCCAGCGCGTCGCCGGCACCTCGCTGTCGGAGATCGAGCACCTGATCTCGGAGCTGGAGAGCCTGCGCGACGTGCTGCATGCCGAAGGCCAGCGCGTCCAGCGCGAGATCGCCAGCTATGCTCAGCTCAGCCAGGCCGCGATGAAGTCGACCCGCATGATCGCCGAAAGCGTGACGCAGTGGAAGCGCGCCGCCGACGGCCTGCGCAACGGCTAAAGCGACCGCTGAATCCCGATCGACCGCCGCGCGGGCACCCTCGCGCGGCGGTTTTGGTTTTTCGCTGCAGATGGCTTGAACGTCGGATCAGTCGCCCGCGACCAAGACCCAACACCGCCATGCCGGCGGTCTTGCATGCGTCGAGGGGCTGACATTTTCATGGAAACGATCCGACCGGAAAACGCCGCTCCCATTCCTTTGCGGCAACCACTGCCGCGGATGGGCAGCATCATCATCCGCTTTGTCGGATTGCTGTCGATCGCCGTCGCCGTGCTGGCGCTGATCTGGAGCCGTTGAGGAGCAGGTCAGTCATTGCCTGCCGAGCGATCGCGACCGCCAAGCATGGTTAACGAAGCGTTACTGGCCGTCGATTGCGGTTGCTTCGAGCGTATAGGAACCGTCCGCGTAGCCCTTCACGACCATGCCGGTGGCGAGCATCACCGCAAGCGTCACGCTGGCAAAAATGAAGCCAAGAAGTTTCAGGCCGCCGCGATCCGCCATACTCATCCCCTACCAACTATATCCTGGGTGGCTGTCTTATAGAGTCGCGGTTCAAAATGCGTTAGCGCGAAGTTTGTTCCGGTAGCACAATCCTGCGTGCCGTGACCTTTTCGCCTCAACCTCTGTTCCGTCGCGGGATGAAGGCGGAAGCGAGCAAGGAGAACACCAGCTCGCCGCGTTGATTCGTGCCGGCGTTTCGCGCTTGCACGATCCCCCATTGCGGGCGCGAGGCGGACGGACGCAAGGATTCGATCTCGCTCGCAAAACTGATGGTGTCACCAGCAAGCACCGGCTTGAGCCAGCGCAGATCGCGAAATCCCGGCGAGGGTCCGCCGACGACAACCGGCTCACCGCGGCCGCGCGCGAGCTCCGCAAGGCGTTGATTGTCGGCGACGAGAAGCTTCATGCAGACGCAGCCGACATGCCAGCCGGACGCGGCGAGCCCTCCAAACAACGAGTTGCGCCCTTCCTCTTCGTCGAGATGAAAGCGCTGCGGATCAAATTGCGCAGCAAAACGTTTGATGTTCTCGGCAGTGAACGTGAACGCGCCGAGTTCGCGCCGTTGGCCAAGCTCGATATCGTCGAAAAACCGCATCAGCCACCCCGCCCTTCCCGCCGCTCGACGATGATCGGCGAAATCATCTCGCACAGCGTCTCTCCCGCGGCGTTCCGAACCACGCATTTGAAGGTGACGATGCCGGTCGCCGGACGGCTGCGCGAAACCCGTGCTTCTACGACCTCGACGTCGAGCATCAGGTCGTCGCCTGGGCGCAACGGAGAGATCCAGCGCACCTCGTTGACGCCGGGCGACCCGAGCGAGGCCGTGCGGCCGATGAAGCCGTCGAACAGCATCCGCATCATCAGCGAACAAAGGTGCCAGCCCGATCCGGAGAGACCGTTGAGCATGGAAGCGCGGGCCGCCTCCTCATCAAGATGCATCGGCTGCGGGTCGAATTCGGCGGCGAAGCCGATGATCTCCTCGCGCGTCACGTGTTTCGGACCAAAACTGCCGAAATGTCCTTGCGGAAAATCTTCGAAGGTGAGTGTCATGGACTGGTCAATGGCTGAAAGAAGCCCGATTGTGGCCGCACTTTGCGGCAATCACAACCTGCTCACCCGCATGGCTCGCACTCCATACTGCCGAAAGCGACGGCTGCGGCTCTTAGCAGTCACATTCCGGCAAGACCTGGACGCGGGGTTGGGACAGATGCGCAGGGTGGGCATTCGGACCAAATCCTGGTCCACATTCGACTCGGGCTGGGGGAGTTAACGATGTTCGAATTTCGCGATTTGTTTCAGTGGGACCGCTTCATCACGCCGGCGATCATCAAGACGTTCTACTGGCTCGTGATTGCGCTCGTAATCCTGTTCGGCGTGTCCGGAATCTTCTCCGGGCTCGCCGCAATGGCGATCAGCCCGTTCGGCGGCTTCCTGATGCTCCTGTCATCGATTGCCGGCGTGATCGTCGGCATCGTGTTCTCGCGCATCATCGCCGAGTTTGTCCTGATCGTCTTCCGCATCAATGAGCATCTCGGCGCGATCCGCGACCAGGGCCGGATGCACTGACGGTGTTTACGTATTGAAACGGAAATGCATCACATCGCCGTCAGCGACGACGTAATCCTTGCCCTCGAGCCGGAGCTTGCCCGCCTCGCGCGCGCCGGACTCGCCGTTGAACGCGACATAATCGGCATAGGCGATGGTCTCGGCGCGGATGAAGCCCTTTTCGAAGTCGGTATGGATCACGCCGGCCGCCGCCGGCGCCTTGGTGCCGCGGTGAATGGTCCAGGCGCGGGCTTCCTTCGGACCGACCGTAAAATAAGTAATGAGATCGAGCAGCTGATAACCGGCGCGGATCAGCCGATCGAGGCCGGCCTCCTCAAGTCCTAGCGTATCGAGAAACTCGGTCCGCTCCTCGCGCGACAAGGTCGCAATCTCAGATTCGATCTTGGCCGAGATCACGACGGCGACCGCACCTTCCTTTTCGGCGTTCTCGAACACCTGCCGCGAGAAGCTGTTGCCGTCCTTGGCCGAACTCTCCTCGACATTGCAGACGTAGAGCACCGGCTTGGAAGTCAGCAGGCCCAGCATGCCGAAGGCACGCTCCTCCTCCGCCTTACGTTCCAGGAGCCGAGCTGGCTTGCCGTCACGTAGCAGCTCGAGCGCCCGCGTGACGAGCTCGTACTGCTCCTTGGCATCCTTGTCGTTGCCCTTGGCCTTCTTAGCGAGATTGTCGACGCGCTTTTCGAGGCTGTCGAGATCGGCAAGCATCAGCTCGGTCTCGATGGTCTCGATATCAGCAAGCGGCGCGATCTTACCCTCGACATGGGTGATGTCGGAATCCTCGAAACAGCGCACGACATGCGCAATCGCATCGACTTCGCGGATGTTGGCAAGGAACTGGTTGCCCAGGCCCTCACCTTTCGAAGCGCCGCGCACCAGACCCGCAATGTCAACGAAGGTCAGCCGAGTCGGAATGATCTGCCCGGATTTGGCAATCGCTGCGAGCTTCTCGAGTCGCGGATCGGGCACGGCGACCTCGCCGACATTCGGCTCGATGGTGCAGAACGGGTAGTTGGCCGCCTGCGCCGCCGCCGTCTCCGTCAGCGCGTTGAACAGCGTCGATTTGCCGACATTGGGCAGCCCGACGATTCCGCATTTAAATCCCATAATCCGTCCCGAATTGCTTTGGCCGGGCGCGCATCATGCAGCGCCGGCATCACCCTTCTCCAAAAAACCTTTGGACTGCAGCGCCAGGTGCACCTTGTTGGCGAAGGTGGAGTCGCGTCCGCCGGTCAACAGCCCTGCATTGTCGGCGACCGCCTCACACAGCGCCTCGACCCACGGCATATCGGCTTTGGCAAAGTCCGACAGCACATGGCCGTGCACCAATTCCTTGACGCCGGGATGACCGATGCCAAGCCGCACCCGGCGATAGTCGTTGCCGATATGCGCCGAGATCGAGCGTAGGCCATTGTGGCCGGCGATCCCGCCGCCCACCTTGACGCGCAGCTTGCCAGGCGCGAGCTCAAGCTCGTCCTGAAACACGGTGACATCACCGACACCAATCTTGAAAAAGCTCACGGCTTCCTGCACGGCGCGGCCGGACTCGTTCATGTAGGTCGTGGGCTTCAACAGGATCACCCGCTCGGAGTCGAGCGTGCCCTCCGAGGTCTCGCCCTGAAAGCGCCGGCGCCAGGGCGAAAAGCCATGACGCCGCGCGATCGCGTCGGCGACCATGAAGCCGATATTGTGCCGGTTGCGCGCATATTTCGCGCCGGGATTGCCGAGTCCGACAAACAGCAGCATGACGCGGCATCCGCGCTTTAGGCCAATGCTCAGAAGCTCGCGAGGGCATCGCGAGCTTCTGAAAACATACAGGCTACTTCTTCTTGTCGCCGCCAGCGGGCGCCTTGGCGGCAGCAGCCGGGGCCTTGGCAGCCGCAGCCGGAGCCGCAGCAGCAGCCGGCGCTGCGGCACCCGCAGCCGCGGCAGCGCCAGCAGCCTTCTGCTCGTCGGCGTAACCGGACGGTGGCACGATGGTCACCAGCGTGGCGTCCCCGCGCAGCGGCTTGACGCCAGTCGGCAGCTTGACGTCCGACATGTGCAGCGAATTGTTGATCTCGAGCCCGCCAACATCGGCCTCGATGTACTGCGGAATGTTTTCCGCCAGACATTCGAGCTCAAGCGTGTGGGTGACGATGTTGACCGTGCCGCCACGCTTCACGCCCGGCGAGGTCTCCGCATTGACGACGTGCAGCGGCACGCTGACGCGAATGGTCGCGCCCTGCCCGAGCCGCATGAAATCGACATGGATCGGGAAATCCTTCACCGGATCGAGGTGGAAGTCGCGCGGAATCACGCGATGCTTCTTGCCGTCCAGGCTGATGTCGAAAATGGTCGTCAGAAACCGCCCGGCGCCGATGCGCTGGCGCAGTTCGCGGTCCTCGACCGAGATCGGCAGCGGGGGCTGGCTATCTCCATAAATCACTCCGGGCACTCTCCCGGCGCGACGCTCTGCCCGTGCGGCCCCCTTGCCGACTGACGGACGGGCGGTCGCCTTCAGTTCTCTGACGGTCGCCATCTTGCTAAGTCCTTGTTTTAAAAAGTTAAAGGCCGCAACGCGGCCCGTTCTCGCAAGTCCAGCGGCAAGCCTCCAGGGGTGCGGGGGCCGCGGACGTGGCGGCGTTCTAGCCGCAAAGCGGCAAAATGACAAGGAAATGAAAGGATTTTCTTGCGTGCCGTTTCCCCCTCGGGGCCCTTCACGGCAGGTCCTTGCCGGGCCCCGGCGAAATCCCTCGCCCTCAGCCGGGCTGCCCGCTGCCGAGCTTGCCTTCCAGTACGGCGATCCGCGCCTTCAGCGCCTCATTCTCCTCGCGCGCCAGGCGCGCCATCTCCTTGACCGCCTCGAACTCCTCGCGCTTGACGATATCGAGATCGTTCAGGATCTTCTCGGCCTGGTTGCGGATCACCGCATCGACCTCGCGCTTCATGCCCTGGGCTGCGCCCGCGGCGTCGTTCATCAGGCGACCAAGTTCGTCGAAAAACCGATTGGTGGTCTGGGTCATAAGAAACTCCGCTTCCGCTCCGGGCCCGATCACACAATGGCGATCCAAATGCGTTCGATCAAGGTGCGGCTCGTCTTGTCATGCCGCGGTTTCCTTGTCATCGTATTGATTGCACGGCAGATCCCGGCTATCGCGCGATCCAAACGTCCATCAGGCAGGGTGCGCTGAAGCATGTACATCTGGCAGGGCTTAGGGAAAGCCCGTGGTGACCAGCCGACCCCAGGCGCCGTGTACACGAAAGCCTCCGAATGACACCTCTCCTCATCAAGCTTCCCGCCTTCGAGCCGGTCGCGATCGCCATCGGGCCGTTTGCGATCCGCTGGTACGCGCTCGCCTATATCGGCGGCATCGTGGTCGGCTGGCTCTATGCCCGCTCGCTGCTGAAAAAGGACCGGCTGTGGGGTGGGCCGGCGCCGATCTCGCTGGTCCAGCTCGACGATTTCATCCTGTGGGTCACGCTCGGCATCATCCTCGGCGGCCGCACCGGCTATGTGCTGTTCTACAACCTGCCTTTTTTCATCGATCACCCGCTCGAGATCTTCGAATTGTGGAAAGGCGGTATGTCGTTCCACGGCGGCTTCATGGGCTGCGTCATCGCGGTGATCTTGTTCTGCCGCCACAACGGCCTGCCGATCCTGTCGCTCGGCGACATCACCACCGCGGTCGGGCCGATCGGCCTGTTTCTTGGCCGCATCGCCAATTTCATCAACGGCGAATTGTGGGGCCGTACGGCCGATCCCAGCCTGCCTTGGGCCATGATCTTCCCCAATGATCGCACCCAGCTGCCCCGTCATCCGAGCCAGCTCTACGAGGCCGGTCTCGAAGGCATCGTGGTGTTCGTCGTCCTCGCCATCCTGATCCGGTTCGGTGCCCTGAAGCGACCAGGCCTTACTCTCGGCAGCTTCGTTCTGCTCTACGGCCTGGCGCGCATCACCAGCGAGCATTTCCGCGAACCGGACCCACAGCTCGGCTTTCTCTGGGGCGGGCTGACCATGGGCATGCTGCTGTCGGTGCCGATGCTGATCGTCGGTGCCATCCTGATCATAAGAGCATTGCGCAAGCCGCAAGATCAGGCCGCGCCATCCCTGCAGGCCCAGCCGTGATCGAACTGTCCCCGCTGCATACCGAGATCAAGCGGCTGATCAAGGCGTCAGGCCCGATGCCGGTGTGGCGCTACATGGAGCTGTGTCTCTCGCATCCGCAGCACGGCTACTACATCTCGCGCGATCCGTTGGGCCGCGAGGGCGACTTCACCACGGCGCCGGAAGTCAGCCAGATGTTCGGCGAGCTGTTGGGCCTGTGGGCCGCTTCGGTGTGGAAGGCAATCGGCTCGCCACAGCAATTCCATCTGATCGAGCTCGGACCCGGACGCGGCACCATGATGTCGGACGCGCTCCGCGCGCTGCGGGTGGCGCCGCCGCTGTACCAGACGCTTTCTGTGCACATGATCGAGATCAATCCCGTGCTGCGCGAAAAGCAGAAGGCGATGCTGACGGGTATGCGCAACATCAACTGGCATGAGCGGTTCGACGAAGTGCCGGAGGGTCCTTGCGTGATCTTCGCCAATGAATATTTCGACGTGCTGCCGATCCATCAGATGGTCCGCCGCGAGACCGGCTGGCACGAGCGCGTGATCGAGCTCGACGACAACGACAACTTCACCTATGGCGCGGCCGCCGAGCCGACCCCGGGCTTCGAGACCCTGCTGCCGCCGTTGGTCCGTGCGGCGCCCCTCGGCGCCATCTTCGAATGGCGGCCCGACTCGGAGATCATGGCGCTGGCCAAGCGCGTGCGCGATCAGCGCGGCGCCGCGCTCATCATCGACTACGGCCACATCCGCAGCAGTGTCGGCGACACGTTCCAGGCCATTGCGCGCCACACCTTCGCCGACCCGTTGAAGACGCCGGGCCTTGCCGACATCACCGCTCATGTCGACTTCGACGCCTTGGGCCGCGCCGCCGAAGCGGTCGGCGCACGCGTGCATGGGCCGGTGATCCAGGGCGAATTCCTGCAGCGGCTCGGCATCGAAACGCGTGCGCTGACCTTAATGCAGAAGGCGTCACTCGAAGTCGCCGAGGACATCGCCAACGGGCTGAAGCGCCTGATCAGCGGCGGCCGCGGCGGCATGGGGTCGTTGTTCAAGGTGCTGGCCGTTTCTGATCCCGGGATTCCCGTATTGCCGGCGCTCAGTGACGACAGGACCGAAGCGGGAGCGTCGTGATGGTACTATCATCGGATCTGATCTCGGCCGTTCCCGGACTGCGGCATGCCTTCTTCACCCGTGAAGGCGGCGTGTCCGACGGCATCTATGCCGGACTGAACGGCGGGCTGGGCTCCAGCGACGTGCCGGAGAATGTCCGCGAGAATCGCCGCCGTATGGCCACCCAGCTCGGCGTAGCGCCGGAGAATTTCCTGAGCGTCCACCAGGTCCACTCGCCCGACGTGGTGGTCGCCACTGGTCCTTGGGACAGTCCTGCGCGGCCGAAGGTCGACGCCATCGTGACCCGTACCGAAAATCTGGCTATCGGCGTCACCACCGCCGATTGCGGTCCGGTCCTGTTCGTCGACCCGACGCGGCGTGTGATCGGTGCCGCGCATGCCGGTTGGAAGGGCGCGCTCACCGGCGTTCTCGAAGCAACCCTCGATGCCATGGAAACGCTCGGCGCTGAGCGCGAACAGATCGTCGCCGCCATCGGTCCGATGATCCGGCAGCCGAGCTATGAGGTCGGCGCCGAATTCGTGGAGCGCTTTCTCGACGCCGATGCCGACAACACGATCTTCTTCCTGCCGTCGGCACGCCAGGGACACGCGCTATTTGATCTCGCCGGATTCATCCGCATGCGGCTGGAAAAGGCCGGCGTGCTCATGATCGACGATCTCGGCCATGATACCTATGCCGACGAACGCTTCTTCAGCTACCGTCGCTCGGTGCACCGCAAGGAGCCGGATTATGGCCGCCATGTGCACGCGATCGTCCTCGAAGGCTGAAGCTGGACCAAACTGTGACATCATCTGGTTTGCTTAACTATTTCTGAACAAGCAGCTGCGTTCTGTCCCGCTTTGTGTCAGCGGCGACCTAGACGTTAATCGATTTTAACGATATCGCTCCCACCGATGAGGGAAGCGTCGCTACTACTTCACCGGCTCGGCGGGACTGCGTTGCACGCTTGCGTTGCCGCGACGCTTATGATGTCGGCCTGCGCGCTCGGCGGCTGCGCCAGCAACGGCGCGAGCAATTCCTACGCGATGGCCACCACAACTGCGCCGAGCGATGCCGCAACGATCGCCTTCGATCAGATCGATGGCCCGCCGCCGCAAGTGTTCGACCGCATGGTGAACGTACTCGACAGCGAATCGAAATTGCGCAGCCTGGCTGTCGTGTCGCGCGAGGCGCCGGCCGCCTACCGCGTGCGCAGCTATCTCTCCGCGCAGGTGGTCAGCGGCAAGAGCGTGATCGCGTGGGTCTGGGATGTCTATGACCGCAATCAGCAGCGCGCGCTGCGGCTGTCGGGCCAGGAGTCGACCGGACGCGCGGGACGGGATGCGGTGCGCGATCCCTGGGGCGCGGCCGACGACCTCGTGCTTCGCAAGATTGCGCAGGCCGGCTTCAGCGGGCTCACCAGCATGCTCAATGGAACAGCGCCCGCGGACAGTCCGACCCAGCCCGCACCGGCGGCACGTGGTCCGGCGGTGGCGGCCGCTCCGGCCGACACGACCGATACCACCAACGTCGCGGCCCTCGGCTACACCGACCATTAGCCAAAGCGGCGCAATTCGCAGCCATTTTTGACCGGGAAAACGTCTTCCGCGGGTTGCCAGCCGCGCTATCTCCTTGATATCACCTCGCCCGTGCAAGATTGCCGGTTCCACGGGTAGCCCGATATGCTGAATATTGTCTCCAGCGAAGCGCGGGGAGAAATCTCGATGTCGGCCAAGAACGGCTCCATCAAACTGGTTGCCGGCAACTCCAACCCAGCACTGGCGAGCGCAATCGCCACCGAGCTCGGGCTGCCGCTCACCAAGGCCGTTGTCCGGCGCTTCGCCGACATGGAGATCTTCGTCGAGATTCAGGAGAACGTCCGCGGCTCCGACGTCTTCATCCTGCAGTCGACGTCGTACCCGGCCAACGACCTGCTGATGGAGCTGCTGATCATCACCGATGCGCTGCGCCGTGCTTCGGCGCGCCGCATCACCGCGGTGGTGCCCTATTTCGGCTATGCGCGGCAGGATCGCAAATCGGGCTCGCGCACGCCGATCTCGGCCAAGCTCGTCGCCAATTTGATCGCCCATGCCGGCGTCGACCGCGTCATGACGCTCGACCTGCATGCCGGCCAGATCCAGGGCTTCTTCGATATTCCGACCGACAACCTTTACGCCGCGCCGCTGATGGTGCGCGACATCAAGGATCGGTTCGACCTCTCCTCCCTGATGGTGGTCTCGCCCGATGTCGGCGGCGTGGCGCGGGCCCGCGGGCTTGCCAAGCGGATCAACACTCCGCTCGCCATTGTCGACAAGCGCCGTGAGCGCCCCGGCGAGTCCGAGGTGATGAACGTGATCGGCGACGTGTCCGGCCGCACCTGCATCCTGATCGACGACATCGTCGATTCCGGAGGCACCCTGGTGAACGCCGCCGACGCGCTGCTCAAGCACGGCGCCAAGGAAGTCTACGCCTATATCACCCATGGCGTGCTGTCCGGCGGAGCTGCGAGCCGCATCACCTCGTCGCGGCTGAAGGAGCTCGTCATCACCGACTCCATCATGCCGACCGAAGCCGTTCGTAATGCGCCCAACATCCGCACGCTGCCGATCGCGCCGCTGATCGCCGAGGCGATCGGCCGCACCGCGGCGGAAGAGTCGGTCTCAAGCCTGTTCGACTAAGCCGTCTTTCGAAGCGGCCATCAGCGCCGTGACAGATTGATTTGTCATACCCCGCGCAGGCGGGGTATCCAGTACCCCGCAGCTTCTCGATCTATCACGACCATCTCCCCGTACTGGATCGCCCAGAGCGGGGCGATGACGGTTGAGATTGTGGTGCACAGCTCGCTCCCTCACCCGCCATTGCGAAGCGCCTCGCAGCGCAGTGAGCGCGGCAGGAAACGCGGCCAGCCTTTTCTGCTGCGGCCGTGACGCTGAGAGTTTCGTCGCAATGCACCAATGATGCACCTCCGATCCTCCTGTTGCGGCGGCGGCGGATCGCGTTAGACTTCCCCGTAAGAAAAAGCATCCTGGGGAGGATACGATGAGAGCGATCACGCGCCGCAACATGCTTGCGGGCACGGCGGCAGCAAGCGCGCTTGCGCTGGCCGGACGGTCTGCCTGGGCCGAGCCGCAGTGGAAGAAATATGCCGGCACCAAGCTCGAGGCGATGCTGATCAAGGGACCGCGCGGCGACAATGTGCAGAAGTACCTCAAGGAATTCACCGCGCTGACCGGCATCGAAGTCGAGTCCGAGCAGATCCCCGAGCAGCAGCAGCGGCAGAAGGTGGTGATCGAGCTCTCCTCCGGCAAGCCGAGCTTCGACGTCGTTCACCTAAGCTATCACGTGCAGAAGCGGCAGTTCGAGAAGGCCGGATGGCTTGCCGACATCACGGACTACATCAAGGACCCGAACCTCACCGCGCCGGATCTCGTTGAAAGCGATTTCTCAGCCGCTGGGCTGACTTACGCCAGGAACGACAAGGGCCGGATGCTGTCGCTGCCGTGGTCGGTCGACTACTTCATCCTCTACTACAACAAGGAGCTGTTCGCGAAGAAGGGCGTCGCGGTACCGAAGACGCTCGACGAAATGGCCGAGGCTGCACAAAAACTGACTGATCCCAAGGACGGCACCTTCGGCTTCGTCGGCCGCGGTCTGCGCAACGCCAACATGACCCTGTGGACCAATTTCTACCTGAACTATGGCGGCGAATTCCTTGACGACAAAGGCAATATCCTGAGCGACGGACCCGAGGCGGTCGCCGCGACAAAGCTCTATCAGAAGCTGCTCACGACCTCGGCGCCGCCTGGCGTGGCCGGCTTCAACTGGATGGAGTCGATGGCCTCTTTCACGCAAGGTCGCTCGGCGATGTGGATCGACGGCGTCGGCTGGGCGCCCCCGCTGGAGGACCCGAATGCCTCGCGCGTGGTCGGCAAGGTCGGGTATACCGTGGTGCCGGCCGGGCCGAAGGGGCAGTATTCCGCCACCTATGGCGACGGCATCGGCATCGCGGCCGCCAGCAAGAACAAGGAGGCGGCCTATCTGCTCTGCCAGTGGATCGTGTCCAAGACCCAAGGCGCGCGCCTGCTGCAGGCCGGCGGCGGCGTGCCGTTCCGCAGCTCCATCCTGAACGACGCCGAGGTCCAGAGCGGCGTGAAGATGCCGAAGGAATGGCTGCAGTCGGCGATCGACTCCGCCAAGATCTCCAAGCTTGGCCTGCCCGTGGTGATCCCCGTCGCCGAATATCGCGACATCGTCGGCGCCGCGCTGACGGCCACGCTCTCCGGCGCCGATCCCGCAACCGAGCTGAAGAAAGCGCACGAGCAGTATCGCCCGATCCTGGAGCGCAGCGAGAAAGCGTGAGCACGATTGCCGAACAAGCCTCGGGCACGGCGGCACAGGCCGCCGTACCAGAGCGGCCATGGCGGCCGCCGTCCTACTGGCCGTTCGTGCTGCCGGCGCTCGTCGTCGTGCTGGGCGTGATCATCTTTCCCTGGCTGTTCACGATCTGGATGAGCTTCCAGGAATGGAAGGTCGGTGCGCCCACCGTTTTCGTCGGGCTCGCCAACTATCTGCGGCTGCCGGCCGATCCCCGCTTCGTCGAGTCGGTCGGCCACACGCTGTCCTATACCGCGCTCTCGGTGCTGCTGCCGCTGATCTTGGGTACCTTCGCAGCAGTCGTCTTCCACACCAGGTTTCCCGGCCGCGGACTGCTACGCGCGCTGTTCATCATGCCGATGATGGCAACGCCGGTGGCGATCGCGCTGGTCTGGACCATGATGTTCCACCCGCAGCTCGGGGTCCTGAACTATCTGTTGTCACTCGTCGGTCTGCCGCCGCAGCTCTGGGTGTTTCACCCGGCCACCGTGATCCCCTCGCTGGTGCTGGTCGAGACCTGGCAATGGACACCGCTGGTGATGCTGATCGTGCTCGGCGGTATCGCCGCGCTGCCCACCGAGCCTTATGAGAGCGCGCAGATCGATGGCGCCAGCCCCTGGCAGATGTTCCGCTACATCACGCTGCCGCTGATCATGCCGTTCCTGTTCATCGCCGCTATGATCCGCGGCATCGATGCGGTGAAGAGTTTCGACATCATTTTCGCGATCACTCAAGGCGGCCCGGGCTCGGCCTCGGAGACCATCAATCTCTATCTCTACAGCGTCGCTTTCGTTTATTACGACCTCGGCTATGCCTCGGCGATCGCGGTCGTCTTCTTCGTGCTGATCATCGCGCTCACCGCCCTGCTCCTAGTGCTGCGCCGCCGGGTGCAGTGGAATGCGCTGGGGGACGAGCCATGAGCGGACGCGCCATCCTCGGGCGCCTCGCGCTGGCTTTGGCGGTGTTCATCATCGTCTCGCCCGCGATCCTGTTCTTTCTCTGGATGCTGTCGCTATCAGTGAAATTTGAGATCGACAATGCCGCGTATCCGCCGGTGTTCTGGCCGGAGCATTTCGCCTGGAAGAATTACACCGACGTGCTGTCGTCGAACCGCTTCTTTACCTACTTCACGAACAGCATGCTGGTGACGGGCGGTGCGACCTTGCTCGCGATGCTGGTCGGCGTGCCGGCGGGCTATGGCATCGCGCGTATGGCCGCGCACAAATCGGCGATCGTGATCCTGGTTGCGCGCATCACGCCCGGTCTGTCTTATCTGATCCCGCTGTTCCTGTTGTTCCAGTGGCTCGGCCTGCTTGGCACGCTGTGGCCGCAGATCATCATCCATCTCGTCGTCACCGTGCCGATCGTGATTTGGATCATGATCGGCTATTTCGAGACCACGCCGCTCGAGCTGGAAGAGGCCGCGCGGATCGACGGCGCCACGCGATGGCAGGTGTTCCGCCACGTCGCGCTGCCGGTGGCCAAGCCCGGACTTGCCGTGGCCTTCATCCTTTCGGTGATCTTCTCCTGGAACAACTTCGTATTCGGCATCGTGCTGGCCGGGCGTGAGACGCGCACGCTGCCTGTCGCCGTCTACAACATGATCTCATTCGATCAGCTGAGCTGGGGACCGTTGGCCGCCGCCGCGCTGATCGTGACCTTCCCCGTGCTGCTGCTGACCGTGTTCGCGCAGCGGCAGATCGTCGCGGGACTCACGGCGGGTGCCGTCAAAGGCGGCTAAAAGCCGCGTATACGGCATGCCAGCATCAGCACGCGAATGAAGGGCGGAGCTGCCTTTGTCGGGCCATACTCTGCCTTTTGGGTGTCTCTCATGGAACCGAGATTCGACCCGCGTGCTTGACGCGAGGGACACTCGCCTCGAAGGTTTCATGCTGTTTCCGTGCCGGCTTCGTTCGAGCCGAAGTAAACCGCGCCGCACGACCGTCCAATGCCGGCTGGGGTATCCGGCTCGGTCATCGTGCTGCATGTCCGCATCGGCTGAACCGCCCAACAAAGACCAGCATGCCTCCCGATCGTGACGCTCCCGCGCCGGACCGATTGACTGCCCTGTCGCAGACTGACCTGCTCGACACCCCGCCCGAGCCGGGCTTCGATCGTGTCACCCGCCTCGCAACGCGGCTCTTGCAGGCGCCGGCCGCGATCATCGCTCTCGTCGATCGCGACAGGCAATTCTTCAAGAGCTCCATCGGCCTGTGTGAGCCGTGGAATTCCTTGCGGGAAACGCCGCTGAATCACTCCTTCTGTCAGCATGTCGTGAGCACGGCAGCGCCGCTGGCCGTCTCCGATGCGAGCCAACATCCTCTGGTGAAGAACCATCTCGCCGTGCCTGTCCCCGGGGTGATCGCCTATCTCGGCGTTCCCTTGAAGCTGTCGGGAGGCGAGGTGATCGGCGCGCTCTATGTGATCGACCACGTCCCGCGTGCCTGGAGCGAGGACGACATCGCCCAGCTCGTCGAGCTCAGCGAGATCGTGATGGACGAGATCGCGTTGCGCGCCGAGAATGCGCGGCGACGGACCGTCGAGCAACACCATCGCGTGCTGGTCCATGAGCTCAATCACCGCGTCAAGAACACGCTGGCGCTGGTCGACAGCATCATCGCGCTCAGCGTCCGCGCCGACGCGACGTTCGTGAATTTCGGCGAGGCGCTGCGCGGCCGCATCGCGGCGCTGGCGCGCAGCCATGCGCTGGCGCTCGATCGCGGCCGTGAAGCGATCACGCTCGACGAGCTTGTGCAGGCCGAGCTGGCGCCGCTGCAATGTGAGCGCGTCGCAGTCGACGGCCCTTTGGTGCAGCTTGCTCCGGGTATTGCGCTTTATCTCTCGATGGGACTGCATGAGCTCGTCACCAACGCCGTGAAGTATGGCGCGCTCTCCAACGATGCCGGCGGCGTGACGCTGGGCTGGAGGCTCGACGACGGCCGTCTCAAGCTGTCATGGCAAGAGAGCGGCGGACCCCTGGTCACGCCGCCGGCCCGCAACGGTTTCGGCTCGCTGCTGTTCGAGCGCATCCTCGGCCCAGCGCTCGGCGGGGCGGTCACGCGCAACTTCGCTGCCGACGGGCTGAAGGTGAAGTTCGACATGCCACTCACGAGCTGACAGGCGAAAACGCCGCAAGACCGTGCCGCCTGTCATCGCGATAGCAGGCGCAGTGCCGAGGCGCCCTTGGCCACCATCCATTCAGCAACTACGATTTCAACTGCGCTGTCTGCGCTCACCCTCCACCAGACCGCGTGGCGCGAACCAGCGCGAAGGCTGCGGCCGCGGCGATCAGCGCGGGAAGCGCCGCGGCCGTGAACAGCAGGTCGACGCCGACCCTGGCGGCCAGCATCGCGCCGCCGACCAGCGGTCCGACGATCGAGCCGATCCGGCCGATGCCGAGCGCCCAGCCCATGCCGGTCGAGCGGATCGCGGTCGGGTAATAAGTCGCCGTCAGCGCATTGGCGGCGATCTGACCACCGACGATGCAAAAGCCGGCGGCGAAGATCGTCACCGTGACGAAGCCGATCGAATGGCTGGTGAAGCCGATCGCCGCGATCGCCAGCGCCGCGCAGACATAGACGATCGCCAGCGCCTGGAAGGAGAAGCGGTCGATGACGCGGCCAAGCGTGAAGGTGCCGACCACGCCGCCGACCTGGAGCATGGCGCCGATGACAGCCGCAACTGATACCGAGGTACCGAGATCGTTGAGCACGGTCGGCAGCCAGTTCGACAACAGATAGAGGTCGAGCAGGCTCATGAAGAACACGACCCAGAGCAGCAGCGTGACCCCGCCGCGCTGCTCGGCGAACAGATGGGCCACCGGCAAGCCCGGCAGTTTCGGCTCTTGCACGACGAAGTGGGCGTCAGCCGCGACCTCGACCGTCGGCGCGACGCGCCGCAGCAGTGCGGCCACCTCGTGGTCGCGGCCGCCGACCAGCGCCAGATAGCGAATCGATTCCGGCAGCACGATGCCGAGGATCGGCGCCAGCACCAGCGGCACCAGCCCGCCGACCAGGAACACCGAGCGCCAGCCGAAGGCCGGGATCAGCGCCGCCGCGACAAGACCGCCGAGCGCGGCGCCGATCGAGAATCCCGCAAACATCATCATCACCATAGTGGCGCGGCGCCGGTGCGGGCTGAGCTCCGAGGTCAGCGCCACCGCGTTCGGCATCGCGCCGCCGAGGCCAAGCCCGGTGAGGAAGCGCAACGCGATCAACCAGCTCGCATCCTGCGCCAGCATCGTCAGCAAGCTGCCGAGACCGAATGCGGCGGTGCTGAGCACGATGATCCGCTTGCGCCCGATCCGATCGGCGATGGTGCCGAACAGGATCGCCCCGATCATGAGACCAAACAGGCCGGCGCTGAACACCGGCCCGAGCGCGCCACGCGCCAGCTTCCATTCCTGCGCCAGCGCCGGCGCGACATAGCCAATGGCCTGGGTGTCGAAACCGTCGACGAACAAGACCGCCGCGCAGATCAAGAGCATCTGGATCTGGAAGGGGCCGACCGGCAAACGGTCGATGGTCTCGGGCACGTCAATGGCCGCTGTCGCCCTCGCCCTGGCGTCAAGATTCATCCGCGTCGTCCTTCCCCGTGGCCTTCGGCGTCCCTTGGGCCTGCATTCAATTATTGTTTCAAATCTCTTATTATGAGATTTCATTGAATACAAGTCATCCACCGCGGGTGTTCTCGCGAACCAGCAACGCGGCTATCAGGACGGCAGCTTGGGATGCGGTGAGGCGGGCGTTGAAGAAGACCAACAGTCAGGATCGGGTGCTGGCGGTGCTCGACCTGTTCAGCGAGAGTCGCCCGCTCTGGACGCCTGAGGAGCTGATGCGCGAGCTCGGCTATACCCGGCCGACGCTCTACCGCTATCTCAAGAGCCTGAAGGACATCGGGCTGCTGATGTCGACGCGGGGCGGCCGCTTCACGCTCGGTCCGCGCGTGGTTGAGATGGATTATTTGAGCCGCCGCGCCGATCCCCTGGTCGCAACCGCCGCGCCGCATCTGGCGCGCCTGACCGCCACCCATCCCTGCACCGCGCTGATCGTGCGCTGGTATGGCGACAAGATGCTGTGTGTGGCCTCGCAATCCTCCGCCCCTAATCCCATCAGCAGCTACCCGCGCGGACGTCCGATGCCGATGGGGCGCGGCGCGATCGCGCGCTCGATCATGGCATTCCTGCCGAAGCCGCAGCTGATGCCGTTGATCAGCCGCTATGCGCACGATCTCCGCCAGGTCGGGGTGGGCGCGACACCGGAGGACATCCTGGCGGCGTTCAAGCGCATCCGCCGCGCCGGCGTCGCGGTCGCGTTCGGCGAGGTGACGCCGGGCGCGGTCGGCATTGCCGCCCCGATTCTCGACGCCGGCTATCCGGTGGCCAGCCTCTGCGTCACCGTCGGCGGTCAGCAGACGAGCGGCGAATTGATCGACCGGATCAGCGCGGAGGTGCGCGAGGCCGCACGGCTGATCGCAACCGAGGTCTTCGACGAATCCAATTCAAATCTCAATATATGAGATTTGAATTGACGCACTGCTCGACAGAGGGCATGTGAAAGACTGAAGCGCCCGGCAGACCGGAATGACCGAGGCCGCAACAAGGAAACGCATGCGGATGATGACGCACGCAACAACGCCCGTGGTGATCGTCGGCGGTGGCCCGGTCGGGATCGGGCTCGCGATCGACCTCGGCCTGCGGGGCATCAAGTCGATCGTCGTCGAGCGTTATCCGGAGCCGCAGCGGATTCCGAAGGGACAGAACCTCACCCAGCGCACCATGGAGCATTTCCAGGTCTGGGGTGCGGAAGACGCGCTGCGCGCCGCGCGCACCATTCCGCGCGACTACGGCATCGGCGGGCTCACCGCCTATGGCTCGCTGCTCAGCGGCTACAGTCATGACTGGCTGCAGCGCGAGCTGGTCCGGCCGTTCTACTTCACCGACAATGAGCGGCTGCCGCAGTACGCCACCGAGGCGGTGCTGCGGCGGCGCGCCGCCGAGATCGAGAGCATCGAATTGCTCTACGGCTGGACTTGCACGGCCGTCCGCCAGGACGCCGATGGTGCGGAGGTCGAGATCGCCGATCGCAACGGCGGCAAGCGGACGCTGCGCGCAGACTACGTGGTCGGCTGCGACGGCAGCCGTTCGCTGGTCCGCGAGCAGGCGGGCATCACCCAGACGCGATCCGACCATGACCGGCTGATGGTGCTGCTCGTGTTCCGCTCCACCGGCCTGCATGAACTGCTGGCGCGTTACCCCGGCAAATCATTCTACAACGTGCTGCATCCGGAGCTTGACGGCTACTGGAAGTTCTTCGGCCGAGTCGATCTCGGCTCGACCTGGTTCTTCCACGCGCCGGTGCCGGCCGACACCACGCGCGACAATTTCGATTTCAAGCGCATCCTGCACGAGGCTGCCGGCACCGAATTCGACATCGAGTTCGAGCACATCGGCTTCTGGGATCTGCGCTTTGCGATTGCCGACAGCTATCGTGCTGGGCGCATCTTCATCGCCGGCGACGCCGCCCACAGCCATCCGCCCTATGGCGGCTATGGCGTCAACAGCGGGCTCGAGGATGCCGTCAACCTGTCCTGGAAGCTGGCCGCGCAGCTGCAGGGCTGGGCCGGCGCTGGCCTGCTCGACAGCTATAGCGCCGAGCGGCAGCCGGTGTTCGCCTCCACCGCGCGCGACTTCATCGAACAGTCGATCCTGACCGACCGCGACTTCCTCCGCCGTCACGATCCGGCCCGCGACCGCTTCGATTTCGAAGCGGCCTGGCGCGCGCGGCAGTCCGGCGCGCGCGCCGAGGTGAACGCGTTCGAGCCCCATTATGAAGGCTCGCCGATCGTGTGGGGAACGCCGGGTGCGGTGAGCAGCGCGATCGGCAACCATGCCTATGCGGCGCGTGCCGGCCATCATCTGGCGCCGCAGCCGCTGTCATCAGGCAGGAATGTCTTCGAGGAATTGGGTCAAGGCTTTGCGCTGGTCGCGCTCGGCGCGGATGATGCAACATTCCACTTCGCGCAGGCCGCCGCGGAATTGCGCATGCCGCTCAAGGTCATCAACGACACCGCGGCAGACGGCCGCGAACAATATGAGGCGCGGCTGATTCTGGTGCGGCCCGACCAGTTCGTGGCGTGGGCAGGCGATGATGTGTCCGGCGACGAGGCCACGCGGCTGTTGCGGCGCGCGATCGGCAGAAGCGCGTAAAGGCACAAGCCAACGCCGCTCTCAGGGCCGTGCGGCTTTGGCATCCTCGGCGGTGACGGCGTCCTGATAGTCGTTGCCGAAATGCGTTCGCACGTAGTTGACGACGGCGGCGACCTGCTCGTCGCTCATGAAGGCACCGAGCGGCGGCATGCCGTGCTGGCCGTGAGTGACGACATGCAGCGGATAGGCTCCGGCCTGCAGCTTGGCGTTTCCGGCAAGCGAGGGGAAGGTGCCGGCGCCACGCGCGCCCGTTCCATCCATCATGTGGCAGCCGCTGCAGACGTTGCGGTAAAGACTGTCGCCGTCCCGCTCGACGAACCTGTAGCCCGGGCTGAACACGATGTCCGTTTGCGCCGCTGAATTCGACTGCGCGTTCGACGCCGGCAAAGTGAGCAGTTGCGCGCCGCAGGCGGCCAGCATGGCCGCAGCACCGACGAGCGGCCGGATCGTGGCCATGAGCTGCGGATGATCCTTCATCGAAGCCACCCGGCTAGCTCTTCATCACACGCTGATGCAGCCGCGTGACTGCATCGAGCGCCGACAGGATCGCGCCTTCCTGCCAAGCCGGAATGTAGGACACGTGCTCGCCGGCGAGCGCAATCCGGCCGTCGATCTGACAGAGGTTGTCGTAGTGCTGCGCGCGTGCCGCCTCGGTCCAGTAGCCGGCGCAGCCGAGCGTGAACGGCATCCGGCTCCAGGCGACCGCAACGCCGGTCTCGAACTCCGTGCGGTACTGCGGATGGATCTGCGAACCGAACTCCACCGCTCGCGCGATTCGCTCCTGCGGCGTCAAGGCCGTGAATTCATAGGCGTTCGGCAAGCCGAACAGATAAGCGCCTAACAGCACGCCGCGGCCGCTTCGATTGAAGTCCGCGCTGGGATAGCCGATCTGGCCGATCGGCAGATCGGTGTAGCTGATGCCGCCATAGATCGCGTCATCCTCCTCCCAGAAGCGCCGCTTGAACTGCAAGCCGATCTTGACCGAGGCGATGTACGGAACGGCCTCGATCGCAGCCTGCATCGGCGCGCCGACATCGATCTCGATCTGGCTGAGGATCGACAAGGGAATCGTGCAGATGCACCAGTCCGCTCTCTCCTGGTGGACCGCGGCCTGCGCGTCGGTGTCGGCGTAGGTCACCGTGACGCCATCACCGCCCTGCTGAATCCGTGTCACCCTGGCGTTATAGTGAATGAGGTCGCCGAGTTCGCGCGCGAAAGCCTTTCCGATCGCGTCCATGCCGCCGACCGGTTGAAACAACGTCGTCTGGAAATCGAACTGCGCGAAATTCTGCAAGTAACGCCACAGGCGCGACTGCAGGATCTCCGACATCTCGATCGGCGTCCCCGCGACGGGTGCCGCGCCGATGCCTCCGCCCGGCGCCTTCTCAAAGCCGCGGTGCCCTGCCGCGATCAGGCTGCTCTTGTAGGTGTAGCTGGAGTCGAGCGCTCCCCAGCTCCTCAGGGCCACCAGCAGGACCTCCTTGTCCTGCTTGGAGACGGCGACATCGAGCGCGCCCTGCTGCGTCACCTTGGCAAGCAGCTCCGAGACGTGGCCCTGGAAATCCGCCTGGATCTCGCGGATCCGCTGCGGCCTGCCGCCGAATCCATTCGCGGCGTGCAGCAGCGCATTGTGGTTGAGCTGGATGAACGGCTCGAGCGCAACATTGAGACGCCGGCAATAGTCGAGCACGCCACGATGGTGATATGGAATTCGCCACGGCCCCGGATTGATGTAGAGGCCCGGCGCGAATTCGCAGGTCTGGCTGTTGCCACCGAGTTCGGTGAAGGTGTCGCCGCCGCGCAGGGTCCAGTTGCGGCCACCGGGCCGGCTGTTGAATTCGAGCACCTTGACTCTGTAGCCGGCGTTGCGCAGCTCCAACGCCGCGGTCATGCCGGCAAGACCGGCACCCAGGACCAGCACGGAGGCGCCGTTCGGATCGCCGTGGAGCTTGATCGGGCCGTTGTAGGTGGATTCAGCGGCGAAGCCGAGGCTTGTCATCGCATGATACATCGCCGCGCTGCCGGCCACCGTGCCGATCAGCGCCAGCAGATCGCGCCGGCTCATCGGCGTATGATGCTTGCCATCCATCTCGGCGCCTCAGGATCTTGCGGATGCCGGCGGCGCAGCAAAGAGCGGCCTTGATTGAGACATCGAACGTCATCTCGGCTTGGGGCTAGCGTGACGGCCGTTATGCTACCCCGCCACCGACCTTAGCCGACGACGAATGCGATTGCAGACGCAATGTTTGACGTCAATTGTTCTTGAACGGATCGACGCTGGCGTCATCCCTATGCACGCCGCTCTCCGACGCCGGCGAGGCCGAAATTAGGAGCGCGCTGCCCCCGCCTCCGCTCGATCGTCATCTCCGCCAGGATCGACATCGCGATTTCCTCCGGCGTGATGGCACCGAGATCGAGGCCGGCCGGCGCCTTGACGCGGTCGAGCCGGTTGGGATCGACGCCATCGGCGATCAGCTTCTCGCGCAATGAGGCCATCTTGCGCCGGCTGCCGACGAACGCGTGATAGATCGCCTCGGTGTCGACGGCCGCCCGCAGCGCGGCCTCGTCGCCCTTGCCCTGCGTCGACACCACCACGAAGCGCTTGGCATCGCCGAGCGGACCGAGCGCGAAGCCGTCGATCAACATATCGGCCTCGGAGGTGGCGACGAGATCAGACGCGGGCGCAGCCAGTGTCACGTGATAGCCAAGCGGCTTGGCCTGCGCCGCCAGCGACAGCGCCACCGGGCTTGCACCGAATATCACCAGCGACGGATGCGGCAGTACCGGCTCGACGAAGATATCCATCGTTCCCTTGCTCGGGCACATGTTGCTGGCGAACTTCACGCCTTCGCGAATTTCGCCCGCCTTGACGCCGAGCTCGGCCAGCAGATTTTCCGGCTGCACCGACACCATGCGCGGGATGCCGTCGGCGAGGGCCTCGCGCGCCGCCTTCAAGACCGCGCCTCTCGCACAACCACCGCCGATCCAGCCCGCGACGATCGAGCCGTCGGGCCGGATAATCGCCTTCGCGCCGGCTTTCGCCGCGGTCACCGACACCGTGCGCACGACGGTCGCCAGCACGAAGCTTTCCTCGGCAGCCTTTAGCTGCGCAGCAAGATCGAGCACTTCAGGGGCAGTGGTCATACGAGCCTCCCATGCAGCACGTGGAGGTCGCACTGTTGCAGCGGCAGCGGTGCGTTCCCTCCCCCCTTGTGGGGGAGGGTTAGGGAGAGGGGTAAGCCACGGGCGGTATGCTTGGAGGCCTCCCTCCCCAGCCCTCCCCCAAAAGGGGGGAGGGAGCATACTGCCGATGCCGCTCGTTCTCGTGTCATCTCTCTGCGCTGCACTCCCATCACAACCTCGCCAAATACGGCTCCAGCGCCCCGAGCGTTGCCAGCGTATGCGCGGGCGCGTAGAGGTCGACATGCGGCAGCGCGGCCTTGATGCCTTTCGCTTCGGGCGCATAGCCCTGCCAGCCGGCCATCGGGTTGAGCCAGACGATGCGGCGGCAGCGTCGCGCCAGCTGCGCCATTTCCCGTCCTAACAAGGCAGCGTCGCCGGTCTCGTAGCCGTCGGAGACGATCATCACGCAGGTGCGCGAATGGATCACGCGCGCGGCGTGCCAGCGATTGAAGCTCGAGAGGCTCTCGCCGATCCTGGTGCCGCCGCCCGCGCCCTGCGCCATCATCGAGAGCCGGTCGAGCGCACGCGCGGCATCCTTCTCCTTCATCGCGTCGGAGACGTGGACGAGCCGCGTGTGAAACAGGAACGCCTCGGCCTCGCGAAACTCATCCAGCACGCCATGGACGAAGCGCAGGAACACCGAGGTGTACAGGCTCATCGAGCCGGAGGCATCGAGCAGCACGACCAGCCGCAGCGGCTTGTCTTTTCGCTTTCTCTTGACCAGCGTGATCGGCACGCCGCCATGGCTGATATTGCGATGGATGGTGCGACGCAGATCGAGCCGTGCGCCGCGACGGCGCAGCCGATCCCGCCTTGTCAGCCGCGTGCGCATCGCTTTCGCCAAGCGCGCGGCGGCCTCATGCGCTTCTCGCACCTGGTCCGGATCAGCGAGCTTGCGGAAATCGGTCTCGGCGAGATTCTCGACAACAGAGGCGCCCTCTGCCCGGCCTTCGCTTCCAGCGGCTTGCGCCGCGTCATCCAGCGACGGCACTTGATCAGTCGCGGACGACGCGGCCGGCTGCATGCTGCCGGTGTCCTGCAGCGTCTTCAACGACGGACTGTTCGCCGTCTTGCTCGACCCTGAAACGTGTGAGCGCGATCGCACGCGCCGGTTCAGCCAGAATGCATCGAACAGGCCATCGAAGCGATCCCACTCGCTCTTCCCCGCCGACAACAGGTGCTTGAAGGCGGAGCGCAGCAGACCCGGCCTTTGCGCCAAACCGGACGCCATCACCGCCGCCGCATCCCGCCCCTCGGCCAGGCCCACGGCAAAGCCATTGTCGCGCAGCGTCTTCAGAAAAGCACTCAGCCGGCCTGCAACCAGGCGCGAGACCGCGTCCAGATCGCCTGGCTCGGGCGTGGTGCCGCAGCAGCTCATGCGACCCTCCCCAGCAGGCGCGCGGAAACCTCGCGCGTGATCCGGGCGCGATCCTCATGGGTCTTGAGCAGGCACATCAGGGTGTCGTGCACGATCTCCGGCTGGTCTTTGAGATCACGCACGTCGAGCCCGACCAGCGCGGCCGCCCAGTCGAGCGTCTCGGCAACGCCCGGCACCTTGCGCAGCTCCTCCTTGCGGACCGAGTTCACCATCTGCGCGATCTGCAGCGACAGCTGCGCCGAGGCGCCGTCGATCCGCGCCAGGATGATGCGCGCCTCGCGATCGACATCGGGATAGTCGACATAGTGGTAGAGGCAGCGCCGCCGCAGCGCATCGGAGAGCTCGCGCGTGCCGTTCGACGTCAGCACCACATGCGGAATCGAGGCCGCCTTGATGGTGCCAAGCTCAGGAATCGAGATCTGGAAATCGGAGAGCAGTTCGAGCAGAAACGCCTCGAATTCGTCATCGGCGCGATCGATTTCATCGATGAGCAGCACCGGCGGGGTGGCGCGGCGGATGGCTGATAGCAGCGGCCGTTCCAGCAGGTATTTTTCCGAAAAGATCTGATCCTCGATCTGCTCGGCATGGCCGCGATGCGCCTCGATCGCCAGCAGCTGGCGCTGGTAGTTCCACTCGTACAGCGCCTGCGACTGGTCCAGCCCTTCATAGCATTGCAGCCGGATCAGCTCGGTCGCGTGGACGCAGGCCAGCGCCTTGGCGACCTCGGTCTTGCCGACGCCGGCCTCGCCCTCGAGCAGCAGCGGACGCCTGAGCATCTGCATCAGCGCAATTGCAGTCGCAAGCTCGCCGTCGGCGATGTAGCCGCAGGCGGCGAGTCGTTCTGCGATCTGGTCGCGGGTTTTCATATTCGTAGCACGCTAGATGTATGTCAGCAGAGCGGCATCGGAAGTGAACTCCCCTCCCCCTTGCGGGGAGGGGTCGGGGGTGGGGGTCTCCGAGCGAGACTGCCCGTGGGGTACCCTCCTCCCTAACCCTCCCCCCGCAAGGGTGGAGGGAACGCACCTTCATCGCAGCAAGCACCGATTGACTACCCCACCACACCCAATTCCTTCGCCGCCTTCCAGTTGCGCCAGAAATCGTGGGGCATCTGAATGTGCGTCGAGCCCAGGAACGAGAACGCGTCATTCACCGCGTTGGAGAACGCCGGCACGCCGCCGACATTCGGGCTTTCGCCGACGCCCTTGGCGCCGATCGGATGATGCGGCGACGGTGTCACGGTGAAGTCGGTCTCCCAATGCGGCGTCTCCACCGCAGTCGGCATGAAGAAATCCATGAACGAGCCGGTGACGACGTTGCCGCCCTCATCGTAGCGGATCTCCTGCCCCATCGCGATCGCGAACGCTTCCGTCAGCCCGCCATGCACCTGGCCCTCGATGATCATTGGGTTGATGCGGGTGCCGCAATCATCCAGCGCATAGAAGCGCCGGACCTTGTAGACGCCGGTGTCGACATCGATGTCCATCACGCAGAGATAAGCGCCGAACGGATAGGTCATGTTGGGCGGATCGTAGTAGCTCACGGCCTCCAGCCCCGGCTCCATGCCCGGCGGCACCGAGTTATAGGCCGCCCAGCAGATGTCCTTCATCGACATCACCTTTTCCGGCAGCCCCTTGACGCGGAAGCCGTCGATGTCCCATTCGAGATCGTCCTCGTGGACCTCGAGCTTATAGGCTGCGATCATCTGCGCCTTGGCCTTGATCTTGCGCGCGGCCATCGCGATTGCCGCGCCCGCGACCGGCGTCGAGCGTGAGCCATAGGTGCCGAGACCATAGGGCGCGGTGTCGGTATTGCCCTCCTCCACCATGATATTGTCGGCGGGGATGCCGATCTCGGTGGCGATGATCTGAGCCCAGGTGGTCTCGTGACCCTGGCCCTGGCTCTTGGTGCCCATCCGCGCGATGCCGGCTCCGGTCGGATGCAGCCGGATCTCGCAAGAATCGAACATCGCGATGCCAAGGATATCGCAGTTCTTCGATGGTCCAGCACCGACGATCTCGGTAAAGAACGAGACACCGAGGCCCATGATCTCGCGGGTCTCGCCGCGCTTGAACGCCGCGCGCTTCTCCGCCTGTTCCTTGCGCAAGCTGGCGTAGTCGGTCGTCTCCATCATCTTGCGCATCGCGGTGTGATAGTTCCCGGAGTCGTATTCCCAACCAAGCGCGGAGTGATAGGGAAACTGCTCGGGCTTGACGAAATTCTTCAAGCGCAGCTTGGCTGGATCCATGTTGAGCTTCTGCGCCAGGATGTCCATCGCGCGCTCGATGCAATAGGCGGCCTCGGTGACGCGGAACGAGCAGCGATAGGCGACGCCGCCTGGTGCCTTGTTGGTGTAGATGCCGTCGACCACGCAATGCGCGACCGGGAAATCATAGGAGCCGGTGACGATGTTGAAAAAGCCGGCCGGCCATTTCGAAGGATCGGCGCAGGCGTCGAACGCGCCGTGATCGGCGAGCACGTGGACGCGTAGCCCGGTGACCTTGCCCTCTTTCGTCGCGGCGATCTCTGTGGTCATGTGGTAGTCCCGCGCGAACGACGTCGCGGTCAGGTTCTCTATCCGGTCCTCGACCCATTTCACTGGTTTGCCGGTGACGATCGATGCGACCGCCGCGCAGATGTAGCCGGGATAAGCGCCGACCTTGTTGCCGAAGCCGCCGCCGATATCGGGCGCGATGACGTGGATCTTCTGCTCCGGCAGTTTCGCGATCAGCGACACCACCGTGCGGATCACATGCGGCGCCTGGAAGGTACCCCAGATCGTCAGCTCGCCCTTGATCTTATCAAAGGAACAGACGCACTGGCAGGTCTCGAGCGGCGACGGATGGGTGCGGTGATAGGAGATCATCTCCTTGATCGTCACCTCGGCCTTGTTGAAGGCGGCGTCCGTCAGATCCTTGTCGCCGATCGCCCACTCGAAGATATGGTTGTGATGCTTGCGCGGGCCGTGCGCGCCTGATGTCTTGCCGGCGAGGTCCTCGCGCAAAACGGGCGCGTCAGAGTCCATGGCCTTGAACGGATCGATCAGCACCGGCAGCGGCTCGTACTCAACCACGACCTTGCTGACACCATCGTCAGCAGCATAGCGGTCGGTCGCAACCACGAACGCGACCTCCTGGTTCTGGAACAGCACCTTGCCGTCGGCGAGCACCATCTGCACGTCGCCGGCGAGCGTCGGCATCCAGGCGAGATTGACGGTCTTGAGGGTCTCGGCGGTGATGACAGCGAGCACGCCCGGCACTTTGAGCGCTTCGTCGGTATTGATCGATTTCACCCGCGCATGGGCATGCGGCGAGCGGACGAAATCGCCGTGCAGCATGCCCGGCAGCTTGACGTCGTCGACATAGTTGCCCTTGCCTTGGGTGAAGCGAATGTCCTCGACGCGCTTGCGCTTGCAGCCCATGCCTTCGAGCGCGGCTTCGCGTTGTTCCCGCGTGGGAGTCATGTCGTTCATTCCGCGGCCTCCTTGAATTCCACGCCATTGATCTTGGCGGCGGCGTATTGGATCGCCTTGACGATGTTCTGATAGCCGGTGCAGCGGCAGATGTTGCCGGAGATGCCGGCGCGGATCTCCTCTTCCGTCGGCTGTGGATTCTCCTTCAGAAGGCGATGCGCGCGCATGATCATGCCCGGCGTGCAGAAGCCGCATTGCAGCCCGTGCATCATGCGAAAGCCCTCCTGCAGCGGCGACAGCGTGCCGTCCGCATTGGCCATGCCTTCGATCGTGGTGATGTCGGCGCCCTGCGCCTGGACTGCGAACATCGTGCAGCTCTTCACGCTCATGCCATCGATGTCGACGGTGCAGGCGCCGCAATGGGTGGTTTCGCAGCCGATATGGGTGCCGGTGAGCTGGGCCTGCTCGCGCAGGAAATGCACCAGCAGCGTGCGCGGCTCGACGAGGCCTTCAACCTCGCTGCCGTTCACTTTCATGGTGACGTGGGTTTTGGGCATTGGTTGGTCCCTCAGGGGATTATTAGTTGGGCGGCAGGATTGATCCCGGTCGGAGCGACGATGTCGGTGCGCTCCCTCTCCCCGTTCTTACGGCGTCGCGACGAGCTTCGCTCGCGCTGAGAGGGTTGGGGTGGCAGACGCACAAGCGGTGCCAATTGTTAGACCTGTACCCCCTCACCCGGATTGCATCTGACGATGCAATCCGACCTCTCCCCGCAAGCGGGGCGAGGTTGCAGTGAGCATGCCGCGACAGCGCGCGCATATGTCTCACTTCGCCCGGCTGGCCGCGCGCTGAAGCGCGCGGATCACCATGACGCCGCCGACATGTTTGCGGTATTCGACCGGGCCGCGTGCGTCCGCTGCAGGCGCCATGATGGCGCGCGCCGCGTCGGCTGCCGCCTTCAGCGCCGCCGCATCCAGCGCCGTGCCGACCACCGCCTTGGCGGCGTCGGCCGCCAGCAGCGGCGTCTCATGCAGATTGGTCAGCCCGATCGCGCAGGTGGCCACCTTGCCGTTGGCCATCGTCAGCACCACGGCGGCCGCGGCCGTCGCGTAATCGCCCACTTTCCGTTTCAGCTTCTCATAGGCATAGCCATGGCCGGCTGGCGGCACCGGAATAGAGATTTCGGTCAGCAGCTCTCCCGGCTCGAGCGCGGTGAAATAGGCGCCCTGATAGAAGTCAGAGGCCGCGACCTCGCGTGCGCCGCTGGGGCCTTCGAGCTTGTAGCTCGCGCCCAGCATCATCATCAGCGCCGGCATGTCGTTGCCAGGATCGCCATTGGCGACGTTGCCGCCGAGCGTGCCGCGATAACGCACCTGCGGATCGGCGATCAGGCTTGCTGCTTCCTGCAGGATTGGCAGGCTGGCCCCGATCTCGTCGGAGGCGAGCAGTTCATGCTGGGTCGTCATCGCGCCGATGCGGATATGGCTGCCGTCGCGGCGGATGAACTTCAGCTCGCCCACGCCATGCAGATCGATCAGGTGTCCGGGGGTGGCAAGCCTGAGCTTCATCATCGGCACGAGGCTATGGCCGCCGGCGAGCGGCCGGGCTTCGTCGCCCAGGCTCGCGAGCAGCTTGACCGCGTCGGCCACGCTGTCAGGCCGGTGATAGCTGAATGGGCCAGGAATCATCCTTGTCCTCCCTTCTCTGGTTTTTCGTTCGCGCCGCGGTTGCTGCAGTTGCGAAGACCGCAGCGAGAGGCGCGTCGTTGAGCGGAGGCTTGTCCGGGATCGGGGCCGGCGCAATGCGCGCGGCACGAATGCAGCTCAAATCACATGAGTTGCCGCTCGCCGCGCACGAATTGCGTCAGCGCGAGCGACCTATTGCCGGGCGACGGGGACGCTAAGCGTGCCGCCGCACCAGCCCGAGGCGCGCCTTCACCTCGGCAATCTTGGCACGGCTGACAGGAACGCGATGCGGCGCGGGACCATCGAGCTCGATGATGGCGCCATCACCCTCCTTGCCGACAAAGCAGACATGGGAGATCGCCACGATGTGGCTGCGGTGCACCCGGATGAACAGGCTGGGATCGAGCTGCGCCTCGGCTTCCGAGATCGACCACGGGCACATGCGCTCGCGGGTGCCGTCATGTATTCTTGTATAATGAGCGTCGGCGCGGAGACTGCGGACCTCGCCGGCATCGATGAAATGGGTGCCGTTGGCGCCTTCGACCGGGAGCCGTGACGCTGCAAGCCGCGGCGGCTGGCCGATGCCGCCCAGCGGCGCCGGCATCAGGCGAACACTGTTTGGGAGCACCGCCGGCCCCTCGGGCGCCGCAGATGGCGCGACCTCGGCAATCGCCGGTTCCATGTTCGCTGCTGGGTCGGCCACTGCCTCGGCCTGCCGGCGCGGATCGGGCACGAGGGAGAGCAGGAAGCCGGCCGCGACCACAAAGCACAGCACGGCGACCACGATCGACAGCACTTGCTGCGAAGCAGCAAGGCCTGCGGCGACATGGTGATGCGCTTCTGCCGTGAGCGGCACGAAATGCATGCCGAGCATTGCAGTATAGTGCATGCCGGAGACGGCAACACCGAACGCGATCGCGCTGGCGGCGAGGCGCAGGCCGTCCTGTCGCGCCAGAAAGATGCGCAAGCCCCCATAGGCGGCCAGCATCGCGATCGCCACGGACAAGAGCACCATCAGCGGATCATGCGTGATGCCGAACTGCCCCGCGAGGCCGTGGATGCCGACATAGTGCATGCTGGCAATGCCGGTGCCGAGCAGCACAGCGGAGGGAATGATCCGTCGCGGTGACGGTTCGCCGATGCTGACGAAGAACAAGGAGACGCCGACCACCAGCGCGCAGATCAGGAACGAGACGATGGTCGGCAGCACCAGATACACGGCGTCAGCCGGAATCGGCGCGGCCATCACGCCGACGAAATGCATGGTCCAGATGCCGACCGCCAAAAATACGGCGGCTCCGGACAGCAACACGCGGCGGTTCACGCCCGCCGCGTCCCGAATGCGCGCGGTCAGGCTGAAGCCGGTGTAGCCGCCCAGGATCGCGATCGCCACCGACAACGCGACAAGAAAGGGATCGTGTCCGTCGAACATGATGCTTGGCCAGCCCGTCGCCACGGACCAGCGTCCTCCCATCGCCGACTTTATAGGTGCGGCGGTGAAGATGACAACCAAATGGACCGGGCATGATCGCGGCGGGAAGATCGCGCTTCCGGATGGCGGGGAAGGATCGTCCAGGTGCTTCTTTGATTTGGCTCGGTAACGACCCAAACGTCGGTGTCGTCCCGGCGTTCGCCGGGACGACAGCTCATTTGTCGCGATAGCTGTAACCGCCCCAGGCCTTGCTTTCCCTTGCTTTCGCCGGACTACATGATCCCCGCCGCCACCTGGCCGCGCAGACGCTCGAGGCTCAGCAGCGTGTTGGCGCAGGCCTCGGCGACCTCGATGCCCTTAACCGCGAAATGCTTGCGGAAGAACTCGAAATGCGCCTGCGTCTCGTGGAATTGCTGCGGCGTCAGCACCGCCGAGAACACCGGCACTTCCGTTCGCAACTGCACATCCATCAGCGCCTTGATCACGGTGTCGGCGACGAATTCGTGCCGGTAGATGCCGCCATCGACGACGAGCCCGGCGGCCACGATCGCCGTGTAGCGGCGGGTCTTGGCCAGGAGCTGTGCATGCAGCGGGATCTCGAACGACCCCGGCACCTCGAAGACGTCGACGCGCTCGCGTGCGATATGGCGCGCCTCGATTTCGGCGAGGAAGGCGATGCGGCACTCGGCCACGACATCGCGATGCCAGGCCGACTGCACGAAGGCGACGCGCTGCGGCTTGGTGAAACGCGGATGCGACAGCGTCGGCGGCGCCTCGTCCGGCGGACTTGGCTCAGCGGGAACCGCCGCCTGCGGAACGGCTCCAATGGCTTCGGTTTCGGCTTGTTCGATTTCAGCTTGGGGGTCTTGCAACATCTGATTCATGGTTGTCCTCGTTTGAGACCAGAATCAGGGCATACGGAACGACGACGCCCCCGCGCATGAACGCGCGAGGTGCCGGGACCCGTTCTCTTTCATCCGGACTGTAACCGTCGGCCTCGGAGTCGCACCGAATCTGCTGACCCTTGCCGGATCGCAAGATCAGGCAAGGCGCTCGCGGGCTTGGGCACCCCGATCGGGGAGCGCCCTTACCGCCGGTGGGGAATTCCACCCCGCCCTGAGAACATGGGCCGTCCGGCTGGACGACCCGTCCCAAATATGCCGGGCGCCGTCGGGCCGGGCAAGTTCCTTGGCCTGGCGAAAGCCGACCACCGGCCATGCATCTGCGGCCGTCCCGGTTCCTGGACGGGCGAGTCAAATCGGTCACATCGAGCAAAGTTCGGCGAATCCGATTCCGTTTTGTTCTCGGCGGGCCGAAATCCACAGGCCGGATGAGCTGTGGACGAAATGGGGTTTCGTTGTGGACGGATTCAGCGTGCAGTTGCGCCGATTCCGCAAATCACATCAGTTTGTTCGCGCAACGCCCGGGGTTCGCCCGGGACTGCAAGCCGGTTGCGATTGGCGCCTGAAGGGCGCGGGCCGGGTCGCCGCGTATGTACCACCGAGAACAAAAGACAAGAGGTCGAGACGGCATGTCCTTGCTCGAAGGCATCATCGATTCCGGGAACGATCCGCTGACCGTGGTCGAGACCATTGCTGCCGACAACAACTGGGCGTTCGAACGCTCCGGTATCGACGAAATAACGATCGCCTCAAGGGGGCAATGGACGGACTATCAGCTCTCCTTCACCTGGATGGCCGAGATCGAGGCACTGCATCTCGCCTGCGCCTTCGACATGAAGATTCCGGAAATGCGGCGCGCGGAGGTGCAGCGGCTGATCGCCGCGATCAATGAGCAGCTCTGGCTCGGGCATTTCGACATCTGGACCCATACCGGCATGGTGATGCACCGCCAGGCGCTGGTGCTGCCCGGCGGCATCACCGCCTCGGAGCGCCAGTGCGCCAGCATGCTCGACGGCGCCATCCACGCCTGCGAGCGCTATTTCCCGGCCTTCCAGTTCGTGGTCTGGGCCGGGAAATCGACTCAGGAGGCGATGGCCGCGGCGCTGTTCGACACCGAGGGCGAGGCATAGGCCTCCCGCCTCTCGTTCAGTGTCGTCCCGGCGAACGCCGGGACCCATACCGCGTGATTTCTCTGTGCGAGCAAGCTGCTTGTCGCTCTGCCATCGCTCCACTAGAACCGCTGGTGGTTATGGGTCCCGGCTCAAGGCCGGGACGACAGCTTGTGTGCGGTGACAGCAGTGAACAACAACACACTCCAGACCATCAGCGGCACTATCGTGCTCGCCGGCGCGGGCAAGATGGGCGGCGCGATGCTGACCGGCTGGCTTTCGCAGGGACTCGATCCGTCGCGCGTGGTGGTGATCGATCCTGCGCCGTCGGACGAGATCCGCGCGCTTGGCGCCAAGGGTGTGCGGCTCAATCCAACTGATGCAGCGGACGCCGACACGCTGGTCGTTGCGGTCAAGCCGCAGATGTTCCGGGACGTCGCGCCTGCGCTGAAGCGCTGGGTGTCGCCGGCAACGCTGGTGGTCTCGATCATGGCCGGCACCACCATCGGCGCCCTGCAGGAACTCTGCGGCGGCGCTGTCGTGCGGGCGATGCCGAACACGCCGGCTGCGATCGGCCGCGGCATCACCGTGGCGGTGCCCGCAAGCGATGTCAGCGCCACCCAGCGCGCCACCGCGGACGCGCTGTTGCGCGCCACCGGCGCGGTCGAATGGGTCGGCGAGGAGAGCCTGATGGACGCGGTCACCGCCGTATCGGGCTCGGGCCCGGCCTACCTGTTCCTGCTCGCCGAAGAACTCGCCCGCGCCGGCGTCGCCGCCGGCCTGCCGGAAGCGCTGGCGACGAAGCTCGCGCGCGACACGGTCTCAGGCGCGGGCGAGCTGCTGCACCGGTCGGATCTTTCGGCCGCGACCTTGCGCCAGAATGTCACCTCCCCCGGCGGCACCACCGCGGCGGCACTCTCGGTGCTGATGGGCGCGGATGGCTTCGCTCCGCTGCTCGAACGTGCGGTTGCAGCCGCGACGGCGCGGTCGAAGGAATTGGCGAAATAGAAACCGCGCCCCTCATCGTCATTGCCGGGCTTGACCCGCCTGCGCGGCCGAAGCCGCTTCGGCGAGGCGAAGGCCCGGCAATCCATCATCTTCGTAAGAACTATTTGAGTTCATTCATTCGATGGATGCGCGGGTCAAGCCCGCGCATGACGAATCTTTTTCGCCGCTACACCACCCCGAACCGCTTCTTGAATTGCGCGACGTTGACGAGCCCGCGGCCGTGCCGGCCCTCGCCGATCTTGAGATCGCCGTGAAACGCTGCGACCGCAAAGCGGATCACGCGGCGCTCGACCTCGATGACTTCGGCCGTGGTGCGGATGGTGGCGCCGACGGGCGCAGCCGCCAGGTGCTTGACCTCGACCTCGGTGCCGACCGTCACCCAGCCCTCCGGCAGCGCGGCGCTGATCGCATCGCCCGATGTCATCTCCATTTCCAGGATCATCATCGGCGTCGCATAGACCATCGGCATATGCGCCAGGAAATGCCCGACCGTGCGCTCCGGCGGCACCACCAGGATGCGTTCGGCACGCAGACCGATCTTGATGATGTCACGTGCGTCCATGACTGCTCCGAATTCCGCTCTCGTCCCGGACAAGCGCGCGGCGCGCGTGGGCCGATCCGGGATCCATAGCCACCGGCCTTGCGGTCGGCACGCCGTGGGGACAGCTGCCGTCACAACACGCGGCGGTGGCTATGGGTCCCTACTTTCGCAGGGACGACAGTCGGGCTTATTTCTTCTGTTCTGCGGCGCGCTCGACGAAGGTCTTGCCGCCCTTCATCTTGTGCGACAGCGGCGCCTCGTTGATCTGAATCACCACGGCGTCCGCATCGACGCCGAGATGCGTCACCAACGCCTTGGTGATGTCGCGCATCATGTTGGCCTTCTGCTCGTCGGTGCGGCCGGCGGCCATGTTCACGGTGATCTCAGGCATTCCTATCGCTCCCTGTCCACTCGTCATTGCCGGGCTCGATCCGGCAATCCATCGCTTAATCGAGGACCATCATTTGGAAGATGGATACGCGGGTCAAGCCCGCGTATGACGCGTTCGATTATCCCCAGCTCACATCATGGCGAGCGAGCACCTCGCGCACTCCGGCGATCAGCTCGTCCTCCTTGCAGGAGAATTGCGCCGGACGGCTCTCGCGCCATTCCTGGTTGGAGGCGATCGCGGCGGCCGCCTTGGCGCCTTCGATCAGATCCTTGATCTGCACCTCGCTGCGCGCCTTTTCGTCCGAGCCCTGGATGATGACGCAGGGCGCGTTGCGGCGGTCGGCATATTTGAGCTGATTGCCCATGTTCTTGGGATTGCCGAGATAGAGCTCGGCGCGGATGCCGTGATTGCGCAGCTTGGACACCATCGCCTGATAGTCGGCAACGCGATCGCGATCGAACACGGTCACGACCACGGGACCGAACGCCGGGCGCGTATCGAGCTTGCCGAGCATCGTCAGCGCGGCCTGCAGCCGCGACACGCCGATGGAGAAACCGGTTGCCGGCACCAGTTCGCCACGGAAACGCGAGACGAGGCCATCATAGCGCCCGCCACTGCCGACCGAGCCGAACCGCACCGGACGCCCCTTCTCGTCTTTGGTTTCCAGCGTCAGTTCGGTCTCGTATACTGGGCCGGTGTAGTATTCGAGGCCACGCACGACCGACGAGTCGAAGCTGATGCGGTCGTAGCGGTAGCCCGCACTCCAGAACAGCTTGGCCATCTGGGCGAGCTCATCGATGCCCTCCTGGCCGGTCTTGGACGAGCCGACGACTTCGCGCCATTGCGCAAAGCTGACATCCCAACCGCTGCCATTGTCACCGCTGGGATCGGCATATTTGCTGCCGACATAAGAGAGAACGGCTTCGGCTTGCTGATCGCTCAAGCCCGCGCCCTTGGTGTAGTCACCACTCTCGTCCTTGCGGCCTTCGCCGAGCAGCTTCCTGATCTCCTCGATCGGAAACTTGTCGGCCTTGTCGATCGCGCGCAGCACGGTGAGACGACGGCCGATATTGTCATCGCCGCCGATACCGATGCCCTCCATGACACCGTCGAGGACCTTGCGGTTGTTGACGCGCACGACGTAGTCGCCGCGCGCAATGCCAAGCGCCTCCATCGTATCCGCGGCCATCATGCAATTTTCGGCGTCAGCCGCGACGGTCGGCGCGCCCACCGTATCGGCATCGAACTGCATGAACTGGCGGAAGCGGCCGGGGCCTGGCTTCTCGTTGCGGAACACATAGCCCGCACGATAGGAGCGATAGGGCTTCGGCAGCGTATCGAAATTCTCCGCCACGTAGCGGGCGAGCGGCGCGGTGAGATCGTAGCGCAGCGAGATCCACTGCTCGTCATCGTCCTGGAACGAGAACACGCCCTCGTTCGGGCGGTCCTGGTCGGGCAGGAACTTGCCGAGCGCATCGGTGTATTCGAACGCGGGCGTCTCCACCGGCTCGAAACCGTAACGCTCGTAGACGGCGCGGATCTTCTCCACCATCTCACGCGTGGCCGCGATCGCGGCGGGACCGCGATCCTCCAGCCCGCGCGGCAGCCGCGCCTTCAATTTCTGTGGTTTTTTGGGTTTGTCGGACATGGCGGCTTGGTAGCAGCCGTGGCACATGGCGGCAACCGCCGCTGACGTGCTTCAGTCCTGCGAGTTGCTCAGATGTGGCGAGCGCACCCTTTCGCCGCGCATGCGGTGCGCTCCTTCCCCCCTGCGGGGGAGGGTTGGGGTTGGGGGGTCCATACGGGCAGTCTTCGCGGAGACCCCCACCCCCAACCCCTCCCCGCAAGGGGGAGGGGAGCGCACCGCTATCGCGGACACAGTTCACCCTTTCACCGGCAGGCGGAAGGGAGCGTCAGTCACTTCACCTCGCGGATCCAGCTGTGGGGATCGGCGGTGCGGCCATACTGGATGTCGACCAGCTTCTTGCGCAGTCCCATTGCGACCGGGCCGGCTTCGCCGCCATTGATGACGAAATCGCCGCTCGTCGAACGCACCTTGCCGATCGGCGAGATCACGGCTGCCGTGCCGCAGGCGAAGGCCTCCTTCAGCCGGCCGCTCTTGGCATCCGCGCGCCACTGGTCGATCGAATAGGCCTCCTCGCGCACCTCGGTGCCGGCATCCTTCGCGAGCGCGATGATGGAATCGCGGGTGATGCCGGGCAGGATGGTGCCGAGCGGTGGTGTCGCAAGCGAGCCGTCGTCGAACACGAAGAACACGTTCATGCCGCCGAGCTCCTCGACATAGCGGCGCTCGAGCGCGTCGAGGAAGACGACCTGGTCGCAGCCATGCTCGATCGCCTCGGCCTGGGCGCGCAGGCTCGCCGCGTAATTGCCGCCGCATTTGACGGCGCCGGTGCCGCCGATCGCGGCCCGCGTGTAATTCTCCGATGCCCAGATCGACACCGGCGCAGGCCCGCCCTTGAAATAGGAGCCGACCGGCGAGGCGATGACGGCGAAGATGTATTCCGCCGACGGCTTCACGCCGAGGAAGACCTCGCTCGCGATCATGAAGGGCCGCAGGTACAGGCTGCCCTCCCCGCCCGGGATCCAGGCGCGGTCGATGCGCACGAGTTGCTCGACGGCGTCGATGAAGACGGGCTCGGGCAGCGGCGCCATCGCCATGCGCTCGGCCGAATTGTGGAAGCGTTTGGCATTGGCATCGGGGCGGAACAGGTTCACCCCGCCGTCGTCGCGCTTGTACGCCTTGAGGCCTTCGAAAATCTCCTGCGCATAGTGCAGAACGGCCGTGGCCGGATCGAGCGGGAAGTTCGCCCGCGCCACGATGCGTGCATCATGCCAGCCCTTCGCCTGATTGTAGCGGACCACGGCCATGTGATCGGTGAAGACCCGGCCAAAGCCGGGGTTTGCGAGCTTGGCTGCGCGCTCCTCTGCGGAGGTCGGATTGGGTGTCGGCTGGATTTCGAAATTCAAGCTCATGTTCTTGCTCCCCGCTGGGCTGGCCATCGCGAGTTCTGGCACCGACCGGTCCGGTCGGCACTGCTGGCTTCGTCGGTCTGGACTTCGCCACCAGCTTGGGGCCGGTTGCCTGCCAGCAGGTCGATGAGGACGCGCTTTTGTGCCAGGCGGAAGTCCAGTATGTTTGCCGATATGCCGCTCGACAACACGGTAGATCAATGCGCGGCCCTTGCCGTCCCTCCGGGCGGACTCAGGCCTGTTCAGTCACGTCTTGAGACACGTCGCTCGCCGGCTAAACGATCTAAAATTTCGCCGTGAGCGAATGTTTTGTAACATTGAACCTCAGAAACGTCAACATGGCTGACATAAATTTCTCGACTCGTCCCGACAGCCCCGATTCGCGGGCTCCCGAGCCGCAGGCTGCGGCGGCGGACGAGCGGCCGTTGCGCTGGGACATCATCGAGCTCCTGTTCTTCGCCTATCGCGATTTCGTCGGCGATGCCGACCACGAGCTGGAAGCCTTCGGCTTCGGGCGCGCGCATCACCGCGTCATGCATTTCGTCACCCGCTATCCCGGGCTGAAGGTCGCCGATCTCCTGGAGGTGCTGCGCATCACCAAGCAGTCCTTGGGGCGCGTGCTCAAGCAGCTGCTCGACGAGGGCTACATCGTGCAGAAGACCGGCAACAACGACCGCCGGCAGCGCCTTCTTTTTGCCACCGCCAAGGGCGAGGCCCTGGTGGCAAAGCTGGCGGGCCTGCAGACCCGGCGCATCGATCGCGCGCTGGAGCAGGTCGGGCCAGCTGGCGCGGATAAGGTTCGCCAGTTCCTGCGCGCGATGATCGATCGCGACGATCCGGACAAGGTGCTGGAAGCGATCTTCAAGACACCCGTCGCCACCGCAAAGGAGTGATCGTGCCGCTCGCCGCCATCGCCACTCGTGCTCCGCAGACCCCCGCCGACGACGCGCCGCACCTCCTGCTCGTCGATGACGACCGCCGCATCCGCGATCTGTTGTCGCGCTTCCTGCGCGGCGAAGGCTACCGCGTCACGACCGCGATGAGCGCGAGCGACGCCCGCGCCAAGCTCACCGGCCTGCACTTCGATCTGTTGATCCTGGACGTGATGATGCCCGGCGAGAGCGGCTTCGACCTTGCCCGCTTCATCCGCACCCAGTCCTCGGTACCGATCGTGATGCTGACGGCGCGCTCCGAACCGGACAGCCGCATCGAGGGGCTGCAGCTCGGCGCCGACGACTACGTGGCCAAACCGTTCGAGCCGCGCGAGCTGGCGCTGCGCATCGGCAATATCCTGAAGCGCGCTGCGCCGCCGCCGGCGGAAGAGGTGATCGAGCAGGTCAGCTTCGGCCCCTTCGTCTATCATCTGTCACGCGGCGAGCTGAAACAGGGCGAGGAGGTCATCCACCTCACCGACCGCGAGCGCGAGATGCTGCGTATCCTCGCCAATGCCCGCGGCGAGACCGTGCCCCGCGGGGCGCTCACCGGCAACGGCACCGTCAACGAGCGCGCGGTCGACGTGCAGATCAACCGTCTCAGACGCAAGCTCGAGACCGACCCGGCGAATCCGCTGTTCCTGCAGGCCGTGCGCGGCATCGGCTATCGGCTGATGACGTCGGCTTGAAGGGATTGCGGTAAGAGCGAAGCAGGCAAACAACATGTTCGCGCTGGATCTGTTCGAGCCGCTCTCGCGCAGCGGTGACGTTAACCACCCTCGCCCCTTGTGGGAGAGGGTGGCAGCCGAAGGCTGCCGGATGAGGGGTTCTCTTCTCATTGCAAATCGGCGATTGCCGCGCGAACCCCTCACCCGAGCACATATGTCGCAAGCTGCAGCGATGCCCTCTCCCACAAGGAGAGAGGGCGCAGTCTTGCGCATCGCGAGCGCCACGCCAGCAGTTTCGACACGTCCGCAACGTTGCCGCAAATGACCACGCTCGACACCGGTCTCACTCTGATCCGCACCGCCTCGCGCCGCGTGTCCGCCGCGAATGGCTGGATGGGCCATGCGTTCAAGAGCTGGATGCCGACCGGGCTCTATGCCCGCGCGCTCCTGATCATGATCGTGCCGATGGTGATCCTGCAGACCGTGGTGGCCGGCGTGTTCATGGAGCGGCATTGGAACACGGTGACACGGCGGCTGTCGGCCGCCGTCGTGCAGGACGTCGCCGCGCTGATCGACATCTACAAGGCCTATCCACAGGACAAGGACCACACCATGCTCCGCCGCATCGCGCAGCAGCGGCTCAATTTGGTGGTCGACTTCCTGCCTGCCGGCGACATGCCGCCGCCGGGGCCGAAGCCGTTCTTCAACCTGCTCGACCAGTCGCTGTCGGGACAGATCGGCCGCCAGATCAGCCGCGCCTATTGGATCGACACTGTCGGCCGCTCCAATCTGGTCGAGATCCGGATTGCGCTCGACGACGCGGTGATGCGGGTGTTCGCGCAGCGCAGCGCGGCCTATGCGTCCAACACCGACATCTTCCTGTTCTGGATGGTCGGCACTTCGTCGATCCTGCTGATCGTCTCGGTGCTGTTCCTGCGCAACCAGATCAAGCCGATCCTGCGGCTGGCGGACGCGGCAGAAAGCTTCGGCAAGGGCCGCGAGGCGCCGAACTTCCGGCCACGCGGCGCACGCGAGGTGCGGCGCGCAGCACATGCCTTCATCGAGATGAAATCGCGCATCGAGCGCACGATGGAGCAGCGCACTGCGATGCTCGCCGGCGTGTCCCACGATCTGCGCACCATCCTCACCCGCTTCAAACTCGAGCTCGCCTTGTTCGGCGACGGGCCCGAGATCGACGCGATGCGTAAGGACATCGACGAGATGTCGGGCATGTTGGAGGACTATCTCGCCTTCGCGCGCGGCGACGGCGGCGAGGTGGCGCAGCCGACCGACATCTCGAACGCGCTGGAGGAGCTGCGCAGCAACGCCGAGCGTGACGGCCACACCGCCTCAGTCTCGTTCCGCGGCTTGCCGGTCGTCACCGTGAAGCCGCAGGCGCTGAGGCGCTGCGTCGGCAATCTCGTCTCCAATGCGGCGCGCTACGCCAACACGATTTCAATCTCCGGCCATCGCGATCATCGCTATCTCACGATCACGGTCGACGATGACGGCCCGGGCATTCCGCTGGCGATGCGCGAGGAGGTCTTCAAGCCGTTCCTGCGGCTCGACAATGCGCGCAACCAGGACGAGGGCGGCACGGGCCTCGGCCTTGCGATCGCGCGCGACATCGCCCGCTCTCATGGCGGCGACATCATGCTGGGCGACAGCCCGATGGGCGGCCTGCGCGCGACGGTTCGGATTCCGGTGTGAACGCCGCCGCCCCGGATACATCTGTCATTCCAGCCAAGTGAACTCCCGGCAACGCGTAGCGTTGTCCGGAGGCGAACGCGAGCCGGGATCCCTACGCCGCGGCCTTGCGGTCGAGCGCAGGTGGGCAAGGTTCTGCAAACACAACAGGCGGCTGTGGTTATGGGTCCCTGCTTTCCGCAGGGACGACACCGCATCTGTTGAAGCGCTGGCGATTGATACTGACGACATGAAGCCGATCAGTCGTGGATATGCATCCTACTGCTTCACGCCGGGGATCAGGCCCTTGAGCTTGTCGGCGTCCTTGACGTTGAGCTTGAAGCCGCCGCCCGGCATCACGATGTCACCGGGCTTCTGATCTGGCTTGCAGGCGCCGAGCCATTTCGCCTCGATGGCCATGGTCCCATCGCGTCCCGCGGCACCGGCGGCGCCGCCCTGGATGTGCGACGTGGTCTTGACCGTGTAGGCAGAATTGAAGTCGCCGACGATCTCGGCATGCGACGTCGTGGTCATGCCGCCGACGTTGCAGACGGAATCGCTGACATAGCCGGTCGCCGTCTTCTGGATGTCCTGCTTGGAGCAGATCTGCTTGGCCATCGGCGAGACCATGTTGTTCAGGTCCTTGTCGGTGGTCTCGTCGGTGCAGTGCTGCATGGTCATCTCCGGCATCTGCGAGCCGGTCCGGATCATCTTCATTTCCCACAGGCCCGGCTTACGGGTCGGCAGTTCGACAGCGGATGCGCCAGCGAACGGCGCAACCAGCAGCGCGCCGCACCCCAGCAGTCCCAAACCAACGCGTACGCGGATCATGATCTCGTCCCGGCGCTCGTGCCGCCCCTTCGGCTCAGTAAAGCGTACGCAGCGGATGCTGCGCCGAGCCATACGGCACCCAGCGGCAGGAGAACGACAGATAGCCACCATATTGGGCGTCGACGGCCAGGAATTTCACGACCTTGCCATAGGACGCGCAGTGGTCGACCGCCAGTTGACGCGCATCCGCGGTCTGGGCGAGCGAATAGGCGATGATGCCGCCGGTGTCGTTGCCCTTGAAGGCCGGCACCCAATCGGCCCGCGCCGGACCTGCCGTCAGCATCGCGCCAACGGCCATGAGCCCCGCGGCCTTCAAAATGGCGTCAAAAATCCAGGGCTTGGTCATCCGCATTGCAATCTCCCATCCGTTGGGCCGCATCCTAAAGGGCCTGCCCGCGCAAGAAAAGAACACCGCGTGCGGTGTCCCCCGACTTGTCGTGAAGTGTTGCTGCCCTGCACTTGACCCGTTGCGGCCAGCGTTGCACGTTCCCCCCTTCCCAGACTAGCTTTTGCGGATGGCCTATGCGCGACCTCAGCCTCTCGTTCAAGACCCTCGGTGCCGCTTGCGGCGCACTGCTCGGCGTCGTCGTTGCCACCGCACCGGCCCGGGCCGCCAACCCGCTCGAGTTGAACTTCTGGCTGTCAGGCCCGAAATATGACGGCCGCGTTGCGCCCTGCGAGGCGGCGGTGTCGACGGTCGTTCACGACTTCGAGGAGAAGGAAAGGACCTTCTGGAATTCGTCGCTGACCATCACGGGCATGAGCAATGTGCACGAGATCGCGTTCCGGCCCTGGCAGTCCGACAATATTCCGCGGCGGTACTGCACCGGCACCGCGATGGTGAGCGACGGCAAGGTGCGCACCGTCAATTTCTCGATCATCGAGGATGGCGGCTTCGCCGGCTACGACCAGGGCGTCGAGTTCTGCGTCGTCGGTCTCGACCGCAACTGGGCCTATGGCCCGGGCTGCCGCTCCGCGAAGCCCTGATCGTTCGGCCGCCGGCCGAGGGTCCGGCATCGCAGGCAGATGCGGGCGCGCATCATCTTGAATTTTGTTCTTGAATTGTTCCCCTCTCCTGGTAGAGTTCTCGCCATGTTCCTGGGGGAGCTCACCCATGTTTGATTGCCCTGATGATCTGCCAGGCTTTTCCGGCCACAGCCTGCGCAAGCTTCGCGTCCTCGCCGCTCTCGCTCTGAGCGGGCTTGCGCTGTGTTCGACCCAAGTCTCGACAGCACAGGCGCAAGATCGCCGCCAGAACGCGCCAGGCGCGTTCGATTTCTACGTGCTGTCGCTGTCGTGGTCGCCATCGTTCTGCGCCGAGGCCGAGGAGCGCGGCAATGGCGGCCGGTCACAGCAATGCAGCGGCCGCCCCTACTCCTTCGTCGTGCACGGGCTGTGGCCGCAATATGAGAGCGGCTATCCGGAATATTGCGAACAGCCGGCGCCGCGGCTGCCGCGCAATATCATGACATCGATGCTCGACCTGATGCCGGCGCCCGGGCTGATCTACAACGAGTGGGACAAGCATGGCACCTGCTCCGGGATGCCGGCCAAGGCCTATTTCGAGACGGTTCGCAAAGCCCGTGCGGTGATCAAGATTCCACCGGAGTTTCTCGAATTATCCGAGCCCAAGACGGTGACACCGGCCGCGGTCGAGGAGGCCTTCATCAAGGCGAACCCGAATCTCACCAATTCCGCCATCGCGGTGACCTGCAACCGCACCCGGCTCAGCGAAGTCCGGATCTGTCTCACCAAAGAGCTGCAATTCCGTTCTTGCGACGAGATCGATCGCCAGGCCTGCCGCCGCGACGACGTGACGATGCCGCCGCTCCGGGGTGGCTAGTTGGCGCGAGGGCCCTGATGCCTGGCTTGGCAGGCTCCGGGGACGGCAGGCTCAAGGGACAGGACCTCGTCCTTGAGTAGCCCACCGAGGACGAGCGTTGCGACGGACGGGCCGCGGAGAGATCGCGGCCGAGCTTCTTCCCGATGTGATGGCCGGCCTTTCCGACGGGACGATGCGGGGTTGCTTTCGTCCCAGGACATCGTAACTCACGTCGATGAATTATCGTCACGCCTTTCATGCCGGCGGCTTCGCCGACGTCATCAAGCACATCGTGCTCACGCGCATCCTGATCTATCTGCAGGAGAAGGAGGCCGCCTTCCGCGTGATCGACACCCATGCCGGCGCGGGCCTCTATGATCTCACCAGCGAGGAGGCCAGCCGCAGCGGCGAATGGCGGACGGGTATCGCCCGCATCATGCAAGCGCGCTTTTCCGATTCTGCGCTTCCGCTGGTTGCGCCCTATCTCGACATCGTCAGGGCCTTCAATCCCAGAGCCGAGCTGGTCGCTTATCCCGGCTCTCCGCTGATCGCGCGCGCCATGCTTCGGCCGCAGGATCGCATGACCGCCTGCGAGCTCGCGCCGATCCCGCGCAAGCATCTGATCGATGCGCTCCGGCGCGATACCCAGGCTCGCATCGTCGATCTCGATGGCTGGGTGGCGCTGCCGGCCTTCGTGCCGCCGAACGAGCGGCGCGGACTGGTGCTGATCGATCCGCCCTTCGAAGCAAAGGATGAGTTCGAGCGCCTCGGTGAGCGGTTCGCGGCCGCGTTCGCAAAATGGCCGACCGGTGTGTATTTGATCTGGTATCCGGCGAAGAGCCGGCGCGCGACTGATGAGTTGGCTCAGCGTTTGGCGGATCTTACTGCGGCGGCGAAGCCGCCCGGTAAATTGCTACGCATCGAGTTCAGTGTCGCGCCGCAGATCGCCGGCGAGGGGCTGGCCTCGACCGGGCTTCTGGTCGTTAACCCGCCCTGGACCTTGTACGACGAGCTCAGGACTATTTTGCATGAGTTGGAGAAACCGCTTGGCCAGGGCGGCACGGCGCGTTTCCGGCTTGAGTTCCCGAAAGCTTCGCCCGGCAATTAGTGGAAAATCCGTAGTCAATCGGCGCGGAACCGTATTAAACTAGCCGATTGTAAGACTGGCTTTACGTTCCGCTTCCGCGAATGGTTGCGGCGGGGTGATCAAGGCCGAACAAGATCCAAATGACCCGGTATGTGTGATGCCGGCTCGTTAAGGTGGCCACGCTTTCCGTTCAAGTGATGTCCGGTCGGACCCTGCGCAGGTCGCGCAGTGGAGGAAGCATTGCGGGGGAGGAGTTCCCGATGGCCATGACTGGTACGGTCAAATTTTTCAATGGTGAGCGTGGATACGGTTTCATCAAGCCGGACGATGGCGGGCGCGACGTGTTCGTGCACATCACGGCAGTGGAGCGTGCCGGGTTGAAGGATTTGACCGAAGGACAGCGGATCAGCTTCGAGGTTGAACCGGACAAGAAGGGCAAGGGCCCGAAAGCGGTCAACCTGGTGCTGTCGTCGTAGCGTCCCGGATCGCCATTCGTCCGCCGTGGATGCGGCCGGCGAAGGCGACAGGCGAAGAATACGAACGTCCTTTTATTAGTCGATTGAACCTGGGAGCCGCAGGCGGCAGAGCCGGCTCTTATGCGAGGCAACACGGTTGCCGAATTCGCACAGGCGTCGTCGTGCCAAAAAAATTTCCGGCCGCTGACGGCGGCCGGAAGTCCATGTTGTTGCCGTTTCTTCTTCCTATCAGAAATGGAAGTTGATGCCTGCGCGCACCACTCCGAACCGATAGTCGTTCTTCGCCCCCGTGACCACGAAATTGCTGCTGTCGAGATCGACATAGAGATATTCGATCTTGGCGGTCCAGTTCTGCGCCAGCCCGAACTCGGTGCCTGCGCCCAAGGTCCAGCCGACCGTCGAATGCGATTCCGACAGTCCGAAGGTTTCGCCGCGCAGCTCGCCGAAGGCGAGACCGCCAGTGCCATAGAACAGGATGTTGCTGAAGGCATAGCCGGCGCGGCCGCGCAACGTGCCGAACCACGGATTGGAGAACTTCCACGGCGCGAAGGTATCGTTGGCGCCGGTCAGGTTGATATCGCCTTCGACGCCGAACACCCAGGGCCCGGTCTGCCAATTATATCCCGCCTCGATCCCACCGGTGATCCCCGACGGCTTGGTCGGATTGTTGCCGACCTCGCCCCAGGCGTAGCCGAGCGTGCCGCCAAGATACGGGCCGGCCCAGCTATAGGCGTTGAGAGGCTGATTCAGGGTGTAGCCGCGCGGCGCATAATTGAGATCAGCGGCCTGCGCCGACACCGCTCCGAGCGCGCCAAGGGCGACCGCACCCGTAACCAACCTGTTCATCGTCAACTCCACGCGACACCGTCACCTGCCGCTCCGCGCGTGCCTGTATGGCGCGGCGTTCGACCGGCATGGTTACGGAACTCCAGCTTTTTTCGTGAAGATTTATCGAGAGTTTGAGGTTAAAGCCTCATTAAGCCCGGTTACCGGCCGCTTAACGTCCTTAACGGACCGTTACCGCCGCGCCTGTGAATGGCGGTCGCACCGATGCTGGCGTGAGCCGCCGCCAAGGCTTAAATTCGTAGATCATGACCACCCACAGCTCCGATCCGCCCAAGGCGCCCGCGCCCGAGACCAGGCGCGCCGCTGCGGCGGACCTGCCGCCTCAGACCCTGGAAGCGCCCGACATCGATCCTGCCGCCTCGTCCACCGACGAGGACGATGAAGGACGCCTGCCCGAGCTGACGGAGGAGAGCACCGAAGCGGTTGCCGAAGGCCCGCTGGCGATCGGCCATGAGGCGATCGAGAAGGCGGTGCGGCTCGCACCGACCTCGCCTGGCGTCTATCGCATGCTCAATGCGAACAATGACGTGCTCTATGTCGGCAAGGCCAAGAACGTCAAAAAGCGCCTGTCGTCCTATGCAAGGCCCAACGCGCCGCTGCCGGCGCGCATCCTGCGCATGATCGCAGCGACGGTGAACGTCGAGATCGTCTCGACCACGACCGAGACCGAGGCGCTGCTGCTCGAGGCCAACCTGATCAAGCAGCTAAAGCCGCGCTTCAATGTGCAGCTGCGCGATGACAAATCGTTCCCCTACATCCTGATCACCGGCGATCATTGGGCGCCGCAGATCCTCAAGCACCGCGGCGCGCAGTCGCGGCCGGGGCGCTATTTCGGCCCCTTCGCCTCGGCCGGCGCCGTCAACCGCACCATCACGGCGCTGCAGCGCGCCTTCCTGATCCGCTCCTGCACCGATTCATTCTTCGAGAGCCGCACCCGCCCCTGCCTGCTCTATCAGATCCGCCGCTGCGCCGGGCCCTGCACCGGTGAGATCGATTTCCCCGGCTATACCGAGCTGGTGCGCGAGGCGACCGACTTCCTGTCCGGGCGCAGCCATGCGGTGAAGCAATTGCTGGCGGCTGAAATGGAGAAGGCGTCAGGCGAGCTCGAATTCGAAACCGCGGCGGTCTATCGCGACCGCCTGGCGTCGCTGTCGGCGATCCAGTCGCAGCAGGGCATCAATCCGCGCACGGTCGAAGAGGCCGACGTGTTCGCCATCCATCAGGAGGGCGGCTATTCCTGCGTCGAGGTGTTCTTCTTCCGCACCGGCCAGAACTGGGGCAACCGTGCCTACTTCCCGCGCGCGGAAAAGACCTTCACGCCCGAGGAGGTCCTGGCCGCCTTCCTCACCCAGTTCTACGACGACAAGCCGCCGCCAAGACTGATCCTGCTGTCGCATGAGATCGAGGAGACCGAACTCCTCGCCGAGGCGCTCTGCGCCAAGGCCGGGCACAAGGTCGAGGTGTCGACGCCCAAGCGCGGCGAGAAGAAGGAGCTGGTCGCGCATGCGCTGACCAATGCGCGCGAGGCCCTGGGGCGCAAGCTCGCGGACACCGCGACGCAGAGCCGGCTGTTGGAGGCGATGGCCGCGACTCTCAGCCTGCCCAAGATGCCGAAGCGGATCGAGGTCTACGACAACAGCCACATCCAGGGCACCAACGCGGTCGGCGCAATGATCGTCGCCGGCCCCGACGGCTTCATCAAGAACCAGTACCGCAAGTTCAACATTCGCTCCGAGGGGCTGACGCCCGGCGACGACTACGCGATGATGAAGGAGGTGCTGCAACGCCGGTTCAAGCGGCTGCTTGCGCCGTCCGAAAAGGATACTGCGCGCGCCAAGGAGGACGAGGTTCAGCAGCGGCCCGACCTCGTCATCATCGACGGCGGCCGCGGCCAGCTCAACGCTGTCCGAGAAATCTTCACCGAGCTCGGCGTGACCGATGTCGCGCTGATGTCGGTCGCCAAGGGGCCGGACCGCGACGCCGGCCGCGAGACCCTGTTCATCCCCGAGCGCGAGGCGATCAAGCTCGAGCCGCGTGATCCCGTGCTGTATTTCATCCAGCGCCTGCGCGACGAGGCGCATCGGTTCGTGATCGGCTCGCATCGCAAGCTGCGCAAGAAGGACATCCGCGAGGCCGGCCTGCAGGAGATCCCGGGCATCGGGCCGGCGCGCAAGCGCGCGCTGCTGTTGCATTTCGGCACGCTGAAGGAGATCGAGCGCGCCTCCATCGCCGATCTCGGCAAGGTTCCGGGCGTCTCGGCCGAAAGCGCGCGGAAGATTTTCGAGTATTTCCACAGCCAGCCGAATTAGGTCACTGGTCCGCAAATATGGCCGGAACCAAGGCCGGGTCGCCTTACTTCACCCAAATGCAAGATCGAGCATGTAAACGCGATCTGCCGCGAGATGCGTGGATAGGCAATTCAATCGGGGAATGACATGGTCGATCAAGTCACGGCGCCGCCATCCACCGGAACCACGCGGCGCTGGGGACATCCCGCGATGGCGATGCTGGCGGCGACGGCCACGCTGCTGGCGGTGACCGCCGGTGCGGCGGCGAGGCAGGCGCGCCCTGCGCCCACCGCCGAGGCAACGGCTCCGCGACCAGCTGGTGAGCCGATCATGGCGATCGTGTCGATCAAGACGCAGAAAGTCACGTTCTACGACGCCGACGGCTGGATCTATCGCGCCCCGGTGTCGACCGGGATCACCGAACGCGAGACGCCGGCAGGCGTCTTCGCCCTGCTCGAGAAAGACAAGGACCACCATTCGACCCTCTATGACGACGCCTGGATGCCGAACATGCAGCGCCTCACCTGGAACGGGATCGCGCTCCACGGCGGCCCGCTACCGGGCTATCCGGCCTCGCATGGCTGCGTGCGGATGCCCTACGGCTTCGCGGAGCGGCTGTTCGACAAGACCCGGATCGGGATGCGGGTGATCATTGCCCCCGATGACCCAGCTCCGGTCGAGTTCTCCCACCCGGCGCTGCTTCAACCCAACGCGGAGGCGCTGGCGGCTGCTTCGGGACGTTCCGAGACGCTCGCCCGGGCGGCGGCAGAAGCCACGATGGCGGCCGACGAGGCAAAGCGCACTATAGCGGAGGCCACCCGCGAAGCGTCCACGCTCACCGCGACGCTGCGCAAGCTGGAAAAGGCCAAGAGCCACGCCGATGCCGAGCTCGCCTACACCGACAAGCTGCTCGCTGCCGCCAAAACCGACCAGGCCAAGGCGCGGGCCGAGGACCTGAAGCAGAAGGCCACGCTCAAGGCGACCGACGTGGCGACCCAGCTCGACACGGCCAGGGCCGATTCAAAACCCAAGCTCGATGCCGCCGCCACGGCCAAGGACTCCGCCAAGGCGGCCGAGGCCAAGCGGAGCGATGCGGCCAAAGCCGCGACCGAGGCCAGGCTCGCGCTCGAGCCGGTCTCAATTTACATCAGCCGCGCCACGCGGAAGCTTTACGTACGCCGCAACACGCATAAGCGGGCGCGCGACGGCGGCGGTGAAGAGTTCGATGCCTCCATCGAGGTTCCGGTCACGATCCGCGATCCCGACAAGCCGATCGGCACCCATGTGTTCACGGCGATGGCGCAGAGCGGAGCGGGCCTGCGCTGGACCGTGGTCACAATCGACGAGGGCGACAACGCCAAGGACGCGCTCGACCGCATCACCTTCCCGCAGGAGGTGCTCGATCGGATCGCGCCAACCGCATTGCCGCGGTCCTCGATCATCGTCTCGGACGAGCCGCTCTCGAGCGAGACCAACTACCGGACCGAGTTCGTAGCTGTCCTGAGCAACCAGCCGCAGGGCGGCTTCGAGACGCGCCAGCCTTCGGCCGATGTGTACGTCGCCAGCGACAGTGACGCGGAGTACGGCAGCTACGGCACGCTCTACCAGAACGATTGGGACCCGCAGCGCGTCGCGCCGCGTCGGCGGAGCAGCACCCAATATTGGCGCGGCGGTCAATATTATCGCCCGATGCAGCAGGGCTGGTCGCCCTGGTAGGGCGCAGCGCTTGCGCCGTGCTTACGATAGGGCCGGCGGCCCTTCATTGAGCGCATCGGCGAATTTCCGCATCAGCCGCACCAGCTGATCGACATCACCTGTATCCCAGGTGGCGAAGATGGCTCGGCCGATGCGCTCACGCGCGGCATCGACCAGATTGGTCATCGCCTTGCCCTTTGCGGTGATCACGGCTTCGCGCACGCGCCGGTCGGAGGCGCTGGCCTGCCGCGCCACCAGGCCGAGGCTCTCGAGCTTCGCGACCTGCCGGCTCACGGTGGTGTAGTCGCGCCCGACCCGGTCGGCCATCTCCACCACCCCGATCGGCCCGAAGCGCTCGATCCCAACCAGCAGCGGAAACAGCGCGCGATCGAGCGCGATGCCGGCCTCCTTGATCAGCAACTCGTCGCGCTGCGGCCGATTCATCATGGCCACGATGTCGAGCAGCGCCGCGTGAAGCTCGCGCAGCCGTTCACTTATATGTGCATTATGCACATTATTTCTTGCGAACATCCATGCCCTCCGATATGCGTGCATTATACACACATCCTTCCGGAGCACCATCATGAAAGCCGCCATCGTCGAGACGCTCGGACAACCACCGGCCTATGGAGATTTCCCCGATCCGCATCCCACAGCCGGCGAGCTCCGCATCGCGGTGACGGCGGCGGCGATCACCCAGATCACCAAAGGCCGCGCCGCTGGCATGCACTACAGCGGATCCGCCGCCCTTCCGTTCGTACCGGGAGTCGACGGCGTCGGCCGCAGCGACGATGGTGCGCGGGTCTATTTCGCGCTTCCGCGCGCGCCCTACGGCAGCATGGCCGACTGGAGCGTGGTTGCGCAGGCGCACTGCGTGCGCCTCCCCAACGATCTCGACGACGTCACCGCGGCGGCGATTGCCAATCCCGGCATGTCGTCCTGGGCAGCGTTCAAGGAGCGCGCCCGGCTCCGCCCCGGCGAGACCGTGCTGATCAATGGCGCGACCGGAACGTCGGGCCGGCTCGCGGTGCAGATCGCAAAACATCTCGGTGCGAGGAAGGTCATCGCCACCGGCCGCAACGCGGAGGCCCTGGCTGCGCTCTCCGCCCTCGGAGCTGACGTCACCATCCCGCTCTCCGGCGATGGTGAGGCGCTGGAACGGGCCTTCAGGCCGCATTTCGCCGAGCGCATCGATGTCGTGCTCGACTATCTCTGGGGCCCGACTGCGGAACGGCTGCTGATCGCGGCGGCCAAGGCGGCGGCGGATGCGGTGCCGATCCGCTTCGTCCAGATCGGCTCCGCCAGCGGTGCCGAGATCACGCTGCCGAGTGCCGTGCTGCGCGCCTCCGCCATCGAGCTGATGGGAAGCGGCATCGGCAGCATCCCGTTCGACCGCCTCATCGCGGCCACCGGCGAACTGCTGCATGCCACCGTTCCGGGCGGCTTCAAGATATCGGTCGATCCCGTTCCGCTTGCGGAGGTGAGGCAGGCCTGGGCCGGCGATGACGGCAGAAGGCGCACCGTGCTCACCATCCCGCAATGACCTCCGCCGTCAGAACGGCTTGACGATGACGAGCACGGCGATCGCCGTGACGCCGCCGACGATCGGGAGCGGCGCATGGCGGAGCCAGGACGGCACCTCGGACGACTGGGACGAAGCAAGCCGCCGCAGCGTTCCCGAGAGCACGCCGTAGAGCGCGGAGAGAGCGAGCACGATTCCGAGCTTGAGGGTCAGCCAGAGCGAGCCGAACCACTGGCCCTGCGTGGCAAGCGCAAGCCCCGCACCCCACACCACCAGCATGGCCGGCGACGTCACCCGCCGATCCCAGCGGCTGATGAGTTCGATCGCAGTACGGTGGCCCGGCCCAACCGCCTCCGGCAAGGCCCGGCGCGCAGCAATGGCGACGGCCGCTGCCAGCAGTCCGCCGGTCCAGCACAGCACCGCGGCGACATGCAGCGCCTTCAGCCACAGATAGATCACGGCGCAGCCAACCGCGCCTGGCGCCGCGCCAGCACCTGCGCGTTGACGAAACCGCCAAAGGGGATGAACGCGGCAAGCACGAGCCGGGTGATCTCCGATCGCGACCAGCCGCCTGCGGAGACCAGCTGGATCAGCATCCAGACATAGGTCAGGAAGGCGAGCCCGTGGACCGGTCCCATGATCCGTGTCGCGATGGCAAGGCCAGCCAAGTGTTTCAGCGGCACGGCCACCAGAACCAGCAAGAGCAAGGTGCTGGCTTCGATCAGCGAGATCGCCCGCATCCGCTGCAGCTGCGCCAGCTCTTCAGTGCGTTGTTCAGGGGTCATCATTCGACCTGCTTCAGCACCTTTTCGACATGGGCGAGCCGCGTCTCGATCTCGCCGAGACTGCTCTTGAGCGCCGCAAGCAGCTCCACGCTCGTCTCCTGGGCCCGTGCGGTCCTTTCTGCCAGCAGGCGGTAGCCGTCTTCGTTGGCCAGTCGCAGTCCGGCCTGCCGAACGGCGGCAAAATATTTCATTCCAAAGACCAGGATGATCGTGACCAGCATGAGGATCGTCACGAGCAGGAAGATCGCGGCCTTGTCAGCCATGTTTATCTCCTTCGGGTGTCATAGAGGGGTCGGCAGTGGACAGGCTTAGGACCGCCGCCGCGATGGATGATGGCGTGAGGCTGATGTCGAAAGGCGCGACATCGAAATAGTTCAGCGCCTTGCCGTCGGCTGAGAGCTCCAGCTGGCTGGTAACGAGGCCAGCCTCCTCGAGCTTGCGCAGATGAAGATGCAGCAGCGGCCGGCTGATGCCGAGCTCGCGGGCGAGCTGGCTGACATAGGTGCGCCCCCTGTTGCGCAGCGCGGCCAGCACCCGCAAGCGGTGCGGGTTGGCCAGCGCCGCGAGCTTCTCCAGCAGTTGATCGCCTTCCGTCGGCACGCGCCTGCTCTCCCCACCTGTCAAACAATTCTTACAGGTGAGGAGTCGAGAGTGTCAATGCTCGGATACATGCGTCAGAAATTTATTACGCTTCAACTTATATTTACCCGGGTATAAAATATGTATCTTCGAGGCAGCAGTTATTAATTGGTCGGATCGGCAAATATGGATCGGGAGACGCGCAAGGCGGCTATTGCCGCCTATAAGGAACGCAAGACCGCCGTCGGCATCTATGCCGTCCTCTGCACCACCACCGGCCAGCGCTGGATTGGCCGGGCGGCGGACCTGGAGAAGATCCAGAACCGGCTGTGGTTCACCCTGCGCCAGGGTGGCTGTCGTCTTTCCAGTCTGCAGGCCGCTTTGAGCAAGCATGGACCGGAGGCGTTCATGCTGGAGGTCATCGAGCCTATCGAGGATGAAGCGCTACCCTATGTCCGGGATCGGCTTCTGACGGAACGCCTGGCCCATTGGTGCCAGGTGCACGGCGCGGAAGCGATCTGACCTATCCCGCCAGGCTGGCGCCCTCTATTCTGGTCTGCTCAATGACGTCTGAAATCACGTTGCCGCTCGCGTATCAGTTCCTATCTCCGCAAAGGCTTCATTGCGATTCGCGTAATATGTTCGTCATCTTCCAGGGGGCTATCCTGCTCTATGGTTGACGTTCGCGCGACAGCAGTATTGGTACATCGGATGAACATCGCCACGACCCGCGGGACCAGCAAGACCTCGATGTCCCTGCCGAACATCCTGACCTACGGGCGAATCGCCGCCATACCGGTCGTGGTCGGCTGCATCTATGCGCAATCGATTCTCGATTATCCGTTATGGCTGCGCTGGGTCGCGGTGGCCGTGTTCATCGCGGCCGGCATCACCGACTACCTCGACGGCTATTACGCGCGGATCTGGAACCAGCAATCGGCGTTCGGCCGCATGCTCGATCCGATCGCCGACAAGCTCCTGGTCGCCTCGTGCCTGTTGATGCTGGCGGCCGACGGCATCATCCACGGCTGGACCCTGTGGGCCGCGATCGTGATCCTCTGCCGCGAGATCCTGGTCTCGGGCTTGCGCGAATATCTCGCAGCACTGCGCGTCAGCGTCCCCGTCACCAAGCTTGCGAAATGGAAGACGACGATGCAGCTGGTCGCGATTGGCTTCCTGCTCGCCGGTGAGGCCGGCGACATGGTGGTTCCGGTCGTGACCCAGATCGGGCTGCTGCTGCTCTGGGCCTCCGCGATCATCACCATCTACACCGGCTATGATTATTTCCGCGCCGGCATTCATCATCTCATCGAGGAAGACGCCCGATGAAGGTGAAATATTTCGCCTGGGTGCGCGAGCGCATCGGCAAGGCCGAGGAGACGATCGAGCCGCCGGAGAGCGTGCGCACGGTGTCCGAGCTGATCGCCTGGCTGACCGATCGTGGCGAAGGCTACGCCTACGCCTTCGAGAAGCCGAAGGTGATTCGCGCCGCGATCGACCAGGCCCATGTGCAGCCGGACGCAGCGATTTCAGGTGCGCGCGAGATCGCGTTCTTTCCGCCGATGACCGGCGGCTGACGCGGCCGGACCAGAGGCGCCCATGACCGCCATCCTCACCGTCCGCGTGCAACAGGACGATTTCGACACGGCGCGCGAGATCGCCGCGCTTCACCATGGCCGCACCGATATCGGCGCGGTCGTGAGCTTCTCCGGCATTTGCCGCGGCAACGACCATGGCAGGCCCCTGACCGCGCTGACGCTCGAGCATTATCCCGGCATGGCGGAAGCCGAGATCATGCGGCATGCGGAGGAAGCGATGGCGCGCTGGCCCCTGCAAGGCCTCACCGTCATTCACCGCTACGGCCGCATCACGCCGGGCGAGAACATCGTGCTGGTGGTGACGGCATCGTCCCATCGCCAGGCTGCGTTCGAGGCCGCCGAGTTCCTGATGGACTACCTGAAGACCAACGCGCCGTTCTGGAAGCGCGAGGAAACCGAAGACGGCACCAGCTGGGTCGAGGCCAAGCGCCACGACGATGACGCTGCGGCCCGCTGGAAGGCATGATGGCAAAATCGGTCAAGACGCCGCCATCGCCCAAGGCTGGTACTGCCAGGCTCCCGAACGTCGGTGCCGGCGAATTGCAGACCCTGCTCGACTACGTGCGCTACGCGGTGAGCTGCTTCCAGGCCGCCGAACTCGTGTTCGCGCATGGCACCACCGATCCGGTGGCCGAGGCCGCATTCCTGGTCGGCGAAGCGCTGCATCTGCGCCCCGAGCAGTTCGAAAGCTTCGCGACCGCGCGCGTGACCGCGGCCGAAGGCAAGACCATCCTCGACCTGATCGAGGCACGGGTGACGACGCGCAAGCCGGCTGCCTATCTCGTCAACAAGATCTACATGCGCGGCCTGCCGTTCTATGTCGACGAGCGCGTCATCGTGCCGCGCTCCTTCATCGGCGAGCTCCTGGCCTCGCATTTCGGCGGCAGCGAGAGCGAAGGTACCTCGCTGATCGACGATCCCTTTGCGGTGGAGAACGTGCTCGATCTCTGCACCGGATCCGGCTGCCTTGCGATCCTCGCCAGCCGGCATTTCCCGGACGCCGCGATCGATGCCGTCGACATTTCCAAGGATGCGCTTGGCGTCGCCGCGCGCAACGTTTCAGACTACGGTCTTGAGGATCGCATCTCGCTGCATCAGGGCGACCTGTTCGCCCCGATCAAGGGCCGCCGCTACGACCTGATCATCACGAACCCGCCTTACGTCGATGCCGAGGGCATGGCGGCGCTGCCGGCGGAATGCCATGCCGAACCAAAGCTCGCCTTCGACGGCGGCGCTGACGGCATCGACATCATCCGCCGCATCCTCGCGCAGGCGCGCGGCCATTTGACGGCGGAAGGCGGCCTGCTCTGCGAGGTCGGCCGCGACCGCCCGCAGATCGAAGCCGCCTATCCCGATCTGCCGCTGCTGTGGCTCGACACCGAAGACTCCGAGGGCGAGGTGTTCTGGATCACCGCCGCGGATTTAGGCTAGCCAGGCAAAGAGCGCGTGCGGGCGACGGCGAGCGCGCTCCTTTTGGCGCGCTGCCCCCTGATATTACTGGCCCTGTGCCGCTGTTGCCGGGTGCCGCGGGCTGGCCGCGGCGTGGGATGCGGGCGGCGACGGCATGCAGCTGATCGATCCGATCATGTTGCCACCATATTGGACGAAGCCGGAGGCGGTCGGCGGCGAATGCGGCGCCGTGATCGGCAGGTAGATGTAGCACACCGTGCCGTCGGCCGGATCACGCCAGCGCTGCACGATGGTGTCCTGCAGCGGACCGGCGAATTGCCGCTCGAGCAGCATCCGCGGCATGGTGGCCCATTGCGCCGACTGCTGCTGCGGTTGAACCTGAGTTTGAAATTGCGGTTGCTGCGGCGGTTGGATTTGCTGCGGCTGTTGTGGTTGCGAGACCTGCTGTGCCACGGCGGCGCGCATTCCCGTTCCGACGAACGGGATCAGCAAGGCCGTCAGAAGGATGCGTGTCGGAATTTGACCTACCATGCGATCTGCATTCCCACGCGGCCGCCGAACTGGCTCGCGTCAGAGCGCATGCCATAGCTCGCAGATCCCGATACGACGATGTTGTCGGTCAGCCGCGCCAGCGCCGTCATGGCCACCGCGCTCTGGCCGGCGAACGTGCCGTAATTGGTGGCGACCGCAAACCGCTTGCTGTCGGGGAGGAAGCCGCCGCCCATCGCCATGGCCATCGCGATCCCGGAATTGGCGTGGGTGATCTGGGTTTGCAAGCCGCTGATCTGCGACTGGACTCCGCTCGCGATGCTGTTCAGCTGCGAGACATTGACCGCATCGGTCGGCGAGATGCCCGCGGCCACGTTGGTGAGGCGCCGCTCGTTGCCGGCGGATCCAAACGACACCGTGTTGGGCGCGCTCGCCACCGAGCCCTGGCCGATCGCGACCGAGTTGGTGGCACTTGCCACGACCGTCGCGCCGCGGCCGATTGCGGTCGAGCCGGCGCCGGTAGCGACGCTGGCTTCGCCAAGCGCGACCGAATTTGCGGCCGAAGCATTGGCACCATTGCCGATCGCGACATTGCCGGCCGCGCCGACCTGGGCCGAGGCACCATAGACCGCGGCATTGGCGAAATTGTTGTCGGTCGCGTTCGGACCGATCACCACCGAGTTCGGCGCCGACACCGCATTTGTGCCGATCGCGATCGCATTGTCGCCATTGGCTTGCGCCGCCGTGCCGAGTGCGAGGCTGTAGTTGCCGTTCGCGGCGCCGCTGACGCCGATCGCCGTACTGTCGGTACCGCTTGCGGTACTATTCAGACCGACCGCGATGGCGGACGTCCCGCTCACCGTCGTACCGTTACCGATAGCCACCGCATTGGTGGCATTGATCGTGCTGCCATTGCCGAGCACCGCGGCGCCGGCCGCACTGGCGGTGAACGCGACATTGTTGTTGGAGCCCACCACGTTGACGTGGTCGCCCCAATTGGCGGTGCCGGTGTTGGTGTTTACCTGATTGTTGTTGCCCAGCACAAACGTCCCGTTCCCGAACACGGTATTGGGATTGCCGATCGCAAAGCTGCCGGTGCCGCTCACATACTCACCGACCCCGATCACGGCGCTGTTGTTACCGAGCACTTTGTTCGATGAGCCGATCGCCACGCTCTGGTTGCCACTGACCACGCTGGCGTCACCGATCGCAACGCCGCTCTGGCCCAGGACGTGGGCATTGAAGCCGAGCGCGGTGGCGTTGCCACTGTTGGCGCCGATCACGGCCTGGTTGCCGATGGCGATGCTGTTGGTGGATGTCGCGTCCACGAAGGCTGCATTGCCGCTGCCGTTTGCCCCATTGCCGCCGATTGCGATTGAGTTCGACGCATTCGCCTGCGCGTTCGTGCCGACCGCTGTGCTGAACGCGCCGTTAGCCTGACTGGTGCTTCCGAGTGCAACACTGCTGTCTCCGGATGCAGAGGCAAGCGCGCCGACCGCCGTGCTGTTTCCGTTGGTTGCGTTGGCGTGGGCCTGCAAGCCGATGGCAGTGCCGGTCAAACCCGCCTGGCTGAGCGCGCCGACCGCCGTGCTTCCACCGAAGCTTGCTTGACTCTCGTTGCCGAGTGCCGTGCTGCCATCGCCAGCCGCCTTGGCCTGGTCGCCGAAGGCCGAACTTCCAACGAATATCGGCGGCGGGGAATAAGCGTTACCCGTTGCAGTCGCCTGGTTGCCACAAGCAACATCCTTGGCGACCGCCGCTGTGCTACCGCCATCGCCGCCGCCCACCTGCGCACACACAAACCCCTGCGCCTGTGCCGGCCGCAGCCCGCACGCACACGATGCGAACGAGAGGGCGATGATCACTCCGAGGGCTCGGACTGGATTGATCCTGATCTGCCGCAAGGTGGCAGCAAAACTCTTCAACATGAGGCCGCCCCCAAATGCCACAAGCGGACGGCAACGCCGCAGGGCGTGCCACGCTCAGCGGCAGCAAAACTTCGAAATATCGGGAAATATGTAGCACGCGCCCGTAACAATCCGGAGTAACCGAAATGCAACGAAAGTTCCCATTGCTGGCAACCGAGGCGAGCGTCGTATCTTTGCTCTCAATGGTTGCGAGCATGAAATGGTCCATTCGACCTCGTTCAACGTCCGCAAGGCACCGGCTGCTACGCCATAGTCGTTGACCTGCGGCGAGACCGTGAAGGAGGCGTGCACGCGCAGCCAGTTATTGACGGCATGGCCGATCCCGGACGCAAGCCCCGACTGGCCCTTGCAAGGTGGCGACCCCGGCCGCGACCGACACCTTGCCCCGCCGCTGATCGAATTGCAGCGCACCTGCTGCAAGCGCGAGCGCGGTGCCGGCGCGCGCCTCGCGCTTAGCCGAAAGACGTCGGTTCGGCCGCTCGACTTCGGGCCCTGCGCGGCCGCAAACAACTCTCTTTCCGCATTGCCGCAAAAAGGTGCAGGGCGGTTCCGATCCGCGGTACAGCCCCGGAAACGCCGTGCAGAAACCGCCCATCAGGTCGGCAGGAACGCCGGTCCTTTGACATTCCCGTCGGCCTGCGAAGCTGATAGCTTGCGTCTGGCCAGGATACGCGGCGATCGTCGCGCGCCCGACCCTTAAATCACCATCGTTCAGGAAAACGGCTCCTCCATTTTTCTGGATGATGTTGTCCGTCTGAACATCCGCCTAGAACGCCCGAAGAGGTCCCCATGCTGGACAAGAGCCCACATTCCCCTGTTACCGTTCCGAACGATCTTGCCGCGCATTGGATGCCGTTTACCGCCAACCGGTCGTTCAAGAAGAATCCGCGCCTGCTCGCCGGCGCCAAGGACATGCACTACATCACCGTCGACGGCCGCAAGATCATCGACGCCGCCGCCGGCATGTGGTGCTGCAATGCCGGCCACGGCCGCAGCCAGATCGCGACCGCCATCGGCAAGCAGGCCGAGGCGCTGGACTATGCGCCGCCCTTCCAGTTCGGCATTCCGCAGGCCTTCGAGCTGGCGAGCCGCATCGCCGACCTCGCGCCGGCCGGGCTCGACCACGTGTTCTTCTGCAACTCCGGCTCGGAAGCCGCTGACACCGCGCTGAAAATGGCGCTCGCCTATCATCAGATCAACGGCCAGGGCAGCCGCACCCGCCTGATCGGCCGCGTCCGCGGCTATCATGGCGTGGGCTTCGGCGGCACCTCGGTCGGCGGCATCGTCAACAACCGCAAACTGTTCGGCACGCTACTCACCGGCGTCGACCACATCCCTGCGACCTATGATCGCGAGAAGCAGGCCTTCACCAAGGGCGAGCCGGAATACGGTGCGCATTTCGCCGAGGAGCTCGAGAACCTGGTCAACCTGCACGGCGCCAACACCATCGCCGCCGTCATCGTCGAGCCGATGGCCGGCTCGACCGGCGTGATCCCGGCGCCGAAGGGCTATCTGCAGCGGCTGCGCGAGATCACCCAGAAGCACGGCATCCTCTTGATCTTCGACGAGGTCATCACCGGCTTTGGCCGCCTCGGCTATGCCTTCGCCGCCGAGCGCTATGGGGTGACGCCGGACCTGATCACCTTCGCCAAGGGCGTCACCAACGGTGCGGCGCCGATGGGCGGCGTGGTGGTGCGCGACACCATCCACGATGCCTTCATGAGTGGGCCGGAGCACATGGTGGAGTTCGCCCATGGCTATACCTATTCGGCGCATCCGATCGCCTGCGCTGCGGGTCTTGCCACGCTCGACATCTATCGTGACGAAAAGCTGTTCGAGCACGCCCGCGCGCTGGAGCCGAAATTCGCTGAAGCCGTGATGTCGCTGAAGGGCCTTCCCAACGTGCTCGACATTCGCACCGTCGGCCTCACCGCCGGCATCGACCTCGCCTCGCTGCCGGACGCCGCCGGCAAGCGCGGCTACTCGGCGATGGAGACCGCCTTCCACAGCAACGACCTGATGCTGCGCATCGCCGGCGACACCCTGGCGCTGACGCCGCCCCTTATCGTCAGCGAGGACCAGGTCGGCGAGATCGTCGAAAAGGTCGGCAAGGTGATCAAGGCCGTGGCCTGACCCACCGTCCTCATCGGTCCTGTTCGTAATCTGATCCCCTCCACCGCCCGGCGGTGGAGGGGATTTTTTTCGGCAAGGCACGAGCCCCCTTGTGATCGCCCAATCCAAACGGAACATTACAAATCTCTCCACGTTCATCCCGGCGAGCACGCCGTGGACATCCCCGGCTGCTCGATCGTTGGCCTTTCCGAAGGGAGACGTGCATGCTCGCGCCGCCAGGAGATCTGTTGCGACTGGGCATCGAGCAGCGACTGACGCGCGTGAAGCGCGCAACCAACGCCTATTTGCGCGATCGCACTCGTCAGGCCACCGGAACGGCGAAATCCTATGCCGTGGCCGGCGCGATGTTCGCGGCCGCCGGGCTGTTCGTGCTGCTGGCTTTCCTGGTCGGCCTCGGCACATTGTTCTACTGGATCGAGACTGTCGCCGGGATCTATGCGGCTTTCGGTGCCGTCGGTGGCTTATTGCTGCTGCTGGCGCTGGTCTGCGCGGTCATCGGGGCTGTCAGGATGAAACGGCCCGCCCCCGAATATCCCTCCCTCGCCAGCCGGCTCCGGGTCGCCGTCGCCGCGCCGGTCCGGGATCCCGCCGCGGACGATATTGATCCCGACACCATCCCGCTCGCGCCGTCGGCTGCTGCGGCCGATGCACGTTCGGGCCGCGCCAATTCGGTCAACGTCCCGGTCGGCATCGCGGTTGCGGCCCTGCTGCTGGGCCTCGTAGCGCTGCGCCGACGCCAGCACTGATTCGCACCTCTCCAGAGTCGACGCGCTCCTGCGCGGCGGATAACGAGCTTCATTGGAACGTGCGCGAAAGCAACGCAGGTGCGGAAATCGTCTGCACGCGCGCGGTTTTGAATCCGGGCTGCTATCCTCGCGAATCAGTTGAAGTGCTAAGGTCGCTCTCGGTTGGGAGCGTTTCGCAATATGATCCGTATTTCTACGATCTTCGTCGCCATCTGCATGGTCCTGCTCGCAGCGTCGCTGGGCCTCATTCTCTACTCCGTGGCCGGTCTCAGCGGGCCGGAATCCGCGATCGTGGCGCTGACGGCGCTGACCTTCCTGATCCTCTACAATGCCGTGTCGATGCGGCTACGCGACCGCAGCGATGTCGGCAGCCAGATCGCCGATCTGTCGCGCGGCACCGCGGACCTTGCCCGCCAGGTGGCGGAATTCGGCCGCCGGCTCTCGGCCGTCGAAGGCCGCCTCGTATCGTCCAATTCGGCCGGTGCCGACCGGCTGCAAGGTGTCGTCAGCGAGATCAACGAGCTCGGCGGCCTGGTCAAACAGCTCGCGACCACGGTGGCGCAGCACGAGGACGTCTTGGCCGCGGTGACCGCGGAGCCTCCCCAGGCCCCTTTAGGGTTCGAAGCGGAAGATGAGGCCCCGGTCCCCAAGACTCAGCCAGACAAGATCCAGCCGGATGCCGTCCACGCCCAAGCCTCCAGCATCAAGCACACGCCGCCCAAAGCGCCCGAAGCGAAAGCTTTGCCGGAGGCGACGGCCAACCCGGCACCGGCAGCGCCGCCTCGGCCGCAAGCACCGGCTGCCGGTGCAGCGGCGGGCCCGCGCAGCCAGGCGCAGATCCTGGCGGCGGTCAGAAGCGCCATCGACGAGAATCGTCTCGACGTCTACCTGCAGCCGCTCGTCACCCTGCCCCAGCGCAAGGTGCGCTTCTACGAGGCGGTGACCCGGCTGCGCGACGAGCGCGACCAGATGTTGGCCGCTGAAGATTTCATCGGCATTGCGGAAGCCGCGGGCCTGGTCGGGCGGATCGACCACATGGTGATGCTCCGCTGCGTGCAGGTGCTGCGCCGGCTGATGGTGCGGAACAAGGACGTCGGCGTGTTCTGCAATGTCTCCGCTGCGACGCTGAGCAACCCGTCGATCTTTGCCCAGTGCCTGGATTTCCTCGAAGCCAACCGGGCGCTGGCGCCGTCCTTCGTTCTCGAGTTCAAGCAGGCGACCTTGCGTCATCTCGGGCCGAGCGAGACCGAGCACCTCGCCGCCCTGGCGCAGCGCGGCTACCGTTTCTCGATCGACCACGTCACCGACCTGCGCTTCGAGCCGCGCGATCTCGCCGATCGCGGTGTCCGCTTTATCAAGGTACCGGCAGCGCTGCTGCTTGATCCGAAGCAGAGCTCGGCCTCCGACATCCACCCCTCCGATTTGTCCGATCTGCTCGGCCGGTTCGGCATCGACCTCATCGCAGAGCGCATCGAAGGCGAGCGCTCGGTCGTCGATCTTCTGGATTACGACATCCGTTTCGGCCAAGGTTTCCTATTCGCCCCGCCCCGCCCGTTGCGACCCGAAGGCGCATCTGCTACCGGCGGGGCCGCTTCGAGCCCAGGAACCGGGCAGGAGATCAAGATTCAGGAGCCTCATGCCCCCGGCGATACCGCATCCGATGCAGCAACCGCGAACCCGCCGCCACGCGCGGTCGGCAACGCTGCGCTGGCCCGTCGTATTGCCGGGACGGCCTAATTTGCGTCGGACCTCATGACCGAGCTCCGTCTCGTCGAGCGGCTGCGCGACCTGCTCGACGGCAAGAAGGTCGTGCTGAGCGATATCTGGGGCGTGGTCCATAACGGGCTCGAAGCCTTCCCCGAGGCCTGCGACGCGCTGCATCGGTTCAGGAAGAACGGCGGCACCGTCATTCTGATCACCAATGCGCCACGCCCGGCCGATTCGGTGCAGCGGCAACTGCGCAAGCTGCGTGTCTCCGACAAGATCTACAACGCCATCGTCTCGTCCGGAGATCTGACGCGGCTCTATGTGGCCGCGCATCCCGGCCGCAAGCTGTTCTGGCTCGGCCCCGAGCGCGACGGCTCGATCCATCGCGGCCTCGATCCGGTGCTGTCGTCGCTGGAAGAGGCCGACTACATCATCTGCACCGGGCTTCTCGACGACGAAACCGAGACGGCCGAGGACTACCGGCCGATGATGCTGCGGGCGCGCGAGCGGAAGCTGCCGCTGATCTGCGCCAATCCCGACATCGTGGTCGAGCGCGGCGACCGGCTGATCTATTGCGCCGGCGCCATTGCCGAGCTCTATCGCGAGCTCGGCGGCGAGGTGACCTTCTACGGCAAGCCGCACCGCCCGATCTATGAGCGGGCCATGGAGCTGGCCGCCAACCATGCCGGCCACGCGATCACGCGCGACCAGGTGCTGGCGATCGGCGATTCCGTGCGCACTGATCTCGCCGGCGCGCACGGGTTCGGCATCGACTGCCTGTTCGTCACCCGCGGCATCCACTCGGAGGAATTCGAGGGCATCGATCAGCTCGACCCCGCCTCGGTGCGGGAGCTGTTCGGCCACCCGCCGCGGGCGCTGATGCGCGAGTTGAAATGGTAAAATGAAAAACGCCCAGCTCGAGGCTGGGCGTTTTTCGTCTTTGTCGGATCGAGCGCGTGCGTTAGGCCGTCGCCATATCCGGAAACACCGCCTCGATCTTGGTCTTCAGCGTCGCGGCATTGAACGGCTTGACGATATAGTTGTTCACGCCGGCCTTCTTCGCCGCGATCACGTTCTCGGTCTTGGATTCCGCGGTGATCATGATGAACGGCGTGGTGGCGAGGTTCGGATCGGCGCGCACCTCGCGCAGCAGATCGTAGCCCGTCATCGGCTCCATGTTCCAATCCGAGATCACCAGGCCATACTTCTTGGCGCGCATTTTGTTCAACGCCATCGAGCCGTCGCTGGCATCGTCGATATTGTCGAATCCAATCTGTTTCAAAAGATTCCGGATGATACGGATCATGGTGCTGTAATCGTCGACGACGAGCACCGGCATCGTCAAATCAACCGCCATCTTGACTCCCCCACACGCGAACAAACGCGCAGACTGTACTTGAAACGCAACTGCGGATAAGGCCGGCAATGGCCCTTCCGCCATTCAGCTCCAGCACTAGCATCAGGCCTTAAACAGCCCGTTAACTGCGGCCCGTTCGCATATCCGTCCCTCAACCGTGAACGCGCCGAGAACCGGGTGGCTTGACTTCCAAAGCCCTGCCGCCCACGGTCCGCCGCAACCATCGGCCCTTTCGGGCACATGCCAATGTCTTGAGGTCGTCCCGCGACATGTCCGCTTTCACCGTGATCCGCGATACCACTCCGTCATCGGCGATCCCGAGGGGAGCGGTGGTCGCCATGGGGAATTTCGACGGCGTTCATCTCGGCCATCGCGCCGTCATCAATGCCGCGCTGGAGATGGGCCGGGCCCATGGCCGCCCCGCTCTGGCGCTCACCTTCGAGCCACATCCGAGGCGCTTCTTCAGCCCCAACACCCCCCAGTTCCGCCTGACCGACGAGACCGCCAAGCTGCGGCTGCTGGCCGCGACCGGGCTTGCCGGCGCAGTGGTGATGAGCTTCGACAAGGCCCGCGCCCAGACCTCCGCGCAAGATTTCATTCACCATGATCTGATCGAACGGCTCGGCGTGTCCGGGATCGCGGTCGGCTACGACTTCCATTTCGGCAAGGGCCGGGTCGGCTCGCCGAGCCTGTTGGTCAACGAGGCGCCGCGGCTTGGCATCGAGGTCGATGTCCAGGCCCATGTCGACATCGAGGAGCGGCCGGTATCCTCGACTGCGATCCGGGACGCGCTGGCCGAGGGTCATATCGACGAGGCCACCACCATGCTGGGCGGTCCCTGGTTCGTCACCTCGGAGGTGATCCATGGCGACAAGCGCGGCCGCGATCTCGGCTATCCCACTGCCAATATGCGGCTCGACCGCGATTGCGGGCTCAGGCACGGCATCTATGCCGTGCGTGTGGCCCGCGGCCGGGGCGCCAACCGGGTCCTGATCGACGGCGTCGCCAATTTCGGCCGCCGGCCGACGTTCGACAACGGCGCAGCCCTGCTCGAAGTGTACCTGTTCGACTTCAAGGACAGCCTCTATGGCGAGCAACTCGATGTCGCCTTCATCGGCTTCATCCGGGAGGAGGCCAAATTTTCGTCCGTAGAGGCGCTGATCCGGCAGATGGACGACGACAGCGCCAAGGCCCGCGCGCAGCTCGCAGCCCAGCCCGGCGCATTCCCGGCGCTCGGCGAGATCGAATAGCGGCAGCGAGACTTTGCGATTTTCGCGCCTGCCTGCTATGGAAGGCGCCTCATGTTGATACGGCGCACCATCGGCATTAGCGGCCCGGCTTCCGCCTGAGCGTTTCGCTCGGCGCAAGACCGGGATGTCTCTGTTTCGCCGCCCGCGATCATTCGCGTTTCCGCGCCTCATCTAGCCAGCCAGATCACGATGTCCGAGAAGCCGCAAAAGTCCGACGCCCCTGACTATTCCAAAACCCTGTTCCTGCCGCAGACGGATTTCCCGATGCGCGCCGGCCTGCCCCAGCGCGAGCCGGAAATCCTCAACTACTGGAACGAGATCGACCTGTACGGCAAGCTGCGCGAGAGCGCGAAGGGCCGCACCAAATTCGTCCTGCATGACGGCCCGCCCTATGCCAACGGCAACATCCATATCGGGCACGCGCTGAACAAGATCCTCAAGGACGTCGTGACCAAGAGCCAGCAGATGCTGGGCCACGATTCCAACTACGTCCCCGGCTGGGATTGCCATGGGCTCCCGATCGAATGGAAGATCGAGGAGGAGAACTACCGCAAGAAGGGCAAGAGCAAGCCGGACTTCCGCGATTCCGCCGCGATGGTCGCCTTCCGCCGGGAATGCCGCGCCTATGCCGACCACTGGCTCAACGTGCAGCGGGAGGAGTTCAAGCGGTTGGGCGTGATCGGCGACTGGGATCATCCCTACACCACCATGAGCTATCCGGCGGAAGCGCAGATCGCCCGCGAACTGATGAAGTTCGCCGCCAACGGCACGCTCTATCGCGGCTCCAAGCCGGTGATGTGGAGCGTGGTCGAGAAAACGGCGCTGGCCGAGGCCGAGGTGGAGTATGAGGACTACACCTCGGACACGGTGTGGGTGAAATTTCCGGTCACCTCGCCGGCGCATGGCGCGCTCGCCAATGCCTCGGTGGTGATCTGGACCACCACGCCCTGGACCCTGCCCGGCAACCGCGCCATCTCTTTCTCGCCGAAAATCGCTTACGGCCTCTACAAAGTCACGGATGCACCCGCCGACAACTGGGCGAAGGCTGGCGATCTCCTGATCCTCGCCGACGCGCTGGCTGACGGTATCTTCAAGCAGGCCCGCGTCACGGCTTATGAGAAGGTGCGCGACATCCCCGGCGACACGCTCGATGCGGTGGAGTGCGCCCATCCGTTGAAAGGCTTGGCCGGCGGCTACAGCTTCACCGTGCCGCTGCTGCCGGGCGAGCACGTCACCGACGACACCGGCACCGGCTTCGTGCACACCGCGCCCGGCCACGGCCGCGAGGACTTTGATGTCTGGACGGCGCATGCGCGCGAGTTGGACGCGCGCGGCATCTCGACCACCATCCCCTACACCGTCGACGAGAACGGCGCGCTGACCGATCACGCGCCGGGCTTCACCGGAAAGCGCGTGCTCAATGACAAGGGCGAGAAGGGCGACGCTAACGACGCCGTTGTCAAGGCGCTGATCGAGGCAGGCCAGCTGCTCGCGCGCGGCCGGCTGAAGCACCAATATCCGCATTCCTGGCGCTCGAAGAAGCCGGTGATCTTCCGCAACACGCCGCAATGGTTCATCGCGATGGATAAGGACATCGCGGATCACGACACGGCAAGATCCGGAGACACCCTGCGCGCCCGCGCGCTCCAGGCCATCTCGGTGACGCAATGGGTGCCGGCGGCGGGGCAGAACCGCATCACCGGCATGATCGCCAACCGGCCGGACTGGGTGATCTCGCGCCAGCGCGCCTGGGGCGTGCCGATCGCCGTGTTCGTGCGCGAGACCGGCGACGGCTCGGCCGAGATCCTGCAGGACGAGGCGGTCAACAAGCGCATCACCGACGCTTTCGAGAAGGATGGCGCCGACGCCTGGTATGCCGACGGCGCGCGCGAGCGCTTCTTAGGGAAGCTCGCCAACGAGGACTGGAAGAAGGTCGACGACATTCTCGACGTCTGGTTCGATTCCGGCTCGACCCATGCCTTCGTGCTGGACGATCCCGTGCACTTCCCCGGCCTCGCCGGCATCAAGCGGAAGGTCGACGGCGGCCAGGATACCGTGATGTATCTGGAAGGCTCGGATCAGCATCGCGGCTGGTTTCACTCCTCGCTGCTGGAGAGCTGCGGCACCCGCGGCCGCGCGCCTTACGACGTGGTGCTGACCCATGGCTTCACACTCGACGAGAACGGGCGCAAAATGTCGAAGTCGCTCGGCAACACGGTCGAGCCGCAGAAGGTCATCAAGGATTCCGGCGCCGATATCCTCAGGCTCTGGGTCTGCGCCACCGACTACGCCGACGATCAGCGCATCGGTCCTGAGATCCTCAAGAACACCATCGAGACCTATCGCAAGCTGCGCAACACCATCCGCTGGATGCTCGGCACCCTGCATCATTTCCACCGCGCCGAGGCGGTCGCGCCGGCCGAGATGCCGGAGCTGGAACGGTTGATGCTGCATCAGCTGTCGCAGCAGGCCGAAATCGTCAGCCGCGCCTATGCCGAGTTCGACTACAAGACCGTGATCGCGACGCTTGCGACCTTCATGAACTCGGAGCTGTCGGCGTTCTATTTCGATATCCGCAAGGACACGCTCTATTGCGATCCGCCCTCGTCGGTGGCGCGCAAGGCGGCGCTGACCGCGATCGACACGATCTGCGACGCGATCCTGAAATGGCTGGCGCCGGTGCTGTCCTTCACCTGCGACGAGGCCTGGCGGATGTATCGACCCGACGCAGAGCCGTCGGTGCATCTGACGCTGTTTCCCAGCGGGCTTGAACAGTATCGCGACGATGCGCTCGCTGCGAAGTGGGACACCATCCGCGCCGTCAGGCGCGTCGTCACCGGCGCACTCGAGCTCGCGCGCGCCGCCAAGACCATCGGCTCCTCGCTCGAAGCCTCGCCGATCATCTATGTCAACGACCGCGCTCTGCTCGCCACGCTGTTCGATGTCGATCTCGCCGAGGTCTGCATCACCTCGAACTACGAGGTGCGCGAAGGCGAGGCGCCGGCGGATGCCTTCCGGCTCGACTCCGTGCCTGATGTGGCCGTCGTGGTCGAAAAGGCGCAAGGGCAGAAATGCGCGCGCTCCTGGAAGATCCTGCCTGACGTCGGCGAGGACCCCGACTACCCCGACGTCTCGCCGCGCGACGCGCAGGCCTTGCGCGAATGGAAGGCGCTGGGGGTGAGCGTTTAGGCCGTCATCGCCGCCGCAAACTCAACTGTCGTCCCGGCGAACGCCGGGACCCATAACCACCGTCCTCGCTTGTAAGCAAAGAAAGATGATCCAGAGTCTTTCAAACAAAAGCCGCCGCGGCGTATGGGTCCCCGCTTTCGCGGCGACGACAGCTTTTGCTGCAGCAGCAGGCTCGTCCTCAGCGGCCAGTACCCCGGCATGACATCTCCTCTCCGCTCCGGCCTCCTCGCCGCCCTTGCCACCCTGGTCGTCGACCAGGCCTCCAAGCTGTGGCTGCTGTACGTTTTCGACATCGCCAATCGCGCCCCGGTGCGCGTCACGCCGTTCTTCGACCTGGTCCTGGCCTGGAATATCGGCATCAGCTTCGGCTGGCTGCAGAATGACAGCCCCGTGGCCCAGCTGGCGCTGATGGCGGTGAAGGCCGTCGCGGTGGTTGCGCTCGCGATCTGGATGGTGCGCTCGCAGACCAAGCTCGCAACCATCGCGCTCGGCCTGATCATCGGCGGCGCCATCGGCAACGCGATCGACCGGCTCGCTTATGGGGCGGTGGTCGACTTCGCCCTCCTCCACGTCGAGATCGCCGGACAGGTCTACAATTGGTACGTGTTCAACCTCGCGGATGTGGCCATTGTTGCTGGCGTCGCCGGCCTATTGTATGATTCCTTCATCGGAATCCCCGCCGCAAAAGCGCCCTGATCCCGGCCGATACGACGCGTTGGCGGATCGTCGCCGAAGGGGCCGCAACGGATTGTGTCTCCTCACTTTTTCGCGATCGGCGGATACTTTAGACTGTTCGGGATAGGACAGCCGAGACGAGGGAAAGCCATGCGCAAGACCGATAGCACCGAGACCCGCGCGACGAGCGCTCACCGCGCGCTGACGCGCGCCCTGAAGCTGTCCGCCGCAACCTTCGGCATCGGCCTGCTGCTTGCCTCCGGCGTTGCCCGCGCCCAGGACGACGAGCAGGGGGAGGACGACAAGACCTTCGAAGAGAAGATCATCGACAACATCATGCGCGGCATGGGCGCCACCAATATGGAGACGCCCACCATCGATTACCGCGAGCGCTCGCCGCTGGTGGTGCCGCCCAAGCTTGACCTGCCGCCGCCGGCCGCGGCCACCGAGGCGGCCGTCGCCCCAAACTGGCCGAAGGATCCGGACGTGCAGCGCCGCAAGGCGGCCGCAGCCGCCCGCAAGAAGGACAACAAGGACCCGGTCGCATCGGCCCGTCCGCTGACGCCGGCTGAAATGAAGGTCGGGACGACCGCGCCGGAAAAGAAAAGCAACGATCCGATCCAGCCCGGCGTGACCAACAACCCGATGCTGAGCCCGTCGCAGCTGGGCTTCAAGGGCGGCCTGTTCGGCATGTTCAAGGGCAACGATACCGAGAGCAAGCCGTTTACCAACGAGCCGACGCGCGAAAGCCTGACCCAGCCGCCGCCCGGCTATCAGACGCCGTCGTCGAACTATGCCTATGGCACCGGGCCGATGGAACCGCTCGATGCCAAGCACTTCGACATCCAGTCCGGCAAGGAGAGGTGACGCGGCGTCGGCGATCTCCGCATCGACCGGGGTCGCCTGCGTTATTGCCGATTACGAAAAATTCAGGAATTGGGCGGCGCTTATGTCCCGTCTTCGAATTGATGCGCGTCCGAGCGGCAATTCGGAGACCAAGAACACCAGCATTTCCATCGCTGCTTTGTGACAGCAGCGCATTTTTCGTGCGGTATAGCATGCCGCCGCCCGGTCCGGACATGAGTGTCCGGCTTTCAGAAGGAACGTAATGTCCTCCCTCAGAATGTCCTCCCATCACTTCATGTCCATTGCCGCCGCCCTGCTCTGCCTGTTCGCGGCCTCGGTCAGCGCATCGGCGCAGGCCACCTTTGCCTCGGAACCTCCCGCCAGCTTCACGCTGCCGAATGGCCTGCAGGTCGTGGTGATTCAGGACCACCGCACCCCGGTGGTCACGCAGATGATCTGGTACCGGGTCGGCTCAGCCGACGAGACGCCCGGCAAGTCCGGGCTGGCGCATTTCCTCGAACATCTGATGTTCAAGGGCACGCAAAAACATCCAGCGGGCGAGTTCTCGCAGACCGTGCTGCGCATCGGCGGCAATGAGAACGCCTTCACCTCCGTCGACTACACCGGCTATTTCCAGCGGGTGCCGCGCGACCAGCTCGCCAAGATGATGGAGTTCGAGGCCGACCGGATGACCGGGCTGGTGCTGAAGGACGAGAACGTGCTGCCCGAGCGCGACGTCGTGCTCGAAGAGTACAACATGCGCGTTGCCAACAATCCGGAGGCCCGGCTCAACGAGCAGATCATGGCCGCGCTCTATCTCAACCATCCGTACGGCCGGCCGGTGATCGGCTGGAAGCCTGAGATCGAGAAGCTCGGCCGCGAGGACGCGCTGGCCTTCTATCGCCGCTTCTACGCGCCCAACAATGCGACCCTGGTGATTGCCGGCGACACCGACGTCAACGAAGTGCGCCCGATGGTCGAAGCGACCTTCGCCAAGATCCCGGCGCAACCCGATATCCCGGCGCGGCGCATTCGCCCGCAGGAGCCCGAGCCGGTGGCGCCGCGCACCGTCACGCTCGCCGATCCGCATGTCGAGCAGCCCTCGATGCAGCGCTTCTATCTGGTGCCGTCGGCGACGACCGCGGCACCGGGCGAGGCGGCTGCGCTCGATGTGCTGGCGCAGCTGATGGGAAGCGGCAGTAACTCCTATCTTTACCGCGCGCTGGTGGTCGACAAGCCGCTCGCAGTGAACGCCAGCGCCTCCTATCAGGGCACCTCGCTCGACCCGACCCAGTTCTCGATTGCGGTCTCGCCCCGGTCCGGCGTCGATTTCGCGCAGGTCGAATCCGTGGTCGACCGCGTGATCGCCGAGTTGGCCCAAAACCCGGCGCGCGCCGAGGATCTCGAACGCGTCAAGACCCAGCTGGTGGCGGAGGCGATCTACGCCCAGGACAACCAGGCGACGATGGCCCGCTGGTATGGCGGCGGCCTCACCACGGGGCTGAGCATCGAGGACATCCGAAGCTGGCCGGACCGCATCAAGGCGGTCACCGCCGAGCAGGTGCGCGCGGCCGCGCAGAAATGGCTGCAGAAGACGCGCTCCGTCACCGGCTATCTCATCAAGGACAATTCGGCCAAGCGCGAGGAGAAGCGTTCGTGAGCCAGACCACCACTTTCGCCCGCCGCTTCGCCTGCGCGCTCATTGTCGCCGCTGCGGCGCTGACCGTATCGCCGGCCGCGCAAGCGGCAACCAAAATCCAGCATCTGATCTCGCCCGGCGGGATCGAGGCCTGGTTCGTGCAGGACTCCACGGTCCCGCTTATCGCAATGGAATATGCCTTCGGCGGCGGCGCCTCGCAGGACCCGGCCGACAAGCCCGGCGTCAGCAACCTGGTGGCCAGCCTGCTCGACGAGGGCTCCGGCGACCTCGATTCGAAGACGTATCACGAACGGCTCGATCGCCGCGCGATCGAATTGAGCTTTTCGACCTCGCGCGATCAGCTCCGCGGCTCGCTGCGGATGCTCCGCGACAACAGGGACGAGGCGTTCGATCTGCTGCGGATGGCGCTGACCTCGGCGCATTTCGACAGCGTCGACGTCGAACGTATCCGCTCACAGGTGATCTCGAACCTGCGGCGCGAAAGCAGCAATCCGTCGGCGCTGGCGGGACGCAAGTTTCTCGAGCTTGCCTTCCCCGGCCATCCCTACGGCCGTCCGGCCAGCGGCACGATCGAAAGCGTTCCGACCATCACCATTGACGACCTCAAGGATTATACCCGCCACGTGCTCGCCAAGGACACGCTGAAGATCGCCGTGGTCGGCGATGTCGATCCGGCGACGCTCGGCAAGCTGCTCGATCAGACCTTTGGCGCGCTGCCCGCCAAGGCAAGCCTGACCCCCGTGCCTGACGTTGTCGCGACCAAGCCGCCGCAGCGCGTGCAGGTCACCCTCGACGTGCCGCAGACCGTGATCACCTTCGGCGGCCCCGGCATCTCCCGCCACGATCCGCAGTTCATGGCCGCCTATGTCGTGAACCATATTCTCGGCGGCGGCGGCCTGTCGTCGCGACTCTATCACGAGGTGCGCGAGAAGCGCGGGCTCGCCTATTCGGTTTACGACGCGTTGGTCTGGATGGACCATTCGGCGCTCTTCATCGGCAATACCGGCACCCGCTCCGACCGCGCCGGCGAGACCATCGATGCCGTGGACCGCGAGATCCGCCGCATCGCCGAGGAAGGCCCGACCCAGAACGAGCTCGACGAGGCCAAGTCCTACATCAACGGCTCCCAGATGCTGGCGCTCGACACCTCGTCGAAACTTGCGCAGGCGCTGCTGCAGTATCAGCTCGACAAGATGCCGATCGACTACATCGAGAAGCGCAGCGAGATCGTCAACGCGGTGACGCTGGAGGACGCCAAGGCCGTCGCCAAGCGGCTGTGGAGCCAGGGCCTCCTGACCGTGGTGGTCGGCCGCACGCCGCAGGCCGCGGCGCAGCCCGCAGCGGCAACGGCGCCGGCGGTGAAGGCGAATTAAGCCGCCCAATCTCACACGCTGTGAATTGAGCTTAGCCCTGCCGTCATCGGCAGGGCTATTGCTTATGGCCCAATGGGCCATGGTTCGAGACGCGCCGCAAGCGGCGCTCCTCACCACCATGAGGGTGTGGGATCGTGCCGTGCTCCGAACTGCTCCCTGAGAGTATGGGCCCCGGCTCAAGGCCGGGAGGCCAGCGAAGTTTTTGATTCTGCCCCGGGGCCAACTCGCCCCAACGATCCAGACCCGCGCGTGCCGGACCTAAACCCGGTATGGTGCGCACCGAATCCCTGTTTCCTGGTGCCCCATGCTGCGGATTGCCCGCGACCTCGTCATCGACGAGAACGACATCGAGATCTCTTTCGTTCGCGCCTCCGGTCCGGGCGGGCAGAACGTCAACAAGCTGTCGACCGCGGCGCAGCTGCGCTTCGATGCGAGCCGGCTGCCCTTGCCCGAAGACGCCGCAGCGAGGCTGGAACGGCTCGCCGGCCAGCGCATGACCAAGAACGGCGTCATCGTGATCCAGGCGGATCGCTTCCGCACCCAGGAGCGCAACCGTGCGGATGCGATCGAGCGACTGGTCACGCTGCTGCGGGAAGCCATGGTGCGGCCGAAGGTGCGCCGCCCGACCCGGCCGACGCTCGGCTCCAAGCAGCGCCGGCTGGAAGGCAAGAAGCGTCGTGGCGACATCAAGGCCGGACGCGGGGCGCGAAGGTTTGATGATTAGAGGTGAACGCATTTGGAGGTCGAGCGCAGAGCGCCGTACGCTCCCACCCTTTGTTCTCCCCTGAAACAGCCCGCTACTACCACGGCGGATTTGCTGCGACCTAGTCTCATCCTAAACGATGGGAGGGTCGATGTCGGTACGGTGCGCAACGCGACGAAGCGGGTTTGCATTCGGCCTTGGATGTTGCGGCGCAATGCTGCTCGCGGGTATCGCATCTGCCCAAATGCCCCTGCCGTCGCCCAAGCCCGTCGGTGGCGCGACGCTATTCAAGCAGCAATGTGGTGTCTGCCATACCACTGATATCTCCCAACCGATGCGGCAGGGACCACCGCTCGTCGGCGTGATCGGACGCCGCGCCGGCAGCTTCGAAGGCTTCCACTACTCGGCGGGGTTCGCCAAGGCTGATTTCGCCTGGGACGACGCGAAGCTCGATAGCTGGCTCACCAACCCGCAAGAGATGATCCCAGGCGCCGTGATGGCTTACCGCCAAGCCAAGCCGGAGGTTCGCGCCGCCATTATCACCTATCTGAAGGAGCAGAAATAACATGGCCAAACCGGTTCATTCGATGATCCGTGTGTTCGATGAGGCGAAATCGCTCGACTTCTACAAGCGCGCCTTTGGCCTCGAGATCGCAGATCATCTGAGATTCGACGATTTCGCGCTGATCTATCTGCGCCACCCGTCCTCGCCGTTCGAAGTCGAGCTGACGGTCAACTACGATCGCAAGGAGCCCTATGCGCTCGGCGACGGCTACGGCCATCTCGCGGTCGTGGTCGACGATCTCGAGGCCGAGCACGCCCGCTTCGAGCGCGAGCAGCTCGCGCCCGGCCCGTTGCGCGACTTCAAGCACAAGGGTGCGACGCTGGCGCGCTTCTTCTTCGTCACCGATCCCGACGGCTACAAGATCGAGGTGATCCAGCGCGGCGGGCGCTTCGGCTGAGAACAACAATCGCACAACAAAATCAAACGGAGGAAACCCATGAGAGAAGTCGATCCCCGCAGCAAATATGACCGCCGCGTCTTTCTCAAAGGTGCGGCAGCAACCGTCCCTTCCGTTGCGGTCGCCACCAGCACCGGTCTCGGCGTCACCGACGCCTGGGCCGAGGACGCCAAGGCGCTGTCGCCGGCGACATTGAAGACGCTGGTGAAGGTCGCGCGTGACATCTATCCGCACGACATCCTCGCCGACCGCTACTACATCGTCGCAGTCAAGCCCTGGGACGGCAAGGCGGCGGAAGACGCCGCGGTCAAGAGCATGATCAATGACGGTGTCGCGCGGCTCGATCAGGATGCGCGCGACCGCCACAAGGTCGCTTATATCGACGTGCCCTGGGAGGCAGATCGCGTCGCACTGCTGCAAGGCATCGAGCGGACGGCCTTCTTCACGGCGATCCGCAGCGACCTCGTCGTCTCGCTCTACAATCAGAAAGAGGTCTGGCCGAAATTCGGCTACGAGGGCTCCTCCGCCGAGCATGGCGGCTACATCAACCGCGGCTTTTCCGACATCGACTGGCTGCCAAAAGCCTGACGCCGGCAAAGAACAATCAAACGCGGAGGAAACCACAATGGCGAAATTCGATCAGAACGATTCAAGCGTCGTCGTCATCATCGGCTCCGGCGCCGGCGGCGGCACGCTCGGCAACGAGCTCGCGCAGAAGGGCATCAAGGTCGTCCTCCTCGAAGCGGGAGACCGCTACGAGATTCCCGACTTCATCAACGATGAATGGGACAGCTTCACCCAGCTCGCCTGGAAGGACATGCGCACGACATCAGGGACATGGCGGGTCCATCAGGACTTCCCGAACCTGCCGGCCTGGATCGTCAAGGCGGTCGGAGGCTCGACCGTGCATTGGGCCGGTGCCTCACTGCGCTTCGATGAGCATGAGTTCAAGGCCAGGACCACCTATGGCGCAGTGCCCGGCGCCAATCTGATGGACTGGCCGGTCACGCTCGCCGAGATGGAGCCATGGTACGCCAAGGCCGAGTTCAAGATGGGCGTCACCCGCACCAACGGCATTCCCGGCCTGCCCGGCAACAACAATTTCAAGGTGCTGGAGGCCGGCGCCAAGCGGCTCGGCTACAAGACCGTGCACACCGGCAACATGGCGATCAATTCCGAGCCGCGTGATGGCCGCGGCAGCTGCCAGCAGATCGGCTTCTGCTTCCAGGGCTGCAAGTCCGGCGCCAAATGGTCGACGCTCTACACCGAGATTCCGAAGGGCGAGGCCACCGGCAATCTCGAGGTCAGGCCCAACAGCATGGCGATCAAGATCGAGCATGACGCATCGGGCAAGGTCACCGGCGTGGTCTATGCAGATGGCCAGGGGCAGATGCAGTTGCAGAAGGCGCGCGTGGTCGCGGTGGCCGGCAATTCGATCGAGAGCCCGCGGCTGCTGCTCAACAGCGCTTCGAACCTGTTCCCCGACGGGCTTGCCAACTCATCGGGCCAGGTCGGCCGCAACTACATGCGGCACATGACCGGCAGCGTCTATGCGAGCTTCGAGCAGCCGGTGCACATGTATCGCGGCACCACGATGGCTGGCATCATCCGCGACGAGGCCGCGCACAATCCGAAACGCGGTTTTGTCGGCGGCTACGAGATGGAGACGCTGTCGCTCGGGCTGCCCTTCATGGCCGCGTTCCTCAATCCGGGTGCCTGGGGCCGCAGCTTCACCGCGGCGATGGAGACCTATCCGCGGATGGCCGGCATGTGGCTGGTCGGCGAGGACATGCCGCAGGAGACCAACCGCATCACGCTCGATCCGACCGCCAAGGACAAGTTCGGCATGCCGGTTGCGTCCGTGCATTTCGACGACCATCCGAATGACCTCGCGATGCGCGCACATGCCTACAAGCAAGGTGCCGCGGTCTATGAGGCGGTCGGCGCCACCGTGACCTACCCGACCACGCCCTACCCGTCGACGCATAATCTCGGCACCAACCGGATGAGCGAGAAGGCCAAGGACGGCGTCGTCAACAAGTTCGGCCAGACCCACGACATCAAGAACCTGTTCGTCTCCGACGGCAGCCAGTTCACATCAGGCGCGGCGTGCAACCCGACGCTGACGATCGTGGCGCTCGCGATCCGTCAGGCGGACACCATCGCCGGCATGATGCAGAAGAAGGAGATTTGACAAGCTAATCGCGGCGTTAAGCCTTCTCGCCGCATCACCGGTCAGCGCCTCCCCCCGCTTGCGGGGGGGGGGGAGGCAGACAGTGAGTTCGAGGCTACTCCGCCGCGTCCAAGATCGCAGCCTCGGCGTTATGGAAGTCGGGCATCGCGGCTGTGGTCTTGGCGCGATAGATCAGGCACGAGCAGCGCAGCAGCGAGGCGAAGTTCTTGACCTCGCCATGATGGTCGAGCACTTCGCTGTAGAGCGTGGTGAGGAATTTGCCGAGGCTCATGCCCTCCTTCGCCGCGATCTCCTCCAGCGTGTCCCAGAACGCCAATTCGAGCCGGATCGAGGTGCAGTGACCGCCGATCCGCAAAGACCGGGTCTGCGATTCATAGTCGCGTTGCGGCTGGTGGGCGAACAGATGGCACATGGTTCCCTCCCGGCGGATTGCTGTTTTTCGAAACGATATACCCGCGCCCAGCCCCTCACAATCCCGTCGGACGGCGCGCTATCGGTCTCTGGAACCGCATGGAAGCGGGCGCTCGGCGCCATAATTGCGGCATGCCGCGCGGTGGAGAAGGCACATTTGGCTGCATCCGCGGGCGGCCATCATGGCTACAATGGGCGCTCTTTCGAATCGCAGTGCAGCATTTGTCCATGCCCGTCCGCCAGCTCCCCGAACAGGTCATCAACCGCATCGCCGCCGGCGAGGTGGTCGAACGTCCCGCGAGCGTCGTCAAGGAACTGGTCGAGAATGCCATCGATGCCGGCGCGAGCCGGATCGACGTCTTCACCGACGGCGGCGGCCGCCGGCGCATCGGCATCACCGACGACGGGGGCGGCATGACCGCGGCCGATCTCGCGCTCGCGGTCGAGCGCCACGCCACCTCCAAGCTCGACGATGAGGACCTGCTGCAGATCAGGACGCTCGGCTTCCGCGGCGAGGCGCTGCCGTCGATCGGCTCGGTGGCGCGGCTCTCGATCACAACGCGCCACAAGAACGAGCCCCATGCCTGGGCGCTGTCGGTCGACGGCGGGGTGAAGTCCGACGTCGTGCCGGCTGCCTTGAACCGGGGCACGAGAGTCGAGGTCAGCGACCTCTTCCACGCCACGCCGGCGCGGCTGAAATTCCTGAAAACCGACCGCACCGAGGCGGAGGCGATCCGCGAGGTGGTGCGGCGGCTGGCGATGGCACGGCCCGACATCGCGTTCACGCTCGCGGGCGAGGAGCGCGCGCCGGTGACCTGGGCAGCCGCGCTGCCGGGGGCGCCGGGCCGGCTGACGCGGCTCGGCGACATCCTCGGCGCGGACTTCCGCAGCCATGCGATTGAGGTGCGGAGCGAACGCGACGGCGTCGTGGTCGAGGGCTTTGCCGCGGCCCCCGCGTTGACCCGTGCCAACGCGCTCGGCCAATATCTGTTCGTCAACGGCCGTCCCGTGCGCGACAAGCTGATCCTGGGCGCGGTGCGCGCGGCCTATGCGGACTATCTGCCGCGCGACCGCCATCCGGTGGTGGCGCTGTTCGTGACGCTCGATTCCCGCGAGGTCGACGCCAATGTGCACCCCGCCAAGACCGAGGTGCGCTTCCGCAATGCCGGCCTGGTGCGCGCGCTGATCGTGCATGCGCTGAAGGAGGGGCTTGCCCGCGAGGGGCGGCGCACCGCGGCTAATGATGGCGGCGCCACCATCACCGCATTCCGCCCGGCCGTCGTGCCGCCGGCACCGCGCCCGAGCAATTGGGACTGGCGCAATTCACCGTCCTTCCCGGTGGGCCCGATGGCCGCGCTGGCCGGTGCCGCGGCAAATGCCTTTGCCGAAGCGGGTCAGGCCGCGTTCGATGTCGGTGCGCCGACCGCCGACGCGCGGCTGCACGAGCAGCCGGCCCCGAGCGATCTGCTCGACCGGCCGCTGGGCGCGGCACGCACGCAGATCCATGACACCTATGTCGTTGCCCAGACCCGCGACGGGCTCGTGATCGTCGACCAGCATGCCGCGCATGAGCGCATCGTCTACGAGCGGCTGAAGGCCTCGCTGGCCGAGCACGGCGTGCAGCGGCAGATCCTTTTGATCCCCGATATCGTCGAACTGGACGAAGCGACGGTCGAGCAGCTGCTCAGCCGCGCCGAAGAACTGGCCTCGTTTGGGCTAGCGATCGAATCTTTCGGCCCGGGCGCGGTCGCAGTGCGCGAGACGCCCTCCCTGCTCGGCAAAATCGATGCCGCAGCCCTGCTGCGCGATCTCGCCGAGCATATGGAGGAATGGGGCGAGGCGCTGCCGCTGGAGCGACGCCTGATGCATGTCGCCGCCACCATGGCCTGCCACGGCTCGGTGCGCGCCGGGCGCCGGCTCAAGCCGGAGGAGATGAACGCGCTGCTCCGCGAGATGGAGGACACGCCGAACTCCGGCCAGTGCAATCACGGCCGACCGACCTATGTCGAATTGAAGCTGTCCGACATCGAGAAGCTGTTTGGCCGGAGGTAGCGCTAGAGAAAAATGGTGTCGTCCCGGCCTTGAGCCGGGACCCATACGCCGCGGCCCTCATGGTACGACGGATGAGTAACGATGAGGCCGCGTCACAACTCGATCCGGTGATTATGGGTCCCTGCTTTCGCAGGGACGACAGCGAGCGAAGATCAAGGGCAGCGCAGGAACACGAATTCGGTGTCGTCATAGGCGCGGCGCTCGAGCTCTTCGAAGCCGTCCGGCACCTTGAAGGCCGCCGCCGTGGCTTCCTCGACAACGAGCAGCGCATTTGGCGAAAGCCAGCCGCCATCGCGCAGCGAGGCAAGCGCCTTCTCGGCGAGCCCCTTCCCGTAGGGCGGGTCGAGAAAGATCAGCGAAAACGGCTCGACCGGGTGCGCGGGGCCAAGATTGGTGGCATCACGGCGATAGACCTTGCTGACGCCACCGAGCGCGAGCGCCTCGACATTGTTGCGCAACAGCGCCCGCGCCTCGGCGCCGTTGTCGACGAACAGCGCAAAGGCCGCACCGCGCGAGATCGCCTCGATGCCGAGCGCACCGGTGCCGGCAAAGAGATCGAGCACTCGCGCGCCTTCGATGGGATCGTCGTAGGCATGCACGAGGATATTGAAGAGCGACTCGCGCAGGCGATCCTGGGTTGGGCGAATGTCGCGCGAGGTGGGCGAGGCAATGTTGCGGCCCTTCAGCCGCCCTCCGACGACGCGCATTTACACCCTACTCGTCCTGCGGCGCCAGATCGCGCTTGCCGTGATAGCCACGCTTCGGCCGCCGCGGCGGACCCGGAAAGCGTGCTTCCGCCTCGTGACGGGCGCGCGCCTCCTCGCTGCCGGTCCGCTGCACCACCACGCGGCGGCCTTTGCGATCGGCGACCACCTCGCGCTTTGGTTTCGGCTTGGGGGCCGGCAGCGGCTCGCGCTCGCCGCGCCCCGGCTTGCTCTCGGCCGCCGGACCGAAATCAGCGCCTGCCTGCGCGATGACCTTCTCGCCGAGCTGCTCACGCAAGACCCGCGACTTGATCTCCTGCACCTCGCCCTCGGCGATCTCGCCGAGCTGGAACGGCCCGTAGGAGACGCGGATCAGCCGGTTGACCTCGAGCCCGAGATGGCCGAGCACGTTGCGCACCTCGCGGTTCTTGCCCTCGCGGATTGCCACCACCAGCCAGACATTGGCGCCCTGGTCACGTTCGAGCGTGGCTTCGATCGGCCCATATTTGACGCCATCGACCTCGACGCCTGCGGCGAGCTGGTCGAGCTGCGCCTGCGTCACCTCGCCATGGGCGCGGACGCGGTAGCGGCGCAGCCAGCCGGTTTCCGGCAATTCGAGCACCCGCGCCAACCCGCCGTCGTTGGTGAGCAGCAGCAGCCCCTCGGTGTTGAAATCGAGACGGCCAATCGAGATCAGCCGCGGCAGGTCCTCGGGCAGATTGTCGAACACGGTCGGCCGACCCTCGGGATCGCTGTGGGTCGTCATCAGGCCGCGCGGCTTGTGATAGAGGAACAGCCGGGTCCGCTCGCGCTCGGGCAACGGCTGGCCGTCGACCTGGATCACGTCGTTTTCGGTGACGTCGAGCGCCGGCGAGTTGATGACGCGGCCGTTCACGGTGACGCGGCCCTGCGTCACCATCTCCTCGGCATCGCGGCGCGAGGCCAAGCCCGCACGGGCCAGGACCTTGGCAATCCGCTCACCGGCCTTCTTCGGCTTGGCCGGCTCGGCCGCGGCGCGAGCGGTGCGCTTGTCGGTGTCGGGTTTACGTTCGCGATAGGGACCCCGGCCGCCGAAGGCCGGACGCTTGGCGAAAACCTTGCTGTCGTCCTCGTTGTCGCGGCGCGGACGCTCGGAGAAGCGATCACCATCACGCCGCTCGCTGCGCGGATGCTCCTGCCAGTCGGTCCGCCCCTCGGGACGGCGGCGCGGACGATCGAAACTGCGCTCATCATCGCGATCGCGCGGACGATCGAACTTTGGCTTATCAAACTTGGGCCTGTCGAATTTGGGCCTGTCGAATTTGGGACGGTCCTCGCGCCCACGCTCGGAGCGCGGCCGGTCGAAACTGCGTCCGCCCTCGCGCGGAGGACGCGCGCCGCGTTCAGGACGATCCTCGTCCGCGCCGCGCTTCTGCCACGGCTTGGTCTCGCCACGCGGTGGACGATCGCCAAATTCCTTGCGCGGGCCACGCGCTCCGGCACCGAACTTGCGCTCTCCACGATCGCCCTCGGCGCTACGCGAGAATTTCCTGTCGCCCCCGAATTTGCGCTCAGGCCGATCGCCGGTACGCGGCGGACGGTCACCATAGCTGCGCTCCGCGCGGGGACGGTCGCTGCGATCGCGGGAGCCTTCACCGCGCGGCGCATAGGGGCGCTTGTCGCCGTCACGGTCTCTCGCGGCGTATGGCTTGCGCTCGCCGAACTTGCGGTCGGACGATCGTCCCGCCGGACGGGCCTCATCGCGACCGGCGCGCGCCTTATACGGGCGCTTCTCCCCGCCACGCTCATCGCGGTCGAACTTCGGCCGGTCTCCGCGCGGCTTGAAGGCACGCTTGTCGCCGTCACCAGCCCGCGCCGGGCGAGCGGCAAACGGCCGATCCCCGCGCGGACGCTCATCGCGGTTGAACCTCGGTTTATCGCCATAGGACTTGCGCGGCGCATCGCCATCGTCGCGCCGGCGCGGCGCACGGCCCTCGTCGAAGGAGCGCTTGCCCCTGCCGGCAGCTTCCTTGGCGCCAAAATCCTTGGCACCGAAGCCGCGCTTGGCGAACTTCTTGTCCGGTCCGCGCGCGGCGCCCGAGCGTCCCTTGCCGCCTTCGGACCGCGCCCGCGGGGCGCGGTCACGGCGGCCACGGGAATCGTTGTCTTTGTCGGTGTCGCGGGGCATGAAGGTCTCACTTTGAGGTGCAGGACGCGGGGTGATACGCGCGCTCTGAGCAGCGCATGTCACGCGGGAAATCGGGGTCCAGATTTGCTGAAGAGCGATCCAGTAGCAGACTTGTCCGGGCATTACGAGCCATGAACGCTCCTTCTTTCATGGATTTGGCTCTGAAAGCGGCCGAATCGGCCTCAATTTCCGGCGAGGTGCCGATCGGCTGCGTCGTGGTGCAGAACAACACAGTCATCGCGACCGCCGCCAACCGGACCCTGACTGACCGCGATCCGACCGCGCATGCAGAAATCCTGGCGCTGCGGCAGGCCGCGCAGGCGATCGGCAGCGAGCGGCTGATCGATTGCGACCTCTACGTCACCCTCGAGCCCTGCACGATGTGCGCCAGCGCGATCTCGTTCGCGCGCATCCGCCGGCTCTATTACGGCGCAGCCGATCCCAAAGGCGGCGCGGTGGAATCGGGCGTGCGCTTCTTTGCGTCGCCGACCTGCCATCACGTGCCGGAGGTCTATTCCGCAGTCGGCGAGCAGCAGGCGGCGACGCTGTTGAAGGAGTTCTTTAAGGCGCGGCGCTAGGTCGAGCCGGGACGCTATGGAGCGGCCGCAATGGCTTCGATCTCGATCACGAATTCCGGCCGTGCCAAGCCAGCCACCACGATCAGCGTCGTCGCCGGCGGCGTTCCCGGAAATTGCCGGTCGCGCGATCGCCTGTAGCCCTCCATGTGCTCGCGTGCCGTAACATAGACGCTGAGGCGGACGATGTTCTCCAGCTTCATTCCGTCTTCGGCCAGGATCGCCGTAATGTTTGCGAAGCAGATATCCGCCTGCGCTTCGCTGCCTGCCGGGATGATCTCATCAGGGCCGATGCCCAATTGTCCGGCAGTGATCACCAGCCGGTGGTCTGCCGGAACCGCGATCCCGTGACTATACCGTGCCAAGGGCGGTCGAATCGACGAGGGATTCAGTGCACGCATGGCGACCATCCTGAGTGGGCAAGGACTAGTGATACAACTTGATGTTAGGCGAAGCTAAGACGCAGCGTCAATGAGGTGACATTAACGTATCGGATGAATTGCCGATGATCTCCGAGGCAACGTCAGGCGCGAAGATATTTCCGGAACCACAACTGTCATCATCCGCGAAAGCGGATGATCCAGTACTCCGAGACGGCAGTGATTGATAGAGAGGCCGTGGCGTACTGGATACCCGCCTTCGCGGGCATGATGTCCACTCGTGACTACGGCTCCGAAAAAAACTCCCGCAGCAACTTCGCCGTCGCGTCCGGATTCTCCTCGGTCAGGAAATGCCCGGAATCGACCGGGGCGCCGCGGACATTCGTCGCCCATGTCTTCCAGGTGTCGAGCGGGGTCGCGGCGGCGCTGGCGATCCCGACGTCGCCCCAGAGCGCAAGCATCGGGACGGTGATCTTCTTGCCCGCAGCGACGTCGGCCTTGTCGATCTCGTAGTCGGCATAAGCGCCGGCGCGATAGTCTTCACACATCGCATGAATGCGCGCGGGATCACGAAACGGCGCGAGATAGTGGTTCAGCGCGCGCGGATCGATCGCATCGAGCGTCTTCGACTTGGTCTGGCTCGCCATCTTCTGCTTCAGGAAGAACTCGCCGGCGCCGGAGATCAGGGTCTCCGGCAACGGATAAGGCTGCGCCAGGAAGGTCCAATGATAGATCTTCAGCGCATAGGTGCGGTTGACGCGCTCCCAATAATCGTAGGTCGGCAGGATATCGAGCGTGGCGAGCTTGGACAGCCGTCCTGGATGGTCGAGCGCCAGGCGATAAGCGACACGGCCGCCTCGGTCGTGGCCGGCCAGCGCGAAATGAACGTGGCCGAGCTGCTCCATTGCTTCCACCATGGTTCTGGCCATGGCACGCTTGGTGTAGGGCGTATGATCCTGATCGCTATCGGGCATGTCCGACCAGCCATAGCCGGGCAGGTCGGCGATGATCAGCGTGAATTGGTCGGCCAGCGCCGGCGCCACCCGATGCCACATGACGTGCGTTTCGGAAAAGCCGTGCAGCAGGAGCAGCGGTGGTCCGCTGCCGCCGATGCGGGCGAAGATTCGGCCGGACGAGGTGTTGATCCACTCGGAGGCATAGCCTGGAAACAGGTCGGCGAGATCGGACATTTGATTTTCTCTCCTGTCACAGGTCGTATTGGCTGGTGTCCGTCGGCAGTTAGGTCTTGCCTTTCTCCAACTCGACCGCCTGCCAGGCGATATCGCGGCGGCAGAAGCCGTCCGTCCATTTGATCCGGTCGACCGCCTGATAGGCGCGCGCCTGCGCCTCGGTGACCGTGTTGCCGGAGGCGCAGACGTTGAGCACGCGCCCGCCATTGGCGAGGATTGCGCCGTCCTTGGCGATGGTTCCGGCGTGAAAGATCTCGACGCCATCGACCTTGGCCGCATCATCGAGCCCCTCGATCATGCCGCCTTTCTTGTAGTCGCCTGGATAGCCCTTCGCCGCCATCACCACCGTCACCGCAGGTTCGGGGAACCAGCGCAGGTCGAAATTCTTCAGCTGTCCATCGCAGGCCGCAAGCATGGCCGGGACAAGGTCCGACATCATCCTGAGCATCAGCACCTGACATTCGGGATCGCCGAAGCGAACGTTGTATTCGAACAGCTTTGGCCCCTGCTCCGTCAGCATCAGCCCGGCGTAGAGAATGCCCTTGAACGGCGCGCCGCGCGTCTTCATGCCGGCGATGGTGGGCAGAATGATCCGATCCATGATCTGGTCGTGGATCTCAGCCGTCACGAACGGCGCCGGCGAATAGGCGCCCATGCCGCCGGTGTTCGGGCCTTCGTCATGGTCGAACACGCGCTTGTGGTCCTGCGCCGAGGCCAGCGGAATCGCGGTCTCGCCGTCGCAGAGGGCAAAGAAGGAAACCTCCCGCCCCTCGAGAAACTCCTCGATGACGACCTCCGCGCCGGCGCTGCCGAAGCCGCCGCCGAACATCATCTCGATGGCAGCCTCCGCCTCGGCCAATGTTTTCGCCACCACCACGCCTTTGCCTGCGGCAAGGCCGTCGGCCTTGACCACGATCGGCGCGCCCTCCGCGCGCACATAGGCGAGCGCGTCGGCGGCGTTGTCGAAGCGGCGATAGGCGCCGGTTGGAATGTTGAACTCGCGGCAGAGGTCCTTGGTAAAGCCCTTCGACCCCTCGAGCTGCGCAGCCGACCGGCGGGGCCCGAACGCCTTGATCCCGGCGCGCTCGAGATCATCGACGATGCCGGCCGCAAGCGGCGTCTCGGGTCCGACCACGACGAGCTCGACCGCGTTGGCCCGGCAGAAATCGATCACGGCCGCATGGTCTGCCACGTCCAGCGCGACACATTCGGCCTCCTTGGCGATTCCCGCATTGCCCGGCGCGCACCACAATTTGGTGACCAGGGGGGACGCCGCAATCTTCCAGGCGAGGGCATGTTCACGGCCGCCGGAACCGATCAGGAGAATGTGCATATGTCGCGCCGTTACTGAAGTTCAGGCCTCAGTGCGAAGCACGAAACGGCACGATCTCGCAAGGGCCCTCCCTTTCCACAGGGCCCGTCGGCGGTTCGCGGCAGAATATGATTGGCGGTGCCGGCACAAAATCCCTACCTTCGGGGCTGCTCCCACTCACTTCCGAATCAGTGTCGATGCCACCAGCAGAAGCCTTGCCCAACGCGCCCGAATTTACCGTCTCCGAGCTGTCCTCAGCGCTGAAGCGCACGGTCGAGGACCAGTTCGGGCATGTCCGGGTACGCGGCGAGATCACCGGCTTTCGCGGGCCTCACTCCTCGGGCCACTGCTACTTCTCGCTCAAGGACGAGAACGCCAAGATCGAGGCGGTGATCTGGAAGGGCACGCATTACCGCATGCGCTTCAAGCCCCAGGAAGGGCTGGAGGTCATCGCCACCGGCAAGCTCACGACCTATCCGAACTCGTCGAAATACCAGATCGTGATCGAGGCGCTGGAGCCCGCCGGCATCGGCGCGCTGATGGCGCTGATGGAGGAGCGCAAGAGGAAGCTCGCCGCCGAAGGCCTGTTCGACCCCGCGCGCAAACGGCCCCTGCCCTGGCTGCCGGAGGTGATCGGCGTCGTCACCTCGCCGACCGGCGCCGTCATCCGCGATATCCTGCACCGGCTGGAAGATCGCTTTCCGCGCCGCGTGCTGGTCTGGCCCGTGAAAGTGCAAGGTGACGGCTCGGCCGAGCAGGTCGCGGCCGCGATCCGCGGCTTCAATGCGCTGCCCGAACACGGCCGCATTCCCCGCCCGGATGTCGTGATCGTCGCGCGCGGCGGCGGCTCGCTGGAAGATCTCTGGTCGTTCAACGAGGAGATCGTGGTCCGCGCCGCGGCCGAGAGCGCAATCCCGCTGATCTCGGCCGTGGGCCATGAGACCGACGTGACCTTGATCGACTTCGCATCCGACAAGCGCGCACCGACGCCGACCGCAGCCGCCGAGATGGCCGTGCCGGTGCGCAGCGACCTGATCCAGGAGATCGAAAGCCTGGCGCGGCGGACGCGGATGTGCTGGCAGCGCGGCCAGGAGAACCGGCGCAACGAACTGCGTGCCGCAGCGCGCGCGCTGCCTGATGCAAGCACCCTGTTGGCGATTCCACATCAACGGCTCGATACCGCCGGAGGCCGGCTGCCCCGCGCGCTCAAGACCAACACCCACGTGCATTTCCGCCAATTTGCCGCGGCGAGCGCCCGCCTGACCTTACGGGTGCTGCACGCCCAGATTGGCCACGCCGACCACCGCCTCGTGGTTGCTGCCGAGCGGCTGTCGCTGTCGGCGCGCGCGCTGCTGCGCAGCCGGCGCGACCGCTGTGAAAGCCTGTCGGCGCGCCTGAAGGCCTCGAAATCGGCCAACGCCAAGGCGCAGCGCCAAGCCATCGGCCGCGACCGTGAGCGCACCCTGCGCCTGGCAGAGCGAGCGCGCCGGGCGCTTTCGACCTCGCTGCAGCGCCTTTCGGCGCGCGTCGAGCGCAACGAGAAGCTGCTGATGGCGCTGTCTTATCGCAGCGTGCTGGCGCGCGGCTTTGCCCTGGTGCGCGACGAGGCGGGACATCCGCTGCATCACGCGGCGGATGTCAGCCCTGGCGCTGCGCTGTCGCTGGAATTTGCCGACGGCCGTGTCGCAGCCACGGCGGATGGCGATCGGCCGGCAGTGGCGAGACCTGAAAACCACCCCAGGGCTACACGCGAAGCCCGGACGGCAACGGCCAAGCGCGTGTCGAAACCCGCCGACCAAGGAAGCCTTTTCTAGCTCCGGCACGCTTCCTCAGCGCGCCAGCCAATCGGACACGAGCTTCTGTGCATCGGCCCGCGCGTCCGGATCGGAGCCGACATGCCCGCGCTCAGGGGCTGCCGCGTCGGTGCCGGCCAGCGCATGGACCGGCAGATTGGCGCGGTCGAAATCGTGATAGGCGCCGGGATAGACCACGATGCGCGTCAGCGCGCTGCGGCCCCGCGCGCCATCGATCATCTGCCGGCAGGCCGGCGGCGAGGAGACGTCGTCCTTGCCTCCGATCAGGATCAAGGTCGGAACGCGCGCGCTCCAGCCGAGACCGGACGATGCGCGGCAATCCGGATAGAAGGCAATTGCCGAGCGGAAGTCCGGTTCGACATGCTCTGGAAGCTGCGGGCGCACTGCCCACAACAGCGCGCTGGCGCCGCTCGCCCATCCCAGCAGGCTGATGCGATCGGGCATCGCCCAATCCTGCTCTGCGAGCCATTTTCGCGCAGCGATGATGTCGGCCACACGGTCACGGCGACCGCTGATGCGGCGCTCCTTGACCCGGCATTGCGGGCCCAGCCCTCGCGAGCCGTAGCTGTCGGGCAACAGCACGGCCTTGCCCTTCTTGACCAGTTCCTCGGCCCAGTCGCGATAGCGCGGCAGTACCGGCTCGGACCGGCCCGAGAGGCCGCCGCAGCCATGCAGCGCGATCACGGTCGGAAACGGCCCGGCACCGTCGGGCTTGAACAGCTGCGCATGCAGGACCGTGCTGCCGGAGGGAATCTCGACTTCGTTGGGCGAGGCTGACGGCTCCGCCTGCGCCACCGACAAGGCAGCGCAGAGCAGCAGAACGGCTGATATTGCAAAGGAACGCATCAATCGGTGAGACGCGGGATCAGCGGCGGACCATCCGCAGCCTAGCTAGCACGGGGCTTCGGCGATAAGCATCACAAATCGGTGGGTTTGCGGAAGGGACAGCGCGACTTATCTATGCTACATATTGATTGACAATGGTTTTTGCGTACCAAGGGCGCAGGGATTGGAGACAGGGACGTGCTCAACAAATTCGGTCCTTCGGGTCAGGGCGAGGCCCAGGTGCAATATCTCGATGGCGATTTCCGCGTGATCTCGCCGGGAAGCTATGTGCGCTGCGCCGTGACCGACGCACGGATTCCGCTGGACGAGCTGAAATATTGGAGCGTCGACCTCCAGGAAGCCTATGCGGTGCCAAGTGCCGTTCTGCAGCGGCATTTTCCCGGCGCGTTGAAGGCGCAGAGCTGAACGGCTGCGAGCCGAGGCATCCGCGGCTCAGCCTGCGGCGTGAAATTGTTTCTGGCGCGCTTTGAACAGACGACCGCTGAGGAAGCTGCGCAACATCGCGACGTCCGCGAACTCCAGCGTGACCGGGAAGGCTGCGATCTCGCGAACTATGGACGCCAGCTCGTCCCTTCCGCGCAGCCGCGTCAGGTCCTTCTCCGTCGTGACCAGGCCCAGCCCCTGCCTCCCCGCCTCAGCGATCAGCGCCTGGATCTCCTCTGCGGTGAACGGGTGATGATCGGCAAAAGCCCGCTCCCGCTGCACGTCGATGCCCGCAGCACGCAGCGTCCGGAAAAAGCGAGCGGGGTCGCCGATCCCGGCAAAGGCGAGCACCGGCTTACTCAGCAACCCAGCCACGATCCCGGCGTCGGGCTGCAGGCTGGCCGGCAGCACGGGCTTGCCGGCCGCGGCAATCGCGGTGGACACCGGATCGGCCGCGCGCCCTTGTCCGATCAACACGAGCGCATCGGTGCGCACGAGCTGCGGCGGCAGTGGCGCGCGCAAGGGACCTGCGGGAAACACCTTGGCGTTGCCGAGGCCGCGCTCGCTGTCGATCACGATCAGCGCAACATCCTTTGACACGGCGGGATTCTGAAAACCATCATCCATCAGGATCAGGGTCGCACCCTGAGATTTCGCCAGCACGACGCCCTCGACGCGATCTCGCGCCACCGCCACCGGGACATGCGCCGCCATCATCAGCGGCTCGTCACCGACATCGGCCGCTTTGTGCCTGCCGCGATCGACCATCACCGGGCCGCGCAGCCGACCGCCATAGCCGCGGCTGAGCACCACCGGGCGCTCACCGAGATCGCGCAGGATGCCGGTCAGCGCCAGGACGGTCGGTGTCTTGCCGGCGCCCCCCACATGATAGTTGCCGACGCAAATCACCGGGATACCGGCATCGACGCCCTTGCGCTCCAGACGATGTGCAGCCACAGCGCCATAGAGCGCGGAGAGCGGACGAAGCAGAAGCGATTGCCAGGACGACGGCCGATGCCAGAAGGCCGGCTCACGCAATGGAAGCTCCCATCTCGAGCTGCACCTGCAGGAGATAGGGCTCAAGCGCAGCGAGCGTGCGCCCCAGCGCACCGCCGAGTTGCGCGACAACCTGACCGCCCGACGTCGCCACTGCATGACGGGCATCCGGCTCGGCCAAAAGCTGACCGAACTGCCGGACCAGGGTTTCCCGTCCATCGGCGACCCATGCGCCGCCGGCGCTGTCCAGCGCCTCATAGACGTCGCCGAAGTTGAACACATGCGGTCCGTGCACGATCGCCGCACCCAGCTTCACGGCTTCGATTGGGTTCTGGCCGCCGTGCGCCACCAGCGAACCGCCCATGAACACGATCGGCGCCAGCCGATAGAACAGACCGAGCTCGCCCATGGTGTCCGCGACGTAGATATCCGTGGCCGCCATCGGCAATTCATCGCGCGAGCGCAATCCGACATGCAACCCCGACGCAACGACGAGGTTTGCGATCCCGGGACCGCGGTTCGGATGCCGCGGCACGATGACGGTGAGCAGTGAGGGAAAGAACCCGGACAGCGTCTGATGCGTCGCGATCAGGATCTCGTCCTCGCCCGGATGGGTCGAGGCGGCGACGATCATCGGGCGGCCTCGCGTGACCGAACGCAGCCGCTCGAGCTTGGCCGGATCTGCCGGCGGCGCCGGCACGTCGAGCTTGAGATTGCCCGTGGTCACCACGTTGCGGCTGCCGAGCGCTGCGAAACGCTCCGCGTCGGCTTTCGACTGCGCCAGGCAGATATCGAAGCGGCCCAGCAGCGCCGAGATGGTGCCGGACATCCGCCGCCAGCGCGGAAAGGACCGCGGCGACATGCGGCCGTTGATCACCACCATCGGCAATCGCCGTGCGGCACCTGCCAGAATCAGGTTCGGCCATAGATCCGATTCGATAAACAGCGCGAGCGAGGGCCGCCAGTGATCGAGGAACCGCTCGACGAACCGGGGCGAATCATAGGGCACGTATTGGTGGATGACATCGGCCGGAAAGCGCTTCGCCACGATCGCAGCCGAGGTCACCGTGCCCGACGTGATGAGGATGCGCAGATTCCGCGCGCGCAACCGCTCGATCAAGGCCGCCGCCGCCAGCACTTCGCCGACGCTCGCGCCGTGGATCCAGATCAGCGGCCCCTGCGGTCGAAGATCGTGGCTCAGCCCACGCCGCTCATCGATCCTGGCCGGATCCTCCTTGCCGCGCTTCAGCCGTTGCCGAATCACCGCCGGCGCAAACGGAGCCGCAGCCGAGGACAATCCGCGGTAGACGCGCAATGCCATCGGCAGCGTATTAGACACTGGGTGCTCCATGAGGGCAGTCCTCGGGACGGCCGATGATCTCATAGGCGCGGCGCGTGCATTCGTTCAGCGTCGCCTCGAGGTCCAGGCGAAGCTGTTCCATGGTGGCGGCATCTGCGTCGGGCGGCACGCTGATTTCCTTGATTCCCACCAATGCGCCGCGACCAAATGGCAAATTGATGGTCGTGCGGTCCCAATTCTTCAGCCGGATGAAACGGCTGGTGACCATCGCAAACGGCATGATCGGTCGTCCCGACTCCCGCGCCAGCATGATGATGCCGAGGCCCGCCACACGCGCGCGTTTCGGCACGTCGGCGGTCAGTGCCACGTTATAATTGTCCTCGAGCGCGCGCACCATCTCCTTGAAGGCGCCGACCCCGCCTTTGCGGTGGAAGGCCGCGCCATGATCGCCGGAGCCTCTGATCGTACCGATGCCGAGCCGCTCGGCGGCGATGGCATTGAACTCGCCATCGCGATGCCGCGAGATCAGGACCTTGGCGCGATAGCTCTCCTTGGTCTTGATGAACGGCGTCATGAAGTGCTGGCCGTGCCAGAACGCGAAAATCGCCGGCATCTGCGGTTCGACGATACTGTAGACATCCGGCGGCTCGTAGGTGAAGCGGTTGGTCAGCCACACCAGACGGAGGTATTCGGCCGCGAGGAAGCCCACAGCACGCTGAAACCAGTTGCTGCGCAGCGTATTACGGATGAGTTGTTTCAAGTCGCGGGCTTTGCGTCGTTCTTGGCGTCTTGGCCCGGATCGAGCAGTCGATGCAGATGCACGATGAAATAGCGCATATGGGCGTTGTCGACGGTCTGCTGGGCCTTGGCCCTCCAGGCTGCATAGGCGGTCGCGTAATTCGGGAACACCCCGACGACGTCAACCTTATCGAGATCCTTGAACTCGTTCTTTTCGAGGTTGACGAGCTCGCCACCAAGAACGAGGTGAAGCAGCTGCTGAGAGGCGCTATCTGGCATAAGAACAGTTCCTAATTCCGCACCTAGTGGTCCTTTGACCCCAACACTCGCTCAGGTGGCCCCAGAGGGGAGCGAATGCTGGCGCCGGAACACTAGCCGGCGGCGATTTGATCGGCGCGGATCGCAGGCTCAGAGCTTGGACGCGTCTCGAAAATGCGTGACGATTTCAGCATGTCGATCGAGTCCTGCTGCCACCAGCACCCCGTGCGCCACATCCCGACGATTATAGAGGATCGTATCGCCGGACAATGCGGTCATTTTACCATTCGCTTCCTGCACGATCAAATGAGCCGCCGCAAGATCCCAATCGCGACTTTGTCCGCCTGCAAAAGCGGCATCGAGTGCACCATGCGCGACACGACACAACCGCAGCGCCAACGAGCCGATTCGCGGATGAAGTTCAATCCGGGTCGATCCGGACACGAGCTTCTCAACCAGCGGTTTCGGTCCGGCCACGCGCGACAGGTCAAGCGCGGTGCCCGCGGAGGCGCTGACGATCTCGCCATTGCGCGTGGTGCCCTGCCCGCGCGCGGCGAAGAAGAACTCGTCGGTGACGGGGACGAACACCGCAGCTAGGATTGGCGCGGCGTCCTCGACCAGGGCCACGCTGACGCACCAATCTTCTTTCCCGCCGAGATAGTTGCGCGTACCGTCGATCGGGTCGACAATCCAGACCCGACGTTTGCCGAGCCGCGCCTCGTCGTCGACACTCTCCTCCGAGAGCCAGCCGTACTCCGGCGTGGCCGCGCGCAGCTGGCTTTCCAACAGGTCGTTGACCGCGATGTCGGCCTCCGAGACCGGCGACGATACGCCCTTGGTCCATCTCCGCAGGTCGGTGCCGAACAAGGACAGCGCGAGCTGGCCGGCCTCGCGTACGCTTCGGGTCAGGAGCTCGGCATCGTGGGCCAGGCTGGTCGTGTCGGAAGGTTCGAGATCAGCGGCCGCCAAGCGTCAATCCTTCGATGCGCACGGTCGGCGCATTGACCCCATAGCGGAATTCCAGATCGTTGGCGGGAACCATCGACTTGAAGATCTCGAACAAATGGCCTGCAATCGTCACCTCGCTCACGGCATAGGTGATCTCGCCGTTCTCGATCCAGAACCCGGAAGCGCCACGGCTGTAGTCGCCGGTCACGCCATTGACGCCAGAGCCGATGAGATCGGTGACATAGAAGCCCTGCTTGATATCCGAAATCAGTTCGGCCGGGCTCACGCTGCCCGCTTCGAGATGCAGATTGTAGGGCCCCGGCGAGGGTGACGACGATACGCCGCGATGGGCGTGGCCGGTGGTGACAAGACCAAGCTCACGCGCGGTGCCGGAATCGAGCAGCCACGTCGTCAGCACGCCTTCGTCAACGAGGGCGGTCGTCTTGACCTTGACGCCCTCGGCATCGAAGGGCTGCGACCGCAGCCCGCGCTTGCGCAAGGGATCATCGATGATGCGAATGCCCTTGGCGAACAATTGCGCGCCGAGCTTGTCCTTGAGGAAACTGGTCTTGCGCGCGATCGAGGCGCCGTTGATGGCGCCGACGACATGGCCGACCAGCGAGCCGGACACCCGCGGATCGAACACCACCGGCACCTGGCAGGTCTCCACCTTGCGCGGATTGGCGCGGGCAACCGCGCGGTCTCCGGCGCTGCGCCCGACGGTCGCCGGCGGCAGCAGGTCAGCGCCATGCGGCGCGGCCGTGTAATCATAGTCGCGCTCCATGCCGGTGCCTTCGCCGGAGATCGCGGTCGACGAAATGCTCTGGCTCGAGCGCAGATAGGCGCCGTGGAACCCGCCGCTGGTCACCAGCACCATGCCACCGATGCCTGCAGACGCCGAGGCACCACCGGACCTGGTCACGCCCTTGACGCCCAGCGCCGCCGCCTCGGCCTCCTGAGCCCGCCGTTCCAGTTCTGCCGTCGACGGAATCGCCGGATCGAGCAGATCGAGGTCGGGGATGTCGCGCGCCAGCAGCGCCGGATCGGCGAGGCCAACATATTTGTCGTCGGGCGCAACGCGCGCCATCGCCACCGCGCGCTCGGCAAGGCGCGCCACGCCGTCGCCGCTGACATCGTTGGTCGAGACCACCGCCTGGCGCTGGCCCACGATCACCCGGAGACCCACATCGTCGCCTTCGGAGCGTTCCGACTCCTCGACGCGGCCATCCCGCACCTCGACGCCCTGCGAAATGCCGCGCACCGCGATTGCGTCGGCGGCATCCGCGCCTGCCTTGCGCGCCGCCTCCACCAGGCGCTCGGCCAGCGCGCTGAGCGCAGACTGATCGAACAGGTCGGTTTGCACGGTTTTCGTCGACGAAGCAGCTGATGATGAAGCGGTCACGAACAAGATCCTAAGCGGTGCGATGGCGTGGAAGGTGGCCAATCCGGACCAGATGTGCCCGAGGGTTGCGGACTTCAAGCCGTAAGCCGCGGACCATGCGTCAGATTGTCGGCAAATCAGCAAGGTCTCGTCAATCATGCGAGCCAAGCTCTTGTCAATCATGCCGACAAGAGCAGGCCGCGTCACGCCTGATTAACCAGGCTTTTTAAGCAGAAACGGGCGGGTGCCGTGGCAAGGTCACACGCATCGACCGGGAACATAATCCCGGCGGGGAGACCAAGCCGTGAGGCGTCAAACAGCAACAGGCGGAAGCAATTCCGCTGGGTCGGGCCGCAACCTGCGGCTCGACCCTCTTTCCCTGCCCGTCTCGTTTTCGACGCACGATATCCGTGCCGATGGCGGTATCAGGCAGGTCGAACTTCATCGCGAACGGGTGGTGCTGCGCCGCGCCGTCAGCGGCATGCGGATGGCGGTGAACGTTCGCGTCAGCGATTTCCGCGGCATCGCGCTGCGCCAGATCGACGATGCGCACATGCTGGTGCTGGTGCACCGCGACCCCTCGCTGAGCATCCCGCTCGGCGTGAGCATCGACGACAACGAAATCGAGGCCGCTTGGGCGATGTGGAGCGAGACCTTCGCGCTACCGCAGCTTCACGACAAGACGAAAGAGGCCACGCCACGGCGCCGGCGCCGCAACGCGATTCGCGCGCGCCGCCCGCGCTTCCTGATGCGCCGCCGCACCGGTGAGCTGCTCGATGGCGCGACCGTTCATCACGGCGAGCGCGAGATCATCGCCCGGAACTAATTCAGCGAACGCAGGACGGCGTCAGCAACGAGGCCGGCAAACAGCAAGAGGCCAGCGTCGCGATTGGACTTGAACACCCGCAGGCATAGCGCCGTGTCAGCGATTCTGAGCCGGCCGATCTGCCAGGCCAGATGCACCGCGAAGGCCGCCAGCCCAATCCAGGCCGCCAGATGTACGCCCGCTGAGATCAGCGCAGCCGCGATCAGCGCCACCGCCAGCCCATAGAACACGACCAGCGCGCGATGCGTGCGTGCGCCGAACAGGCGCGCCGTCGACTTGATTCCGATCAGCGCGTCGTCCTCGGCATCCTGATGCGCGTAGATCGTGTCGTAGCCGATCACCCACGAGATCGAACCGGCGTAGAGCAGAAGCGCCGTCAGGTCGATCCGCGCAAACGCCACGGCAAAGCCCATGAGCGCGCCCCAGGAAAAGGCGAGGCCCAGCACGACCTGCGGCCACCAGGTGATGCGCTTCATGAACGGGTACACGGCGACGATCAGCAGCGAGGCGATACCAGTTGCGACTGCAAACCAGTTGAACTGCAGCAGCACGACCAGGCCGATCAGGGCCTGGGCGACCAGAAAGGCCAGCGCCTGCTTGACGGTGATCTGCCCCGCCGGAATCGGCCGGGAGCGCGTGCGCTCGACCATGGCATCGAGATCGCGATCGGTGATGTCGTTCCAGGTACAGCCGGCGCCGCGCATCACGAACGCGCCGATGAAAAACAGGACGATCCAGAGCGGCAGCCGGGAAAGATCGTGCGCGATGCCTGACGCGAGCGCGGCCGACCACCAGCACGGCATCAGCAGCAGCCATGATCCGATCGGCCGATCGTAGCGCGCCACCCTCAGATAGGGCCGAGCCCGTTGCGGTGCTGTCGTATCGACCCAGTTGCCGGTCGCGTCAGCAACGCGTGCGGCCGTGTCGCTCATCGCGTGAGAACGTTGCCGGTCAGCGTATCGAACGCCGATCCGCCCTTCTTCTCAGTGTTGGCTTCAGGCAGCGAGGCCGAGGACCCCAGCACATCGCTCAAGGTCGGAGCGGCCGGTCCGCGCTGCTTCATCTGCTCGGCAACATTGCAGACCTTCTTCTGCAGCGCCTCGGTGTTCTTATGACCGGCCTTCAGCTGATCGGCGATCTGGGACGGAATGCCGCAACTCGCCGAATGCTGCTCGACATATTTGATCATCTTGGTTTCGGCCGCGCCGAAATTGCCGATCAGCTTACAGGCTTCATCGGGCGACGCATGGCGGTCGCTCGCCGCCTTGATCAGCTTGCCGCGCCGCTCGGCTTCCTCGCGCAGCGGCACGAACTCCTTCATGCAGTTGTCGGCTGCTCCCCCCTGCGGGCGGCTCATGGGAGGCGCCGCCCCGAAGCCGCCCCCTCCTCCGAAAGGCGTCGTGCCTCCGCTTGGGAACGGCGCCACCGGCGCAGCGACGCTCGCACCGCCATTGCCGTTGACCGGTGGAAAGGGCGAACTGCTGGTCTGTGTCTGACCCGGCAACGGCGCAGGGAACCCGCCCTGCGCGGCCGCCTGCCCCGCGAACAGGGGCACGGCAGCAACCGCGAGCGGCACAATCAAGCTGCGGATGATCAAGGCTGGTTCTCCGGCAAGACCAAGCTGTCCTTCAAGCTTCCGGATCAAAGCGCGATCGGATTCAGGGGCTTTTACGATTCCTCTCAGTTGTAAACAACCGCCGAATTCGTGAGCAGCGCGGCGCAGGGACGCAGTCCACCACCCAAAAGGGCCGTTCCGGACCAAAACCGGCCCGTGCGAGGCGCGATCAGAGTTCGGGCAACCGAAGCGCCGCAGCTAGGTTCGACGCTCCAGAATTGTCCGTGATAGCCGTGGACTGGATTGCCGTTCTGAAACCGACGGGCTCGATCAACGCAGCGCGGTCGCCGGACCCCGCGGGCGCCCGCTCCGTCAAGGTGCAGACCTTCTTCATCAGCGCCACGGTGCTCTCATGGCCCGCCTTGAGTTGGTCGGTGATCTTGGCTGGAATCCCGCAGGTCTCAGCATGCGCCATCGCAAAATCGATCATTTTGCTCTGGGCTAGCTCGTAATCATGCACCAGCCGGCAAGCTTCCGCATTTGGGGCATGGCGCTCGCCCGCCGCCTTGATCAGCCTGCCGCGGAGCAGCGTTTCGTCGCGCAAGGGCGTGAACTCTTTAAGGCAGCTTTCGGGCGGCTTGAAGCCGGGCTGGGCAGCTCCAGGCGATGATCCCTGCGCCAAAGCCTGGCCAGCCAGCACCATCGCGGCGAGGGCCACGAGCGGTCTCAACGAACGTTTGATCATCAACTCGGTCCTCCGCCCGCGCATCAGTCACTCCCGGACGTCCTCGCAAGAACGCCGGCCGGGAGCACGCGACTTTGGTTCGGAAATAGACGCGAGAAATCTGTCAGGAGCGGGGCGCGAGCTCGGTTCCGCATTGCGGCCCCTTAGTTGTATGTAACTGCGCGCAAATCGCGTCGCCGCGTCGTTGAGGTCCTATTTTATAATTTCGAAATCCCCCATCGGCTCTTTGGGAGGCCAAACGCGAGTCGGGGCAGTCGGTGCCGGACCCAGCACGTCCGGCCCGGCGGAGCGCATGCGCTTCGCAGCGTCGCAGACCTTCTGAAGCAGATGCTGCGTCGTCTCGTGTCCACCCTTGAGCTGGTCGACCACCCGCACGGAAATGCTGCAAGCCTGCGCGTGAGCCTCGAGGTATTTGATCATCTTGGCCTCGGCGTCTTCGAACGCACCGATCAGCCGGCAGACTTCGTCAGGCGGCGCATGCCGGTCGCTCGCGGCCTTGATCAGCTTGCCACGCCGCTCTGCCTCCTCGCGCAGCGGAAAGAACTCCGTCCTGCAGCTTTCGCTCGAACCAACTGGGCCGGTCGCGCCGGAAAACGGGCTGGTGAGATGATCGATAGGCGCTGCCCCGGGGCCATTCCCCGATGGGAGCGCCGAATCACCTGTCTGGCCAGGCAGCGGCGCTGGAAAAGTGCCTTGCGCCAGAGCCGCTTGTGCCCGAAATATCCCTGCAACGACAAGCGCCAGGATCAGCACGCGGACGATCAAGACAACCTCCTCACAGGAGTCGAGACTTCCGCCACCTTCTACCTAGAAGCGCGGGTTCCGCGCAATCTCACTCCCACCATCCCGAACAAATCGCATGCCCGCTTACGACTTCTCCGCTCCGCGCCTGTTCGTCGATGCGGCCTTGAGCACGGGCCAGACGGTCGCGCTCGAGCGCGACCAGCGCAACTATCTCGGCAACGTGCTGCGGCTGTCGACGGGCGATCGCGTGCTTGTGTTCAACGGCCGCGACGGCGAATGGCAAGCGGCAATCGCCGGCCGCAAGCGCGCCGAACAGCTCACCGTGCAGGAGCAGACCCGACCGCAGGATCGCCTGCCCGATGTCGCGTATGTGTTCGCGCCGCTGAAGCACGCGCGCCTTGATTACATGGTGCAGAAGGCCGTCGAGATGGGCGCCTGCCGCCTGCAGCCGGTCATCACCCGTTTCACCCAGGTTGCGCGGGTCAATGGCGAGCGCATGCGCGCCAATGTGATCGAGGCGGCCGAGCAGTGCGGCATTCTCAGCCTCGCCGAGGTGACGGATCCGGTGCCGCTCGAGCGCTTCCTCAGCCAGCGCGCGGCTGAGCGCCTACTCGTGTTCTGCGACGAGGCCGCGGAGGTGGGGAGCCCGCTCGAGGCGCTTCGGCTCGTTGGAGGACCGGCCACTGGCATCGACGTGCTGATCGGTCCCGAAGGCGGCTTTGCGGAGGAGGAACGGACGCTGCTGCTCCGGCAGCCGCGACTGGCCCGGCTCGCCCTTGGGCCGCGCATCCTGCGGGCGGATACTGCCGGTGTTGCTGCGCTGGCGCTGATCCAGGCTGTCCTTGGCGACTGGCAGGGGTAATCCCTGTTAAGACCGTCTCCGTTACAGGGCTAACCCGCGCCCGTTCCCTGTCGAAACCGCGGTTCTGGCATGCTAAGGGGGCCGCGCGCCCACGTAGCGCGAGCCCGATTGGAACCCGACGATGATGACCGGAACCGCCGCCTGGGCGGACAGACTGCTGCAATCCTTCGCCCAGGCCGGCTACGTCAGGGCTGAGCCGCCCATCCTGCAGCCGGCGGAGCCGTTTTTGGACCTCTCGGGCGAGGATATTCGGAAGAGCCTGTACCTCACGACCGACGCCAATGGCGAGGAACTGTGCCTGCGGCCCGACCTGACCATCCCGGTCGCTCGCGACTATCTGCGTTCGCCCGAGGCCGGCCAGTCGGCCGGCTTCAGCTATCTGGGAGCGGTTTTCCGTTACCGCAGCGGCAAGCCCAGCGAATTCCTTCAGGCCGGCGTCGAATCCTTCGGACGGCAGGACCGTGCGGCCGCTGATGCGGAGATGCTGGCGCTGGCGCTGGAGGCGATCGCGGCTGTCGGCATCGCCGATGTTGAGATTCGGACCGGCGACGTGGCGCTGTTCATCGCCTTGATCGACGCGCTCGGTCTCTACCCGGTCTGGCGGCGCCGGCTGATCAAGGATTTCAATCGCAAGATCACCCTGGAGCAGGACCTGGAGCGGCTCGCGCAGGCCTCTTTGGCGACCCGCAACGAATATGAGGGCGTGCTGGCGGCCCTCGCCGGCAGTGACCGGAAGGCTGCGCTGGCACTGGTCACCGACATGATGTCGATTGCGGGCGCCACCGCCGTCGGCGGCCGCACGGTGGCCGAGATCGCCGACCGCTTCCTCGAACAATCGACCTTGAAGGGCGGCGCCCTGCCCCGTGACGCACTCAACGTGCTCAAGCGGTTTCTTGCCATCAGCGGCGCTCCGAACGAGGCGATCACGCAGCTGCGGAGCTTGAGCAGCGACGCCAAGCTCGACATCGGCGCCGCGATCGATCAGTTGGAGGCCCGGGTCGGCTTCATGGTCGAGCGCGGCATCGACATCAAGAAGGTCCGCTTCGCCACCGCATTCGGCCGCGGCCTGGACTATTACACGGGCTTCGAGTTCGAACTGCACCGCAAGGGTAACGGTGCCGAGCCGCTGGTGGCTGGAGGTCGGTATGACGGCCTGTTGAGCCAGCTCGGTGCCCCATCGCCGATCCCGGCGGTCGGCTTCTCGATCTGGATCGAAGCGCTGGCGCAAGCGAATGGTTCGAGTATCGCCGCGCGCGGGAGAGTGTCATGAGCGCGCCCCTCGTCGTCGCCGTCCCCTCCAAGGGGCGGCTGCAGGAAAACGCGGAAGCGTTTTTCGCCCGCGCCGGCCTTACGCTGTCCAAGCTCGGCGGCGCGCGTGATTATCGCGGCACCATCGCCGGTCTCGACAATGTCGAGATCGCCTATCTCTCGGCCAGCGACATCGCCTCGCAGCTCGCGCGCGGCGCGGTGCATCTCGGTGTCACGGGCGAGGATCTCGTGCGTGAGAACATCACGGATGCCGACAAGCGGGTGCTCCTGATCGACACGCTTGGCTTCGGCCACGCCAATGTCGTCATCGCCGTGCCGCAGGCCTGGATCGACGTCCGCACCATGGCTGATCTCGATGACGTCACCACCGGCTTTCGCGCCCAGCACAACCGGCGCATGCGGGTGGCGACCAAATACATCAACCTCACCCGCAACTACTTCGCTGCGCATGGGGTGGTGGATTACCGTATCGTCGAGAGTGCCGGGGCCACCGAAGGCGCGCCCGCCGCGGGCGCCGCCGAACTGATCGTCGACATCACCAGCACCGGAACGACGCTGGCCGCGAACGGATTGAAGGTGCTCGACGACGGCGTGATCCTGCGCAGCCAGGCCAATCTGGTCGCATCGCGCGACGCCGACTGGTCGGACGGCGCGCGCGAGAGCGCCCGGGTCATTCTCGACCACATCCACGCGCGCGCCCGTGCCAGCAAATACCGCGAGGTGCGCACCCGCTTCAAAGGCTGTGACGCCGCCATGCTGACCGAAGCGCATAACCGGTTCGGCGTGGTCGCCCCGTTCGGCGAGCCGACCTCCTCGGGCATGGTGACCTTGCACTGCCCGCCGGCGCAGATCTACGCCCTCGGCAGCTTCCTGCGCAGCCATGGCGCCGATACGGTGTCGGTCGCCTCGCTGGACTATGTGCTGGACCGCGAAAACCCGCTATTTGCGAAGCTGGACGCCTTCCTGCGGTCATAAGTCGCCGTTCATCGTAGCGACAGGTTGTCGCGACTACCATATGTTGCGGGTATTGCCCGGGGGCCTGGGAACCTGACCGATGATGCTAGGGACTGACGTTTCGGACCTGTCCACGACCAAGGCCGATGCCGCTGCGCAGGGGCTGTCGATCGTGATCCCCGTCTACAACGAGGCGGCCGGACTGATCGCGCTGCATGAGCGCCTGAACGGCCTGTCGCGCACGCTACGGCAGCGCTTCGGGCTCGCCTGCGAAGTGGTCTATGTCGACGATGGCAGCACCGACAATACGCTTGCGGTGGCTCGCAATCTTTCCGCCGACGCGCTCGACATCCAGGTCATCTCGCTCTCGCGCAATTTCGGCAAGGAAGCCGCGCTGATGGCGGGGCTCGATCATGCCCGGCGCGGCGCCGTGATGTTCATGGACGGCGACGGGCAGCATCCGCCGGTGCTGGTCGAGCAGCTCGTCGCGCATTGGATCAACGACGGCTACGACGTCGTCTACACCGCCAAGGCCCATCGCGATAACGAGCCGTTGCTGCGGCGCATCGCGGTGCACGGCTTCTACGCGCTGATCAATTGGGGCGCACGACAGAAGATTCCGGAAGACGCCGGCGACTTCCGCCTGCTCTCGCCGCGCGCAGTGGCCGCCCTGCGCCAGCTTCCTGAACGCAACCGCTTCTTCAAGGGGCTGGCGAGCTGGATCGGTTTCCGCCAGATCCGCGTCGACTATGAGCCGGCGCCGCGCGCACACGGCGCGACGACGTTCAACCTGATGCGGCTGCTCGGCCTGTCGATCGAAGGCCTGACGTCGTTTTCGGTGGCGCCGCTGCGCTTCGCCAGCCTGCTCGGCCTGTTGCTGGCCTCGGCCGCGTTCCTGTTCGGTCTGTCGATCCTGTGGGAGACGTTCACGACCGGCAAATCCGTGCCGGGCTATCCGTCGATCGTGGTCGGCTTGATGACGATCGGCGGCGTCCAGCTGATCATGATCGGCGTGCTGGGTGAGTATATCGGCAAGATCCTCTCCGAGCTGAAAGCCCGGCCGATCTATTTCGTCGCCGAGCACAGCGAAAAGCGCCTTGCGGATGCCGCCTCCGGTCATGCCGAAAGGACCGCCGCCGAATGAACGAGGCGCACCGGCGCATCTGGCTGTGCGCCGATGACTACGGCATCAGTCCCGGGGTGAACCGTGCCATCCGTGACCTGATCGGGCGCGGACGGCTGAATGCGACCTCGGTCATGACGGTCGGTCCTGCGATCAGCCGCGACGAGGCCGCCGAGCTGCGCAAGGTCGCAGCCGACAGCCCGCGTTGCGCGATCGGATTGCACGTGACGCTGACGGCGCCGTTTCGTCCGCTGACAATGCATTTCCGCCCCAACAACGGCGGCATGTTTCCGCCGTTCCCGAAGCTGCTCCGCGCCGCGCTGCTGCGGCGGCTCGATCCCGAGATCATCCACGCCGAAGTGACGGTGCAGCTGGCTGCCTTTGGCGAGCTGTTCGGCCAGGTACCTGATTTCGTCGACGGCCACCAACATGCACAGCTCTACCCGCAGGTTTCTGACGGCTTCCTGGCTGCGGTGAAGCAGTCAGCGCCGTCGGCCTGGGTCCGCCAGGGCGGGCGCAATGCGCCGTTGGCACAAAGGCTGACCGCGCCCAAGGCGCTACTGCTCGACCTGCTCAGTGCGCAATTCCGGAGCTGCGCCAGACGCGCCGACCTCACGTTCAATCCGGCCTTTGCGGGCGCCTATGATTTCAACCGGACCTCCGACTTCGGCACGCTGATGAATGGGTTTCTCGATGGCCTGCCCGAGCACGGCTTGGTCATGTGCCATCCCGGCTTTGTTGATGACGTTCTGGTCGAGCTCGACCCGCTGACCGTGCAGCGCGAACGTGAACACGCTTATCTCTCCGGCGAAGATTTTCCGAAGCTGCTCGCCGCGCACGCGGTCCGGCTGGACTAGCTGCCACGAGCGGGCGTCCGGTCACATCGTCGCATACAGAAAATTAATCCGCCCCCCACTGGCCCCGACACAAAGCACCCATAGATTCCGCTCGCGCCTTGCCACAGCGGTTCAAGGCAAGCGGCAGGAGGATCTGATGACCCCGCAAGAACGCCAACTGATCGACGATCTGTTCGACCGGCTCGCCAAGCTGGAGAGTGCGCCGCGTGATCCGGAGGCTGCCGCCGTTATCTCCCAAGGCTTGCAACGCGCGCCGCACGCAGTCTATCCGCTGGTGCAGACCGTGCTGGTGCAGGACGAAGCATTGAAGCGCGCCAACGCCCGTATCGAAGAGCTGGAACAGCAGGCGCAGGCGCCGCAGCAGAGCCAGTCGGGCGGCTTCCTGGACTCGATGCGGGACACGATCTTCGGCTCAGGCCAATCCCGCGGTTCGGTCCCGAACGTGCCGCCTCCGAATGCGCCGAGCCGTCCGGTGTGGAACAGCGGCCAGGTGATGCCGCAAGGCCAGCCGAACTATCAAGGCCAGCCCAACTATTATGACCAGGGCGGCGGCTATGGCCAGCCGCGCGGCGGCGTCTTGGGCGGCGGCGGTGGCTCGTTCCTCGGCACCGCGGCGGCGGCAGCTGCCGGCATGGTCGGCGGTTCGCTGCTCTTGGGCAGCATCCGCAACATGATGGGCGGCGGCCAGCATCAGGCCTTCGGCGACACCACCATCATCGAGGAACGCCCGGAGACCACCTCGCCCTGGAGCGATCAATCGGGCAGTTCGCTGGCGCGCGATGCCGGCATCGATGATATCGGCCGCTCCGGCGACAGCGGCCGCTCCGGCCTGTTCGACCAGGCCTCTAATGACGACAGCGGCAACGACCGCGACGACATGGATATGGATTCCGACGACTACGGCAATGACGGCGGCGACGGCAGCGATTACGCGTAGTCCCGCCTGCCTGGCCGTCGAGATCAGAGCTGAGATAAGAAAAGGCCGCCCGCGCGGGCGGCCTTTTTGCGCTTCATGCCCGGTCGAGGCTCAGAGCACGATGACCCTGGTGCCGACGTTGACCCGGCCATAGAGGTCGATCACGTCCTCATTGCGCATCCGGATACAACCGGACGACACATTGGTGCCGATCGTCCAGGGCTCGTTGGAACCGTGAATGCGGTAGAGCGATGAACCGAGATACATCGCGCGCGCGCCAAGCGGGTTCTGCGGGCCGCCCTCCATGTGCCGCGGCAGGTCCGGCCGGCGCGCCAGCATCTCCGCAGGCGGGGTCCAATCCGGCCACTCGCGCTTGTTGGTGATGGTCTTCACGCCCGCCCAGGTGAAGCCCGGACGGCCGACCCCGATCCCATATCGCAACGCCTTGCCATCGCCCTGGACCAGATAGAGGAACTTGTTGGGCGTATCGATCACGATCGTGCCCGCATGCTCTTTGCCATCATAGTCAACGAGTTGTTTCTCGTATTTCGGGTCGAATGGCCGCTGCTGCGGGTCATAGGCCTCCTCCTGTTCGGGAAGCGCTGCGCCTGGCTCCATCGGGCGCTGCGGCTCATAGTACGACGGCTGCTGCTGATAGATCGGCCGCTCCGCGTCGTTGCGATAGCCGCGCCCTTGCGGGTCGCCGAACAGGAATTCGATGAAGCCGCCGCCCATGCGCGACCGCTCGACATAAGCAGAGCGAACTGGTGCGCTCTGCTGCGGCGGCCCGCCATAGATCACCGTCGGCTGCTGAAATCCTGCGGCATCGATGGCCGCTGCATAATCGATCGCTGCACAAGAAAGACATGCGCCGGCGAGCAGCGCTGAGAGGATGGACCTGAACATCGACGTACTCTGTACTGTTTCGTCTTGAAGACCGTTCATCGCGCGCGAGGAGAGAACGCGCCCTCGCCTACCGCCAATTAAGATCAAAACCCGATTGGTTTGGTAAACGGGAACCGGCTTCGGATTCACCATCGCGCCAGGTCGGGGCGGATTCGGCTGCTAGCGTTTATTTTCAATGAAGGTCCCGGCCGCATGGTTAACCAGTGGATATCGGCGCCGGCAAAAGCGCGCATCTATCAGTTCCGGCCGTGAACGCGATGTTAAATAGCCTCCGCTTAGAACAGACGGACGTTAAGGACAGGGATCATCTCATGTCGGTTCGCAAGCGTTTTCGTATCGAAGAAGGAATTATCGGCCATATGCCGGAGCCCCAATTCATGGGCGGCGAAATCGGGCCTCAGCACAAGGAAATCATGGACGAGCTCCGCGCAATCCGCGCGCAGATGGCAAATGCCACGCGCGCCGGCAACAACTCTTCAAACGCAGCAATCGAGGAATCCGCCGCCCGCGAGGTCGCCGAAGCACGCGCGCTGCTCGAGACCTATCGTGCGCAGATCGAACAGTGCGAGAAGCTCAAGGTCGAGCTCGACCTGATCCATGACGCGATCAACCGCACCAAAGGCGAGATCGCCGTGCTCCACGCCAAGAGCTTCGACGGGCAGGAAATGGCCAGGGTCAACGGCGAACTCGGCGCCGTGGTCGGCGGCACCGAACAGGCCACTCAGCAGATCCTTGAGGCGGCCGAGGCAATCGACCAGGCGGCCAGCGCGCTCGCCAAGGTCGACTCCGCGGACCAGCAGCGGATCCTGAGCGAGGACATCCAGGAGCGCGTGGTCTCGATCTTCGAGGCTTGCAACTTCCAGGATCTGACCGGCCAGCGCATCAACAAGGTGATGACCACGATGAAATTCATCGAGCACCACATCGTGGTGATGATGGAGATCTGGGGCGGGGTCGATGCGATCAAGGCCCATGCACCGCCGATCGTCGACACCCGTGAGGGCGATGCCAGGCTGTTGAACGGACCGAAGACGGACGGCGACGTCGGCCATGCCTCGCAGGACGATATCGACGCCATGTTCAACTGAGCGGGCGGCGGCACATCGCGAAATACGGAAACGCCGGCACATTGCCGGCGTTTTTTATTTCAGCGGATGCACGCTGCGATCAGGCCCGCGGCCCGCAGCGGACATAGACCATGTTGCCGTAGCGGGTTGCGGCGTCCTTGTCGACGAAGCGGGTCACCAGGACACGCCCGTCGAAGGAGAGCACTTCGCGATCCTGCTCGCCGCCTGGCGGTCCCGAAGGACCGATATAGTTCTTGCCGCCCGACGAGCCCTTCAGCCGGAGCTCCTGCGGCGTCGCCTGGTCAGCCAGATGCATCACCACACCGCCCGCGGTGCCGGCACCGATCGTATAAGGCTGCTTGCATTGGGCCACGGCCATCTTCTCGGTGCGGGGGCGGTCTGCCGGGTTCTGATACGAGGCCAGCCCCCATTTGCCGACGAGCTCGTCAGGGCGGATCGTCGCCGGCACCTCCGGCTCGACGCCTGGCTCGGTCGCGACCGGGCTCGAGGGCGACAGGCTGAAGCTGCTGCACGCCCCGAGAAAGACCGTGAGCACTGAGGCGATTCCCAGATTGGCAACCGCTCGCGCGCACCGTGAACTCTTCATGGCATCCCCTTAGAAACAAGATCGTGGCCGCCCCGTCCGGCAACCAAGCGCAAATCGGACGTCAGGGCAATGACGTCGCATGCCGACGTCGCGTTGCCAGCATGGTTTACCGAAGGCAGCATCTTATAACAGCCCCAAGAACGACTTAACCACTTTGCTTGACAGGATCAGCGGCAAGCCATATTTCCCGAGCGACCTTTAGCACTCGGAGGGCACGATTGCCAAAGGGGCGTGTCAGTCGGCGCTAACCTGGCGTCAGATGTGGCCGCATTCAGATTCTCTTCCGACAGCAACCCCGTTCGAAGCACCCGCAAAGGGAAACGTCATGGCTAAATCGAAATTTCGTCCGCTGCATGACCGCGTCGTGGTCAAACGTATCGGCGCCGAGGAGAAGACCAAGGGCGGCATCATCATTCCCGACACCGCCAAGGAAAAGCCGTCGCAGGGCGAAGTGGTCGCCGTTGGTCCTGGCGGCCGCGACGAGAGCGGCAAGCTGATCCCGATCGACCTCAAGGTCGGCGACCGCGTGCTGTTCGGCAAGTGGTCCGGCACCGAAGTCAAGCTGGACGGCGAGGAACTCCTGATCATGAAGGAGTCCGACATCATGGGCGTGCTGGCCTGATCCCCCTTTTCCCCGGTGCGACCCGGGGAACCGATTTTGCAAACCTCATCCGGGCGACTGACGGGCGGACTTCGCCCTCGCCGATGAGGTCACACCCCCAGGAGCATTTGAACATGGCAGCCAAGGACGTCAAATTCGCCGGCGACGCGCGCGAGCGCATGCTGCGCGGCGTCGACATTCTCGCCAACGCCGTCAAGGTCACGCTCGGTCCAAAGGGCCGCAACGTCGTGATCGAGAAGAGCTTCGGCGCCCCCCGCATCACCAAGGACGGCGTCACCGTCGCCAAGGAGATCGAGCTCGAAGACAAGTTCGAGAACATGGGCGCGCAGATGCTGCGCGAAGTTGCCTCCAAGACCAATGACACGGCGGGCGACGGCACCACCACCGCGACCGTGCTGGCCCAGGCCATTGTGCGCGAGGGCGGCAAGGCGGTCGCCGCCGGCATGAACCCGATGGACCTCAAGCGCGGCATCGACATCGCGGTGGCCGCCGTGGTCAAGGATCTCGAAAAGCGCGCCAAGCCGGTCGCCTCCTCGTCCGAGGTGGCTCAGGTCGGAACCATCTCCGCCAACGGCGATGCCGCGATCGGCAAGATGATCGCCCAGGCGATGCAGAAGGTCGGCAATGAGGGCGTGATCACGGTCGAGGAGAACAAGTCGCTCGAGACCGAGGTCGACATCGTCGAAGGCATGAAGTTCGACCGCGGCTATCTCTCGCCCTACTTCGTGACCAATGCCGAGAAGATGACCGCCGAGCTCGACGACGTCTACGTGCTCCTGCACGAGAAGAAGCTGTCGGGCCTGCAGGCCATGCTGCCGGTGCTCGAAGCCGTGGTGCAGTCGGGCCGTCCGCTCTTGATCATCGCCGAGGACGTCGAGGGCGAGGCGCTGGCCACCCTGGTCGTCAACCGCCTCCGTGGCGGCCTCAAGGTCGCAGCCGTCAAGGCGCCGGGCTTCGGTGACCGCCGCAAGGCCATGCTCGAGGACATCGCGATCCTGACCGGCGGTCAGCTGATCTCGGAAGATCTCGGCATGAAGCTCGAGAACGTCACGGTGAAGATGCTCGGCCGCGCCAAGAAGGTCGTGATCGACAAGGAGAACACCACGATCGTCAACGGCGCCGGCAAGAAGGCCGACATCGAGGCGCGCGTCGGCCAGATCAAGGCGCAGATCGAGGAGACCACCTCGGACTACGACCGTGAGAAGCTGCAGGAGCGTCTCGCCAAGCTCGCTGGCGGCGTCGCGGTGATCCGCGTCGGCGGCGCCACCGAGGTCGAGGTCAAGGAGAAGAAGGACCGCGTCGAGGACGCCCTCAACGCGACCCGCGCCGCGGTGCAGGAAGGCATCGTCCCCGGTGGCGGCGTGGCCCTGCTGCGCGCCAAGAAGGCGGTCGGCCGCATTCAGAACGCCAATCCGGACGTGCAGGCCGGCATCAACATCGTGCTGAAGGCGCTGGAGGCCCCGGTCCGCCAGATCTCCGAAAACGCCGGTGTCGAGGGCTCGCTGGTGGTCGGCAGGATCCTCGAAGAGAAGTCGGAGACTTTCGGCTTCGACGCCCAAAGCGAGGACTATGTCGATATGGTCGGCAAGGGCATCATCGACCCGGCCAAGGTGGTCCGCACAGCGCTGCAGGACGCATCGTCGGTGGCGGGTCTGCTGGTCACCACCGAAGCCATGGTCGCCGAGCTGCCGAAGGAGTCGGCCCCCGCCATGCCCGCCGGAGGCGGCATGGGTGGGATGGGCGGCATGGGCTTCTAAGCCCACCCTCGCTCAAAGACTGATGACGAAGGCCGCCTCCGGGCGGCCTTTTTCATGCGCAACCCTACCTCGCAAGCGTCTTGCCGACCGCCTGTCTCACGCGTTTCGCGTCGACGCCAGTCGGAACTTCGCTTAAGGAAGAGCGCCGCGGGTCACTCACGAAGTTTGGATTCAAGCTCCCTCGAACCTTTCTCTTCTGTCCGTCACGAGGATTTTGATAATGCGCGCGATTTTGCTTGCTGTGGCCGTTGTCGTGGCGGCTGTGCCGGAACTCGGTTGGGCCCAGACCAAGACTGGAACCAAGGCCGCTCCGAGCACGAGCGAGACCAGATACTTCACCGCGATCGACGGACTCATGGACGGCAACGCCGATGTGATCCTGAAGGAAACCCGGCAGGGCAAGACCGTCACCGCCGCGGTGATCGACGTCTGCTATCCCGTGGACAAGAGTTCCGATCGCAAGGATCGCTTCGTGGCCAATCTGACGGTGAACGGCCAGACGCTGACCGGCACCGCGCAGAGCAACGGCACCAAGGACCCAGTCTCCGTCAAGCTGACACAGAAGGCCAGCGGCGAGAGCTTCGAATTCCGCGGCCAGATCGCGATCGGCAAGACCGTGTCTGAGGTCGCATCGACGGACAACTCCGACATCAGCGAAAAGGAATTCCTGGAAAGCCAGTCGACCGATGACGGCATCGTCGCGCAGCCCAAGGATTTCACCGAGGTCTCGCCGGAAGCCGTTGCCGTGCGCGTCAAGCTCGATGCGGCGCTCGATTTCCTGAAAAGCCTCAGAGGTCAGGAGGTCGAGGTCGGGCTGTCCAGCCTGACCGTTGGCTGCGACGCCTTGCGCGCGGGCGAGCAGACCATCAGCATGACGGTCGATCCCGACCACGCCGCGGCGCTGATCGCCAAGGCGCGAACCATGAACGGCGTCGTCTCGGCCGGCTGGACGGCCGGGGCCGTCGAAATGGACCGCGCCCTGCGTTTTACGGCTGCTGACTGGCGCGATGGTGACAAGATCAACAAGGACAAGCTGGCGGCCGCAGTCTCCGACGTGCTCGCCAAGAGCTACGGGGCCAAAGCCACCGCCGCGAGCTGGAACTCCGTCACCGGCAAAATGAAGCTGACATTCAAGCGGCCGAGCCAGCTGATGCCGGGCCTCGATCTCACCGAGGTGATCGAGGTCGCCGGGCTGGTCGCTCCGGATAAGCCCGGCGGTTCGGATGCGCTGATGTTGTGGGTCGGCAGCCCCGTCACCACCACGGTCGACGAATCCGCCGGCGCAAAGCTGGCGTTGTCCGAGGAGTCCTCAGGCGACGAAGAAGGCGATCAGCGCGATGATGGCGCGGCCATCGACGAGCTGGCCAAGGCGCTGAAGGCCAAACGCTGGGACGCCGACAACTCCGTCTGGAAATAGGCGCGCGACACCAGCGCGATCGCGGCTGTGCCAGCGATCGCGCGTTTGCCCGCGGGGACGGATTCAGTTCGTATTCAGTCGAAAGTGCAGCGTCTTCGGCCCGATAAAGAAGATCGAATCGCCCTGACGCTTCCAGTTCGTGGCTGCGCTCAGTGCTGCAATCAACTCGTCATCGGCCTGCGCGCGCGAGGCCGGGCAGTTGCGGTCCTCGACCGCGCCGGCGATGAAGATCACGCTGTCGCCAGCGACGGAGAACTGCCCTTTCGCGCCCTTGCACCACAGCTCCAGCACGGTCTCCCCATGATCGCCGATGTCGAGATCGGGCACCCGCTTCGAGCCGGGCTGCGGCAGTGCGTCGAGAGTCATCTCCATGCCAAAGGGAAACCCGGTATCGGCCCGCGCGAGACTGCAAACTGCGCCCGACATCACAAGAGCTGCCGCAACGCCGGCAACGATTCGCTTCATTGACCCCATAGCCCCTCTCGACCTTTCGACGCCGCCTCTTCATAGCGGCGATCACGCCGGCGGCACGGCTCCCGCATAATTGTGACCCAAAAATAGCAATCCCCGCGCGAGCTCACCTTGCGCGGGGATTTTTTGCGATTCGTGGCGATGCTACTTCAGCACCATCGCCGTGAACGGATACACATAGGCCTGCAGCGTGACGAAGATGCCGACCAGGCAGGCCAGCACGATCGAATGCAGGAAGACATAGCGCAGGATCGAGCTTTCATGCCCGTACCAATTGGTCGCGGTGGAGGCGACCACGATGGATTGCGCGTCGATCATCTTGCCCATCACGCCACCTGACGAGTTCGCCGCGGCCATCAGGATCGGCGACAGGCCGAGCTGCTCCGAGGTGATTCTCTGCAGGTTGCCGAACAGCACGTTGGAAGCGGTGTCCGATCCCGTCAGCGCGACGCCCAGCCAGCCGAGCAAGGTGCCGAAGAAGGGATAGAGCACGCCGGTCGCGGCGAAAGCGAGCCCAAGCGTAGCATCGACGCCGGAGAGGCGCGTCAGCGTGCCGATCGCAAGCATGGCGGAGATCGTAATCAGCGAGATCGAGCACAGCCGGATGGTGCGGCCATATTCGGCGATGAGCTTGCCCGGCCCCACGCCCATCAGGAAGCCGGAGATGATCGCTGCGATCAGCATGCCGGTGCCGGTGAAGGTGAGATAGGTGAAGGAGAACACCGCGCCTTCCGGTGTCGGCTTCGCAGCCACCGGTGGCATCTTGTTGATCATCTTGTCCAACTCGGGGACCGGATAGTTCCAGGTGAAGATGGAGTTCGCCCAGGTCTTGAAGCTTCCGTTGCCCCAGATCAGCATGATGATGCAAACGATGATCCATGGCAGCAGCGCGCTCCACAGCTCGGCTTGCGTCAGCGGCGTGCGATCGAGCGGTTTCGCCGTCGCCATGGTTGCAGCCGACTCGTCCCGACTGCGCAGCGCCGGCGACAGCCAGAGCTGCTTCGGCTGCCACACCCGCAGGAACAGGATCAGGGCGCCCATCGAGATCAGTGAAGCGCCGATGTCGACGATCCACGGATTGACGAAGTTCGAGATCAGGAATTGCGGGACCGCGAAGGAGACGCCGGTGACGAGAACCGCCGGCCAGACGTCCTTCATGCCCTTCCAGCCGGCAAACGCCCACACCACCCAGAACGGGACGATCAGCGAGAACACTGGCAGCTGGCGGCCGACCATCGCGCCGAGAATGTAGGGGTCAAGCCCGGTCACCGAAGCAAGACCCTGGATCGGCGTGCCCAGCGCGCCATAGGCAACAGGCGCGGTGTTGGCAATCAGCGACAGGCCGGAGGCCGCGAGCGGCGAGAAGCCGAGGCCGATCAGCACGGCGCCGGTGATCGCCACCGGCGTTCCGAAGCCGGAGGCGCCTTCGAAAAACGCCCCGAAGGAAAACGCGACCAGCAGCAGCTGCAATCGCCGGTCCTCGGTTACGCCGCCGACCGCACGCTTCAACAACTCGAAGCGCCCGGTCGAGACCGTCACCTGGTAGAGGAAGATGACGTTCAGCACGATCCAGCCGATCGGGAAGAAGCCAGTGACGATGCCGAGCACCGTGGCGCGGATCGACATGTTGGGCGGCATCGTGAAGATGAAGATCGTGATCAGGTTGGTCACGATAACGGCGACGATCGCGGCGATATGCGCCTTCACCTTGCCGCTCGCGATCAAGACCAGCAGCGTGACCACGGGAACCGCGGCCGCGATGGTCGACAAAGCCGCATTTCCTAGCGGGTTATAGATCTGATTCCACATGGTTTTCCTCCCCGACTGCGTTCCCCATTGGTCTTCTTGGGCCTCGGCCCGGCGGGGCGGGTCAGGCCTGAATTGTCACAAGGCGAAGCTGCTCGGGACGTCCGGAATGTGCTCACGAATTCGGCAGTGCCGAACTGTGCTCAAATTCTCGCGAAATCTGCAGGCCGTTCCCACCCCATGCCGCAGGCCCATGCTAGGGTCTTGGGCAAGTGAACGACAAGCGAGCCCCGGCCGCGCGACTTACGACTTTAGTCTACAGTCTCCGCCGACCGCCCGGCGCTGCGGCAACTTTCCCGTTGGGGTCCCGAGGCCCCGTCTTCCGGAGCAGACCGTCTGTGAACAATCTTCGCTCGACCATCGCCATCGTCTGGCGAATCGCCATCCCGTATTTCCGCTCAGAGGACAAGATCGCTGGCCGCGTTCTGCTCGCCGCCGTGATCGCTATCGAGCTGTCGTTGGTGGCAATCCAGGTCCTGGTCAATGAGTGGCAGAACCGGTTCTACAACGCCCTTCAGCAATACGACTGGAACACCTTCGTTTGGCTGATCGGCGTCTTTCTCGTCCTCGGAGCGGCCTTCATCGTCCTGTCGGTCTACCAGCTCTATCTCAATCAATGGCTCCAGATCCGCTGGCGACGATGGATGACGGAGGTATATCTCCGCCGCTGGCTCGATGGAGCCAACCACTATCGGATGCAACTCAAGGGCGATGCGGCCGACAACCCGGATCAGCGCATTGCCGAAGATGTCAGGCAGTTTATCGAGCAGACATTGAGCATCTCGATCGGGCTGCTCAGTTCGATCGTGACGCTGGCTTCCTTCGTCGTCGTTCTATGGGGTCTGTCAAACGCTGCTCCACTGCAACTGTTTGGCAGCGACGTCGCAATCCCCGGCTATCTCGTCTGGATCGCCTTGATGTATGCGATTTTCGGTACCGCGCTCACGCAATGGATCGGCTCTCCGCTGGTCAACCTCAATTTCGAGCAGCAGCGGCTCGAAGCCGATTTCCGCTTCAATCTGGTCCGTGTCCGCGAAAACTCCGAGCAGATCGCGCTCTTGAGAGGCGAACAGGCCGAGCAGGGTCAGCTGTCGACCCGCTTCGGCCGCGTTGTGAACAATTGGTATCAGATCATGAGCCGGACGAAGCGGCTGACGGCATTCACAGCCGGCTATTCGCAGGCTGTCGTGATCTTTCCTTATGTTGTGGTTGCACCAGCCTATTTTGCCAAGACGATTGCGCTGGGCGGCATGATGCAGACTGCTTCCGCGTTTTCGAACGTACAAAGTGCATTGTCGTTTTTCGTCAGTGCATACAGAACGCTTGCTGACTGGCGCGCGACCGTCGCCCGCCTCGATGGTTTCGAGATGTCCATCGACAGCGCGATATCGCTGTCCAGCGAGCCGCAGACCGTCGACCTTGTGAGTGCGACCGGCCGCGACGCGATCGAGATGGAGCAGCTGCTGCTCAAACTTCCGAACGGCATGCCGTTGATCTCGGCGGATGGCTTCAGTATTCGCAGCAACGAAAGCACCCTGGTGACCGGCCCATCAGGAGCAGGCAAGTCGACCTTGTTCCGCGCTATTGCCGGCGTCTGGCCGTTTGGCGCCGGCGTCATCAGCGTACCTGCCCATGCCAAGCTGATGATGTTGCCGCAGCGGCCCTATTTCCCGATCGGGGCACTGAAAGCGGCGATCACCTATCCGGCGCCATTCGACGCCTTCAGCGATGACCAGGTCCAGGCCGCGCTCGCGGCGGTGGGGCTGCCGCAGTTCAGCGAGCACCTAGGAGACGACGCCCACTGGAATCGCATGCTGTCGCTCGGCGAGCAGCAGCGGCTGGGGATCGCGCGCGCATTGCTGCATGCGCCCCAATATCTGTTCCTGGACGAGGCGACAGCCTCTCTGGATGAACCGTCCGAGGCCAAGCTCTATCGCGTGCTCATCGAGCGCCTGCCGGAAACCACGATCGTCTCCATCGGTCACCGCTCGACCCTGCACGATCTTCACGACCGCAGGGTCGAACTGACCCGTCACGGCGATCGCTTTTCGCTTGGGACTAAGGACCAGGAAGCCGCGGCGTTCTCCGCGGGCGGCGGCGAGTAACCGGGACGACGGAGCCCGGCCAGGACGACATCCAGTGGGCCTGTGCGCCGTCCTGATGTCCCCTGCGTTTGATGGGATCGTCAGGCCGATAAGCTGCAGGCCCTGACTTCGCCACCCTCTCGATCGGCGACCGGGGGTGAGATGCCCTGCTCCGCCTGCCCGACGGCTCTTTCACCGCTCGCAAAAAAGCAAAGGGCGGCAGATTCTCTGCCGCCCCGCTTCTCAGTTCTTGAGACAGGCTTACTTCAGATTGCTCATCGCGGTCAGGTCGAACGAGAGCTTGGCGATGCCGGCCGCGCCGCACCAGTTCGAACCGGTCCCGAGCGGGTTGTTCGGCGTAACGGTCGTGGTTCCGACGGTCGCGTTGAAGGCGCCGGTGAAGACGCTGCAATCACCCTTGGACAGGTTGGTGTCGGAGTAGCGCAGGTCCAGCGTGAAGACCTTCCAGGTGAAGCCGATACCGACGTTCCAGGTGTTGTAGTCGGCATAGTGAATGCCGTTCGGGAATGCCGGGGTGCCGTAGAAGCTGTCGGTGGTGCCGAACCACTGGCGGCCGAATTCGCCAGAGACATACATGCCGACGCCGCTGGTGCCGAACATGGTGCCGGGGGCGGTCCACTTGCCGGTGATCGAGGTGTAGTTGCCCCAGGCGCCGGAGTTCAGGAAGCTCGGCGTATAGAACTCGGTGAAGCCGACCGCCCAGCTGTCGTTGATGGTGTAGGTGCCCTTGCCGTAGACCTCGAAGAAGCTGACGTCCTTCTTCATGGTGTTGCCGTTGAGAAGGAAGTTGGTGGCGCACTCGGTGCCCTGGAAATTGCCGGCGAAATCGAAGCCGTTGCCGCCGAATTGGCAGGTACCGCCCGGATACAGGTAGCCCCACACGCCGATGTCGAAGGCGAAGGCGCCGAAGGTCGGGCGGATACCGCCGTAGACGTCGATCTCAGCCGCGGCGCGGTTGGCGAAGGAGATGCTCTCGCCGGAGACGCCCAGGTAGAGCTGCAGGTCCTTGTTGACGTTGTAGCGCGGCTCGAAATAGGCGGCGACCGACGGCTTGTGGTTCGACTGGGTGACGCCGCGGAAAATGTAGTCATTCATGATCGCGCCGCCGAAGGCGATATCCCAGGGCTCGAACGCCGGTGGCGGCGGAGCCTTCAATGCCTTCACAGCCAAATCAGCAGCGGAGGCCGACCCCGATACCATTGCCAGCGCCGTTGCCAACAAAGCCCACTTCTTCATGACGATCCCCATCACCTAAAGATTCCAAACATCAGTCCGATTTCCGATCCCCCCGGGACACAAACGAACGGACTGCGTCAAACCATTGGCAATTTGTGACAGGAGTAGTTGACAGGAGAAGCAAAAAAACGCGGCATCTGCCGACTTTTTGGGCGTTTTGGCTTTTCTGCGGCGGGTTGTCGGCAGCTGTTGCATTTGAACAACAAGCTTTTCCGCCGCTAGATACATCAAGATGCATTGGGGACCCGCGAGTCACACCGCAGGCGTCAGGCGCAGCCAGGACGAATCAGTCCGTTGCATTTCGGTCGAGCAGCCCGGTTGGCGGCGACGGTTTGCGCGCGGCGGTACCGAGATGGGCGGAGGCTTGAAGAGAGCCACGCGAGCGGCGTTGTTGCTGCAGGCGCTAACTCGCAAACGAAAAGGCCGCGGCGGAGCCGCGGCCTTCGTCAACTGATCTCGTCCGATGGACGCGCGGTAAGCCCTAATGACCTGCGCCGGCCGCGTCTTCGTCGCCCTCCGAGTCGTGGCCGCCGTGCTCAGAGCTTGAACCGGCCCAGCTTTCGCCATGCGCCGATTCGGTCTCGGGCGTATCAGCGTGACCCATCTCGGGCATCGGCTCCATCACTGGCGCAGCCTTTGGGGCGCGCTTCTTGGCAGCCTTCTTCGGAGCCGCAGGCTGCTCTGCCGCAGGCTTTGTCGGCGCCGACTTTGCTGATTTGGCCGCCTTCTTCGCAGCCGTCTTGGCCTTCTTGGCAGGAGCCTTGGCGGCCTTCGCAGCTTTCTTTGGTGCCTTCTTTGCAGCCTTCTTGGCTGCGACTTTCTTCGGAGCCTTCTTGGCGGATTTCTTCGCGGATTTCTTCGCAGCTTTCTTGGCGGACTTCTTTGCCGTCTTCTTGGCTGCCTTCTTGGCCTGCGCCATCAGCTTCTTCTTCTTTTTATCCTTCTTGTCTTTCTTGTCCTTGTTGTCTTTCGCCATCGTGACCCTCCTGTTGCCGCCGAACGTTCCAGCGGACGCCGGATGGGGCCGGCTCGTGACGCACGACCCCCATCGCTCAATTCAATCCTGGCCGAGGACCGCCCGTCGCCCAGTCGAGAAGCTCAACGGTGTGGACAACGGGAACTGACGTGCCACTGGCGATCTGCATCATGCAGCCGATATTGCCCGCAGCTATTACATCCGGCTTGACGGTTGCGATGTTGGCGACCTTCCGATCACGCAGCCTCACCGCAATCTCAGGCTGGAGAATGTTGTAGGTCCCCGCCGAACCGCAACACAAATGACTCTCCGGCACATCTTTCACTACGAATCCCGTCTTGCAAAGTAATTCTTTCGGAAGAGCTGTGATTTTCTGCCCATGTTGCAGCGAACATGCTGAGTGGTAGGCCACCACGATGTCATCTTTCGGTGCGGCCGATCTCAATTCGACTGCGCTGAGATACTCGGTGACGTCTTTCGCCAATCCCGAAATCTTGGCGGCCGCCGCAGCATATTGCGGGTCCTCGCGCAGCATGTGGCCGTAGTCCTTGATCACGGTTCCGCAGCCGGATGTGGTCACCAGAATGGCGTCGAGGCCGCCGCGCTCGAGCTCCGCGCTCCAGGCGCGGATGTTGGCGCGGGCCCGCGCCAGCGCGTCGTCGTCCTGTCCCATGTGATGATTGAGCGCGCCGCAGCATTGCTCGTCCTTGACCAGGACGACCTCGACGCCGTGCCGCGTGAGCAGGTTGATGGCAGCCTGATTGATCCTCGGCGCCAGCACCTGCTGGGCACAGCCCTGCAGCAAGGCCACCCGCCCACGCCGTTCGCCCTGCGCGGGAAACACCGAGCCGCCGGCGGGCCCCGGAGGCGGCAGTTGCCCTGGCGCCAGGTCCAGCATCGCCTGCAGCCTGCGGAGCAGGCTCGGTGCCGGCCCGGCCGCCGCCGAGGGTTTCGGCAGCAGGCCCGCCAGCGGCCGGCCGAACCGGGCGAGCATGGTCGCAAGCCGAAACGCGCCCGGGCGCGGCAGCACATGCGCCAGCACCGCGCGCAGCAGACGATCGGCCAACGGACGCGTGTAGGTCTTCTCGATTCGCACCCGCGCCTGGTCGACCAGGTGCATGTAGTGGACACCGGAGGGACAGGTCGTCATGCAGGACAGGCACGACAGGCAGCGGTCGATATGCTTGACGACCTCGGCCGTGGGCGGCTGGTCCTTTTCCAGCATCTGCTTGATCAGGTAGATGCGCCCGCGCGGACTGTCGAGCTCGTCGCCGAGCAGCACATAGGTCGGACAGGTCGCGGTGCAGAAGCCGCAATGGACGCAGGCGCGCAGGATCTTGTCGGCGACCGCGATATCCGGATCGGCAAGCTGGGCCAAGCTGAATTCGGTTTTCATGGCGCCACACTCCGCCGCAGACGGCCGCGATTGAGAACGGCCTTCGGATCGAAGGAGCCGCGCACGCGCGCCTCCAGCGCGGCCACCCCGGCCGGTTGGGGTTGGAAAACGTCGACCACGCGGCGGACGTCCTCGGACGCGCGCAGCAGTGTGGCATGGCCGCCGACGGCGCCGACATGCCGGCGCACGCCCGCCGCGGCGGCATCGGGCTGCGGCGGCAACGCCAGCCAGATCAGGCCGCCGCCCCAATCATAGATCACCTCGCCGCCCGTCTCCTGCGCGAGCAATCGTCCCAACGCACCACCGGAGACCGGCGGACAGACGATCCGCCACACCGGCCAGGCCCCGAGCGGCCCGTCGGCGGCAAACGGCAGGACGTCGCGGATCGCGCTCCAGATCGGCGCGGATGCGGCGTCATCCACAATTTCGGCGGTTCCGAACGGCGCCAGCTGCTTGGCCAGCGAGGCGGCACGATGGGCCACTGAGGCCGTGATGCCCTCCAGGCGCACCAGGGTCAGCGACTGCTGTGGACGGGCAATCGCCTTCAGCCCATCGGTCTCGGCAGACGCGATCGAGGCCGGCAGATGCGCCGCGCCCGACACGTCGAACGGCGAGCCGAGCGCCGCGGTCATGGCCTGATTGGCCGTACCGTCATCGAGGCCGCGCAGCACCAATGTCCGCTCGGCCTCGGGACGCGGCATCACCTTCAACGTCACCTCGGTCATGACCGCAAGCGTGCCCCAGGAGCCGGCGAGCAGCTTGCAGAGATCGTAGCCGGTGACGTTCTTCACCACCTTGCCGCCGGTCTTGAAGCTCTCGCCGAAGCCCGAGACGGCATGCGCGCCGAGCAAATGATCGCGCGCGCCGCCGGCCTTGATCCGGCGCGGACCCGCCAGCCCTGCCGCGATCATGCCGCCGATCGTGCCGCGCCCGGGGGTGCCCAGGAGCGGGCCGGTATCGACCGGCTCGAAGGCAAACTGTTGGCTCTTGGAATCGATCAGCGACAGCACGTCGGCGAGCGGCGCGCCGGCCTGCACCGTGATGATCAGCTCGTTCGGCTCATAGGAGATCACGGCGTTCAGCGCCGACAGGTCCAGCACGGCATTGGTCGCCATCGGCTGGCCGATCGCCCGCTTCGAGCCATGACCGACAATCTCGAGCGGCTGCTCGCCGGCGATGGCGGCGCGCACCACCTCCTCGACATCGGCTGCGTTGCGTACTTTGAGGGCGTCCACCACTGCGGGCCTTGCTTGATTGTGACTGATAGGGCGGACGCGCGAAGCGCAGCCGCTGCCATTGGCAGCCTTTCTAAAGAGATATGCAGGCCGGACACAAGGGTCGGCGTGACGGAACACGCCACCCGCGCGCGCGGCACGTCCGGTCCGCCGAGACATCAGCGTCTGGAGGGCGCATCGTCCGCATCCATCGTTCTGCCGCGATCGAACTATCCGCGCGAAAAACGGGCGTATTGGTCGCCTCGTGAAGACCCCGAACGAGAGGAACAACGACAATGGCGCAGTATGCAATCGACACGATAACGGTGAACGAGGCTGTCAGCGGCGGCGGCCTGCTGGTGGTGGCGCAATGGCAGGCCAAGGACGGCGAGGCCGACCGCGTCGCCGAGATCCTGTCGCGCTTCCTCCCTGAGGCGCAGAAGGAGCCCGGCGCCCAATTGTTCCTGATCTCCCGCGCCAAGGACAACCCGGCACAGTTCCTGTTCTACGAGCTGTTCCGCGACGAGGCCGCGTTCAAGGCGCACCAGGAGAGCGAGCATTTCAAGACCTATATCGCCGGGCAGGCCCTGCCCCTGCTGGCGCGGCGCGAGCGGATGCAATACGGGTTGATTTAGGGCGTGAACGACCAAGACCGGGATTGATTGGATAGCGGCCTGTCGTTTCCTGTGCGGGAAGGGGCAAGCCGCCGTCAGCGTCGCTATTCAGCGACAGCAACGGGTCTGGCGCCGCGCCTTCAATAAGGTGAACTGTCACCGTAATTTCGCGAAGCCAAGCTGCTTACCTCGCGGCGCCTCTTGAGCGAGGCAGGCGAGACGTTCTTGTGAATTACCTTGGAGGGATGATTTCTTAAGTAACGATCTCAACACCGGCAACGGCCGCCGCGATGACATCACGCGGAAGCGACGCCAGAAATTCGACGTGCCCTGCGAGTTTGACGTTAACAGGCCGATTCCGTATCAACGTAATACTCGAACTGTCCGAGGCGATTTCATCAAAACCTTCGGCGTCCGCGATGTCGCGAAACAACGTATTCTTACGGATTTTGATCTTCGCGCTTAGCTCTTGCGGGTAGGCCATTGCATTTTCCTTTCGAATCAACGTCAGCCCTCAAGAGAATTTAGGCTATCCAATATGTCACGCAAGCCAGATCAAGAGCAGATGATTCTTTGAATGCCGCACGGCCAATGGTGACAATGCAGCCCGTAGAGCGCGAAGCGTAACCCGCCGACCTTTCGAACACTGCAATCGAAGTTCAGCCCAACGAAAACCGCATCGCTTAGGCAGACAATCCACTGCAGTTATCGCGCACCGGCAGCAGGTTTTTCTTTCGAGCTCGACGCAGGGACAGGCTCCAGAATTTTCAGAGCGTCATCCGCGATTTTCAGACACAGCTTCAAACAGTCACCAACGATCTCGCGTGCTTTCTCCGGCGTCATCGGGTGCGTAGCTCTCTTTCGATCTGTGAAGTGAGCTAGCTCGGCGGCGGTGTGCGCGTAAGAACCACGAGCATCGGCTAACGTTCTCAGCGAGTCGACCAAAGAAAGATCAAGCGAAACGTCGACGGCCACCGGCGTGAATATCGCGCGAAGATACTTTAACGAAAATCCGTGATTGTCTAAGATTGCCTTTGAATGTGCTTGTTTGACCTCATTTAGCACTGTCCGGATAGCATCGAAATGGCGATCCTGCTCCACTTCCTCACTCTCTTCGATTCTCAGCCTCGCATCGTAAAAGAGGCATAGAGCCAGCAGGGGCTTTGCAATACCCCTCGTGTCATACCAATGCTGAATCGAGCCCTTCATCAATTCAATAGAAATTTTTTCGACAAACTCCTCGAACGCTGCGTGTGCTAAAAGACAATATGCTTTGACATGAAGATGATACTTGTCGGGCCCGTCTTGGGGATCGGCAGGAAAGAACTTCGAGAGGAACTCTAACTCGATTTGCTCGATCTGCCTTTTTAGCTCATCGCTTAAGTCGCTCATCAAATGCATGACGCATCATTCAGGCTTCGGCACAGGGACGTCATTGATGGCGGTCTTGAACGTCGCATTAATCAGCTGACGAAACAAATCGAAGCGAGTAAAGTAACGCTCCTTCGTCTTAGTCGTCGTTTCGATGCTGTCTTGGAATGCCCGGTCAGTCGAGCAGAACGACTGAAAGGCGGAGACAAATTTTTCTTTGTGGGCGTTGAACTTCCTATCAGTAATGCGTGCGAAATAATACACTTGGACCTCAAATAGCGCCCGATTGAACCTCGTTTCCCAGTCTTTAACGAACTTTCGTCCCACCTTATTAGGCGGGAACAGTTCCAACAGTCTGGCGGTGCCCTTATTAAATTGAATGAACAACTCTTCCGCCTCGGACTTTAAGCCCGAATCCCAACCTTTGTTGACTCTAGCCATAGTCGCATCGAGAAACGGCGTAAGATTTCCATCGTAAAGCTCGCCATATTTGGAGAACGCGATATATCGAAGGAGAATCTCTGCGTCCCTCAGTCGCGCATCTGGCTCGGAGAGCCTCATAACGTCGTGGAGCGGAAGCACCTGATTCGTAGCGCCGATAATAAAGTCGGCAAACATCCCTCTGTTGAGCACCTGCCGCAATTCTTGGGATGACAGCGGAACAGATCCCGCATTCAATCGATAGAAAATATCGTAAAGCACGCCGACATCGCTGTAATTGGATATGATCGTACAGCGAATGTCCGCATTTCGTAATCCACGCTGATCTTCGCTCTCAGCAACCTCACCTGAATTAGATTGCGGACCAGCAAACTCCGCGAAGGATTTCCCATTGAGTTCGCCGCGCGTCTTCAATCCTCGGAGCTTCGGCACCTTCCAAAATTCAAATTTTGATTCGAGAAATCCGGCGACAGCCAGCAGCCTCTGCTTGCCATCTATTACCAGGAAGGCGCCCTTCCTGCTTTGGTCCTCAGCCAATACGATTTCTGGAACTGGAACGCCGATAAGCAGTGACTCTATGAGCTTACTCCGCTTTTCGTCTGTCCATGCATTCCGCCGCTGGAACTTTGGATTTAGATCAATGTTTCCTCGCTCAATCTGCCTGACAATAGTTTCGACAGTCCAATCGCGCGAGAACACGACAAGACTGCGTGCTTCGCTAACGGATACTTCGTCTTCAAGCTCCTCATTCCAATCCGATTCTTCTGCGTCAGACATAAAGCATCCGTAAATGTTATCTCTCTAGATGGCTCAATCTAGAAGAGCCGCAAGCGTCGAGCAAGGCAGAACGCATACCTTCAACAACGCTATTGCACGCGCAACATCGGCTAGCGCTCGCGACCACCTGTCGTCGCACGTCGGTATCGGCTTGAACTTGCACATAATAGCTTGGGTCCGCGCTTACGGCTCAGCCCTCAGGCCCATGCGCCGAGCAACAAGCCGAACGCCTCCTGTCTCACAATGATTGACGAGCTTCTAACCCTCAGGGAAACAACAATTAAGCTAATAGGATTGAGCCGCCCGCCTAACCCTCCTTCACGATCTTATCCGGCAAGCGCGCATCCTTAGTGAACACCTCAAGCTCGATCATTAGCTTTTCCCAGTAACCAGCCGCTTCGATGAAAGCCAGTTCGGCATCCATTTCCCTGTCGTTGAAGGTGACGCGAAGGCTCATCGATAGATCCCCAGGCTTCACGAAACCGACACCTTTTATCTCCTTAGTCCAAACCGCTTGGGCCTTGATGCTATGGTCTACTTTATCTTTGCGCATATGCTTAGAGCCTGTCGCGATTTCTCGGCAAATACGCAAGGCATCACTATGCGGAACAACAGCGTTCTGAAACTTCCCCAGGCCGTTTCGCACTCCGGTCGGCGTCTCCTCGAACACGATCTGGAATTTGGTGGCGAGTTTGGTGCGAAGCTGAGGGCTGTACTGCCAGAGCCAGTCTGAAACATGCCAGGCAGTCACGGCGGTGTTGAAGGCGTGAAACAAGGGTTCAGGCGCTGCCTCGTTGTCCTTCCAAACGGACATCGAATTCATCAGGCCGTTCAATTCCCAAGCCAGCTTCGTCCACATGTGCTGGGGATGATCCATCCCGAATACATTGGAGATTTCGCTTGGCTTTGGCTGCTCAACCATATGTTCCTCTCCGCAGGCGCGATGATCTTCAAGGGTGAGGCGGCAACTTGAAGTATGCCAACGCGCCCATAGTGCATCCGACGATACGGACCAAACCGCCGATAATTCCGACTAGGCTGCTTACGAGTTGCACGCGGCTGTACCAGTGACCCCACCGCGCCTTTTGGTAGGCGAAGATGTCCATACGCAGCTTTGACGCTCCAGACCTGGATAGGTGACGGCGTCCGAAATGATCGAATCCTCCCAATCGTCTTGCGACTGTGGAACTGGCACCCGACAATGCGCCGCGCGACTTACTAGTCTCCGGGACTCAGCGATATCTCGTTCATCATCGACAAACCGCAGTTCGTGATGCTCATTCTCTTGGATTTTCTCAATTTCGGCGTCTGACTTTTTTGCGAGTCTTGCGGCAGCCACATCCTTTCCGTAAGCCTTCAGGATGGCCGCTCTTGAGCGGCGCATCTGCCTGATTGCCCACCAGTGCTTTAGACCGTCCAACATGCCTGCTCCCAGAGAGGACGAGTTTACCCAAGCCCCGCTCTCGCGCTATCGGAATGTTCTTCAGATTTGCTCCACACGGGAGAGGTCCAAGGCTCGATCCGTCGCGCATCCTGCGAGCCCGCTCGCCATGCTTCGAAGAGAACCTCCAGCCGACGGGCAAATCACCTCAGCAGTTTCTCGCGCCATCTAGCTACACGTATACGACGCACAAAATCGGCTCGCGCGAAAAAAGAGCAATTTCGCGAGCAGCTTCAACGCCGAACGGCCAGCATGTCCAGGGCGCAAATTTTTCTCTTTCGTTTTTCCAGAAATCGTGCAATCATCCGCGCATCCTGCCTCGCCGAGAGGGGCGTACGCGCGGTCGTCACGATACGTGAGGTGGGGATGCGGTGGCCGTGTCGGGTCGCAGCGTGATCTGATCATGCCGACGAACGACTGCGACGCGGACGTGAAATCGTGTGGGCCTGGCCTCCCGGTGCTGAGGTCAAGCCGGCGGCAGCGTTTATGCGTTGTTGCCGATGACGGGGGCAATCGAGCCGGTCCCCGGGGCGAGCACGTATAAGCGTTAAAACCAGCGCGCGGGGAATGCCGGTTGATCGGCTGAACCTGTGGTGACTGCCGCCTGCTTTTTGTTTGCAGGCGGGCCATGGGTGAGGCCTTCACCCGGCATTCTCCGCGCCCTCTCGTTTGTTTTCGAAGGGCCATGTCGATCGTATCGCCCGGGCGCAAGGTGCCGCGGGATGCTGACGTGTGTCTGCGGATTGGAAGGTGGATGAAATGAGGAAGGCTCTCTCCTCCGTCATTCCGGGGCATCGCGAAGCGATGAGCCCGGAATCCATACTCCTGGGCGGATGTTGTTGGAGCGAGATGGAATTACTGACGTGCCCCGCAGGCCGGCCTGTGGTTATGGATTCCGGGCTCGCCCTGCGGGCGCCCCGGAATGACGGTGCGGAGAGAGAGCGCTCTTCAGAATCTCGGCAGGTCCGGGAAGGCGAGCTTGCCGGCGTGCACGTGCATGCGGCCGAGCTCGGCGCAGCGGTGCAGCGTCGGGAATACCTTGCCCGGATTGAGCAGGCCCTGCGCATCGAACGCGCATTTGACGCGCTGCTGCTGATTGAGGTCGATCTCGGTGAACATGTCCGGCATCAGGTCGCGCTTCTCGATGCCGACGCCATGCTCGCCGGTCAGCACCCCGCCAAGCTCCACACAGCAGCGCAGGATGTCGGCGCCGAACGCCTCCGCCCGCTCCATCTCGCCGGGCTTGTTGGCATCGTAGAGAATGAGCGGATGGAGATTGCCGTCGCCGGCGTGGAAGACGTTGGCGCAGCCGAGCTGATACTTTTCCGAGAGCTGGCGGATGCGCGCCAAAGCCTGCGGCAGGGCGCCGCGCGGGATGGTGCCGTCCATGCAGAGATAGTCCGGCGAGATGCGCCCGACGGCGGGAAACGCCGCCTTGCGGCCGGCCCAGAACAGGTTGCGCTCTGCCTCGGAGGTCGAGATCCGGCAGGAGGTCGAACCGCAGCCATTGGCAATCGCCTCGACGCGCGTGATCAGCTCGTCGACCTCGACTGCGGGACCGTCGAGCTCGATGATCAGCAGCGCCTCGACGTCGAGCGGATAGCCGGCATGGACGAAGGCTTCCGCCGCGTGGATCGCCGGCTTGTCCATCATCTCCATGCCACCGGGGATGATGCCGGCGCCGATGATGCGGGCCACGCATTCGCCGGCGGCCTCGACCTCGGCGAAGCCGACCATCAGCGCGCGCGCCGTTTCGGGCTTCTGCAGGATGCGCACGGTGACCTCCGTCACCACGCCGAGCAGGCCTTCCGATCCGGTGATCAGTCCCATCAGGTCATAGCCCGCGTTCTCCGCGCACTTGCCTCCGATTCGCAAAACCTCGCCTGTCATCAGCACGAGCTCGCAGCCGAGCACGTTGTTGGTGGTCATGCCGTATTTCAGACAGTGCACGCCGCCGGAGTTCTCGGCGACATTGCCGCCGATCGAGCAGGCGATCTGCGAGGACGGATCGGGCGCGTAGTAGAAGCCGGCGTGCGCGACCGCCTGACTGATCGCGAGATTGGTGACCCCGGGCTCTGTGACGACGACGCGGTTGTCGAAATCGATCTCGCGGATGCGCTTGAACTTGCCCAAGCCCAGCAGCACGCCATCAGCGAGCGGCAGCGCGCCACCCGACAGCGAGGTTCCGGAACCGCGCGGAACCACCTTGATGCCCTGCTCGTGACAGTACTTCAGGACCTTCGCGACCTGCTCCGTCGTGTCCGGCAGGACCACCACCATCGGCGGCTGCCGATAGGCCATCAGACCGTCGGACTCATAGGGAAGCATCTCGGCGGCACTGTCGATGACGCCTTCGCCGGGTACGATCGCGCGCAACGCGGCGACGATCTCGCTCCGGCGCCCGAGCACGGCCTGATCGGCTTCCGGCATCTTGATCGCCATCGTGGTCTCCCTCGAGCGCGCGTTTCGATTTGTCCAGTCCTATCAATCACAACCGCAGCGGTTTGGATAGGCGGAGCCATCCGCTTTCGATCTTTGCTGCTACGCAAACAGATCGGACATATTGATAAGTTCGGGCGGCGCGTTGCAGCTTGTCTCGGCCGGAGCGCCATGCCACAAACCGTGCGCATAATCGTCTCGCAAAACACAGAGCCCAAGATCCATGAACAAGCTGACTTTGAGTGCGTTCGTTGTCATGACCGCATCGTCGCTGGCCTCCGCCGCGCTGGCGCAGGACGCGGCTGCTGGAAAGACCTCATTCAACAAGTGCCTGCCCTGCCATTCGATCGGCGAAGGCGCGAAGAACAAGGTCGGCCCCGAGCTCAACGGGCTCGACGGCCGCCACTCGGGCACCGCCCCGGACTACAACTATTCAGACGCCAACAAGAACTCCGGCATCACCTGGAACGAAGCCCAGTTCAAGGAATACATCAAGGATCCGAAGGCGAAGATTCCCGGGACCAAGATGACCTTCGCCGGTATCAAGAACGAGACCGAGATCAACAATCTGTGGGCCTACCTCTCGTCCTTCGACAAGGACGGCAAGCAGAAGCAGTGATGCAGCGCGGCCCTGCGGCGCCGCATCATCCTGCAAGACTGATAAGAACGCCCCGGTCCTGCGGACCGGGGCTTTCTCATTCCGAACGATCACGGACCGGTTGGCAACGCGTTTGCCCGCGCGATCCCCGCGACCATACGATCGATCTCCTCGATCACGAGCTCGGGGACTGCATTCTGCACCATGTGCCCGAGATCCGGCCGTACGATCAGCCGCGTCTGCGGCACGGCTTGCGCAAACGGCCGCGAATGGATGTCGGTGAAGACGGTCCGGTCGGCGTCGCCGGCGATGATCGTGACCGGTATTTTGATCTCGCCATAGCGGGGCGCCTGCTCGCGCACGGCCTGTTTCAGCGTCGCCAGATCGCGCGCATTGGCTGCGAATTCACGGGGCCGCAGCAGCAGCGGCGTGGCGGTCACATCCAGGAAATCGTCAGGCATCGGCTGCGGCAGGAACACGCCGCGTGCCGCGGGCTTCGCCAGCAACAGGCCCAGAGGCAGCGTAATCGTGTTGGCCAAGAGCGGCCCGATGAGCGGCGTTGCGACGGCCTCGTTGTAACGACCGACCCCGCCACGCCAGGGATAGGCCACCGGGGCCAACATCACGAGCCCGGCCACGCGGTGCGGGAAGTCGAGCGCCATCCGGGTCCCGAGGGCACCGCTCCAGGAATGGACCACCAGGATGACGCTGGTGACGCCGAGCCTCTGCAGCACGTCCTCGAGCATCCGGGCCTGGATCGCGGGGGTGGAGTCCTCCAGACGATCACGCTCGCTCCACCCGTGTCCGGGGCGGTCCACGAGCAGCACCCGGTGATATCTTGCAAGCAGATCGCCGAGCGGTCGACGCATGGCGTCGAGGTTGGAGCTCGCGCCGTGAATCAGCAGAAGCGGCGGCTCCGCGCCGTCGCGGGGGCCGATATCCACAAGATTAATGTTCGCGCCTTCGATTTTGATCGTCTGACCGGAAGCGGGATAGCGCCGCTCCACCGCTACTACCCCGAGGTGCGTTACGACCGCCAACAACCCCAGAACGCAGATAAGTACGATTGAAATCATTGATAATTTTCTGCCTGTCATATGCCAGATACGAAGGCAGGGCTGGAAAGGTTGCGAATCATCCCGGCCCGTCGCCCGGTTGCGGGCGCGAATCCTGTCATCAGCGCGTCGTCGGCCATTTTATAACCATGGTCCGGACTTTTTGTTGGACGTGGGCGCATGCCATCACCGCTGGCGACCCGATCGATCCACGTGATTCACAGCAACGGGATCGGGCCGAAAGAGTTAGTCCTGCAGGGTTTTGGGAGGGGGTATCCGATGAGTTTCCGTTCAAGCGAGGCGGCTATCGACGAAATCGTCGCAAGCTGCAATGGCGATCTGCGCGGGGCGTTGAAGGCTTTGCTGCTCGTCAACGAGCACCTGGAAGCCGAAATCGTCCAGCTTTATGCGGCGGCGGCGCAATACGGCCTGACCGAGCGGCGCAGCACCGCGCTGCATTGATCACGGACGACGGCCTGCTTTCGCCGCATCGGTCGTCGCGCATCAATCGTCGGCAGGGTCCTGCTTGTTGGGACACGCTCCAATGGTGGAGCGTGCCAGCTTGGCGTCGGCAAGCGATTTGTAGGGACCGTCGGCGAACCAGATGTCGCCGACGATGACGGGATTGCTGGTCACGATGGCGCACCGGTCGGCCGCGCGGTCTCCCACGACCCAGAACAGGTCTTCCGCCAAGCTTGTGGTTGCGAACAGGACGGTCAGGCTCGCTCCCAGCACCCAACGTTGCATCTCGATGCTCCTGCCGTTCATGGCGGCCAAGCGCGACTTAATGAGGGCTGTTCTGGGGAACAAGGGCGGCGCATGAATCATGGTTAACCGACCATGAACCGCGCGCCTACGCGCTATAGCTAGATGTCGCGCCCCTCGACCTTTTCGCTCAAGGTCTTCACCAGCTCCGGCACCTTCTCGAGATGGGGATTGACCTCAAGCGCCTTGCGGAAGGCGTCGAGCGCGCGCTTGTCGTCGCCGAGATCCTGCATGATCATGCCGAGCCCGGCGAGCGCGCCAAAGTGCCGTGGCTCGCGCGCCAGCACCTGCTGGATGTCGGCGAGCGAGCGGGAATAGTCGTTCTGCAGATAGTACAACGTCGCCCGGCGGTTCCAGGCTTCGACGTAATCCGGACGGAGCTTGATCACGGCGTCCAGCAGCTTGAGGGCCACGTCGCTCTGGCGCGCGTCCATTGCGGCTTTGGACCGCGACATCAAGAGCGCGACCGTATCGCTCGGCGTCTGCAGCCAGATCGCCCAGATCCGCGCCTCGACATGACGCGCGCTCATGTCATCGGGAGCGGCCTTCAGCGCGCCGAACAGGAAATCGAGGCCCCGTGTCTTGTCGACGCCAACCTTGGGCAGCTTCGCGGGCGCTTCCGGAGGCTTCGGCTTGGGCGCGGCGTGCGGGTCATCCTGCGCGTGGGCGAGGAAGGGGGTCGCGGTGAGAAACGCGGTGAGCAGAATTGCGCGGAGCGATTTCAGTGCCATCCCTGAAATCTAGACGCAGTCAGCCGAGCTTGCAAAGCAAGTCGCGTGTCAAAGCCCTGTGAGCCGCACGTCTTGGAGAGCGCAGGCAGCCTCAATCAGCCCTGGCGAGCCTTGAAGCGGCGCTGGACCTTGTTGATGACGTAGACACGGCCCTTACGACGGACGAGGCGGTTGGCGCGATGGCGTCCACGCAGCGATTTCAGCGAGTTACGGACCTTCATGGGACGTCCTGATGCTTTTGAAAGGCCGTGTTGAACAGGCCGAAAGTAGCAAAAATGATTCTTTTCCCGCTAGCGGCCCTGCCGCCCGAGACGGCCGGTTATTAACCACCGGCCGGCCGGATGTCAATCGGAACGCGTAGGTAAGGTCGTGCCCCAGCATGGCGCCGAGCGCCCCTCCGTGGAAGGGCAGAACGGCCAAGATCCTTGGTGCTGCCCATTGCGAAATTTGTTATATCCTATAATCAATTTTCTTAACGCCTGCACAAGCCAAGAACCAAATTGGGAACGCCCATGCCGAAGCTCGCTTTGCCGAAGATCGACGACGTCGTCGCCATCGACATCCACACCCATGCCGAGGAACCCTGCGGCATGCACGCCGACGACGGCTATGACGATTTCCAGGCGCAGATGGCGGAGTATTTCAAGTCGCCGCACAAGCATCCGCCCACCGTGCCGGAGACGGCCGCCTATTATCGGTCGAAGAACATCGCCGCGGTGATCTTCCCGGTCGATGCCGAGCGCGAGACCGGCTTTCGCCGCTATAACAATTACGAAATGCTCGAAGTGGCCTCGAAGCATCTCGACGTTCTGATCCCCTTCGTCAGCATTGACCCGCACAAGGGCAAGCTGGGCGTGCGCGAGGCGCGCAAGCTGATCGAGGACTATGGCGTCCGCGGCTTCAAATTCCATCCGACCATGCAGGGCTTCTATGCCAACGACCGCATGGCCTATCCGCTCTATGAGGCGATCAACGACGGCGGCGCGATCGCGCTGTTCCACACCGGCCAGACCGGCGTCGGCAGCGGCATGCCCGGCGGCATGGGCATGCGGCTCAAATATTCGAACCCGATGTATATGGACGACGTCGCGGCGGATTTTCCTGACCTGAAGATCATTCTCGCCCATCCCTCCTTCCCCTGGCAGGAGGAGGCGCTGTCGGTCGCGACCCACAAGCCGAACGTCTATATCGACCTGTCCGGCTGGTCGCCGAAATACTTCCCGCCGATCCTGGTGCGCTACATCAACTCGATTCTGCAGGACAAGATGCTGTTCGGCTCGGACTGGCCGGTGATCACGCCGGACCGCTGGCTGGCCGATTTCGCCAAGCTCGATATCCGGGAGGAGATCCGGCCGAAGGTGCTGAAGGCGAACGCGCGCAAGCTGCTCGGCATCTGAGCCGCTTCAGGTTTGACCAAGCGAACGTGATCCCGTCCCGGACCTCCTGCCCGGGGCCAGCATGCTAGCATTGAGAGCGCGGCGGTCCGCCGCGGTCATGCTGTCGGGAGAAACGCCGTGCGGATCAAAGCCGTTGTCTTCGATGCCTATGGCACGCTGTACGACGTCCAGTCGGTGGCGGCCGTGACCGAGCAGGCGTTTCCAGGCCACGGCGACATGATCACGCAGCTGTGGCGCATCAAGCAGCTCGAATATAGCTGGTTGCGGTCCTTGATGGGGCGCTACGAAGACTTCGCGACGGTCACGCGCGATTCGCTTGCTTACACGCTGCGGGTACTCGGCCTCGCCTCCGATCCAGCCACGTTCGATCGCATCATCGACAAATACCTGCATCTCGAGCTTTATTCGGACGCATCCTCGGCCCTGACCGCGATGAAGGGGTGCAAGCTCGCCATCCTGTCGAACGGCAGTCCGGCCATGCTGAACGCGCTGGTTCAGAACAGCGGCCTCGACAGCGTGCTTGATGCCACAATCAGCGTCGACGCCGCCAAGATCTTCAAGCCGAGCCCGCAGGCCTATGCGCTGATCGAGCCGGCTCTCGGCGTCAGTCCGGCGGACGTGCTGTTCGTTTCCTCCAATCCCTGGGACGTCAGCGGGGCCAAGGCTTTCGGATTGAAGGTTGCGTGGATCGAACGGATCACTCCGGAAGCCATGGCTGCGACCTGTGCCGCGAGCGACCTCGTGCCGCCGCTGACCATGTTCAAGGCGCTGCGGACGCAAATGGACCAGTTGGGTTTTGCGCCGGACTATCGTATTGCTGCGCTCTCAGAACTGCCCGGGATCGTTGCAAGCAAATGAGTCTGGAATCCGTCCGCGCCTACTTCGCCGAAAAAGCCCCCGACATCAGCGTTATCGAATCCAGCGTGAGCTCGGCGACCGTCGTCCTCGCTGCGGAAGCCTATGGCGTCGAGCCGGCGCGCATCGCCAAGACGTTGAGCTTGCGGATCAGCGAGCGTGTCATCCTGATCGTGACGTCAGGCACCTCGCGCATGGACAACAAGAAGGTCAAGGCGTTGTTCGGCGGCAAGCCGAAAATGCTTGGGCTCGAAGAGGTAGCCGAGATCACCGGGCACGAAGTGGGCGGCGTCTGTCCGTTTGGACTGAAAGCGCCGCTGCCGGTCTATTGCGACGTCTCGCTGAAGGCGTTCGACATCGTCGTGCCCGCGGCCGGCTCGACCCACAGCGCTGTGAGGATTGCGCCTGGACGCATCGCTGAGCTGACCGGGGCCGAATGGGTCGACGTCTGCGAAGCCCAAGATCGATCCGGCGATTGATCCGGAGATCGATCAAGAGCGCCCGAACGGCTCACTCGTCGTCATCGATGTCATAGGTCCGGCGCTGGGCCGAATAGTTGTGCGGCGGCACGGTCCGAGGCTGCGCCACACGCCGCGCGGGCCGCTGTTGGGCTTGGGGTGGTGCGCTCGGCTCAAAGACGGCGCGACATGGCCCGGACAGCTGCGGCGTATTCTGCTTCAGACATGCGACGATGCTGTCGCGGTCGGGAATGTAGGCGCTGCACAGCCGCCACACGTCAGGCGTGCAGGCCATCTGCTGGTCCATCGTGCCACGATTATCGTCGGCGAGGGCCGCACCAGCAGAGAGCATCGGGGCAAGAACGATCATCATGTGCTGCAGGCGCATGCCGAATTCCTTTCGTCCAATCGCACACTCAAACCGCCCGGCTCGGCCGGGGGTTTCCTGGCAATGAACGGAACATTCAAAGGTTCGGTCCAGACAAACAGACGTGATCGGGACACCTTGCACGCGCATGCGGCGTAGCGGCGACACTTACCCGACGCAGGGGCGCGGAACCTAGCCGACCCTACAACGTTGGTTGTTCCACAACGCTTCGGTTCCCCAACCCTCCTTTTGATCGGATGACAACGACCAGCCAGCGCTTGCCGCGCGCCAACATAGGAATATCGGGTCTCGACGATGTGCTCGGAGGCGGGCTCGCGCGGAACCGTCTTCATCTGCTTGAAGGCATTCCCGGCACGGGAAAGACAACGATTGCGCTGCAATTCCTGCTCGCGGGCGCCAAAGCCGGTGAGAGCGGGCTCTATGTGAGCCTGGCCGAGACTGAGGACGAACTGCGCGACGGGGCGGCATCGCATGGGTGGACAATCGGCGATCGCATCCGGATCTGCGAGCTGGTGCCGCCGGAAAGCATCCTGGACCCCGACCAACATCAGAGCCTGCTGTATTCGTCGGATCTCGAACTCGGCGAGACCGTCGAGCGCATCTTCGAGGCGATCGAAAAATTTCAGCCACAGCGGATCATCATCGACAGCCTGTCCGAAATCCGACTGCTGGCGCAAAGTTCGCTGCGCTATCGCCGCCAGATCCTGGCGCTGAAGCATTATTTCGCCCGTAACAAATCCACCGTCATCACCCTGGACGATCTGACCACCGAAAGCACCGACCGTGCCGTTCACAGCATCGCTCATAGCGTGATCCATCTCGATCAGCTTGCGCCCACCTACGGTGCCGAGCGCAGGCGGCTGCGTGTCGCCAAATGCCGCGGCCAGAGTTTTCGCGGCGGCTATCACGACTTCATCATCAGCCATGGTGGCGTGCAGGTATTTCCTCGGCTGGTTGCGGCCGAGCACCGTCACGGTTTCATCGGCTCGCCCATCCAGAGCGGCATCTCACAACTTGATGATTTGTTGGGCGGCGGCATCACGGCCGGCTCGAGCACACTGATCCTCGGTCCGGCAGGCACCGGCAAGTCGCTGCTGTCGCTCCAATTCCTCGCCACCAGCGTCCGGCGCGGCGAGCGCGCCGGCCTGTTCGTTTTCGATGAAGAGCTTGGCCTGCTGATTTCACGTGCCAAGACCCTTGGAATCGACATCCAGGCCATGCGCGACGCCGGCAACCTCATTGTCGAGCAGATGGACGCAGCTGAGCTGTCACCCGGCGAATTCACTGATCGCGTTCGCCGCAGCGTCGACCAGGAGAACATCAAGACGGTCGCCATCGACAGCCTCAATGGCTATCAGGCCGCAATGCCCGAGGAGCAGTTCCTGATCCTGCACCTGCACGAACTGCTCCAATATCTCAACCGCCGCGGCGCCGCCACACTGCTCACTGTCGCCCAGCACGGCCTGCTGGGCGAGATGAAGCAGCCGGTCGATGTCACTTACCTTGCCGATGCCGTGATCATGCTGCGCTATTTCGAAGCGCGCGGCCGGGTGCGGCGGGCAATTTCGGTCATCAAGAAGCGTACCGGCCCGCATGAGGATACGATCAGAGAACTGATGATCAACACTCGCGGCATCGTCGTCGGCGAGCCGCTCGTCGACTTCCAAGGCGTGCTGCGCGGCATTCCGACCTACGTCGGCGGCGCGGCGCCGCTATTGGAAACACTGTGAGCAAGTTCGACAGCACCGACACACACCAGCGAACGCTGATCCTTGCGCCACGCGGAAGGGACGCCAAGCTCGCGCAGAGCATCCTGCACGAGGCGGATTTGAGCGCGCAGATCTGCGGCTCCTTTCAGGACCTCGTCGCCGGAATTGCTGAAGGCTGCGAGCTTGCGATCGTCACGGAGGAGGCATTCCGCGGCATCGACATCCGACCGCTTGCCGACTGGGTCAGGCGGCAGCCGGCCTGGTCGGATTTTCCGTTCATCGTGCTGACCGAGCATGGCGGAGGCATCGAACGGAATCCCACGGCCGCGCAGCTGACCGAGGCGCTCGGCAGCGTCAGTTTCCTTGAGCGTCCGTTTCATCCGACCACCTTGATCAGCGTGGTCCGCACCCATTTGCGTGGACGCAGGCGGCAATATGAATGCCGCAGGCTCAATGAAGAGCTTGAGGAGCGCGTGCAGGAGCGCACCAAGGAGCTTGCCGCGGCCAATCGCCAGCTGCTTGCGCAGATGGAGGAACGCGAGCGGGTCGAAGGCACGTTGCGGCAGATGCAGCGGCTCGAGGCCGTCGGTCAGCTGACCTCGGGCGTCGCGCATGATTTCAATAATCTGCTGACCGTCGTGCTCGGCAATATCTCGTTCATGGAAAGGGATTTCGCTGCACGCGGGATCGACGGCAAGCTGTCGCAACGCCTGCAGTTCATGCGCGCAGCTGCCGAGCGCGGCGCCAAGCTGACCGACCAGCTCCTGTCCTTCTCGCGGCGTCAGCGGCTCGAGCCGAAGGTGCTCGACCTCAATCACACCATCGCCAGCATGCGCGATCTCCTGCATAGCACGATCGGCGGCAGCATCGAGATTCAGACCTCACTCGCCGACGGCCTCTGGCACGCGCTGGTCGATCCCACACAACTGGAGCTCGCGGTGCTGAACCTGGCCATCAATGCGCGGGACGCGATGGGCGTCGGCGGGCGGCTGACGGTGTCCACCAGCAATGCAACACTGGACGAGCCGGCTTCGCCCGAAGAGCCGGCCGCCGGCGACTACGTCCAGATCTGCGTCACCGACACGGGCTGCGGCATGAGCCCGAGCGTCCGCGCGCGCGTGTTCGAACCGTTCTTCACGACCAAGGAAATCGGCAAAGGCTCGGGGCTCGGCCTCAGTCAGGTGCTCGGCTTTGCCAAACAATCCAACGGAGGGATCCGGATCGACACCGCGGAGGGTCAGGGCACCTCGATCTGCATCTTCCTGCCGCGCTCGGATCTGGCGGAAGATCGGGCCGAGACCGCCATATCGTATGACAGCGCAACGGCACAGACGCCAGCCCGCATCCTGATCGTCGACGACGACGACGCCGTGCGCCAGATTGCCGCCGATATCTTGCGCGATCGCTCCTACGATGTCGTCGAGGTCGGCAGCGCCGGCGCCGCGTTCGACGTGCTGCAATCGCAGACCAATATCGACCTGTTGCTGCTCGACTTCGCGATGCCGGGCATGAGCGGCGCCGAAGTGGCGCAGCGCGTCCGCACCCGCTATCCCCGACTGCCAATTCTGTTCGTGACCGGCTACGCCGACCGCGCGACGCTTGCCGGCATCAACGAGGCACAAACCATCGGCAAGCCGTTCCGCGGCGAGGACCTCTGTCTGAAGATCGCTTCGGCGCTGAACCGCGATATGAGCGCAGCCCAGCGACCGGTATGACGAGCGCTCAACGCGTCCGCTTCCGGCTCCGGACGTTGCTGACTGGAAAATCTGCCCAGGCATCCACAACAGCCGCGCCTGAGGTGCGCGTGAAACTCTGTTGGCCCCCTACTCCACCCGGCCGATTCGCTTCACTGCCGCGATCAGCCGGGCGCTGTCGGTTGCGACGAACCTCGCAAAATCCGGTGCATCGAGATAGGCCACCGCACTGCCAGCGGCTTCGAAGGACTTGACCACCTCCGGGCTGGTCGTGGCCTGCGCCATCGCCTCGCGCAGCCGTGTCATTATGGGCTGCGGGAGCGCACGCGGCGCGAACAGTCCGGCCCAGATGTACATCTCGACATCCTTATGGCCGAGCTCGATGAAGGTCGGAGTATCAGGAAAAGTCGGAATGCGCTCGGCGCCCCAATTGGCGAGCACGCGCAAGCGGCCGTCATCGACCTGCGGCTTCACGGTGCCGGGGGCGGCGGCCATCGCCTGCACTGTACCGCCCAGCAGCGCGGTCAAGGCGGGACCGCCGCCGCGAAACGGTACGTGCAGCAATTTGATGTCGGCACTCGCAGCAAACATCTCCATCGCGACATGCAGCACGCCGTACGGGCCGGATGAGCCGTACGGAATCTCGCCGGGACGCGCTTTGGCGTCTTCGACGAACTCGGCGAGCGTCTTCCAGGGCGAGGAGGCCGGCACCGCGAGCAGGGTCGGATCGGCCAGCACGCGCGCAATCGGCGTGAACTGCGCCACCTCATAGGCCACCGGCCGGTTGAACAACCGGTCGGCCTCCGGCAACACCGCCAGCGACGACAACGTCATCAACAGCGTGTAGCCGTCGGGCTCGGCGCGCGCGGCCTGTGCATTGCCGACCGAGCCGCCGCCTCCGCCAGCGCGATTGTCGACGATGACAGGCTTGCCGAGAACCCGCTGCAGCGCCACAGCGACCGGGCGCGCAGCGAGATCGGCCTGGCCGCCGGCCGGAAACGGCACGATCATCGTGATATTGCGGCTGGGATAGGTGTCTTGTGCAAGAGCACTCCCGCCAACCGCCTCACCGAGTAGCGGCACAGCGGCCGCGGTGCGCAGAAAATCGCGTCGGTTCATCGGTCGTCCTCCCCCTTTTGTTAATTTGAGGGAAGCCTACTCCGAACGACGGACATCCGTCAGCATGCACTGCTGTCGACCGCAGCGCAAACAGCGCAGCAATCACGCTTGCGCCGCCCTGCCCTTTCTTCCCTTCACCAACTCCCGGACCAGAAAATCCGCCAGCACCTCGACCCGCGCCGGACGCGGGCCGCCGGGCGGCATCACCAGATGCATCGCGCCTTCGGCTTGCGTCCAGCCCTTCAGGATCACCTCGACCTGGCCGGAAGCGATCGCGTCGCCGATGATGAAGTCCGGCAGGTCGGCGATACCGAGCCCGGCAGTCACGGCCGGCAACACCGCCTCGCCGTTATTGACGCGCAACTGCCCGGCGGGACGCACGCTCGCCTGCTCGCCGGCGGCGTTGGTGTAGTGCCAAACCCCGGCTGTCGCGAGGTAGGCGTAGCCAAAGCATTTGTGCTCGGCGAGATGCATCGGATGGGTGGGGCGGCCGTAGCGCTTCAGATAGGACGGCGCCGCGACCGTGTAGCGCGGGATGGCACAGAGCCGACGCGCGATCAACGAGGAATCCGGCAACCGCGCAATCCGGAGCGCCAGATCAAAACCCTCGCCGATCAGATCAACGGTCGCGTCACTCAGATGCAGATCGATCGAGACTTCCGGATAATGTTCCAGGAAGGCAGGCAGCAGCGGCGCGATCTTCTTGACGCCGAAGGTCATGGGCACTGCGAACCGCACCAGCCCACGCGGCACGACGGACTGGGCGAGCGCTTCGGTCTCCGCCTCCTCGCCGTCGGCGAGCAGCCGGATCGCACGCTCGGACAAGCGCTGTCCGGCATCCGTCAGCGCCAGGCGGCGCGAAGTGCGGTTGAACAGCCGCGTACCGAGCCGCTCCTCGAGGCGGCTCACCGCCTTGGAAACGGTGGCTTTCGAGAGCGCAAGGTCCTGCGCGGCAGAGGCGAAGGAGCGCTGCTCGACCACCTTGGCGAAGATCGCCATCGCTTCGAAATCGGGGAGTTTTGCCATCAGACTAAAGGTCGCTTTCGGAAACAATACGTTTCAATAGTTTCTATTTCTATACCGCACCAGAACGCTTATCCCAAGCCCAACGACGCGGCCCGAAGCACCTTCGCTCCGGCACCCGCGTTTGGATCACAAGGAGCAGTTCAATGATCGAACTCAGGCCATTTTCAAAGTTGGGCGGCGCCGACCATGGTTGGTTGAAGGCCAAGCATCATTTCTCGTTCGCAAGCTACTACGACCCGAGCAACATGGGGCACGGCTCGCTCCGGGTATGGAACGACGACGAGATCGCGCCCAACACCGGATTTCCGGCCCATCCGCATGCCAATATGGAAATCATCACCTACGTCCGAGAGGGGGCGATCAGCCACCAGGACAGCCTCGGCAACAAGGGTCGCACCGAGGCCGGCGACGTCCAGGTGATGAGCGCGGGCAGCGGCATCCGGCACTCCGAGTACAATCTGGAGCCGACCACGACCCGGATCTTCCAGATCTGGATCGAGCCGACCACCGACGGTGGCCAGCCGACCTGGGGCGCCAAGCCATTCCCGAAGGCGGACCGCTCCGGCAAGCTGGTGACGCTGGCCTCCGGCTTCGATGAGGACGATGACGCGCTTCCGATCCGAGCCCAGGCGCGCGTGCTCGGCACGACGTTGAAGGCCGGCGAGTCGGCCGAGTATGCCGCGAACAAGTCCCGCCATATCTACCTCGTGCCGGCGGCCGGCAGCATCGAAGTCAACGGCGTCCGCGTCAATGCTCGCGACGGCGCTGCGATCCGGGACGAAGCCACGTTGAAGATCACCGCGCTGGAAGATTCTGAGCTGGTGCTGGTCGACGCCGCCTAACCCAAACCGCCCCATCGTCGTCATGGCCGGACTGTCCGGCCATGACTGGCCCTTTCCGCTCAAAGTTCAACTCTGGAGCATCCAAATGACCAAGGTTCTCGTCCTCTATTACTCCGCCTACGGCCACATCGAAACCATGGCCAATGCGGTGGCGCAAGGCGCGCGCGAAGCCGGTGCCAGTGTCGATATCAAACGCGTGCCGGAGCTGGTGCCTGACGAGGTCGCCAAGGCCTCGCACTACAAGCTCGACCAGGCCGCGCCGGTCGCCAAGGTCGAAGAGCTCGCCAATTACGACGCGATCATCGTCGGCACCGGCACCCGTTTCGGCCGCATGGCCTCGCAGATGGCGAACTTCCTCGATCAGGCCGGCGGCCTCTGGGCCAAGGGCGCGCTGCACGGCAAGGTCGGCGGCGCCTTCACTTCGACGGCGACCCAGCACGGCGGGCAGGAAACGACGCTGTTCTCGATCATCACCAACCTCCTGCATTTCGGCATGACCGTGGTCGGCCTCAACTACGGCTTTGCCGGCCAGATGAAGCTCGATCAGGTCACCGGCGGCTCACCCTACGGCGCGACAACGATCACCGGCGGCGACGGCAGCCGTCTGCCGAGCGAAAACGAGCTGGAAGGTGCGCGCTATCAAGGACGCGTGATCGCGGAGGCCGCCAAGAAACTCCATGGCTGAACTCCACGGCTGAGCTCGAAAGGCTAAGCTCCACGGCCGATTGCATGGCTGATGCGATAAGGGCGGCACTTCTGCGTCAGAAGCGCCGCCCCATTTGACCGGCACGGGGGAAAGGAGACCGCAATGCTTGATCTGTTGATGTTCGCGCAAATGGCCCGCAATCCGCTGCAGGTGATGGCGCGCCGCTGGTATTGCAGAAGCCTCTACCGCGCCACCCGCGGTCAACGCCGTTGCCCGGAATGCACAGCGGCGTAGCCGCGTGGCCGCGCCTCACAGCGGCTTGATCTGCACCTTCCTGAACTTCACCACGCCAGCACCGTACTGCAGAGCAATCGGCCCGCTGGCATGCTTGGTGTCGTCGGCCTCCGCGGTCTTCTCGCCATTCAGAACAACAGTGAGGTGAGGCCCCTTCGCCGTAATCTCATAAGTATTCCACTTGCCGCCCGCTTTGGGCATCGGATCGACCTTCGAGACGTCGACGATCGCGCCAGTGCCGTATTTCGGATCCGGCCGCTTGTCGAAGACGTTCACCTCGTAGCAGATGTTCGAGTCGATCTTGTCGGACTGGTCGCAGCGGATGAAGATGCCGCTGTTGGCGGCGTCATCGACCCAGAACTCGGCCCTGATCTGGAAATCCTTGTAGGTGTTCTTGGAGACCAGATAGGACAGGTCCTTGCCGTCGAGCTTGTCGGCGGTCAGCACGCCGTCCTTCATCTCCCAATTGGCTTTTCCGACCTCGGTCCAGTCGCCTTTGTTCGAGCTGTCCAGCAGCGTGATCCAGCCGTCATTGTCGCCCGCAGTCGCCGCGCCAAACCGAAACACGGCGGCACCGATCAAGAGCCCGGCCCCAAGCATGGTCAGACCAGAACGCATCGAAACTCTCCCGCAATTTTGCACCTGATGACCGTGCCAGCAGAATAGCAAAGCGTGTCACAATGCAAGCGGGGTTCGATGCTGCAGCTGCACTGTTGGCCGGCCTGTCACGAGCGGACTGCAACCTCCGGGGCTGGCGACGTCCAGCTCAGGACGGCGCTGACGACGACAGCGACCACGACGTTGATAAGCAGCGCGCCGAGAGCAACATAGAACGAATAGCTCGTGCCATCGAACGTAATGCTCGCGAGCGGCTTCAAGCCGTTGCTCCAGGCCGTCCACGAGCCCCAAGCAATGCCAACCGCCCAGCCAAGCAGCAGTCCTTCGGCGCGAAACCAGCGTGTGACCAGGGCGAACACCAGCGCCGGGAAGGTCTGCAGGATCCACAAGCCGCCGAGCAGCTGCAGGTCTAGCGCATATTGCACTGGCAGAAACAGCGTGAAGGCGAGCGCGCCGAACTTCACGATCAGCGAGGTGATCTTGGCGACATTGGCCTCGCCGGCATGGCTGATCGTGGGATTGACATAGGCCTTCCACACATTGCGCGTGAACAGATTGGCCGCGCCGATGCTCATGACGGCCGCCGGCACCAGCGCGCCGATCGCAATCGCGGCGAAGGCGAAACCGGCGAACCACGACGGAAACAGCGTCTTGAACAGTTCCGGCACCACGTCGTTCGGCGAGCTGACCTTGATCTGCGCGGCATGGGCCATGTAGCCGAGCAGCGCAATCAGCCCGAGCAGCAACGTATAGGCCGGCAGCAGGATCGCGTTCTTGCGAATGGTGTCGGCGGATTTGGAGGCGAACACGCCGGTCAAGGTGTGCGGATACATGAAGGCGGCGAGCGCCGAGCCGAGCGCGAGTGTCGCATAGGGCAGATATTGTCCGGGCTTGAGGATCAGCCCCGTGGCACCGCCCTTGGCCCTGAAGGCGTCGTCGGCCGCTGCGAATACGGCACCGTACCCGCCGAGCTTGGCCGGCACCACCACGACCGCGGTCAGCACCACGACATAGATCATGATGTCCTTGACGAAGGCGATCAGCGCCGGCGCCCGCAGGCCGGAATTGTAGGTGTAGAGCGCCAGGACGATGAAGGCGGCGATGATCGGCCACTCGCCTTGAAGGCCCATGGTCTTGATGACCGCGCCCATGCCGACCAGCTGCAGCGCGATATAGGGCATGGTGGCGACCATGCCGGTCAGCGCCACCGCAAGCTCAAGGCCACGCGACTGATAGGTGCCGTGCACGACATCTGCCGCCGTGACGTAGCCATTCCGATGCGCGAGCTTCCACAGCGCCGGCATCGCCATGAAAACGAACGGGTAGACGATGATGGTGTAAGGCAGCGCGAAGAAGCCGTAGGCGCCGACCGCATAGACCAGGGCCGGCACGGCAATCACGGTATAGGCGGTGTAGAAATCGCCCCCGACCAGGAACCAGGTGATCCAGGTGCCGAACTGGCGGCCGCCGAGCCCCCACTCATCGAGATGCTCGCTGACGGGCCCGGATTTCCAGCGCGCGGCGACGAAGCCCATGACCGTGACGAGCGCGAAGAAGAACACGAAGACGGAGACGGCAACCCATTCGATGTGATCGCTCATCGGCGCGCCTCGTTGTCGGCGTCGTCATGCGGCTGGCTGCGATAGACCAGCCAGATCAGCAGCGACGAGATCGGCACCCAGGCGAGCTGATACCAGTAGAAGAAGGGGAAGCCGAACAGGCTCGGCTCCATGAAATTGTAGAACGGCACCCAGAGCAAACCGACAAAGGGTAGCAGCAGCAGAATCCGCATCGAACGATCAAACCTCGGGGCCGGATCTGCCGGCCGAACGCCGTGTAACGCGCGAGGCAACCATTGGTTCCGCGCGCGTGACTTCAATCCTGCTCACACCGCAGTGGCGCGGGCGAACTCGATATAGATTTCGCGCAGCCGCATGGCCATCGGCCCCGGCCTGCCCTCGCCGACCGGCTTACCGTCGATCGAGATCACCGGCTGCACGAACGAACTCGCGCTGGTGATGAAGGCTTCCTTGGCCGCGAGCGCCTCGGCGACTGTGAATAGCCGCTCCTCGACCTTGAGCTGACGCTCCTCGGCCAGCGCCACCACCGCCTTGCGGGTGCAGCCCGGCAGGATCGCGTTGGAGTTCGGCCGCGTGACGATGACATCGTCCTTGGTCAGGATGAAAGCGGACGACGAGCCGCCCTCGGTGACATAGCCGTCCTCGATCATCCAGGCCTCACCCGCACCAGCGGCGGCCGCCGCCTGCTTGGCCAGCACCTGCGCGAGCAGCGCCACGCTCTTGATGTCGCGCCGCTCCCAGCGGATGTCGGGCACCGTGATGACACCGATGCCGGCTTTGGCGGAGGGCGCGTTGACGATGTCCTTGGCGGTCACGAACATGACCAGGGTCGACGGCACTTCGCCCTTCGGAAAGGCGAAGTCGCGGCTCTTGTCGGCGCCGCGCGTCACCTGCAGATAGACCATGCCGTTGTCGAGCTGGTTGCGTGCGACTAGCTCTTTCTGCAGCTCCTCGATCCGCGCGATGCTCTCGGGCAGAGCGAGCTGGATCTCGCCGACCGACCGCTCCAGCCGGGCCAAATGCGAAGCGCTGTCGACCAGCTTGCCGTCGAGCACGGCCGCCACTTCATAAATGCCGTCGGCGAACAGGAAGCCGCGATCCAGGATCGAGATCTTGGCCTCGGACAGCGGAACGAACGAGCCGTTGACGTAAGCGATCGGGTCCAAGTTTCTTCTCCTCAACTTCGAGATTCCGGGTTCAAGGACTGCGGCCTTGCCCCGTGATGACGATTACCCCCGCTGTCATCGTCCGCGAAGGCGGACGATCCAGTACGCCGTGACGTCTCGGTTCGATCTCTTCGGCCGCGGCGTACTGGATGCTCCGCCTGCGCGGAGCATGACGGCGGTGGAAATCAATGCGACAGAATCTTCGACAGGAATTTCTGCGCCCGCTCGCTGCGCGGCTTGCCGAAGAAATCCTCCTTGTTGGCGTCCTCGACGATCTCGCCGCGGTCCATGAAGATCACGCGGTGAGCGACCTTGCGGGCAAAGCCCATCTCGTGGGTCACCACCATCATCGTCATGCCCTCGCGTGCGAGGTCGACCATCACGTCCAGGACCTCGCTGATCATCTCCGGATCGAGCGCCGAGGTCGGCTCGTCGAACAGCATCGCGATCGGGTCCATGGCGAGCGCGCGCGCGATCGCGACGCGCTGCTGCTGGCCGCCCGAAAGCTGCGCGGGAAATTTCTGCGCATGATCCTTGAGGCCGACGCGCTCCAGGAGCTTCATGGCCTTCGCCGCCGCCTCGTCATGGCCGCGCCCCAGCACCTTCTCCTGTGCGAGGCAGAGATTGTCGATGATTTTCAGGTGCGGGAACAGCTCGAAATGCTGGAACACCATGCCGACCCGCGCGCGCAGCTTCGGCAGGTTGGTCTTGGGATCATTGACCCTGATGCCGTCGACCTTGATCTCGCCCTCCTGGAACGGCTCCAGCGCATTGACGCATTTGATCAGAGTGGATTTGCCGGAGCCCGATGGCCCACAGACCACCACGACCTCGCCCTTGGCGACGGACGTCGTGCAATCCTTCAGGACCTGGAAGGCCGGGCTGTACCATTTGTTGACGTGGCTGATGTCGATCATGCGAGCAAACTATCTGATGATGGCGATGCGCGATTGCAGACGGCGGACGCCGAAGGAGGCGATACAGGAGATGGTGAAATAGACCAGCGCGGCGAACAGATACATCTCGACCAGGCGGCCGTCGCGCTGCGCGACTTTCGACGCCGCACCGAGGAAATCAGGGATCGACAGCACGTAGACCAGCGAGGTGTCCTGGAACAGCACGATGGTCTGGGTCAACAGCACCGGCAGCATGTTGCGGAACGCCTGCGGCAGCACGACATAGCGCATGGTCTGGCTGTAGGTGAGACCGAGTGCGGACGCGGCGGCCGGCTGGCCGCGCGAGATCGACTGGATGCCGGCGCGCATGATCTCGGAGAAATAAGCTGCCTCGAACAGGATGAAGGTGATCAGCGACGACGCGAAGGCGCCGACCTTGATCGGCCGGGACGCACCGGTCAGCCACTGCCCGATATAAGGGACCAGGAAGTAGAACCAGAAGATAACGAGCACCAGCGGCAGCGAGCGCATGAAGTCGACATAGAGCCCGGCGAGCCAGCCGAGCACACGGTGACTCGAGAGCCGCATCAGCGCGATCAAAGTGCCGAAGATCAGTCCACCGGCCGCAGACAGCGCAGTCAAGGTCAGCGTGAAGGTCATGCCGTCGACGAAGAGATAAGCGAGCGAGCGGCGGATGACGTCGAAATCGAGGTTGGCGAACATCTATTTCCCCGTGATGTAGCCGGGGATCGCGACGCTGCGCTCGATCAGGCGCATGACGAACACGACGACGATATTGATGGCGAGATACATCAGCGTCGCGGCGGTGAACGCCTCGAACACCTGGAACGAAAACTCCTGCATCGAGCGGGCAGCGCCGGTCAGCTCGATCAGGCCGATGGTGATGGCGACCGCGCTGTTCTTGATCGTGTTGAGAAACTCCGAGGTCAGCGGCGGCAGGATGATCCGAAACGCCATCGGCAGCAACACATAGGCGTAGACTTGCGTCGTGGTCAGGCCGAGCGCGGTGGCGGCCATCCGCTGCCCGCGCGGCAGCGAGCCGATACCGGCCGCAAGCTGCACGGCGACACGCGCCGACATGAACAGCCCGATGCCGACTGCGGCCGTGTAGAATGGCGCATTCGGCAGCTGCTTCAGCCACAAGCCGGCCGCATGCGGCAACAGCTCCGGCAGCACGAAGAACCAGAGGAAGAGCTGCACCAACAGCGGCATGTTGCGGAAGAATTCGACATACAGGAAGGCGAACCATCCCGCGGCCTTCGAGGGCAAGGTGCGGAGCACGCCCACAATCGAGCCGCAGATCAGCGCAATCACCCAAGCCGACAGCGAGGTCCAGATCGTGAGCTTCAGCCCCGACAACAGCATGTCGAGATAAGTGCCGGCCCCGGTCGGGTCTGGCTCAAGGAAGATGTGCCAATTCCAGTGATAGTTCACGAAGAGATCCTGAGAGGGATGCTGAGCTTATATCTTCCGTCCGACAGATTCAGAAGCTGGTGCCGCGTATGCAGTGTGCCCCCTCCCCCTTCCGGGGAGGGCTGGGATGGGCGGCGCCCCGAGCAAGACTGCCGTTGCGGACCCCCACCCCCAACCCCTCCCCGCGAGGGGGAGGGGAGCGCACCGACTCCGTCGCGACCGACGCGCCTCCGCGGATTACATCGCCTTGTACGAATCCGGGTCCGGCGAATCCGAGGGTTTGGCGAATTCGGCCTTGAGCTCAGGCGAGATCGGCGTGTTCAGGTTCAGACCCTTCGGCGGGATCTTCTGCATGAACCACTTGTCGTAGAGCTTTAAGCCCTCGCCGCTGGTGTAGATCGCAGCGGTCGCCGCATCGACCAGCTTCTTGAAGGCCGGGTCGTCCTTGCGCAGCATGATGCCGTAGGGCTCGGGCTTCGAGAATGCATCCGTCGAGATCGCATAGAGGCTCGGATCCTTCGAGCCGGCAACGAGACTTGCCAGCAGAATGTCGTCCATCACGAAGGCCACGGCGCGATCGGTCTCCACCATCAGGAAGGCCTCGGCGTGGTCCTTGGCTGGAATGATGGTGACGCCGAGGTTGCGGGCGGCATTGGCCTCGGTGAGCTGCTTGATGTTGGTGGTGCCGGCGGTCGACACCACAGTCTTGCCCTTGAGATCGTCGATCGACTTCAGATTGCTCGCCTTCTTAAACACATAGCGGCTCGCGGTCAGGAAGTGCGTGTTGGTGAAGGCGATCTGCTTCTGCCGCTCGGCATTATTGGTGGTCGAGCCGCATTCGAGATCGATGGTGCCATTGGCGAGCAGCGGAATGCGCGTTGAGGATGTCACCGGATTGAGCTTCACCTCGAGCTTGTCGAGCTTCAGCTCCTTCTTGATGGCATCGACGACGCCGTAGCAGATGTCCATGGCGAAGCCGACCGGCTTCTGACTGTCGTCGAGATAGGAAAAAGGAATCGAGGAATCGCGGTAGCCGAGCGTGATTGCACCGGATTCCTTGATCGACTTCAAGGTGCCCGTCAGCTCCTCGGCCTGCAGTCCGCTCGCGCACAGCGCGGCAGCGAAGGCAAGGCCTAAAATGCGTAACTGCTTCATTTGTTATCTCCTCAGTCCGGCAGATGGCCGAATGCTTGCATAAATCGGGCCGAATTCAAATGACCCTGTAGCGCTGCGGCATTAGGCCGTAGCGCCAAGCTTGCGGATGGTAAACAGCGACGCCAGGCTGAGCAGCGCGATCAGGCTCAGATAGTAACCCGGCGCCATGTCGCCGATGAAAGCGACGGTGCCCAGCGCCGTCATAATGGCCGGGCCCATGCCGCCGAAGATGGTGACACCGATATTGTAGCCGAGGCCCAGACCGGTCGCACGGCTCTCCGCAGGCAACAACTCGGCCATGAGGGCGGCGAGCGGTCCGTAGTAAAGCGCCTTGAAGGTCGCAACCGTGAAGACCGCGGCGATGATCACGGCCGGCGTCGGATAGTTGGTCAGAATGTAGAACGCCGGATAGATCGTGATCAGCAGCAGCAGATTGATCGTGATCATGTGCGTGGTTCGGCCGATCCGGTCGGAGACGGCACCCGCGATCGGTGTCAGCACCATGACCGCGATGCTGCCGACCAGTGAGGCGATGAAGCCGACGGACGCCGGCAGGTTCAGCGTTTTCACCACATAGGTCGGCATATAGACGATCAGGTAGTTGATCGCGGTCGAGACCGCGAGCGCGCCGATACCGAGCAGCACCGCAAGCTTCTGACGCAGGAACACGTCCTTGACCGGCGAGCCATCCTTACCCGCCGGTGGCGCACCTGCATCCTCCATGTTGTTGCGGATATAAAGGCCAACCGGCCCGATCAGCACGCCGAAAAAGAATGGGATCCGCCAGCCCCAGCCCTGCAGGTCTGCCGGACTCATCGCCGAGGTCAAAAGCGCGCCGAAGCCGGCGCCAAGCACGGCGCTCAGGCCCTGGCTGGCAAATTGCCAGCTGGCGATGAAGCCGCGTCGCTCCGGCATGTGCTCGACCAAAAAGGCGGTCGAGCTGCCGAACTCGCCGCCGGCCGAAAAGCCCTGCACCAGGCGCGCGACGATGACGAGCAGCGGCGCCAACACTCCGATCGTCTGATAGGTCGGCATGAGGGCAACCGTCAGCGTGCCGAACGTCATCATCACGATCGAGATCAGGAGCGACGCCTTGCGGCCGTGTCGGTCGGCATAGGCCCCGAGCACGATGCCGCCGATCGGGCGGATCAGATAGGACAGACCGAAGGTGCCGAAGGTCAGCAGCAGCGACGTGGTGGCATCGTTGCTCGGGAAGAATGCCTTCGAGATATAGACCGCAAAGAAGCCGTAGACGGCGATGTCGAACCATTCCAGTGCATTGCCGATGGAGGTCGCGATCACTTGCTTCGCGAAGCTCTTCTCGCGTGGGAGCTCTGATGTGACGGGCGCTGCAAGTGTCATCCGATATTCCTTATCGACGGCGTTCCGATCACAATGGCCTCTCGAGTTCGCCGAGATCCCAGAACAGGCCGGCCATGATGCCAAGCGCCTCTTCGGTCACATCGAGCAGAATGTGCTCGTCCGGCGCATGCTGGGAGCAGCCGGGATAGGAATGCGGCAGCCACATGGTCGGCATCTTCAGGACATCCGCGAACACATCGTTCGGCAGCGAGCCGCCGAAATTGGGCAGCACTGCGGGCGCTTTCCCGCTCGTCATCTTCACTGAGTCCGCCGCCCATTTGATCCAGGGGCTGTCGAGATCGGCACGCGAGGCCATGAAGCTTTGCGTCGTTGAAACCTCGACCATCGGAAAGCCGTGCGCAACCAGATGCGCGCGGATCACCTCGGCAATGTTGTCGACCTTGGTGCCGACGACGAAGCGCAGCTGCAGCACGGCACGGGCGCGGCCGGGGATCGCATTCGCAGGCTTCTCGATATTGCCGGATGAGATCGCGAGTACCTCCAGCGTATTCCAGGCGTAGAGCCGCTCCGCCGGCGACAGGCCCTCCTCGCCCCAATTGTCCGACAGCTGTGGCTCATCAGCGGTCGGCTCGACCTTGACGTCGGCGAGCGCTGCGCGGATCGAATTGGTCAGCGGCGGCGGCTTCAAGGCGTCCAGCTGGATGCGGCCCTGGCCGTCGACAAGCGTGCTGATCGCATTGGCAAGGATCGTCGCGGGATTGGCCAGCACGCCACCCCAATTGCCGGAGTGATTGCCGCCCGCGCGCAAATTGACGTCGAGATGGATGCGGATGCCGCCACGGCAGCCGAGGAAGATGGTCGGCCGTTCCGCCGACAGCCGCGGCCCATCGGAGCCGACGAACAGATCGGCCTTCAATTCGTCGCGCAGGAGATCGCAGACCTTGGCGAGATCGGGCGAGCCGGTCTCTTCGCCCATCTCAATGATGAACTTGGCATTGAAGCCGAGCTTGCCGCCGCGGGTCTCCTTGACTGCGCGCAGCGCGGCGATGTTGATGCTGTGCTGGCCCTTGTTGTCGGCGGTGCCGCGGCCATAGGCGCGGTTGCCCACGGTCGTGATGGTCCAGGGATCAAGCCCGTCGCGCCATTCGCCGACCATGCCGTCGACGGTGTCGCCGTGGCCATAGCTCAACACCGTCGGCGCGCTGTCGCTCTCGTGGTAGTCCGCGATCAGGAACGGCGACCGGCCGCTCGGCGAATCCACGATGCGCGAGGTGAAGCCGAGCGCGGCCAGCGACGGCGTCAGCTCATCCTTGAGATAAGCGTAGAGCTCGCCCTTGCGCTCGGCATTGAGGCTCTCGGTCCGATACGCCACCCGGCGATCGAGCTCGGCGATGAACTCGCCGGTTTTCAGATACTGGCGGGCAAGGGTGATTGCATCATTCCTAGTCATGGCGCTTTTCCGGTCACGATTGACGGCGCGTCTTATCGGGATCGCAGCAAGAGCGAAAGAGACTCGCAGCGGATTCTGTGGGGCTGAAGGCAGAATCCCGAATTTTGGAACTGCGCATGAACTGCTCGACGCCACACGCCGCCGTCATCACCGCGAAAGCGGGCCTTGTCGGCCCCAACAGAATGCGCAACGCTTGCTGCCAGGGCTCGCGGCAGATCGGGCTCAACGGGGAGGACAACTATGAGACCGATGAAGACGCTGCTTCACGCCTGCGCCTTCGGCGTCGTGTTCACCGGCGCGGCGCTGGCGCTGACCGGCGAGCGGATGGCCGAGATTCCGCTGGACAAGATGTCGCCGGCGCAACGAGCCGTCGCCGAGGCCATCATGTCCGGCCCGCGCAAGAGCCTGAGCGGACCGTTCAACGCCTGGCTGCGCAGCCCGGAGCTCGCCGACCGGTTGCAGAAGGTCGGGGAATATCTGCGCTTCAACACCTCGCTCGACAAGCGCCTCAACGAGATGGCGATCATCACGACCGCGCAGCATTGGGGCGCGCAATATGAGTGGTTCGCGCATGCGCCACTGGCGCTGAAGGCCGGCCTCGATCCCTCGATCGTGGCGGCGATCGGCGCCGGGCGAAAGCCCGACAAGATGAAAGACGACGAGGCGATCATCTGGGAGTTCACCACCCAGCTTCGGCGCGAGCACCGCGTCGACGATGCGATCTACACCCGCGCGGTCAACGCCTTCGGCGAGCAGGGTGTCATGGACCTGATCGCGGTCAACGGCTACTACGACCTGGTGTCGATGACGCTCAACGTCGCGCATGTCATGCCGCCCACAGGCGAGGAGATGCCGTTCAAGCAAGCCGGGCAATAGCCCGCCGCCTTTCGTCCCCTCATGGCGAGGAGCACCGCGACAAAGCGATCCGGGACCATGCGGGGCTCTGGATCGCTTCAGAAGGGATCAGAACATCCCTTCCCGCTCCCGCGGCTTCTTCCTTTGTGCGCGCTGCCACACCACGCCGGGATAGCCCTTCAACGGTACCAGCGGCGCGCCAGTATAGGCCCAGTCCGGCGCTTCCTCGATGGCGACGTGATAGAGCGGCTCGCGGCCGGTGCGCGAGACGAACAGCGCACGCGGGATGTTGACCATATGCGGCGAGCGCGCGCGCTCATAGAACAGCGGCGAGCCGCAATGGCTGCAGAAGCTGCGCACCGTCTTCGTGGCGTCGTCCTCGTAGCGTGAGATCGCGTCGTCGCCCGCGGTAATGCGGAAGCGCTTGCGCCAGCTGCCGACATAAGTCGCGTAGGCCGCGCCATGCGCGCGACGGCTGGCAACCGAGTGATCATGCCAGGCCCATCGCGCCGGCACGTCGATCTCGAACGCGACGCGGCCGCACAGACACTGGCCGGAGGCTGTTCCGGCGGGAGCGGATTTGGGCATGGCTAGCTCTATCTACTTGTCATTCCGGGGCAGCCCGCAGGGCTGAACCCGGAATCCATCAGGCCACATGCGCCAGCGGCCAAATGGATTCCCGGTTCGCGCTACGCGCGCCCCGAAATGACGACCGCTATTAGTGCGCGACGACTCACGCCTCCGCCATCTCGTCATGCACCGGATAATCCGTATACCCCTTCGCATCCCCGCCATAGAAGGTCGGCCGGTGATAGGGCGTGAGCGGGAAGCCATGGGCCAGCCGCTGCGGCAGATCCGGATTGGAGATGAAATAGCGGCCAAAGGCGACGGCATCGGCATGGCCTTCCGCGATGGCGGCATTCGCGGTATCGCCAACAAAGCCGCCGGCCGCGATCAGCACACCGTTCCAGATCGGGCGGAACAGCTCCATCGCCGAGGGCACGTTCTGCCAATTGACGTCGGCCCGGCCCGCGCCGGACGAGCGCGGCTCCAGCAGGTGCAGATAAGCCAGCCGGAGCGGGTTGAGCGCCTCGACGACATAGGTGTAGAGCGGCATCGGGTCCGGCTCGCCGGAACCATTGGCGATGCCATAGGGCGACAGCCGCACCCCGACGCGGTCTGCACCGTAGACATCGATCGCCGCCTGCGTCACCTCGATCAGGAATCGCGCGCGGTTTTCGATGGAGCCGCCGTAAGCATCGGTGCGCTGGTTGCTGCGCGACTGCAGGAATTGCTCGATCAGATAGCCGTTGGCGCCGTGAATCTCGACGCCGTCGAAGCCGGCCGCCTTGGCGTTGCGGGCCGCCTGCTTGTAGGCGGCGACGATGCCGGGGATCTCATCGGTCCCCAGCGCGCGCGGTGTCTCGTAGGCGACGGCCTTGCCGTCTGCTGTCATCGCCTTGAAGTCGTCTGATATCGCAATGGCCGACGGCGCAACCGGGAGCGCGCCGCCGGGCTGGAACGAGGAATGCGAGACGCGACCGACATGCCAGAGCTGCAGGAAGATGATGCCGCCCTTGGCATGCACGGCATCGACCACGCGCCTCCAGCCCGCGATCTGCGCCTCGGAATAGATGCCGGGCACGTTGGGATTGCCGAAGCCGGTCGGCAGCACCGAGGAGGCTTCGGCGATGATCAGTCCGCCTGCCGTCGCGCGCTGGGCGTAATACTCCGCATTCAGGGCGCGGGGCGCCAGCGTCCCGGGCTCGGCGCGCATCCGCGTCAGCGGCGCCATCACCACGCGGTGCTTCAGCTCATAAGGCCCGATCTTCAGTGGCGAAAACAGCGAAGGCGGCATCTCTCCCCCAATTGTGTCGTTGATCCGGATGTCGTCATCTTGTTCGGAAACGGGTGTGGTGGCAATGTCCAGCCCGTCCTGAGAAAGCATCGCCTCCATGCCGAAATCGAGCGCCCTTCCCTCTCTCAGTCTGCGCATCGATCTTCTCTCCGGAGACCGGATCGGCCCGGGCAAGATCACCCTGCTCGAGAATATCAGCCGCCACGGCTCGATCTCGGCCGCGGGCCGCGCCATGGACATGTCATACAAGCGCGCCTGGGATCTCGTCGATGAACTCAACCGCGTCTGCCGCCAGCCGGTGGTGGAGCGGCAGACCGGCGGCAAGAACGGCGGCGGCGCGGCGCTGACCCCGTTCGGGGAGGCGCTGGTCGCCCGCTATCGCCGCATCGAGCGCACGGCCGCGAGCGCAGTGAGGAAGGAGCTGGCCGCGCTGCGCAGCGAGATCGAAAAGCCGCGGAAGGGCGCGGCGAGGTAGTTCGGGAAACTATGGCGCCACCAACGGTGCACCCTCTCCCCTTGTGGGAGAGGGTGCCTGAGATGCGAAGCATCGAAGGCGGGTGAGGGGTCTGTCTCCGCGGATGTAGACCCCTCACCCGGTTCGCCGCCGCGTTCCGCGTCGGCGATCCACCCTCTCCCACAAGGGGAGAGGGTGGACCGAGCCCGTGGAAGCAAGCAATCCTCTCAAGCCGTCTTCACCCACACCGCCTTGACGTTGAGATATTCCTCGACGTGCTGCTTGCCGGACTCGCGGCCATAGCCGCTCATCTTGTAGCCGCCGAACGGCACCGCCGGATCCATCGCCTGGTAGCAGTTGACCCAGACCGAGCCGGCACGCAGCGCCCTGGCGATCCCGTGCGCCTTGGAGACATTGGTGGTCCACACGCCGGAGCCGAGGCCGAACATGGTGGCATTGGCGCGCTTGATCAGCTCGTCGGTGTCCTTGAACGAGATCGCCGAGATGACCGGACCAAAGATCTCCTCCTGGGCGATGCGCATGGTGTCGGCGACATTGGCGAACACGGTAGGCTGCACGAAATAGCCCTTGGCCAGTGCGCCCTCGGTGAGCTTGCCGCCGCCGGCGAGCGCCCGCGCGCCCTCCTTTTGGCCGATCGCCAGATAGTCCGAGACCCGGTCATATTGCTGCTGCGACACCAGCGGGCCGACCTGCACGTTGGGATCGAGGCCGTTACCGACCTTGAGCTGTTTGCCGTACTCGGCGACACGGCCGACGAACTCGTCATAGATCTTGCTCTCGACAAACAGCCGCGTGCCGGCGCTGCAGATCTGCCCGGAATTGGCGAACACCGCCATCGCGGCGCCCGGCACCGCCGCATCGAGATCGGCGTCGGCGAACACGATGTCCGGCGACTTGCCGCCGAGCTCGAGCGAGACGCGCTTGAGGTTGCCAGCCGAGGCGCGGATGATCGACTGTCCGGTGATGTGCGAGCCGGTGAAGGCGACCTTGTCGACATCCGGATGCGAGGCGAGCGCGGCGCCCGCAGTCTCGCCATAGCCCGGCACCACGTTGACGACCCCTGCGGGAATGCCGGCTTCGAGACACAGCTCAGCAATTCGCAACGAGGTCAGCGGCGCCTCCTCCGCCGGCTTGAGCACCACCGTGCAACCGGTCGCAATCGCCGGCCCGATCTTCCAGATCGTCGCCGTCAGCGGTCCGTTCCAGGGAATGATGGCGCCGACCACGCCGACCGGCTCCTTCAAGGTGTAGGAGAAGATCTCGCCCGGCAGCGAATTCTCGATGGTCTCGCCATGGATGGCGGTGGCTTGGCCCGCATAGTAGCGGAGCATGCCGAGCGCGCGGCCGCGATAGGCGCGGGTGCGGCTGAGCGGCGCGCCCATGTCGACGGTGTCGAGCGCGGAGAGCTCGTCGAAATGCTTTTCGACGAGTTCGGCAAGCTTGAGCAGCAGCATCTGCCGCTCATATGGCTTGACCTTGCTCCAGGGTCCCTCGAAGGCGCGGCGCGCCGCCGCCACTGCGCGGTTGATGTCCTCGGCATCGCCCTCGGCGACGCTGGCCAGCAGTTCACCGGTTGCAGGATTGTGCGTCTCGAAGCGCTTGCCGGAGGCCGCATCGACCCACTGTCCGTCGATCAGCATCTTCTTGTAGGAACCGTCAGCGAAAGGATGACGCGTGAGCGGAATGGCCTCGGTCACAGCCATGGTGTTTCTCCCTTGATATATATGCTGTTCGGGTTGGGGCGCGGCGCGATGCCGTTATGTCCAGCAATCTACAGCGGGCGGCGGCTCGGGTAAAGCAAGCGGCCGCCCGCATCCGCGAAACTCACCTATGCGGCAATCGTAGATGATGACGGCATGGCTATGACATAATCGCAGCCAGCATCACGATCGCAACCGCCGGGAGATTTTCCATGCCCCACTCTGCTTTATCGCCTGACCACACCGCCGTCATCACGGGGGGCGCCTCCGGCATCGGCCTTGCCGCCGCGATGCGGCTCGCCGGCCTCGGCCTGAAGGTCTGCATAGCCGATGTCGATGACGGACGCCTGGAACAAGCCGCCGCAAAACTGTCATCGATCGCGAAGGACGGCGCCGCCTCGATCATGACAGCCATCGTCGATGTCAGCCGGCGCGACAGCGTCGAGGAACTCGAGGCCGCGGTGCGGACGCGCTTTGGGGCGACCCACGTGCTGATGAACAATGCCGGCATCCAGCCCGGCAGCAAGATGTTCGGCCCGCTCAACAACTGGCAGCGCATTCTGGGCGTCAACCTGTGGGGCATCATCAACGGTTCGCAAGTGTTCGCGCCAAACATGATCGCGGGCGGCAAGCCTGGTCTCATTATCAACACCGGCTCCAAGCAGGGCATCACCACGCCGCCTGGCGATCCCGTCTACAATGTCTCCAAGGCCGGCGTGAAGGCCTTCACCGAGGCGTTACAGCACGAGCTGCGCAACAAGATTGCCAGATATCCGCGCATCTGTTCATCCCGGGCTTCGTGTTCACGCCGCTGACCGCCAAAGGCCGCACCGAGAAGCCGGCTGCGGCGTGGACGCCGGAGCAGACGGTCGACTTCATGCTGGAACGGGTCAACGCCGGCGATTTCTACATCCTCTGCCCGGACAACGACGTGCCGCGTTCGCTCGACGAGCGACGCATCCTGTGGGCGGCCGGTGACATCGTGGAAAACCGCCCAGCGCTGTCGCGCTGGCACCCGGACTACGCGGATGCGTTCGCCGCGTTCGTGAAGGGGAAGTAGTCGCTCCATTGTCCAGGAGTCGTAGGGTAGGCAGCGCATCAACCACGAAATAACTGTCATCGTCCGCGAAGGCGGACGATCCAGTACGCCGCGGCCTCTAGGTGTGCCCAACTATGTGCGCTGGAATACTGGATGCCCCGCCTGCGCGGGGCATGACGATCGAGTTTGAGGCTGCGACGCGAGCGCCATGCTCAATTCGCCCGCAACATCACCGGCGCGGGCAGCGCAACCAGCGCCTCGCCAAGCTCGCTCTGCTGTGACAGCGGCATCGAGAAGCACACCGAAAAGCCGTCGACCGTGCGAAAGGTCAGCATGCCCTGGGCGGGATCGGACGACCGCTCCAGCACCCATGAGGCCAGCGGATAGGCATAGCGCAGCGACGCGTCGCCGAAGCGCGCCTGCAGCGCCTTGTCGATCAGCCCCGGCAAGGTCATCGCCAGCGCCCCGACCTGGTTAAGCGACAGCTTCAGCGTCGCCGATCGGCCCTGCGCATCGACGAAGCCGAGCGAGACGGCGGCGCCGTCGTCGGACACGACGCAGCTGGTCAGGGACTTGGACTCTAGCTCCACGACGGTCGCCTCCGGACGCGCGTTATATACAATTGACTATAGCGTAACAGCGCCGCAAGTCCAGTGATCATAACAGGCATCCGGAGCTGCCGGAGTGCAGCCGTAACCATTCTAAACTGGAATCGTCCAAGGTCACCGCAACGGTGCGATAAGACACCTACCCGGACGTTGAGCGGGTCGCGCGGCCGGCTAGACGATCAAATCGACAATCGGCAGCCTGGCGTGCGAGACGGCTTTTGTCGTCTGCGGCCGGCCGACACGGAACACGTTCACGAGCCGGCGGCCGTCGTCGACCCCCGCCAACGTACTGAGCCTCGCATTGACATCGGGCGCGTCGGCGAGCGCCGACATCGGACAGGCGGAGAATCCGGCGCGGGCGATGGCGAGCCAGAGCCGATAGAAGTGCCGTCCCGAGACCAGAGCGTCCTCGTGCTTCGGACGGAACAGCAGAACGAGACCGGCGGCAGAGGCGGTCTTGGCCCGCTCGGACACCAGCGCTGCGGCAAGGCCGAACCGGTCCAGCGCCGGGAAGATGCTCCCCAGCACGATGCCGGCGCCGAGCGCCTCTACAGCACTCATCGCAAGCGCCTCGCGATTGAGACCATCGAGCGCATAGCGCGGATGGCGCCGCGACAACCGCATCCAATGCAGCAGCTCGCGGCGGTGCGCGTCGCGGCGCAGGAATGATATCTCGGCCTGGTCGCCCCAGGTGGCGATCTCGGCGATGGCCGCACGCTCACGGATGCAGACGACATCGTCGCGCCCGGTCGCAATCGTGCGCAACGCCGCGTCATCATCCGGGCTGCGGACGAAGGCCCCGCGCCATGCCATGCGCCGCGACACCGCATCGCCCAGCGGATCGTCGTGCCCTGAGCCCGCGATGGTCAGCGTGCAGACGGCCGCATGACGCGACGGCGCCTGCTCCGGGGCTGGCGCGATGTCGACGATCGAGAGGCCGCGGCGGCCGAGCGCGAGGCTCATGCCTTCCAGCGCCGCACCGTGCGAGATCCGCACATCGTGTCCGCTCGGATCCGCGACCGGGACCCGCACGATGCAATCGTCGAGCAGCACGAGACGGCCATCGGCCGCGAGACGCCAGCGCGTCGGCTGGATGTTGTGCACGCTCGGCGCCAGCCTGGCCTCGGCGACGAGTTCGCGCAGCAGCTCGGGCGACAGCATGCTCATACGGCGGCCGCAAGCGGCTTGGTGAAGAGATGCAACCGGTGCAGCGGCTTCGCTCCGACCTTCTCGGCCTGCCGTAGCGACGCACCGTTGACGTCGGCGATCCAGGTGCCGCCGAGCGTCCGATAGCCGGCGTGCTTCAGCGCCTGCAGGGTCCGATACAGCATGGCGCCATTGAGCCCACGATTGTGCAGGTCGCGGCACACCGATTGATAGATCAGCACGGCACGGGTGTTGGTGAGGCGATGATGCAGCAAGCGGAACGGCGCCGACAGCCCGACACGGCCACCAACCGCCTTCACCAGCGGATTGAGATCGGGAATCGCGATGATCGCACCGGCGGGCCGTCCGCGGTGATAGACCACGGTCGAGATCCGCTTGTCGATGATCCACATCATGTCGCCGGCCTGGAACAGATATTCCGCCGCGCTCGGCGGCACGAACATCGGGTTCTCGGCGAAGCCGTCATTGAGGATGAGGCGCGCATCCTCCAGCCGCGCCTTAAAGGCCGAGCGCGAGATCGGTTGCCAGACGAACTCGGCGTCATCGAGGATCTGGCGCTGCTTGTCGCCGATGAGTTGCGCCGGGCTGACGTCCTCGAGCGCGATCTCGAAGGTCGTCATCGGAAAGCCCTTCGCATAGCCCGCGCGCTCGAGATGGCGAGCAATGTGCGGCGGACTCCACGTCATGTCGGTGAACGGCGCATGATCGAAGCCGTCGGTCACGACGCCGATCTGCTGCATCGCCGTCAGATTGAAATTGCCCGAGATCGAGCCGACGCCGCGCGCGTCGAGCCAGCGTTCGGCGGCTCCCAGCAGTGCGTCGGCCACCTCGGCATCGTCGATGCAATCGAAGAAGCCGAATGCGCCGGCATTGGTGTCGAACTTGCGGTTGGCGGCATCGTGGATCGAAGCCGCGATGCGCCCGACCGGACGGCCGTCCCGATGCGCCGAGAACAGCGCATAACGGCCGTGGCCCTCGGTGACGAACGGATTTCGCTCGGAATCGAACATTCGCTCGAAATCGCTCCACAGCGGCGGCACATAGAGACTCTGGCGGCCATAGGCTTCGAGCGCCGCATCGAAAGCGGCCTTGCGATCTCCTTCGCGGATCTCGATCGTCATGCGGTCTCCGGAGTCAGGGCGAGCAGCCGCCGCACCAGTGCGAGCGCGGTCTCGGTGGCAGGGTCGGCCGAGGTCACCGGCACCGCCAGCGCGATCAGGTCGACGGGATCATGCGACAGCACGATCAGATGCGTGGCGGCATTGGCCGTCATCAGCGAAACCATGCGCTCGATTGCCGGATGCGTGGCCGGCAGGCCCCATGGCGCGTCGGACCGGCGCAACACACGCTGCCGCGACAGGAAATCGTGCAGCAGCGGCGGATCGTAAGCCGCAAGCTCGCCTTCGCGATAGCGGCGCGCGCTCTCGAAGATCGGGTGGCGCGCGAGTTCGCCGATGAGCTGGTCGCGGGTCCGCGCCGGGGATGCCGCAACCGAATTCAGCACGCCGGGTTCCTGCGATTCAAACAAGGCGCGCAGCGCGTCAGTCATCAGGCCGATCGTCAGCACGCCCGCGACCGCGACGGCGCAGAAGCGGATGATCTGCGCCGCATCGACGTCGGATGCAATAAAGGCGGCCGCACAGCCGAGCAGCGCCGACGACGCCAGGCGCACCGCCATCAGCGTCAGCCCATGGCGCCGCGTCTCCGCACCACCGCCCGCGATCAGCATCACCGTCACCGTCAGCAATGCGCCGAGCGCGCCGAGGCGCACCGGAATCTCCGGAAACAGCGTGCGGAAATCGGTGAGGATGAAGGGGATCACGACCAGCGCACCGACCGCGAGCCGGCCGATGCTGCGGTTCTCCGACGCCATCAGTGCCGCGCGGTCGCGCGTGGCGAGCAGAACCCCGCAGGTGACGAAGGCGGCGAGCTGGAACAGCGCCAGGACGACGGCATAGGGCATGGCGAAACGCTCGAGCCCGAGGGTGCCGCCGAGGCCGAGCAGCAGGCCGCCGACGAGCGCAGCCAACTTCACCGCGCGCGGCGCATGACGGCGCAGGATGCCCTCGGTGACGATGAGGGCACCGAGCGGAATCAGCGCCGCCGGAAGCACCGAGATATCGTCGAGCGTCGCGCTGCCGCTCCACCAGGCCACCCCGCGCACCAGGAACAGGATCGCAATCACGCCGAGCGCCAGCAGCAGGCGGAAGGTCAGCGGGCTCCGCGGATCACGGCGATAGAAGGTCATCATCGCGACCGCGAGGCCGATCGCGCCGCACAGATTGACGATGGAATCGGCTGTGATGCCCGGGGTCATTGGCCGCTCGTCAATTTCGCGATCGCGCGCCGAACCAGCGGACGCAGCATCGCGGCCATCAGCGGGTTGCGCGGGGTCTCGACTGCCGGCCGATAGGGATTGAAGAACCAGCCGCGACAGTCGGTGCCGGATCGGTTGCCCAGGATCAGCGCGATCGCCTCATAGGCCATCAGCATTCCCGTGGTGATCACCATCGGCGCCAGCGACATCCGGCTGCGGCGGCCGGCTGCGACCTCGCCGGCGATGGCGAGATCGACATGATTGCGCGAGGAGGAATGCAGCATCACGTGCTCGATCTCGGCGAGCATCGCCTTGCGCCGGTCGTCTTCGCTGATCTCGCGCCAATCCTTGGCGAGCGTGGGAAAGCCGAGCCGCTGTTCGGGCCGGGGATCGTCAGGGCGGACCACGACCACGGACGGCAACGGTGACATGTAGGCGTCGATCACGGTCGCATCCGCATCGCGCGCCGTGCGATAGAGGTGAATGCCGGCCGCGATATCGTCCATGCCGTTGACGATCACCGGGCAGCGCCGCGCGATGGCGGGCAATTCGTCGGTCCAGTTCGCGCCCAGCACGTCGATCGCGATGGTCGGGTTGATGCGCCGTGCGGCTTCCGCAGCGACTTCCGCCTTCTCGCGGCCGACCTCGTCGGCAAACGCAAACACCTGGCGGTTGAGGTTGGACACTTCGAAACGATCGATGTCGGCGATCACGAAATGGCCGACGCCGGCGCGCGCCAGCGCCATGAAGGCCGAGCCGCCCATGCCGCCAACGCCGCAGACGAACACGCAGGCATCGCGCAGCAATTGCTGTTCGCGCGGATCGATGAAGCCGACATTGCGGGTGGTGAAGGACCAGTAGTCGAAGCTCATCCCTGCCCTCCGGCCTTTTGGACGGTGTCGCGCTCCCGCGGCCTCAGCGAACCGAAGGGGCGCGTGTCGTCCAACCAGTAGACGAGCGGCAGCACCAGGCGCTGCAGCGCCAGCATCACGGATGCGGCGAGCAGCGCCGGCAACGAGCCGTGCGGCACCTCGCTCAACACGTAACGGCGCGCGCCGGCGAGATCGATGCGCCCGATCTGCAGCACATCATCGCCGCGTTCGTAGTCCAGCTCGCGGGCGCAGAATGCATTGTAGATCTCGTTGCGGTGCTTCGGCGCGATCTCGAAGGTCTTCTTCAGCGCGTCCGAACCACCGGTATAGGCATTGGTGATGACAGAGCGCGCCTCGTCGAAGCCGGCCTCCTCGCCGACGCCGAACACCGCGCGATGACGCGTCATGATGCCGCGTGCCAGCTGCAGATGGGCAAAGCTCTGCCGTGCCTGCGGCAGCGGTGACGGATAGACGTCGGAGAAGGTGTCGCTGACCATGCCGACCACGGCCGGCACCTGCGTGACGTTGGAAATCCATTTCGGGCGCAGACCGTCACGCGCGAACAGGACCAGTGCGGTGAGGCCATAGAGCACCCAGGACAGCCCCTGCCCGCGCACATCCGGATCGACCATCACGAGGCCAAGATGCGTCACTTCGACCGGCTCGCCGTCGAGCCGGACGTCCATCACCGACAGCGCATTGAAGGCGATCGGACGTCCCGTTTTCTCCTCGCAGATCAGCGTGACAATCGCGCGCGACAGCCGCTCGGGCTCGCCCGAGAAGATGCCGTAGCTGAGGCTCTCCTTAGGCAGCGTCTTGGCGGCGACGCTGCGCAGCAGGTCAACGAGTGCGGTGAGTTCGTCCTGAGGCAGCGACAGGCCTGGCGCCTCGACGATCCGGGTTCGCAGCCCTGCATGGGTGCGCAAGGTGAGGTCGATGGTCGGTTGCGTCAGCGCCTTCAGCCAGAAGGCAGCGTGGCCACCGAGGCGCGCCATCGCCGAGCCGGCTTTCGCACCGTCCTTTGCTTCGCCCGATGTCGGCATACCGCCGTCAACAGACGCCATGTGCCTTACCTCGCTGCGCCCTGCCCTGCTACCGTCCATACGCCGCGTGCATTAAGGACCTTCAGCACGCGGGCTCCGCGGTGTTCCGCAAGGTAAATGATCCCTTGCGCATCCCTGTCGCGGCAGGCGGCGGGGCGGCGCATGCGATGACATGCGCCGCCCTGCTCCTATGCTCGCGGGATCAGGCCGCCATTCTATGCCGCCTTGTTAACCTCCATCAGCAGGCGCTCGGCCTTGGCATCTTCGAGCCGGCTGATCAGGCGGTTGCTCTCTTGGACGTCGCGCATCGTCTTTGTCATCGTGATGCAGGACTGAACCAACATTAAAAATCCCATCGCAAGATAGCCTTTTACGGACAGTTCGAGCGGCAGCAGGAAGACGCCGAGCCCGACCATGAAGGCCGAGGCGCCGAAAGAGAGGTAGGTAAAAGTGACCCAGGCGGCACTGTGGATCTGAGAAGTCTGGTTCATGATCGTCTCCTCGTTGATGACAGGTTGGATTGATGACTACGGTTAGGCTTGAGATGAACCTGAACGTTTGGCCTTGAGCCGCGCCAAGACGTCGTCGGCCGTGCTCTTGAGGCGCGGGCCAAAGCCCTGCTCGGCGAGCTTCTCGGCGACGCTCAGTGGACCGGTGGCGGCATCGAGCTCCATCAGCGCCTCGTCGGCGGCCTGCGCCTCGATCTGACGTTCGCGCAACCGCTTCAAGGTCGCTTCCGCTTCCGGCAAGGTGCATTCGTAAGGTCGTGCCGCCTCGATGCCGCCACGGCGCAAGGCGCGCACCGCCTCGGAGGCGCGCGCAATGCGCCGGCCGCGATCGAGCTCATTGATCCGCGCTTCGGCGTTGGCCACGTGACGCTTCAGCCGCGCGATCTCGGCCGCAAACAGCGCCCGCGCAGTGTTGGCAGCGTCGCGTTCGGCTTCCAGATTGGCGATCGCCTGCGCAGCCTCCCGCGCGAGATCGTCGCGGGCCCCGTCGAGGGCTGCAGTGGCGCGGACTTCGAGGTCGGCGATCCGGCCAGTGATGGCCTCGAGCCGCTTGCCCTCCTGCTGGTCCTGCGCGATGGCAATCGCGAGCGCGCGCTTGCTGCGTTCGACGGCCGCCGCGCCATCCCGCATCTGTTGGTCCAGGAGCACGAGGGCCGTCCGATCCTGCACCTCCTCCTCAACCACGGCGACACTCCCCCGAAATAGCGTCAAAACGGTCTTGAACATTGTTGGCTCCCTGCTATGAGCACTGCTCATGCAAGACTTGTAGCGCAATCTTGAGCGTCGCTCAACAAAATTTTGAACGATGCTCAGCCAAATGGTTAAAAATGTCTAAAACTTTGGAAAGACGGACAAAACAGCGGGAATCGCTGATCGACGCGGCAGAAAACGCGATTCGCGCCAAAGGCTTGGCCGGCCTGAAAACCCGGGAGCTAGCGCAGGAAATCGGTGTCGCCAACGGTGCCGTCTACAACCTGGTGGCCGATGTCGATGAGCTAGTTCTCATGGTGGGATCGCGCACTTTGGCGCGGCTCGATGCCGAGCTATCGGCGGCCGAAAGCGATGGACCTCCCGCGCCCGAAGCCGCACTAGTCCGGATCGCGCTCGCCTATTGCGACTTCGCGGCCAACAATCTCGAGCTCTGGCGGGCGCTGTTCGAACACCGCATGGCGCCCGACAAGTTGCTGCCGGACTGGGCGATCAGCGATCAGATGCATCTGTTTCGCCACATCCACCAGCCGCTGGCCCTGCTGTTCCCGCACCGCGCGACGGAGGAGATCAGCATCACCGCGCGCAGCCTTTTTTCCGCCGTGCACGGCATGGTGGCGCTCGGGCTCGAGCAGAAGCTGATCGCCGTGCCGCTCGCGCTCTTGCGGCGGGAGATCACCACCATGGTGAAGGCGATGGTGACGGGGCTGGTGGCTGCCTCGGCGGGAAGCTGATGTGGCAGCTTGGTCGCATTCACGCAGAATTCACAGCGTAACCGTCAATGCATTTATCATTCTCAATCACGGGCGCGGATTATGGAGCGCGGGCGACCGAGAAGCTCTGCCCCACAGAAGCAGCAAGGAAGCATGGGCAAGGAAGCATGGGTATGAAACGACTGATCCTGACTATTCTCGTCTGCGCCGGAACGTCGCCTTCGATGGCCGCTGACGCCCGCGCGATCAACGGCGCCGCCGCCTTGGCGGTGGCCGGCGCGGTGGCGCCGTACTCGCCGCTGCTTCCCGCAGTCTACAAGAAGGCAGTCGAGGCCATCTTCGACGGCCATGCCGACAGCCCGTTTAAGGATGCAATCACGATCACCGCCGACAAGATCGTCTGCCGCACCTCCAATGTCGACATCACCGCGCGCTCCTGCGAGCTGACGTTCGGCAAGAGCACGGAGAAGCTGACCGGCCGGGCCGCCAACGAGATCTACGCCACCCTGGCCATGGCCGGCATTCCGTCCGACGGCGCGGCCGGGTCGGTGTTCGAGAGCCTGTCCAAGCTCGACTGCACGCTCGATCCCGCCGCTCTCAAGGACAAGGGTGGTGGCGGAGCCACCTGCAATTATGAGCCGGCGAATTGAAACGGCTGCCACCCATACGGCCCCTGCGTATCGCCGCTCGTGGGTTTGCTCAAAACGCCTGACAAAAGCTGCAACATTTACCGGCCGGAAAGACCTGCTGTCGTTCAATCAGGCGATGGCACAAATCCGCATGGAAGTTCGCGATATCAACGGCAGCGCGCTGCCCGACTATTGCGGCGATTTTCTCGACCTCCGCCTGCCCGTCGACCATTCGCGATTGGCACAAAGCCTGCTGCAGATGATTCGCGACGATGGCGGCCACCTCGTCGCCTGGAGCGTGCACTTCCTTCGCGAGGGCGAAGAGATCGGATCCTGGTCGCTCAAACACGAGCTTGCCGAAATCGCCGTTCGAGAAGCGCGCCAGCAGACGCCGCCTGCGGCGGCCTGAGAACCGGGAGGCCCCGCTTCAGGCAGGGCCATCGCACATGGCTGTGGCATTTCGGGGCCTCATGGTCCTCCCGGCCGATGCGAAGCATCGTCCGGAGACGCGCGGCCTTGTCCTGCCCTCACCATGAGGGTTTTGCCGCAAATCAAGCTTTCATCCTGAGGAGTTCGCTGGAGGCGAGCGTCTCTATGTGGATGCGCTCGCCAAACCAAACCGCGACTAAGTCCAGACGGAAATACTTCGCGAGCATCGACCTGCCAGACGGTTAAGCTCGGAAGCAGCCTGCTACAGGTCGCCGGTGCGTTTGCGGTCCCAGGCGGGATCCGACGGAAGAAATGGCCGGGCTCACTGCATGAGTTCCAATGCGACATCTGCCGCATTTGGAATACCGCATTCGGAACTGCCTGGCACACCACGCCGATGCGCGAACCCGATCCTGTTTCTCTCTCGCGTGTCGGGAGAATTCTCCGCGCGCCGTCGAGCGAACAAACTGCCGCCGCATTATGCCATATGATCTCCTAACAAGTCGTCGGGGATGACCGTATCGGATTCACGCGACGACAGTCTCAGGAACACTTGACGACAATCGACGAAGCGCAGCAGCGTCGGGACAACCGCCATCTGTTGCCGCGTTCGGCTGGGCGATAGTTTTGTTTTGCGCAATGCGCGGCTGCGCCGTCATCCTAAAAAAAGCTCTCAACAACAAGATGGGATACGGCCACGTGATCTAGGGAAGAAATCATGGGACGTTTGTCCGATCCGCAGGACGACAGGGAATATCCTCGCTATGTGTCTGATGCCGACGATGGGCTGGATCAATTGCCCAACACGGCCTGGCAAGCCGAGCACGAAAGGATCAGGGCACTTGATCGCTTTCCGCGGCTTGGCGTTCAGGATGTTCCGCCGCCTCCCGTAGAGCAGAAATCGTTTAACGCCGTCCTTCTGCTGGGAACCGTGGTGTTGGTTGCGGCAGTGTCGAGTTACGCGGCGGTCACGCTGCTGCCTCGGTGGTCGGGTCTCGCCTTCACCTACAGTCGCGCCGACGCGTCGGTGACACAGCATCCGGCCGCGGCGCCGCCGGTCGCCCCGCCGGCTTTCGTTCCGAGCGTCACGTCGGCTAATGCGGCTCCGGCGATTGCACCCGTTCAAGGGACGGCACCGGCTGCGAGCATGCCGCTGCGCGAGGACGGGCTGCCCAAAGCCGAGATGCGGACGGCCAACATCAACCCGACGGCGGCGGCACCGCGGACGCCAAGCACGGTTCAGGGCGTCACCGACAGCGAAATCCGCCTCGGCATGGCCGCGCCGTTCGGAGGCCCGTCCAGGGAGATGGGGCGCCAGCTCAAGCTCGGCATCGAAACCGCCTTCAACCAGGCCAACGACAATGGCGGCGTGTACGGCCGGCAGCTCAAGCTGGTCACCGCCGACGACGGCTACGAACCGACGCGGACACTGGACGCGATGAAAGAGCTCTACGAGAAGGACAAGGTGTTCGGCTTCGTCGAGAACTATGGCAGTCCGACCGCGCTGGTCTCCGTCCCCTACGCGCTTGAACGTCATGCGCTCTATTTTGGCGCATTCACCGGCGCGCCCTCGCTCAGGCATGATCCGCCGGACCGCTACGTGTTCAACTTTCGCGCCGGCTATGCCGAGGAGGCGAATGCCCTCATCCATTATCTTGTGAAGGTGCGGCGGCTGCGTCCAGAGGAGATCGGGGTGCTGACCCAGCAGGACGCCTATGGCGATGCCGGATGGGACGGCGTGACCAAGGCGGTGCGCGCGCTGCGCGGCGGCGATTCAGCTAACATTCTCCGCATGACCTATCCCCGCAACACCGTCGACGTCGACGCCGCCGTGGCGCAATTGCGCCGGCAGCGGCCTGTGATCAAGGCGGTCGTGCTGGTGGCCACCGTTCGCCCCGCAGCGAAGTTCATCGAGAAGACCCGCGATCTCTACCCGGACATGATCTACACCACGATTTCGGGCGTCGGCAGCACCGGCCTTGCCAACGAGCTCATGCTGCTCGGCCCCCGCTTTGCGGACGGTGTTGTCTGCACCCAGGTCACGCCGCCGGTGGACAGCTATGCCTCGGTCGCGCTGAACTACAAGAAGGCGCTCGCCAAATATTTCCCGGGCGAGCCGGCGGACTATATGTCGCTGGAGGCTTATCTCACCGCCAACATCCTGATCGAAGGACTGCGGCGCGTCGGTCCGACCTTCGACACGGAAGCGCTGGTGGATACGCTGGAAGGCATGCGCAACTACGAATTGGGGCTCGGCCCGAAGATTGCCTTCGATCCGTCCGACCATCAGGCGGTGCACAAGGTCTGGGGCACGCAGCTGGACAAGTCCGGCCAATACCACGCCGTCGACCTGGAGTAGCTCGACCTGCTCCAAGAGCGGCAGGCGCCGCTTGCGCGGACATCGGACAGGCGCGTGAGGCGGCGCGCTGACGTCAGCTTGCCGGGGCGTCAGGCGATGCGCGGATGCGCCTTCTGGTGCCAGGCCCAGGCCGAGCGGATGATGGTGCCGAGATCGGAGCGGCGCGCCTTGAAGCCGAGTTGACGCTCGGCCTGCGAGGGATCGGCGACCAGGATGGCGGGATCGCCGGCGCGGCGCTCGCGATAGACCAGCGGCACGGATTCGCCGGTCTCGCTGCGGATCGCATCGACGATCTCGCGCACCGAACAGCCGGTCCCCGTACCGAGGTTGAAAGCACCGCCGGGATTGCCCTGCAGCAACAGTTCGACCGCCGCGATATGGGCGGCGCCGAGATCGTCGACGTGAATATAGTCGCGCACCGCCGTGCCGTCGGGCGTGTCATAGTCGGTGCCGAAGATCGCAAAGTCGGCCACATGGCCCAGGATCGCCATCAGCGCACGCGGGATCAGGTGCGTCTCGGGATTGCGCAATTCACCAATCACCGCCGACGCATCGGCCCCGCAGGCATTGAAATAGCGCAGGCAGATCGAGCTGAAGCCATAGGCCGCGCGATAATCGGCCAGGATCTGTTCGATCATGTATTTCGAGCGGCCGTAGGGGTTGACGGTCGGACCGGCCGCGCTCTCCGGGATCGGCTCCCGGCCGGCATTGCCATAGACGGCGCCGGTCGAGGAGAACACCAGCCGATTGCAGCCGGCCGCGCGCATGCCCTGCAACAGGCCGAGCGTGCCCGCGACATTGTTGAGGTAATATTTCTGCGGATCGGCGACCGATTCGCCGACTGCGCTCGATGCCGCCAGATGCATCACCGCCTGCACGTCGTATTGACGAATGACGGTCGCGACCTTGATGCTGTCGGCGATATCGCCGACCACCAGCGGGCCCCATTGCACGAAGCTGCGATGGCCCGTCGTCAGATCGTCATAGCAGACGGGAAGAAAGCCGGCCTCGGCGACCGCCTTGCTGCAATGAGCCCCGATATAGCCAGCGCCGCCGGCAATCAGGATCGCACCCTTATGTCCCATCTGTATGCATTCCCTGTTCAATCGCGTGGTCCCGGCCTGTTAACGCGGCCAAGGTGAAATGGACCCAAAGATAGGATATTCTCCCCGGAAGCACAAAACGGCGTCTCCGATAGCGTTAATCGGCGACCGCGCCGAGGTTGGAAAAAGCGGTATCCAGCATTCGCCCCCCGACCATGGCCGGCGGCGCCCGACAACCGCAGCGCGCCCAAGACAACGTTTGGATGAGCAGATCTGATCCCGTGATAGTGGTTGGCTCGTCGCGCCGTTCTATCGTATGAGAATCGTCATACTCGTGCGGCTCGTGCCGGGCTTCCGAGGTTCGTATCATGTCGCGATGATCCCTTTGCGAATGTCGGGAACCGGTGACCACATCAGCCGTGGAACGCGAGGCAATGGAGATGCGCCGTGAGTGAGCAATCGGGCAGTGTCGTCGCACCACCGGCTGGCTCCGCTCCCGCCGCTGCCCCTCGCGCGACAACGGCTACGCCCGGCAGTTCATTGGCGCGGCTTGCAATCCCGCTGTTGGCCGTGATCGTCGCGCTTGCGTTCATCGGCGTTGCCACGCTGCGCTGGGACGCCTGGGTCGGCAGCGCCGCGGTGCAGACCACCAACGATGCCTATGTCCGGGCTGAGCTGACGAAACTGTCCAGCCGCGTCGCCGGCGAAGTGCTCAAGGTCGACGTCAGCGACTTCCAGCGCGTCAAGGCCGGCGATCTCCTGGTCCAGATCGACCCGGCCGATTACGAGGCGCAGGTTGCGCAGGCCGAGGCGACGGTGGAAGCCGCGCAGGCCGCGCTCGATAATCTGAGCAACCAGATCGAGCTGCAATATGCGACGATCGCGCAGGCCGAGGCGCAGCAGGTCTCGGCGGGGGCGGCCGAGGTCGAAGCGCGGGAGGAGCAGGAACGGCAGCAATCGCTGTCACAAAGCGAGGCCGGCACCCGTCAGAAGCTGGAACAAGCGACCGCCGCCTACGCCAAGGCGCAAGCCGATGTGCGCGCCAGCCGCGCGGTCATCGCTGCGCAACGCCACCAGCTCGAGGTGCTGCAAGGGACGAAGAAGCAGCGCGGGGCCGATCTCGCGGGCGCCAAGGCCGCGCTCGCCGCAGCCAGGCTGAAACTCGGCTATACCCGAATCACGGCGCCGTTCGACGGCATTGTCGGCGAGCGGCAGGTCCAGCCCGGCGACTACGTCAATATCGGCAGCAACCTGATCGCGGTGGTGCCGCTGCCGCATGTCTATGTCATCGCCAACTACAAGGAGACCCAGCTGACCCATGTCGTGCCCGGCCAGGCCGTCGAAGTTACTGTCGACAGCTTCCCCGGCGAGAGGCTGCACGGCCGGGTGGAGCGGATCGCACCGGCATCGGGCTCGCAATTCGCGCTGCTGCCGCCCGACAACGCCACCGGCAATTTCACCAAGGTCGTCCAGCGCATTCCGGTGCGCATCCAGCTCGACGACAATCAGCCGCTGCTCGCGCGGCTGCGGCCGGGGATGTCGGTCGTGACCCACATTCACATCGACCGCGCCGATGGCGGACAATAGCGCGGCCAATCGCGGGCCGGTCTCGCGCGGCGAGGTCGCGCGCTATCCGCTGTTTGCGGTGGTCGCCGTGCTGCTCGGCGCATTCCTCGCCAATTTCGACAGCCGGCTCACCTCGGTCGGTCTGCCGGACCTGCGCGGCGCCTTCTCTCTCAGCTTTGATGAAGGCGCCTGGCTCTCCACCGCCGCGATCGGCTCGCAGATCCTGATCGCGCCCGCCGTGGCCTGGCTTGCGACCGCGTTCGGCCTCCGCCGCGTGCTCGGCATTCCGAGCCTGATCTATGCGTTGATCTCGCTCATCATCCCCTTCGTGCGTCACTACCCGACGCTGATCGCGCTCAGCATCGCGCACGGCATGCTGCTCGGCACCTTCGTGCCGGCCACGCTGATGATCATCTTTCGCAACCTGCCGATCCGCTGGTGGCTGCCGGCGATCTCGCTCTATTCCATCCGCGTCGGCTTCGCGCTGGACTCTTCGACCGCGCTGGTCGGCTTCTACGTCGAGCATCTCGGCTGGCAATGGTTGTACTGGCAGGGCGTCGTGATCGCGCCGCTGATGGGGCTGATGGTCTATCTCGGCACGCCGGCCGAGCCTGTGAACCGCGAGCTGGTGAAGGACGCCGATTGGGGTGGCATGCTGTTGCTCGGCACCTCGGTTGCGATGATCTATGCCGGCCTGGACCAGGGCAACCGGCTCGACTGGTTGCAGTCGGGCACGGTGATGGCTCTGCTACTCGGCGGTGCCGCGCTGTTTGCGATCTTCCTGATCAACGAGGTGCTGGTCCGGCAACCATGGGCGCATGTGAACGTGCTGTTCTCGCGCAATATCGGGCTCTCGCTCGCCGTCATCCTGCTCTACACCCTGACCAGCCTTTCCAACTCGTCACTGGTGCCGAACTTCCTCGGCACCATCACCCAGCTGCGGCCCGAGCAGAGCGGCGTGCTGCTCCTGACCTACGGCGCGCTTCCGATGATCGCCCTGGTGCCGCTCTCGATCTGGCTGCTGCGTCATTTCGATCCCCGCATCGTCGTGATCATCGGATTTTCGACCTTCGCCGCGGCCAACCTGCTCGGCACGCAAGTGACCAATGCATGGGCCCGCGAGGACTTCATCCCGATCGTGCTGCTGCAGTCGGTCGGCCAGGCCTTCACCCTGCTGCCGATCATCATCATGGCGTTGTCCAACTCCGATCCGTCGCGCGCGACCGCCTTTGCCGCCTACATCCAGATCATGCGGCTCGGCGGCGCCGAGATCGGCGTCGCATTGATGGGCACCTGGCTGCGCGTGCGCGAGCAGGTGCACTCCGCCTATCTCGGGCTCAACATCCAGAGCGGAGATCCCGATGTGGCACGGGTGCTGCAGCGGCTGCTCAACTATTTTTCGAGCTACGGTGCCGGGCAGGCCCAGGGCCGCGCGGTCGGCACGCTCGCGGCGCAGGTGCAGCGCGAGGCCAATGTGCTCGCCTATATCGACGGCTTCTGGCTGTGCTTCTGGCTTGCGATCGCAGCGCTCGGCTTGGTCGCCCTGGTCACGCGTGCGCCGCAGGGCCCGCTCTCACCGACGCCATTGAAACTAACAGGCAGCCGACCCCGACTGATTGACGCAACGCGTTCTGACGCGGCCCCTTAGCGCTTTCACTTACATATGATGGTCGTATGTTGCAGATCTGCGACATGCGGACCTCAACGCATTCAGCGTTTCAGCCGTCCTCCGCGTGGATTGGATGATCGATATCATCCAAGCAGACGTCCCCCATGTTGCTTTCACAGAGCAGGAATCGCCCAATCGCGAATAGGCTGTCGCAGGACCTTCACCCGAGTTTCCTACAATTTGAGCCGGTTGCAGGGTGGCTGTAGCAACAAAGGGGATTATCATGACCATACGGACGGCAACGATCGTGGCCGTGGCGGGGCTGCTGGCGGCATCGTCGGCGCACGCGGCCGAGAGCAGCGAGGCCGAAATCGCGCTGTTGAAGCAGCAGCTCAAGATGCTGGAGCAGAAGCTCGACAGGCTGCAGAAGCAGACCACGGCCAATACACAGGCGGCCGCGACGGCGAGCGCGAAAGCGGAAACGGCAAAGGCCGACATCAAGGCCGCGGTCGCCAATGCCAATGCGGCGATCCCGACCAAGGGGCCGGTGGCGGCGTCCGGCGTGGTCGTGACCATGCCGAACAACCGTCCGACCATCTGCACCATCGATGGCGAAAACTGCATCTCGCTGACCAGCCGGCTGCATTTCGACGTCGGTGGCTATGACTACCGGCCCAACAGCGCGGCGACATCGCCGCAGAAACTCGACAGCGGCGAAAACGTGCGCCGTGCGCGCATCGGTGTGTTAGGTAAGTTCTTGGGCGATTGGAATTATGCGTTGATCTATGATTTCGGCGGCTCGTCCGACGGCTTCGGCGGCACGGCACCCGGCTCGCTTCCAGGCGGCGGCACCTCGGGTGTCGAGAACGCCTATCTGAGCTACACAGGCTTCAGGCCGTTCGGCGGCAAGATGGCGATCGAGGGCGGCATCATGGACCTGCCATGGACGCTTGATGAGGCCACGAGCTCTAACGACATCCTGTTCATGGAGCGCGCCTCGGCCGGCATCGTCGCCACCAACATCGCGGCCGGCGACTTCCGCTCGGCCTTCGGCTCGCGCTGGTGGAACGACACGTTCTGGGCCGGCGCCTACGTCACGGGACCGACGACCGGCCAGATTCATTCGGCCTCCAGCGTCACGCCTGCAGCCAGCAGCGAGCAATATGGCGCGGTGGCGCGCGTCGCCGGCCAGGTCGTCAGTGGCCCGGACTATTCATTCCACCTCGGCGCCGATGCGGAATGGCTGATCCAGCCGCCGCGCAACCTCGTCACCCAGGCGCAGACGCTGACCCTGAGCGACCGTCCGGAGCTGCGGATCGATCCGACCACGCTGGTTTCGACCGGCGCGATCGCCAATGTCTCCAGCGCCCAGGTCTACGGCGTCGAAGCCGCCGGGACCTACGGGTCGTTCTTCGCCCAGGGCGAATATTATTGGTTCAACGTCGACCGCACCGCCAACACCGGCCTGCCGCCGTTCGGCGCCTCGAGCCTGAAATTCCAGGGCGGCTATGTCGAGGCGAGCTATGTCCTGACCGGCGAAAGCCACAAGTACAACGCCGCGAGCGCCTCCTACGGCGGCGTCGCGCCTTTACACCCGTTCTCCTGGCAGGCGGGCAATTGGGGGGCCTGGGAGATTGCCGGGCGCTTCAGCACGATCGACCTGAACGACCAGCTCGCAACCGCTGCCGGCATCGCCGGTGGACGCCAGAACATCTACACCGCGGGCCTGAACTGGTACGTCAGCAGCAACATCCGCTTCATGTTCAACTATCTGCATGGCGACATCTCCAAGCAGGCGAGCTCGACCAGCACCGTCAATGCTGGTTCGACGTTCGATGCCTTTGCGATGCGCACGCAGGTTGCGTTCTGATCGATCACATTCTGACGAGTTGAGTAGCAAAAGCCCGGCGCTCGCGCCGGGCTTTAACTTTTCGGAGCCGATATCACCTCGCACGTCGCCCCCTTCAGCTGCATGTTGTATGCCGCCCGAACAGGTCGCCACATCTGGCGGTGAACAGATCACGCACCTGACAGCGCGAGCGATTCGGACATGCTTCGTTCGAAGCCTGTTCCAGAACTTAAGAGCAGCGCGCATGACGTCTCGTTTTGAAGCATCAGACGTACGCGACCGCCGACATCTTCGACAGCTCGAGCACAGCCCAGCGCCTGCGCCGAGCTTAACCTTTCGAGTTCGAAGCTAGACGGCCGCGCTGATCTGCTCGAGCTGAATATGGCGTGCCTCGCTTGTCGGCACCCGACATCTAGTCGTGAACAAGTGACGTACTTGGCCCCGCCAGCGATTCGGACATGCTTCGTTCCGACCACGTTCCGAAAGTTAAGAGCGCCGGCGCTGGCGTCGCATTCTGGCACATCGACGCCGCGCCTCACGCCTTCGGCAATTCATCGAGTGGCCATTTCGGCCGCTTGATCTTTTTGTACGGCAAGGTGGTCACGTCGCGCGCCACCACGCCGGGCGCATCAACCGTGATCACAGCGGTTGCGATCGGCGCATAGGCCGCGCGGAAATGCTGTGCTGACTTGACCACGACGAGCTTGCGGGTGCGCGGGTCGCAGCCGAGCTGGGTGAAGAGATCGGTGCCGAACGCCTGGCAGCGAAAGGTCGTGATCACGACTTCGACACCGTCGCAGGCGATCAGCGCGCAGTCGCCGAGCTTGGCCGGCGTGCCGGCGAGCCCCGTCATCACCATGTCCGAGTTCACCGCCTTGATCTCCCAAGTGGCATCGACGGGATCACCGGAGAGCGGCCCGATCTTGCCGCCGATCCGCAGCGGCAGCTTCGCGCCGACGCCGGCATCGAAGGCGATGCGCACCGCGATCGGATCCCAGATCGGCCCCAGGCACACATTGCTGATTTTTCGCGCGATGATCCGCCGCAGGAGGAAGGTGGAATCGCCGGGCGCGCCGCCGCCGGGATTGTCGCTGGCGTCGGCCAGCACGATCGTCCCCTCGGTGCCCAGCGCCCGATCCAGCGCCGCGTCGATGCCGGGCATGCGCTCGGTCACGGCGTCGCGCATCGCGATCAGCTCGTCCGCGAGCCGTCGCGCCAACGCTTTGGCGCTGATACCATCCGGGTCCGCGGCCGCATCGCTATAGACCAGGACCTTGGTACCCATGTCAGGCGTATCGCCCCAGCCGAAGCCGTGCACGATCGAAGCCGAGACGATGCCGTCCCTGCCCTCCAGCGCGCTGACGCGATCGACGAAGCTGCGCACCGGCTCACGCGTCGTATGCAGCGTGATGATCATATCGGTGTCGACCAGCGCATGGCGGAGCTTCAGGCGCTTCTCGGCCAGCGCGGTGCAGAACGCGACCAGCTCCTGCGCGCGCTCAAAAATGTCGGTGTGCGGATATTCCTTCCAGCAGATCAGGAGATCCGCGCCTGCGACCATCGCGTCGCTCATATGACAGTGCGGATCGAGCGTGCCGCCGATCACGACATCGGGCCCGACGATCTCGCGGACGCGCGTGATCAACTCGCCCTCGCAGTCATCGTAGCCATCGGCGATCATCGCACCGTGCAGACCGAGCAGCACCACATCCACCGGCAGCGCCGCCTTGAGATCGGCAAGGATCTGGTCGCGCAAGGTCTCGAAAGTGGCACGGGTGACGATGCCATTGGGCACGGCGGCCGCAACCAGCCCCTCGATCAGGGTCCAGCCCTTGGACGGCCCGACCTGCCGCGCCGCCCATAACGGCCCACCATGCATCTGCATCTTGTCGGGATGGGTGCCGGCGGGAAAGTAGGCCCGCTCATGAAAGGTGGCGAGCCCAGTGGGCATCGGCGCGAAAGTGTTGGTCTCGGTGGCAAGAGCGGCGGAGAAGACACGCATGGAGGCTGAACCCGATCGGTCGCGAGGGAAGGCAGGCGCGCATCGTCCCGGCCGACGACGCCACTACAGAGAAACCAACCGGATCAAGAAGCGCAAGAGACTCACGCGAAGAGCGACCGCCGCGCAGCGCATGGGCGGACCACACGGTATGCTCGGCGTCCTTATCGTTCTCCACTCGCGCCCGAGAGGTCCGGGCTTCGTGCGCCTTACCTCGACTGCGTCCACTGGGGCTGACGCCCGCGCTTGTTGCCGATCGCGTTCAGCAGGGTCGCGACGACGATCATGACCAGGATTCCAGTAAGGCTGAGACCGATCTGCATTGCGAGCCGGTCGGAAATCTCAACCAACGTCAGGTGACCGGCAAGCGCCAGCAGAACGCCGAGACAGTATATCGGCAGCGAATTCTCGCCACAGCGCCTCGCGCAGCGCATCACCGCTGTCGATAGCCCTCGCCAATCCCGAGGAATGAGCCGACATGCCACAATTGCAAGGGCCAGGAAATGCAGCAACCGCAACGGACCGAGATTGGATTTGTCCAAGGGCGAGAAGCCACTCGCCAATGACCGGGGCACCGGCGGCTTGATATCCCAACTCAGCGCAAGGATCAGGGCTAGAGCCAGGTAGAGAACCGCAAGAACAAGCACCGGGCGCCACGCCACCCACGGCCGGATCTTCTCTCCCTCGATGACGCACCAGGCGCCAAGAACGACCAGAAGCTGCCAAGCCAGCGGATTGAAGTACCAGACGCTGTTGGGCCAGGCTGGAACGCTCCAGCCGAAGATCTGCACGAGCGCATACAGCAACAATGAAAGGCCGAGCGTCACGTTGGGTGCTCGCAGCAGCAACCACAACAGCGGAGCGAACAACACATGATAGACCACAAAAACGGGCAGCACGTCGGTGTTGACCGGGCGGTATTGCAAGATGGCGGCTTGCTCGAGCGCGGCGCCCGGACTTTCGAACAGAACCCGCGTGTTGCTCTCGTCGGCAAGATGGTCGATGCCCGCGAGGTGGACGAGGATGGTGCAAGCGACCGTGAGCAGCAGAAACGCCGCATAGATGTCCCATCCCCGCCGCAGCGAACGGCCGATCATGCCGCTCCAGCCCTCGCGCTGCTGTGCCCTGCCATAAGCCAACGCGCAGGTCACGCCCGAGATGAACATGAAGATCTCGGCGGCATCACAGAAGCCGTAGCTGCGCGGTGTCAGCCAGCTTGCGATGTTATTGGGAACATGGTCAAGAAAGATCCACCACAGGGCGAGGCCGCGACAGACATCGATGCGGAGGTCGCGGCCAGATCCCCCCAACTCCGGCGGAGTTTGATCGATCAATCGCGTCGCGGTTTGAGTTCTATCGTGCATTTGTTGATCTGCCTGGCGAGCGCGCATGCCGTCATCGGATCTACGTCGACGAGATACCCGGATACTTCAGGAGCTCCGCGCACCGAGCGAATGCCCGACCGATCGATGCGGTTACGAGCCCTCGGGCTACCTGATGGTTGGATTTTCTTTCCCTACCCGGTTGCTACCCTGATCATCTGGGTCGCACGCGTCGAGGTCCGCCGGAGGCCCTTGCTGAACTCCGCCGACCATCGGGATGAAAAGCTGCTTCCGCATTTCGGCGAGGCGAGCACGGCAATATTCACGGTAAAACATCTCGATTATGATGGACATCATCAAACCCCGCTTGATCATGACCGTCGACGTCACCCGCAACAGATTTCATTTCAACCGGCAGCTCCAAACCAGCAGCGCCAAAAAAAGTTGTGTCCGACAAACCGAGCGATGTGGCTGCCGGTCCACGACACGAAATTGGTATCAGAGGACAGCCAGCCGTGCGTTGTCATCTGCACGCGGATCGTTGAGTTCGATCAATCGCGAAGGATGTCGTAAAGCTGTGATTTGCGCTTGCATGTTGATAGAGTCGTCTGAATTGGAGTCGACAGCAGCAATTAGAAATAGAGCCATCATGATCTTCTCTTCTTAAAGGAGATTTTTTCTCAAATCATTATAGTGCTGATTTAATGTCCGCGACGTAAGCCAGTTCACATACGCATCGATCACAGGTGAATGAGACTATCAGACCAATGGTGTAGCGTCTTGGACTCATGCGTACGGCTCTAGAGAAGGCTGGTGCGCGGACTGCAAACTTCGAATAGCGACCGTAGATTGTCGCGGCATTTCATCCCGACGTCTGGTTCAAAGGCTGGAGGTCCCCCGTGTGTAAGGACGCAGCCGAATTTGTCTCGCATCATTTCTCCACGCGCGAGCTTCCGGAGCGGATGCGACTCCCGTTGTGGCGCGACTACTTTGGGCGGGGCTTAGTTCACGCCGAGATCGAGCCGCTATCGAAGGCTCCATTTCAGGCCGACGCAACGTTGCAAGCAATCCGGGGTTTGCGCAAGCTCGCATTGAGAGGCTCCTCGATGCGCTTCAGGCGTTTGCGCGCGAACCTCGCTGATGGTGATGACTCGATTGGAATTGTCGTCTGCTCTCTCGGCAAATGTCAGCTGTCGCAGCGTGGCCGCGAAATTGACCTTCGCACCGGCGATGCGATCGCAATTCTGCATTCCGAAATCGCCACCGTCACCTATGTCGATGGATTGTTGTTCGGCCTGGCCGTACCGCGCGAAGAGCTTGCAGAGCGCGTGACGAATGTCGAAAGGCTCACGATGCGGCCTGTTTCGCACCGAACTGAAGCGCTCCGACTTCTCATGGCTTATCTGAAGTCGACATTTAACGAAAATGTCTTGGCCGCTCCCAACCTGCGTGATGCGGTCGTGGCGCATATCCATGATCTCGTGGCAATCGCAATCAGCGCATGCGTCCCCTTTGGCGAAAGCAGTACGAGCGCAGTCGTCGCCGCGCGCCATACTGCCGTCCTCGATTACATCGCAGCACACTTTCAGGAGCCAGGACTCAGCGTCCAGACGGTCGCTCGCTGCCAAGGCATCTCGCCGCGCTATCTGCAGCGCCTGATCGCGTCATCGGGATCATCGTTCACCGGATACGTGAACGAGTTGCGTCTCCAACAAGCGCTGAAGCTTCTGACCGAATCGAATGGCGGCGCGCAGCGAATCTCCGATATCGCGCTGCAGGTCGGCTTTTCCGATGTTTCGCATTTCAATCGCCTGTTCCGAGCTCGTTTTGGCGATTCGCCGCGCAACCTTCGGTTTGCACGCAGGGATCCCTGCTAAGCGGCATGATGTCGCGGATCGGCGCGCGTGGGCGCGAGGCTGCAAGTGAATCTCTGCTTTGGGTCCAATTCGAGAAGACTCAAATGAGGATCATGTGTCGCTGCGCGTGCATTTGCGACCTGATCACCTCAGGCTGGCCGCTAGGAAGGGCCCGCGGACGCGACAGGCGTCGCGAGAACGCCACGTCATGTCTCTGGTCTGCCTGACGACTGCTCCTCGACCGCCTTCACCGCGACGGCCGCGACCTGGGCCAAAGCGTCGCGGTCGGCGCCTGAGGAGGCCATCACGCCCATGCCAACGCTGACCGCGGAAACGTAGCGCGCGAGCGCTGCCGGGTCGGCGGACGGCTTCAGGTCGCCATCCTCCTTGGCCCGCGCGAAGCGGTCGCGCAGCTGCTCCTCGGTCTGGGCGCGCCGGGCGGCGAGTTCGAACGGCACGCTGGCCGAACCGGTGCCGCAGGCGATTCCACCCTGGACCAGCAGGCAGCCGGGCGGATTGGCGGGATCGGTCTGCTTCTCCGCCACGCCCATCAGCATCCGCTCGGCAACGTCGCGGGCGGTAGGTGCGCTCAGCACCTCCTCCATCCAGGCGGCGCGACGTTCGGTGTAGCGGTCGAGCGCGGCCTTGAGGAGACCTTCCTTGCTGCCGAACGCGGCGTAGAGGCTCGGCGGATTGATGCCCATCGCGTCGGTCAGCTGGGCGATGGTGGCGCCCTCGTAACCATGACGCCAGAACACCTCCATCGCCTGGTCCAGCGCGGCGTCGCAATCGAATGTTCGGGGTCGTCCCATGCCCATTGGCCTCTCTCCTGCCCCTGCTGCCCGCTTCTGCAACGTTCCGGCGCTTGCCGGCGTTCGGCTATCTTATTGTTCTTTCGAGGGCTTTCTTTGATCTGGCGCAGTTTCCCCACAGGGGGCTACCATTTTCGTAGTATCCGATACATAAGTGTCTTGCGAAAGGCTTGCCAGCGCTACATCTGTAGTGAGCACTACAATATGGAGCGCGCGAATGCCCTCGCACAAGAATCCCCCTTTCGGCCGTCTCAAGCGGCTGCTCGGCACCGTCGCGGTCGCCGCTGTCCTCCTTGCCGGCGCTTCGGTGGCCGGCAATCGTTATTTCAATACCGCCCCGAATGCGGCCAAGGCCGCGGCTCCAGAGCAGGCCGTGCCTGTGACCGTCTCGGTGGTCGAGCCACGCCAGGCCACGCTCTGGGATGAATTCTCCGGGCGGCTCGAGGCTGTCGAGCGGGTCGAGGTCCGGCCGCGGGTGGCCGGCGCTATTCTTTCGACCAATTTCACCGAGGGCGCACTGGTGAAAGCCGGCGACGTGCTGTTCAAGATCGACCCCGCGCCTTACGCCGCCGAAGTGGACAAGGCCCAGGCCCAGCTCGAAGCCGCCAAGGCGCGTGCGGCCTTTGCCGCCAACGAGCTGGAGCGCGGCGCGCAACTGGTCGGCAACGCGGTCGTGACCCGGCGCGACTACGACCAGCGCGACAATGGCAATCGCGAGGCCATTGCTAACGTCAAAGCCGCGGAAGCGACCTTGCAGACCGCCAAGCTCAATCTCGACTACACTGAGGTGCGCGCGCCGGTGGACGGTCGGGTCGGCAAGATCGAGGTCACCGTCGGCAATCTCGTCGCCGCGGGGTCGGCTTCGCCGGTGCTGACCACGCTGGTCTCGGTCAACCCGATCTATGCGAGCTTCGATGCCGACGAAGAGGTGGTGCTGCGCGCGCTGAATGCGGTCGCTGATGCCTCCGGCAAGCGTGGCAATCTCGACCGCATCCCGGTCGAGATGACGACCTCCGGCGGCTTCTCCGCCAAGGGCCATATCCAGCTCATCGACAATCAGGTCAACGGGCAGAGCGGCACGATCCGCGTGCGCGCCGTGTTCAAGAACGACGAGGGCCGGCTGATTCCGGGCCAATTTGCCCGCGTCCGCATGGGCCAGCCGCAGCAGCAGACGCTTGTGCTGCTCGACGAGCGCGCCATCGGCACCGACCAGGACAAGAAATTCGTGATGGTGGTCGGCGACGACGAGCGCGCGCTCTACCGTCCCATCACGATCGGCGGCACCGTCGAGGGGCTTCGCATCGTGCAGACCGGCCTCAAGCCCGGCGACCGCGTCGTCGTCAACGGCCTGCAGCGCGTGCGTCCCGGCGCCTTGTTGAAGACGCAGGTCGCCGCAATGGGCGAGCGCGACGGGGGCGCCGCATCGCCCGCCTCCAAACAACTGGCGCAGCGTTGATCACGATCGCCTGCGTCAGCCCCAACTGTCGTCCCCGCGAAAGCGGGGACCCATAGCCACCGGCGCCCTTTGTCAACAACGGACGATGACCCGAAGCCTTTCTCTACCAATTGGCCGTCCGCGGTCTGGGTCCCGGCGTTCGCCGGGACGACAGCTTGTATGCGGATGCGTCGAGCACACTCGCTCACCCGGATTTCACGTCACGCGCTGACATCTCCCGACCACAGGTCCACCCATGAACCTCTCCAAATTCTTCATCGACCGGCCGATCTTTGCTGGCGTGCTGTCGATCCTGATCTTCCTCGCCGGCCTGATCGCGCTGTTTGCGATGCCGATCTCGGAATATCCGGACGTGGTGCCACCCTCGGTCGTGGTGCGCGCCACCTATCCCGGCGCCAACCCGAAGGTGATCGCCGAGACCGTGGCGACCCCGATCGAGGAGCAGATCAACGGCGTCGAGAACATGCTCTATATGAGCAGCCAGGCGACCACCGACGGCGCGATGACGCTGACGGTGACGTTCCGCCTCGGCACCGATCCCGACAAGGCCCAGCAGCTGGTGCAGAACCGGGTGCAGCAGGCCGAGCCGCGCCTGCCCAACGTGGTTCGTCAGCTCGGCATCATCACCAAGAAGAGCTCGCCCGATCTCACCATGGTGGTGCACCTGAACTCGCCGAACGGCCGCTATGACATGACCTATCTACGCAACTACGCGGTCCTCAACGTCAAGGACCGCCTGGCGCGGATCGACGGCGTCGGCGACGTGCAGCTCTATGGCGCCGGCGACTATTCGATGCGGGTCTGGGTCGATCCGCAGCAGGCGGCCGAGCATGGGCTGACCGCGAGCGACATTGTCAAGGCGATCCAGGCGCAGAATGTCGAGGCCGCGGCCGGCGTGGTCGGCGGCTCGCCGAGCGTCAAGGGCCTCGACTTGCAGCTCTCGGTCAACGCCGAGGGACGGCTGTCGACCGAGGAGCAGTTCGGCGACATCGTCGTCAAGACCGGCGGGCGCGGCGAGGTCACGCGGTTGCGCGACGTCGCCCGTATCGAACTCGGCGCCTCCGAATATGGCTTGCGCTCGCTGCTCGACAACAAGCAGGCGGTCGCAATACCGATCTTCCAGGCGCCGGGCTCGAACGCCCTGCAGATCTCCGACAACGTCCGCGCGACCATGGCAGAGATCAAGAAGAACATGCCGGAGGGGGTCGACTACCAGATCGTCTACGACCCCACCCAGTTCGTGCGCTCCTCGATCGAAGCCGTGGTGCACACCCTGCTCGAGGCCATCGTGCTCGTCGTGCTGGTCGTGATCCTGTTCCTGCAGACCTGGCGCGCCTCGATCATCCCGCTGCTCGCGGTGCCGGTCTCGATCATCGGCACCTTTGCGGTGATGCATCTGTTCGGCTTCTCCATCAATGCGCTCAGCCTGTTCGGCCTGGTGCTCGCGATCGGCATCGTCGTCGACGACGCCATCGTCGTGGTCGAGAATGTCGAGCGCAATATCGAGTCGGGGCTGACGCCGCGCGACGCCACCTACCAGGCGATGCGCGAGGTGTCGGGACCGATCATTGCGATTGCGCTGGTCCTGATTGCCGTGTTCGTGCCGCTCGCCTTCATCTCGGGGCTGACCGGGCAGTTCTACAAGCAGTTCGCGCTGACAATCGCGATTTCGACCGTGATCTCGGCCGTCAACTCGCTGACCTTGTCGCCGGCGCTGTCGGCGCTGCTGCTGAAGGGCCATCATGATCCGAAGGACCGGCTGACGCGTTTTCTCGACAAGGCGCTGGGCTGGTTCTTCCGCGGCTTCAACCGCGTGTTCGTGAAGGCCTCGGACAATTACAGCGGCACCGTCAGCAAGGTGATCTTCGGCAAAGCTGCCATACTGGGGCTCTACGTGCTCCTGATCGGCGCGACCGCGGTGCTGTTCAAGCAGGTCCCGAGCGGCTTCGTCCCGGGCCAGGACAAGCAATATCTGGTCGGCTTCGCCCGCCTGCCGGATGGCGCCACGCTGGATCGCACCGAAGAGGTGATCCGCAAGATGGGCGACATCGCGTTGACGCAGCCCGGTGTCGAGAGTTCGGTGCAGTTTCCGGGCCTGTCGATTTCCGGCTTCACCAACTCCTCCAACGCCGGCATCGTGTTCTCGACGTTGAAACCGTTCGACGAGCGCAAGGACCCGTCGCTGTCGGGGCCCGCGCTGGCGATGGCGCTCAACAAGAAATATGCCGGAATCCAGGATGCCTTCATCGCCATGTTCCCGCCGCCGCCGGTCAATGGCCTCGGCACGATCGGCGGCTTCAAGCTGCAGATCGAGGACCGCGCCGGCCTTGGCTATGACGCGCTGAACGAGGCCACCAAGGCGTTCCTCGCGGGCTTGCAGAAGGCGCCTGAAATAGCGGGCGTGTTCTCGAGCTTCCAGGTCAACGTGCCCCAGCTGTTCGCCGATATCGACCGCACCAAGGCGCTGCAGCTCGGGGTGCCCGTCACGGAGGTCTTCAACACCCTGCAGATCTACCTCGGCTCCTACTACGTGAACGACTTCAACAAGTTCGGCCGCACCTATTCGGTCTATGTGCAAGCCGATGCGCCGTTCCGGGCCCGGGCCGACGACATCCGGCAGCTGAAGGTGCGCGCCGCCTCCGGCGACATGGTGCCGCTCTCCGCGCTGCTCCACGTTCGCCAGAGCGCCGGGCCTGAGCGCGCGATCCGCTACAACGGCTTCCTGTCGTCGGACATCAATGCCGCGGCGGCGCCAGGCTATTCGTCCGGCCAGGCGCAGGCGGCGGCCGAGCGTGTCGCCGCGGAAACCCTGCCCCCCGGCTTTGCGTTCGAATGGACCGACCTGACCTATCAGGAGTTCATCGCCGGCAATTCCGGCCTCTGGGTGTTTCCGCTCGCGATCCTGCTGGTGTTCCTGGTGCTCGCCGCGCTCTATGAGAGCCTCGCTCTGCCGCTCGCGATTCTCCTGATCGTGCCGATGGCGCTGCTCGCCGCGATGTTCGGCGTCTACATCTCGAAGGGCGACAACAACATCTTCACCCAGATCGGCCTCATCGTTCTCGTCGGCCTCTCCGCGAAGAACGCGATCCTGATCGTGGAGTTCGCGCGCGAGCTCGAATTCGCGGGACGCTCGCCGATCCGCGCCGCGATCGAGGCCAGCCGGTTGCGGCTGCGGCCGATCCTGATGACGTCGATGGCGTTCATCATGGGCGTGCTGCCGCTGGTGCTCTCGACCGGCGCAGGCTCGGAGATGCGCCGCGCCATGGGCGTCGCGGTGTTCTCAGGCATGATCGGCGTCACCGTGTTCGGCCTGTTCCTGACGCCCGTGTTCTATGTGCTGCTGCGGACGGTCACCGGCATGAAGCCGCTCACCCAGCACGGGGATCACGGCACCATCGGTCACATCGCGCAGGCGGCGGAATAAACGCGGCGAATGTGAGTTCATTCATAGAACCGCGCGGCGAAATGGAGGACGCCACCTCCGTTGCGCCGTGCCGACCCGGTGGCCGGACCCGCGCCCGGCCACCGGGTCATTGCAGTTGAGGAGTTTACCATGGAACTTTTGAATCACCTGGTCGCTGCCCGTCTCATGAAGGACACGCAGCTTTTCGAGCGCGTCGGCCGACATGATGCGACGACGCCACGGTTGCCACGGCCGCTCGATCCCACTTTGCCGGCCGCCGATCTCGCCGCGGACCTGCCCGAGATGGCCCAGCCGACGGCGCCCGCCCGCGCGCGATAACGGCCTCCGAGTTGTGACCCCGGCGGAATGCCCGCCGGACCCACGTTAGCCTTGACTTCCGATGCTCGCGCGCGAAGATTTGATCGTTCACGGTTCGGTCAAGGGGGCATCGATGAAGGTTTTGCTGGCGGCACTGGCGAGCGCGGCCGCCTTGATGAGCGTTTCGCTCCCGGCCCATGCCCGCGATCTCACCGTCGTCTCCTGGGGTGGCAATTACCAGGAGGCCCAGCGCAAGATCTACTTCCAGCCATTTGCCGCCAAGATCGGCGCCACCGTGCTCGACGAGAGCTGGGACGGCGGCTACGGCGTGTTGCAGGCGAAGGTCAAGGCCGGCACCCCGAACTGGGATGCGGTTCAGGTCGAGGCCGAGGAGCTCGAGCTCGGCTGCAGCGACGGCATCTATGAGAAGATCGACTGGCAGAAGATGGGCGGCAGGCACGCCTTCATTCCCGCCGGGGTCAACGACTGCGGCGTCGGGGCGATCGTCTGGTCGACCGGCATTGCCTATGACGGCGACAAGCTCAAGGATGGCCCGAAATCGTGGGCTGACTTCTGGGACACGGCGAAATATCCGGGCAAGCGATCCCTTCGCAAGGGCGCCAAATACACGCTCGAATTCGCGCTGATGGCCGACGGCGTGCCGGCGGCGGACGTCTACAAGGTCCTGAAGACGCCCGAGGGCGTGGAGCGCGCCTTCAAGAAGCTCGACGCGCTCAAGGGTGACATCGTCTGGTGGGAGGCCGGCGCGCAGCCGCTGCAGCTCTTGTCATCCGGTCAGGTCGTGATGACGTCGGCCTATAATGGCCGCATCAGCGCCATCAACCGCTCCGAGGGCAAGCATTTCGGCTTCGTGTTTCCGGACAGCATCTACGCGGTCGACAGCTGGGTCATCCTGAAGAACTCGCCCAACAAGGATGCCGCGATGAATTTCATCGCCTTCGCCAGCCAGACCGAGAACCAGGCCAAGCTTCCCGAATACATCGCCTACGGCCTGCCCAACATCGCTGCGGCCAAGCTCGTGCCAGAGAAATACGCAGCCGAGCTGCCGACCACGCCTGACAATCTCAAGCGGGCGATCCCGCTGGATGTCGGCTTCTGGACCGACAATTCGGAAGAGCTCTCCAAGCGTTTCAATGCCTGGCTCGCGCGTTGACACCGTTCATCTCGTTCAGACAGGTCACCAAACGCTTTCACGCCCTGACGGTTGTCGATCAACTCGATCTGGACATCGCACGCGGCGAATTCGTCAGCCTGCTCGGGCCGTCCGGCTCCGGGAAGACCACGCTTTTGATGATGCTCGCGGGCTTCGAGCAGCCGACCAGCGGCACCATCCATGTCGACGGCCGCCGCATCGACGAGCTGCCGCCCTACAAGCGCAACATGGGCGTCGTGTTCCAGAGCTACGCGCTGTTCCCGCACATGAGCGTGGCCGACAACATCGCCTTTCCGCTCAAGATGCGTGGTACGCTGAAGGCTGAGATCGCGGAGCGCGTCGCCCGCGTGTTGGATATGGTCAAGCTCGGCGCGATGGCGGATCGGAAGCCCGCGCAGCTCTCTGGCGGCCAGCAGCAGCGCGTGGCGCTGGCGCGGGCGCTGGTGTTCGAGCCGCAGGTCATCTTGATGGACGAGCCGCTCGGCGCGCTCGACAAGAAGCTGCGGGAGCAGATGCAGCTCGACATCCGCGACCTGCATCGCCGGCTCGGCCTGACCATCGTGTTCGTCACCCACGACCAGGACGAGGCGTTGACGATGTCGGACCGGATCGCCGTCTTCAATCACGGCAGGATCGAGCAGATCGGCACGCCGGCGGAGATCTACGATCTGCCGCGGACGCCGTTCGTGGCGGAATTCATCGGCGAGACCAACCTGCTGCCCTGCATGATCGAGGCGCGATCGGGTGACACGCTCCGCCTGACCTCCGAGTCCGGCCTGACACTGTCCGCGCAGGCCGGCTCCGCTGCCGTTGAGGACGGCCGGGTCCAGATCTCGATCCGGCCCGAGGCCATCAGGATCAACGACCCGGCGATCGGCGCCAACGGCCTGACGGCGCGCATCGTCGATGCCGTCTATTTCGGCGACCATATCCGGCTGATTGCGACCGTTGGCGCGCAGCGCCTGATCATCAAGAGCGAGCGTGCGCGGCAGCTTGCCGAGATCGGAGACGAGGTCGCGATCTCCTTTGCGCCGTCGGACGTGTGGGTGGTGGGATCATGCGGCGGCCAGACGTCCTCCAACGCCTGAAATCGCAGCTGCTGCTGGCGCCGCTGCTGGCCTTCATGCTGGTCTTTTTCGTCGCACCGCTGGCGACCATGATGACCTCGGCGGTGTCGGATCCGGTGGCGACCAACGCGCTGCCGCGCACGGCGCGGGCGCTGGCCCGCTGGGACCGCGCCGCACTTCCGACCACAGCACAGCAGGCGGCCTTGGTGGCTGATCTACGGGCGCTGACCAATGACGAGCAATTCGGCGATCTGGTGCGGCGGCTCAACAGCGCCCAGTCAGGTTTCCGCAGCCTGCTCGGCAAGACCCGCCGCGCGCTCGGTGCCTCCGGCGAGGTGGATCTGGCGGCGGTCGATGCGCGGTGGGTCGAGATCTCCTACTGGGCGACGATAGCGGATGCGGTGGCCTCGAGCTGGACCGACAAGAACCTGCTCGCAGCCGTCGACCTGGAGCGCAACGCGGCGGGAGCGATCACCGCGATGCCGGAGGGCGCCTCGGCCAATCGCCTGATCCTGATCCGCACATTCGTGACCGCGGCGATCGTCACCATCGCCTGCATCGCGATCGGCCTGCCCTTTGCGATGGTGGCCGCATCGGTGCAGGGCTGGCGCCGGCAACTCCTGCTCGGCGCCGTGCTGCTGCCGCTCTGGACCTCGCTCCTGGTCCGCACCGCGGCCTGGTACATCGTGTTGCAGGACAACGGCCTGATCAACGCAACGCTCAAGAGCCTCGGCATCATCTCCGCTCCGATTCCGCTGATGTTCAACCGGCTCGGCGTCGTCATCGCGATGACGCACGTGCTGCTGCCCTTCATGGTGCTGCCGATCTTCAGCGTGCTGATCGCGATCCCGAAAAGCCTGATGCCGGCGGCGGCGTCGCTGGGGGCGCCTCCGCTGCGGGCCTTCCTTCACGTGCTGCTGCCGCTCTCGATGCGCGGGGTGGTCTCCGGCGGCCTGCTCGTGTTCATGGCTGCGCTCGGCTACTACATCACGCCGGCCCTGATCGGCGGCGCCAATGACCAGATGATCTCCTCCGTCATCGCCTACTACGCCACGGCAGCGGCCAATTGGAGCATGGCGGGCGCGCTCGGCCTGGTGCTGCTGGCCATGACCATCCTGCTCTATGCGGTCTATATCCGGCTCGCGTCCGACGAGGAGCAGCGGGCATGAAGACGCTCGACGTTGCGAAGTTCATCTTTGCGAGCCTGGTCGTCGTCTTCCTGCTGGGCCCGTTGATCGCGATCCTGCCGCTGTCGTTCACCGACAGCGTTTTTCTCAACTATCCGATTCCGGCCTACTCAACCCGCTGGTTCCGCGAGCTGATCGAGACCGAATCCTGGCGCCTGTCGATCGTCAACAGCGTCATCATCGGGAGCGGCACCACCGTGCTCGCGACCGTGCTCGGCACCTTGGCCGGGCTCGGATTGCGGGAACGCCGGTCCTCGCTGCTGTTCTCGAGCGTCCGGACGCTGTTCCTGCTGCCGATGGTCGTCCCGGCGGTGGTGCTCGGGGTCGGCATGCAGCTGATGTTCGCGCGCTACGAGCTGGTCAACACCTATCTCGGCGTCATCATCGCGCATACCGTGGTCGCGGTGCCGTTCGTGCTCGTCAACGTATCGTCCGCCCTGCAGGGCGTCGACGCCAGGCTGGAACATGCGGCGGCGAGCCTGGGCGCATCACCGCGCACCGTGCTGTTTTCGGTGACGCTGCCGATCGCGCTGCCCGGCATCGTCTCGGGCGCGCTGTTTGCGTTTGCAACCTCGCTCGACGAAGTCGTGCTCACCCTGTTCGTGGCGGGACCTAATCAACGAACCTTGGCGCGGCAGATGTTCGCCACGATCCGGGAGAACATCAGTCCGGCCATCGTGGCCGCGGCCGCCGTCTTCATCGTCGGCACGATCGTGCTGGCGCTGGCGATGACCGCCATCCGCCACCGCATGTCCTGAGCGCGCCACGCCGGCCGGTGCAGGCGATCGTGCCGCAATGCGTCCTTCTTACCGCGCCACAACCCACCGTCATTCCGGGGCAAGACCGCAGGCCTTGAGCCCGGAATCTCGATATTGTCTTGCGTCTGTTCTGAACGATTTCGAGATTCCGGTTCAAACGCAACTGTCGGCTCTTTCCGCTCCGTCATGGCCGGATTTGACCCGGCCATCTATGCCGGAAGACTTGGAAAGAGAGACATGGATGCCCGGGTCAAGCCCGGGCATGACGAGCACCCAAATGCCTCTCGTCGCGAAGGTCTGTTCTCGTCAGATGCGTTCGCCCTGCCCTACCCGGCCTTCACGTAGCTCCGCCAGTTGTGCGCTTCCTTGAATCCCAGCACCTCGCGTGTCTTGCGGTTCGACAGCGGCGCCTCGTTCTCGCCGAGGTCGCGGGTCAGCGGCACATCGGGGCAATAGCGGCGCAGCAGCTCGCGCGTCGGGATGGTGGCGGTGACGGTGTCGTTGACGGCGTTGAAGACCTGATAACCGAGCCCGTCCTTCTGGATTGCGAGGTGCACGATCTCGCCGAGGTCGCGGGCGTCGATATAGGACCAGGCATTGCGCTTGCGCGACGGCGGATTGGCCAGGAAGCCGGGGAACATGTCGTATTCATGCGGCTCGATGACATTGCCGATGCGCAGCGCATAGATGTCGATGCCATAGCGCATGGCGAAGGCGCGCGCGGTCTTCTCGTTCACCACCTTGGACAATCCGTAGGAGTCCATCGGGTCGGTGTCGTAGTCCTCCTCGAGCGGGAAGCTCTTGAAGTCCTTGTCGCCCTCGGCGAAGCAAACGCCGTAGGTGGTTTCGCTGGAGGCGATCACGATCTTGCGGACGCCGAGCTTCGCGGCGGCCTCGATCACGTTATAGGTGCTGACGGTGTTGACGCGAAAGGTCTCATTGTCGGGCTCAATGAGGACGCGCGGGATCGCCGCAAAGTGCACCATGGCGTCCGGCGCCGACGGCGGCCTGCCGGCGTTGAAGCCGCCGAAGCCGAAATGCGTGGTCAAAGCGTTGAAGGCCTGGCCGCTATCCGTCAGATCGGCGATCAGGGTGTTGATCCCGGGGTGATCGAACGGCTTGAGATCGACGTTGAGCAGCTCATAGCCCCTGCTCTTGAGATGCGGCAGAACATGCCTGCCGGCCTTGCCGGTTCCCCCGGTGAACACCACGCGCTTGCCTGTCATGTGTTTTCTTGTCCTTGCTGGTGCGTGAACGCGACGTTTGTATCAGCTTCTGGCGCGCTGGCTCTATAGGAACTTTCAATTCGAGAAGCAGACGTCAGCGGTGGATGTCTTAGTTTGAAATTTCAGACGGCTCAGAGCTTGATCGCCAACTGCCCGGTGATATGGAGCCACAGGCCGCACAATAGGGTCCCGGTCGAACACCAAAGGATAAAATAGAAGATCAGTCTTAAGAGGTTTCCGTCATTGCGCCGTTAAAAAGAACGGTCCGGATTGGATATCTGGTTCTCCTCTCCGATCAACTTGCGGGCAGCCCGTACAAAAGCCAACGCTCCGACAAAAAAGCAAATTGGCAACAGGATGGACAACAAAATCTCCGTTCAAGCGTGAGATTGATCAGATATTGTAGGTCATAAAACGCGCCTCAAAGGGAGAGGCTTGGATTGATGCCTCCGGCCTGAACGTCAGAGGGTCGGACGATGCGTTCGTCATGACGGACATTCGAAAAGTACACATGTATCGGCTTCATGGGCTTGGCCGAGTAATTCAAGTCGATCATCGTAAGGGCCGTTTGTTCTTGGCCGCCACTCGCCTGATGATCGGGCAATTTGCCCTCCTCAATTTCTTCCGTACGGGCAAGCGCTACAGGGCTCTTGTGGGTACATCGACCTGAGCCAGGCGAGGTCTGCTTCGGCTGGAGCAGACCTCAAAGCGAGGGGTACCACTTCGCAAATGAGCCACAAGCGGTCGTGGTCGCCGTCAAGTCCGCGGATCTTCTTTTCGTCCCTCCCGCCGCAAACGCCGGGTCAGAAGTTGGCACCCGCTGCAATCTGAGACATCGGACAGCCGTTCACGCGCGTCGCCGCGCGATCCCGACCTTACGGCTTCCGGAACTTCAGAATAAAATTATCGACCGAGGCTGGATTCTGCGAACTCGGAGTTGTGCGTTCGTCTTCAGGATGGCGCAGAAAATCTCCTTCGGCCACGAAGACGAAGCCGGCCTCTTCGATTTCGGAGCGAAGAGTCGTTTCGGCGATACGATGGAGCGTCTTTCCGACATTCGCGCCGTCTTCCGGCTTGGCGGAATGATCGGCGATGATCAGTAGCCCGCCGGGCTTGAGGGCATCCAAAATTGCCTTGTTCATCTTAGCGCGATCGACTGGCAGGAACGTGGTGTCATGATATCCGAACAGGAACGTGACCAGATCGAGGTTCTTCAGCGACGGGCTCGATAGATTGTCGGCGGGCGTCACGATCAATTCGACATTCGTCATCGCTGAGGTCTTCAGGCGTTCGGCGAGCTTATCCGACAGCCGTCCCGATTGCGCGAACACCTTGCCTGCCGGCGCGACCGCGCGCGCCATCAGCTCCGTGCTGTAGCCAGCGCCGGCCGCCATATCGAGCACATGCCATCCCGGCGTGGCGCCGATGAACTGCAGCAATTTCACCGGTTCGCGTGTGCTGTCACTTTGACGGTCCGCTTCGGATCTGTCAGGCGCAGCCACAACGGCTTCGGGCGTCGCGCCAAATGCGAGCGGAGGAGAACAAACCGTCATCGTAAGGGCGACGGCGAAAGCCGCCTTGCGGAATAGCGGGTTGCCCATCGTTTCCTCCTGCGTCGCTGCCATCCAGATTACCGGATTGAATGACACGATTCCCTGCGGCACTTCAAATTACGTTGTCGGCATCAGGGAATTCGAACAACACACGCATCAGACTCCGCTGATGCCAGCTTGCAGGCGAGGCGCGCAGCCACAGGCAGGATAGCGTGCCTTCCGTTGTCGTTGATCTGCACCAGGTCTCTTCCGCTGTCGCAGAGCTCGGTGTTCAAACGATCGCAGTTGTCGTGTCGTTGATTTGCAAACCTGTTGTATGTCTCATGCGCAGGCCTTGAGCCGTGAGCCGCCGGAGATTGGACGAGCTCCGGCCGTTTGCGCGCAGCCGCGCGCCGCTCCGACCGGCCCGGAACGGCAGCCCTGCAGATCAGAGGTTCAGACGGCCCGCGCAGCCGATATTCCCGGTTGCGCGGCTGTTATTCAGATGACGCGCTCCATCAGGCGCCTGGCTTCCCTTCGAGCTCAAGGCTTGCGCCCAAATGCACCTTGCCGTGCACGCAACGCTCGCAATGCCCTGCACGAAGTCGAAGATGGTTTCCGGCTTGCGGTCCTCCTCGCCAAGATCGGCCTCAATCACCTTCGATGTCTCAGCTTTGGAATAGCCGTTGGCGAAGAGAGTGTCAGTCAAGCCACATTGAAAAATTTGCTGCTCGGACGCCAATATTTACGGCTCAACCAACGGACCAACCGAGCGACCGTGGCTTGGGCCTGCGCCGCGGGGATTGGGGATATTGGCTGCCCAGACCTGCACCAACTCAACTTGCCGCCGGTCCCCTGGGTCGGGTTTCGCTCAGACGAGATCGCGCCGGCACGTCAGTTTCAGCTCACCCGCCTCTGAAATGGGAACGGTTTCCTTCGCCCGGAGAGCAGGATCTCGCCGACCTCAAGTTGCCCAGTACCGTCCTTGAATGCCTCGGGGAGAGCGTTGACTTGGTCGCACGTCGCCCTCTCGGGACTGGTGAGCGGGCTCCTGGTACGGGTGAGTTCCCGCTCAAGTTTCGCCTTTGGACCTTGAGCTGGGGCGCTGATCATATTCGCTGGCCCCTCGGATTCAGGTTGAGCAGCATATCTGAGCTCGCGCTCGGTCTTCTTCACCTCCGAGCTCACGATTTTAGGCACTATCGCCCGATATTGACTTTCGCGACCATCCGCCCCGTCGAGCTTGGATGCTCGATCGCGTCACCTGAACGAGCCGGACATTCTTTCGACTCCATCAGTGTGGGCGCGACGGAGCCGCGGGCAAGACAACCGCCTGCAATACCATCGTCTGTCACCCTGATAGCGGCTGCTTGCCTCCCGTTCACTCGAGAACCGAGACGTTCGCGGGGTAGACGGTGTGACGAAGACTATTCTTTCGACCTCAAGAGGAATATGTACCCCCCGACCTGTGTATTCACTACGGGGGGAAGCGCGAGCACAGGCCGAAGATCAAAATGGTCCAGGTAATGGTGTCATCCAGGAGCGAGAGCATCGATCTCGCCGCGGGGTCTGCGCGCCGTGACATGATCTGCATCGTGAGCCCCTCTGGCAACATCCGCGGCGATGCAGCGGCGTGCAGCTTCTGCCTATCGCTCACGCCCGAGCGAACAGCCGACAAGACCCACGGAACCCGTAGATGAGGCACGAGCCCGCGTGTTCCACACATCGCAAGATCTTACAGGCACCACCCCCGCACGCGCTCGACCATTGGCTACTCCGCTCGGTTGAGTTCGAGCGTGAGGTGGATTTACCCCTGCGTCCATAAGAAAACCAGCAGTTCACGATGATTATCAAACCGATCATTGATGTCCAGTACTGTGGCAGGCGTGTCAGAGTGCAGTTTGCGCCTGAAAAGAGAGGCATAGCCATGAGGTACGACATCATCGTCAACGACAAGCCAGTCAAAGTTGGTGTCTTCGCCGAAGAGGTCATGCGCTGGCTTGGCAACGCAATGGATCCCCAGCCAGCGGAACAACCGAGAAAACGTCGAATAGAAGGTGGCTGACTGGCTTCGAACGCCACAACTCGCTCGCAGGTTTCGATGCAGGCTGTGTCGCCCTCGGCTCTGAGCCAAGCACCAATTTGTTCGAACGGAAGACGGTTTCCGATCTCGCGCCTATTGCCGTTGGGAGTTGCGCCGGGATCCCGATGAATTCCGCCGTCTGCGATACCTTGGAGCCTCTTCGAATGAGCATCTCAACGATGCGCATGCGAAAACTCAAGCTATGCGCGTGACAGACCAGGAACAGGAGGGATAGACCTACGTGAAGCTGCGAGGTCTTGGCACCAGAAGGGTCTGGTCCTAGGACTGGCCTGACGGACGCGGCGGCCGCCTGCTGGATCTGCTCGCGCCTGATCGACAGGCTGCGTCGAACGCAGATCGCCAGCCCGCGGCGCCGGGCTCAAAGGAGGAAGTACCCCATTTTTGGCCGTTGAACCGATTGAAAAGGTGTCTAATTTCGCAAACTATTACTGCTGGACGACAAACCATCTGGTCGGAAGATACGAAGATGCAAAGGCGCGAGCTGAAGTCGATGTCGGCGGACCAGCTGTGGAACCTTCACGAAGCGTTGGTCGTTGAGCTGAATCGAAAAATTGCAGATGAGAAAGTCAGGCTGGACGAGCGCTTACACAAACTGTGCCCGGTTGAGGAGAAACACGAGCGGCACGCCTACCCAAAGGTTCTCCCAAAATATCGAAATCCGAAGAATCCTGCGGAGACGTGGGCAGGTCGAGGAAAGCAACCTCGTTGGTTAAGGGCGGAGCTTCGATCCGGCAAAAAGCTCGATGACTTTCGGATAGCGCGATTGGCTGGATGATCCAAGCGCCCCAGTGCGCAGGATTGGCGGCGGCAGAGGTCGCTCCACCAGCGACGATCGCGAGCCGCTCGGTCCGCTTGCCGCGCGTGAACGTCCTCGCAAGATCGGTCACGGCAATTCGTTCTGCCCGTTGCATGCCTTTGTGCTTCTGAGTCTTGCCATTGCGGCCGAGAGAGTATGCGGGGAACAAGACAACATGGGTGGCCAGAACTGGGCGGATGCGAGAGGTACTCCTGCCGAAGTACTCATGTTGCTGCGTCAGATAACTCGCATGAGCCTGGTTGCCATCCACGTGCGCCATTGTTGACTGCAGGTGTCCCTTGCGAAGATGTCAGCAGGCTGAAAGCCAGACAAAGAACAACGAGTAGGCCCTGAATTTCCGAGCAAGGGCAGGAGTGCGTTGTGAAAAATGAAGGTCATGCACCGGAGCGCGCAGTTTCTCCTGATTTACAACAACCTAAACCATTGCTTACGCAACAATTCGACGAAAGAACAAGGCAGGACTCCCGGATTGCGCAGTCGTCAGGCCGTCGCAGGTCCACGTTGGCTGCAACAGAGCGAGGGTCTGTTTGGAGCGCGCCAAAGGGAGCTATTCTTGTCGGCGGCAATGTGCTGCTGAGAGAAGGTCTGACCCGGATTGTGGCAGGAGCTGGCTTTCGGATCATTGCTTCGGCGTCATGCGCAGACGATCGCGTGCTGAGCACAATTCGGCAAGACCAATCCATCTTGCTCATCATCGACTTGTGTGATGATTTTGATACGGGACTGAGGCAGATCAGCTGCTTCAAGCAACGGCATCCAGTCGGACGCGTCGTCGTTCTCGCCAATCAGCACCGGTTGACCGAAATGGTGTCTGCATTTCGAGCGGGCGCTAACGCGTATCTGGTCAAGGTCGCGACGTGCGAGACGTTTGTTAAGTATCTCGAGCTGGTCATGCTCGGCGTGACATTATTGCCTCCTGAGATTTTGAATCTCATCTCCGATAGGCAAGTCGGGGGGCGCAGCGACGACACAATCGAGATCGCAGATAATGAACACGCTCACGACGATGATGGCGGCGAGAACAGACGCGCTGGAATCGATGTTGATGCACAAAGACGGCCACTTGGAGACGACAGCGACCATACTCCCCGGCTGTCGGCGCGACAGCTGGCGATTCTGCGCGGCCTGGCCGAAGGGGATTCTAACAAAACCATTGCACGCAAGATAGCGATGGCTGAAGCCACGGTGAAGGTCCACGTCAAGGCGATTCTTCGCAAAATTCGGGTCCGCAACCGGACACAGGCTGCAATCTGGGCGATGAGCAATCACTCGGTGATCCCAACAAAGAACGAGTTGACGGCGCCTTCAGAAGAACTGCCCTTTGAACGATCACCCGATTTGCAGGTTACGCATGTCCTATCTGAAGGATATGCGAACGGATCGGGGTCATTGGCGAAGCTCGCGCTCACCGAAGTGAGCCAGATCACAATGCCTGACCAGCTTCGTCTTGTTCGCAAAAGCGATTGATCTGCTTTATCATTGCGCGCGAGATCGCGTGCTCGTCAGCCATGCTGGCCACGAGTCGGATTTCCTCTTGCTTGATGGCTCGCACCATTCCGCCGCATGACGAGTTCCGGGACATCATTCAACGGCGGCGATGACAAGGCCTCGGACTGTGACGTCTCCTTCCGATGCCGGACCATGCCTCAGCTCAAGAGCCGCAAAATGCAAGGAGCCACGCCGGAGCATCAAGCTCCGTGCGACTGGTCCGTAGCTTGCTTGATCTCAGCTCCGCCGCGCCCGGAAATGGGATCTGCTCGGTCGGGCCAAGGATTGTTGGTGGTTAAATGGTTTGTCGTTTGCTTGGTCCATCCATTGTTCAGCCCCCAGATCGCTGCCTGCGTCCGGTTGTGGGCGCGGATCTTTCGAAGAATCGCCTTGACATGAACCTTGACGGTCGCCTCAGCAATGTCGATCTTTCTCGCGATGGACTTGTTGGACTCTCCCTCGACCAGGTGGTGTAGAATTGATTTCTCCCGCGGCGAAAGCCGAGGCGCGAGGCCGTCTTCTGCTGGGACGAGAAGTGCATGATCGTCGTCTCGGACGACTTCCTCTTGCGCATGGTCGCTTTCGGGATCAAGAACAAACGACAGAAATGCCGGAGGGAAAACCGTTTCACCCATCATGACCAGCTCCAAGGATTTGATGAATATGTGGCTGGTCATGACATCGACGAAATAGCCGTTGACGCCGGCGCGAAATGCTGAAGCCAATTCATCTAGACGGTAGCGATCAGATACGATTGCAATTCGCCCGCCCGGCCGCTGGCGCCGAATGAGTTCGACCTGTTCGATGGTGGAGCCAAAATCGCCGCCCGTATGGACGACAAGAAACAACTGTTGGCATGGCTGGGCTTTGCTGGAGGGCAATTCATTCACGCAGGATACCGAGGTCAGAATACGAAAATTTGCTGATCGTAAGATCTCCGCAATGCCTTCTTTGAGTAAACTGGTCTTACCAACGAGGGTGGTCTCGAAAACGTATCGACGTCTCATGATGACACTCCAACGCTAAAGCGGTCGACGGGTTTCGAATTCCGACCAGCGGCTCGATGAACGTTCCTTTGAGGGGGACATGCAGGCGAGGTCCCACCTCGGAACACCTTGTGGTTGGGGGCGAGTTGCTTGGACGTGAAAATGGCCGTAGTTTAATTTAGGTTATATTCTAGAACCAAACCCCCGATATCCCTATATACCGTTGGGTATAGAAAAGTTGCGACAAAATATCTCATTTATTGGTGGTTGCAACAGAGGTTCGTGAAAGCCTTTGTGCTTGCTTTTTCGCAAGAGGGGCGAAGACCGCATGCGCCGCACTCGCGTTGTTATCGCAGACCGGCATCCGGTGACTCTGGAAGGTTTGAGCAGCGTGCTGAGAGCGCAGCGCGACTTCAAGATTGTCGCGCTTTGCCGCGACGGTGCGAGCTGCGCTCGGGCAATACAGGTTTTCATGCCGGATATAGCCATTGTAGATATCTCAATGCCGGATGTGGCAGGTCTACAGACACTCGCCGTCGCACGCGCCGCCGGTATTTCTACGCGATTGGTCTTTTTTGTCTCATCGGTCCAGGAGGGCGACTTTGCTGCAGCGGGCGCTCACGCTGTCATTTCCAAAGATGCGGAGCTCGATACTTTGGTGCAGATTTTGCGGCATGTGGCTAATGGCCAAAGGTTTTTGCAGCTGCCCTTGGCGGGCAAGACGACACTTGGGCAACGAAGCGCGATTTCCGAAAAGGCTTTGACGGCGCTGACAGACCGCGAGCGTCAGATTGCTCGTATGGTATCCGAAGGACTATCGAACAAGGAAATCGGGCGGCGATTAAGTATAACGGACGGCACCATCAAAGTGCACCTTCATCACATCTTTCAGAAACTTGATATCGGCAACCGAACAGCGCTCGCGGCGCTCGCCATTTCTCAAAATGACAATCTCACCCTGTCTCTCGGAGATCACGAGGGCGACAAACAAAGCCGGAGGAGACATCATCATCCCTGACAAGATGAACAGGCGCATCGGTCGGGCTCCGTTCTCTCGCGTCCCTGAGCAAGACACCGGTATTTACACGATAGCTCTTGCGCCTGATAAGAATATACGGACAACGCTGTTTTTCGATCACTATATGACAAAGCTCGAGGATAATCCGCGCGCGAGGGTCAGTTCGTGGAGATAACTCCCCCTGCTAATTCAGATATTAAATAGGTCCTCGCTGTTTCGGTAGTTATTTTGCTCCCTGCGCAGCGATCACTGCCGGCAGTGTTGCGATAAGGATATATAGGTCGAGCCAGAGAGAACGGTTTTTGATATAGAAACAGTCGGCCGCGCGTTGGACATCGAGATCGCCATTGCTGCGCGATGAGATCTGCCACAAGCCGGTCAATCCGGGTGGGACTGTTGCCCGCAACTCGCGGAACTCTAGATCGAAAGCATCGAGATGGTACGTGGGAAATGGTCGCGGTCCCACCAGGCTCATGTCGCCGCGGATCACATTCCAAAGCTGGGGAAGCTCATCAAGGCTGGTGCGGCGCATCAGGCTGCCGACGTGCGGCAAAATGCGAGGATCCTTCGCCAACTTGAAATAGCGCTGCCAATGTTCGCGCAGATCGGGATTGCTGGCCAACACCCTCTCGAGCCTCCCTTCGGCATCCCTATACATTGTGCGTAGCTTCAGAACCCGGATCGGCTTTCCATTTCGGCCAACGCGCCACTGGCCATAGAAGGCGGGGCCGTGATCGGTGAGCTTGATCGCGAGTGCAAGCATTCCGATGATTGGCGCGGCGAGAATCAAGAGCGGCACCGCCACGGCGAGATCGATCCCACGCTTCAACTCCTCGCGGGGATAATGGGTATTTCCGCTCAGCTCGACGGCAACGAAGCCGTCCGCGTTGCGAATATGAAGGCCGAACGTTGGAAATTCACCGAGGCTGGTGATCAGTAGGAGATGCCGAACATCCAACCTATAGAGGTCAGCGGGGTTTTGGGGCAGGAGCTCACGATCCGGAACGACCACGACTTCCGCGCTGCCGCCCGCGCGCCATTCATCAATCGTACCGAACACGGGCAGGGTTACACCGGCTCCGTTCGCCTCATGCTGCGGCAACGGTTCATCGAGGTCCCCAGAGCATGAGCTATCGTTGATAAAGCCTATGGGTCGCAAACCACAGGCAGCGTGGGTCAGCAATAGGCGGGCGAGCGCGCGGCTCTTTGCGCCGGTACCAACAATCACGGCCGGAGCACAATAGACATCCGCTCCTCCCAGTCGCGCGTGGATCAAATGCTCCACCCATAAGCCGAATACCAAAGCGACTACGCCAACCAATGGCACGATTGCCAGTTCGATCGATGGCCCCCCACGAATCCACATCAACTCGCCCGTGAAGACGAAGAGTAGCATTGCCATTGCGCGAAGCCGGAAGCGCTCCATTGGGCTTACGATATTGGACCGATAGAGTCCAAGCGCGCCGTTGACGCCAAGCAACAGCAACAACAGGATGCAGAATTGCATCTGCATCCGGACGATCTGGTCGGTTGACCGTGCCACCTCGACAAGCACGGCAACGCCAACGATGGCCATACCGCCTGACACGATGTCCCCTGCAAAAAGCCTCGCGGCAACTTGTCGTCGCCGTCTGCCTCTCCTGGCCGTACCCCGGCGGTGGGCTCCACCGCCAAGCCCGAATGGCTTGCCACCGGGCGGTGATAGTGGGCGGCCTACGCGCGCCTCTGCGGTAGACATAAAAGGATCCGTCGATGAATGAGCTAACCGGAGTTTGGGGACACTATTCGGCCGCGACCATCGCGCCGGGAGCCGTATGCGCCGTTTGCGAAGCGATCCAGTGGTAGGTAGGAACAATTCCCTGCCGCAACGCCAGTTTCGGCTCCCAATGCAACACCGTACGCAGCCGCGTGTTGTCACTATTCCGGCCACGCACTCCTTGCGGCTTGGTAAGATCGTGCACCAGCGTGATCGTCTTTCCTGATGCCGCGATCACGATCTCGGCAAGCTCATCGATATTGACCAGTTCGTCTGTACCGAGGTTGAGCGGCTTCTCATAGTCAGATTGCATGATGCGATGAATACCTTCGACGCAATCGTCGATGTACATGAAGGAGCGGCTCTGCCTGCCGTCTCCCCAGACCTCGATCGTACCTGGGCTGTGAGCGCACGCGACCTTGCGGCACATCGCGGCTGGTGCCTTTTCTCGACCACCGTCGTAGGTGCCGAGCGGTCCATAGACATTGTGGAAGCGTACGACACGCGTACGGAGACAATAGTCCTCCATATAGTATTGGCAGAGCTTCTCCGCGTAGAGCTTCTCAAGGCCGTAGCCTTCTTCAGGCTCTGCGGGAAACGCGTCCTCTTCGCGCAGCGGTGTGACGTCTGGGGACGTTTGCAGGCCATGCGGATAGACGCAGGCCGAGGAAGAGAACAAGAAGCGCCCGACATCGTGGCCGCGTGCGGCCTCAAGCATATAGAGATTCATCAGCGAGTTGTTATGAGCGATCCCAGCATGCGACGCGGTGATATATCCGATTCCGCCCATGTCGGCCGCCAGATGGTAGACGAGGTCCATCCCGGCCGTGCAGGCCTGGCAATTCTTCAGTTCTCGGAGGTCAAGCAGCAAGAACTCGTCCGCATCGGTGCGGCCGTACTCGGGAAGCTTGATATCCACGCCGCGCACGCGATAGCCTTCTGCCTTCAGGTACGACACCAGGTGATGCCCGATGAAGCCGCCCGCTCCTGTGACCAACGCCCAAGGCTTCAATGCATTCGACATATGAATTTGGTTCATTTGATTCATTGCCTCCGCCGCTGACGATCGTTCCGATAAGGGCACGTTACGGCGAACGGTCGCGCTCTCAAGCGCGCAGAGGGAGTAGCCCAATTGTCAATCGTTTCATTCGCAACGACGGAGCCGGCGCAGTCGCGCAGCGCCGACGAGGCGAATGGAAATACATGCGCTCTGATTGAACGACCTTGATCAGCGGTGGCACCGCTGATGGCGACGACCGCACGATCCATTACGCCAATCTCAAGGCGGCACACTGAAGGTCGTCAGGCAAATGTTAGAGTGTTAGAGCTTGGACAGACGCCAGGCAAACGCCAGTCCCGGCAATCGCCCCGAAGCAGGGTAGTCGGACTGCTGCTCGCGTAGCGCCGTCGCGGGTAACTGAAGTGGCTCAGGCTCAGTTGACTTTTTGGGTCGATTCAGCCGCCCTCTCTTGCGTCGGAGTGACGAGTCCCATCTGCGATGACGTCTCGCTCTGTACCGCGTTTACTGCGGATGCCCCAAGTTGGTCCCGGAACTGCTCCGGTCTGGATGGAAAAAGCGAACCGACTTGCACAATGTCCCCAGGCTGCAGCGGGAAGTCGGCAGTCGCATTATATCCAACATTCATGGAGGCTTTGGCGCGGACCACGGTTATGGCCGGCTCCTGCGCCTGCGCTGTAGTCAACAATCCGATCTGACGCGCAAGAGCTATGCGGGTGCGCTGAGCGGCGGGAAGCGTAATTGTCAGTTCCAGAAGCGATCGGTCCGTCTCCCGCAGTTCCGTCGTCACACGCCGCAGATAGCTGTCACGCAATTCCGTGATCTTGAACTGCAGGTCGCCGATCGATAGCTCGGCCTTCAGCGCGTCGGATTGAAGACGTCCTATGTTGCCGTCTATGCGTGCTTCTTCGCGCCTCACCTCGATGTATGTTGACTTGCGCGCGAGGCCGCTCTTGTTCAACTGGTCGTATTCCGCGATAAGTTCATGATTGAGACTGCGCTGCTGCTGTTCAAGCTCCACCTGGTGATTGAGTGAAGCAATCTCGGCCTCCAGACGCGGAAGTTGCTTCTGAAGCGCCTCCGTCTCCTGTTTGAGGGCGTCTCGCTCTGCTGTGAACGCAAGCTGTTCGCCGTCGTTGATCTGAGCCATGCGGGCGGGATCGACGGCCAGGCCGGACATGTCAGGGAACTCGATGCGGTTGTTGCCATTCTGTAGTGCGACTAATCTCGCCCGCTTTGCAAGGAGAGACGCGCGATTGACTTCAAGCAGGCGAACGCGCTCTTCCGCTTGCAACACGGCACCGAGCATGCCGCTCTGCTGACCTTCGGCCAAGCCGATGCCGCCCGCACGCGCGATGGCTCCGAGCACCGACAGGCCTTCGCGGTAAGGATAGATACCCGGTGTTCGCACCATGCCGACCACGTAGATCGGATTAAACTCCACTATTTTGATGGTGACCATGGGATCACGCAGATATCCCTGCATCAGCGCCTGACCAATACGGCCCTCGAGTTCGCCCAGCGTAAGATTGACTGCGGAAATGTCACCGATCATGGGCACTCGGATGTTGCCGCCCTGATCAACGGTCGCTTCACCGGATAGGTCGGGTTGGCCGAATACGGTTATTCCAATCTTGTCGCCGGCGCCGATCCGGTATGCTTGCGGAGCTGGTGATTGTGCCTTCGCGGTAGAAATCGGCCATGCAAAAAGGAGCGCAAATATCACCAATGCAAAGGCCTGGAAATTCAGGGAGCTTCCTCCTCCACGACTATGCTTCGGTTTTCCAAGAACTGACATCATTTCGGTACTGTCTCATGGACCTCGCACCAGGCCGCATTGTACGGCACAATCATCAAGAATGCCCGTCGGCACGACGGCGTCTTCGTAGGTAACCCTTCGTGGATCGTTCGTGTATGCTCGCCGCACTTACGCGGTGCAGTCGCGCACCTGCCTCGTGCGCATTGAGGCCTCGATCTCAGACGTTTGCAACCTGACGATGTGTCCATTTACCTTCATATATAGCGAGCCTCTGACGAAGCACGCGAAGTCGCGTGGCTTACGACACTGGGCGGAAAGGTGCCAACACAATTCGCCAAAAAGGTCGGCCAGCGCATTGGCAGCCGCCGGCAGGAGGCGGGTGGCACGCTCCGTCGGCATCTTCGTGTTCGTCCCAGAGTGTTCGTCCCAAGACGGTCGTCTGCGAAGCCTCCGCCGAGATCTACTCTGTCTGCAGCCGGCACTCGTCGTACACAGATGGTTGTCGATCGTTCCTGGTGGTTACCTCCTAAGAGCTGCCATTGCGCTTCTTTAGAGCGCTGGCCCGTCAAAGATATTGGTTTAACTAGGCCACGCAGAGACGAGAGTTCATTGGAACGTGGTGACCCCTATGGGCAAGACCCCAAGAGTTCAGCTCGCGTTTCCCGACCGTAAGGTGTTGAACATGCGGGCGCGTGCAGATGATTGGGTGGAGGTTCTGAGCAAGGAGGAGATCCTCAGAACGCTCGACAAGAATGGGCGCCTCGACGGGCTACCGTTTATGCCGCAGATGTTCAAATATTGCGGCCAGCGCTTTCGGATCTACAAAACCGCTTACAAAACCTGCGATACGGTCAGCGGGAACTATTCAGGGCGACGCCTGCTGGATGGATACCATCTCAGCCTCCGTTGCGATGGTGATGCCTACGATGGATGTCAGGCCGGCTGCCTCATTTTCTGGAAGGTGGCCTGGCTGAAGCCGGTGGATGGACCGGTGCAGGTCCAGTACATGCCAAGGCGGCTCCATTTGTCGAGGGAAGTGGAGCCCCCCAATCGCTGCACGGAGCGCGATGTGCTTGGCGCCACAAAGCACCAAGGCGTTGGCGGCGATGTCAGATATTCGTGTCAGGCGACGGAACTACTCAACTACACACAGCCGCTCGGTTGGTGGGATGCCCGACAATATGTCGAGGCCTATAGAGCCGGCAACCAGACGCTGCAGCAGCTCGCCCGCGGCTTTTGGTATTTGGCCTACTATTATGGAACGCTGGCCTTCAGCGACCGATGGGGTCGCCCCGCCCGTTGGCTCTACAATCGATTTCAGGCGATCACCGGGGGTATTCCGTTCCCCCGAATGAAGGGCACGATCCCCGCAGGTCAATCCACGCCCAGATGCGATCTCGGCCTTCAGCCGGGCGATCTGGTGCGGGTCAAATCCTATGGAGACATCCTTGCGACGCTGGACGGCAGGCTTTCGAACAGAGGCATGTCGTTTGATGCCGAACTCGTGCCCTTCTGCGGCAAGGTCTTTCGCGTCAGTACCCGCGTTGAACGCTTCGTGGACGAAAAGACCGGACAGATGAGGCGGATGAATACGCCGGCCGTGATCTTGGAAGGTACCAGCTGCAAAGCGCTTTATAGCGGTCGGCGGATGTTCTGCACTCGCAGCATCCACTCGTGGTGGCGCGAAATCTGGCTCGAACGCGTCTCCATTGACGCGTGCCCTCGAGCCGCTCTCTCCTCTCACCAAGCCGCTGCGCGCGCTGCGGCCGAACATGTTCACTCAGCATGAACTCAATCAAGACAGTTTCGGTTTGCGGTCTGGGAAAACTGGGCGCGTGCATAGCAGCGACGATGGCGGCTCGCGGATTCCACGTTGTCGGCGTGGATATTGACCGCGAGAAAATCAAAAAGATCAATGAAGGCTTGGCGCCGCTTGACGAGCCGCTGCTCGCAGAAACGATCCGAGCAGGACAGCCCCGGCTCCGCGCCACGCTCGATCCCCGGGAGACCGTGGCTACGGATGCAACCTTCTTTATTCCGCCATCGCCGAGTCTGGCGGACGGAAGCTTTTCCAACGAATTCTTGCTGAAAGCCATGCAGCCGATTGCCAAGGCGATGAAGGACGCCGGCAAAAGAGATCATCTGTTTGTCTGTAGCTCAACGACCACGCCTGGTGCCGTCGACGCGGTCTTGATTCCTATGCTGGAACGCGAACTCGGCGGCGTTTGCGGCCAGGATTTCGGCGTCTGTTACAATCCCGAGTTCATCGCGCTCGGCGACGTCATCAATGGCTTGTTGGACCCGGATCTGGTGCTGATTGGCGAATCGGATCCCCAAAGCGGCGCGGCCCTCGAACAACTTTACACCCAGTATAACCGCAATTCGCCGCGCATCGCGCGCATGTCCATCGTCAGTGCGGAGCTAACAAAGATCTCGCTGAACAGCTACATCACGATGAAGATCAGCTTTACCAATCAATTGCGGCTGATTGCAGCGCGTCATCCACGGGCCGATATCCATGCCATACTCGACGCTCTCGGCAGCGACAGCCGAATTGGAAAAAAATACCTGCGCGCCGGTTTGAGCTATGGAGGCCCCTGTTTCCCGCGCGACAACCGTCTTCTGGCCTACACCGCTCGGCAGGTCGGACTGGAAGCGCCGCTGGCCGAGGCGTCCGACCGCATAAACGAGCGAACCAAGCAAGAGCTTGTCGAAAAGGTCCAGCAAATGGCAAGGCCCGGCGAAGCCGTTGCGGTTCTCGGCGTCTCTTACAAACCGAACACGCATATTACCGAAGAAGCGGCAGGACTTTTTCTGGCGCAGCAGCTCAAACGGCGCGGCTACCGCGTTCTCATCCATGACTTCGCTGCAACACCGGCCAATTCTCCGAGCCTCCACGAGTTCGAACTGATACCCGACTGGGATAAATTCAGGAATGATCCCGGTGTGAGGCTCGCGGTTATCTGCTGTCCGTGGCCCCAGTATCAGGAGTTGGCCCCCACGGCGGGAACGAGGGTATTCACGCCATGGCATTTGTGAATGGAAATCCGATTGATTCCGGTCGCTCCCGCTCCGTGCGAGCCGATGCCGCGTATGCGACCAATGGATCACTGGAAGCCATCAGGCTTTTGGGAACGTCGGTCGCTTGTGCCACTTACGATTCAGCTCTGGAACGCATCGAGGCGCTCGCTCGTGAACCGCGGGCGACCGCGGTCTGCCCCTCCAACACCCACATACTTGGAGAGGCCCGGCACAACTCCGCATTCGCCAAGGTCCTCTCCCGGTTCGACCTGGTCTTGCCAGACGGAATGCCGGTGGTTTGGGCGCTGAACCTGCGTGGCGCCGGCCTGAAGGACCGGGTATATGGTCCTTATTTCATGCGACACGCGTTGCAGCACACGCCGCGCCCCTGGCGCCATTTTTTTTTCGGTGATTCCGAGGACTGCCTGGTCGAACTGCGACGAGCGCTGGTCCAGCTGCAACCGGATATCGACATCGTCGGCATGCTTAGCCCGCCGTTCCGGCCCTTCACGGAGGCCGACGAGGTGTTGTTCGCCGATATCATCAATCGCGCCAATCCGGATTTCGTGTGGGTCGCGTTGCCTGGCGTGCGGATGGAACAGTGGATCATCGACAATCAGCCGCGCTACCGGCGAGGTGTATTCCTTGCCGTTGGAGATGCATTTACGCTGCTGAGCGGTCGCCGCTCTTTCGCTCCGTCGTGGATGCAACGGATGGGGCTGACCTGGGCTTACCGCTTGAGCAAGGAGCCGCTTCGACTGGGCCCGCGATACCTGCGATATCATTCTATCTTTGTCTCTTATTGGCTATGGGATGCCTTGCGCGGGCGGGCTTAGAAGCAGCGGCCACAGGCAAGTGAGCGCCTGATTGAAACGGGCTAGGCGCTCTCAGCTCTCACTTCGGGCCGCAAATACCAGGATAGCCTCGGAGGAAGCGAACCCATGAACGAAGCACAGGTCCAAGCGTTCTGGCAGGCTCATCCTTGCGGTGACCAGCAGGTCGGCGGCCTCGATCATGCCTTCCACGGCGACTACGACGGGTTCTTCCGGCAGTACGACGCCTTCCGCTATGGCCACGAGGCGCACATCCTGGGCTGTCTCGACGACATCGACTTTCGCGGCGCGAAGCTGCTCGAGATCGGCCTCGGCCAGGGGGCAGATTCGGAGCAGATCATCCGCCGGGGAGCGCGCTGGTCCGGGCTGGACCTCACCGCGGAGTCCGTGGCCCGGCTGCGCACCCGGCTGCAGCTGCGCCAGCTGCCCTATGATGAACTAAAGCAAGGCAGCGCGCTGGCCATCCCCTATCCTGACAACACCTTTGACAAGGTGTTCAGTCACGGCGTGCTGCATCATATTCCCGACATTCGGCTCGCCGAGCGCGAGATCGCCCGCGTCCTCAAGCCCGATGGCGAACTGATCATGATGGTCTATGCCAAATGGTCTTTCAACTATCTGGTCGCGATCAGTCTGCTGCGCCGCCTCGGCCTGCTGGTCCTCTGTGGCCTCAATCTCGATCCCGGTGGCGTCTATGGCGATCATGTTGCGAACGCCCGCCGAATGGGACTGACGAACTATTTGAAGATGAGAAACTTCATCAACTGCAACACCGATGGGCCAGACAACCCCTACTCGAAGGTCTATGGCTTGCGGGAAGTGCGTGAGGATTTCCCTTCATTCCAGGTGGTCCGCGCCTATAAGCGCTGGATGCATGGACCGCCGCTGCCCGTATCCTGGCTGCCGCTCGGCCGTCTCCTCGGCTGGCATCTCTGGGTTCATCTAAGGCCGACCAAGCCGGCGCGCTGAATGCCGAGCGAAGCGGCGTCTAGCCACGCAGCCTTCGACGTGCCCTCGCGGTAAGCGCTCCCTGCCACCCATAGCCATCGGCCGCCATCCGCGGGTCATTCTGGCCGACCGACTGGACAGTGATCTTGGCGCTATGTGCGGCCACTAGCATGAGGCATGCCAACTTGCTCATGGTGCCGATCGGCTTGCCCATGGGCGCACCGAAGAAAGCCTTCGTCTGCCGCAGTCGTCGTGAATAGCGCTTGCCGTCAGTGCTGAGGAAGCCTCTCAACTCCTTGAGGTCAAGAGCGGCCGAGACGTTGGCATGGAATCGCTTTAGGAACAATCGTTCGTTTGCGCACCGGAAACGGCCAAGCAGAGCCAGCTCTGCCAGCATCGCACGATCACTGCCGGCGAAATTGGGCAGGAGCGACGTGCGGTGCAGGATCTCTCGACGGACGACGCCGAACATATGAGTCCCCCAGCGGGCGCGCGTGAGTATTTGCCAAAATCGATTGATGGCAGCCGGATCATCGCCGATGCTCGGGACGTCCGCCCAGTAGCGCCTTCCTGTTCCTGGATCGACAAAGCTTCCTGTCTCCTGGTCGAAAGGCAGGAGTTGACTCTTTTCGTCGATGAAGGCGGTAGCGCTGTGGGCCAGAACGATCTCCGGATTATCTTCAAGCAAGCGGACGCACGTTTCCAGGTAGGCCTTGTGGTGCACATCATCGTGGGCCGCCCATTTGAACAAGGGCGCCGTCGAGAGCTCGAACACTCGATTGAAGTTTGCAACAGCGCCGAGATTCCGCTGGTTGCGAATATAACGAACGCGAGCGTCCCAGCGCTCATATTCGCGACAAATCTGCTGGGTGTGATCGATCGAAGCGTTGTCGCAAATCAGGATCTCGAAGTCTTCAAAGGTCTGCGCCAGCAAGCTTTCGAGCAGCTCGGGCAAAAATTCCTCTCCATTGAATACCGGAATTCCGATCGAGAGCTTGGGCATCTAGCTGGAGCTCCGTATCTTGACGCCGTCCGGATCATGTCGGTCACAACAGCTCAGATCAACGGACGCCTGCGTAGTAGCTGCATCGACTTTGGAGGTAATCCGTCGGAACGATCAACTGAACCGCTGAGCATGTCGAACGTCGCTCACCTCGACACGCCCAATCGATCCGCTCCCGAGACACAAGAACTCGGGTACCCCTCGCGATGCTGCCACCCCCTCAGCATCATTTGTCGGATGGGATCAGGCGACCGCTTCGCTCAAGGCCGTTGCGGCGAAAACCATCCCAGTCGGTAACGTCCCGGCCCCAAACGAAGCGAGCCGGACCACTCGTGCTGCGAACACGGTACGTGTTGGCGTCGAACCGGTTGTTGCCCTCGGTGATGATGGCAAAGTTTTCGTCCCCTGGCGCGGTGTCGGACGCGCCCCCGGTGCACGGGGGTCCTTCGAATGTCATTTCGTTACCGTGAACGGTGATGTTGCGCGTTTTGTATATCGCACCTTCCTCGCTCCGGCGTCCTTGATCGATCAGCATGATGCCGCACCCCCCGGGTTCGACCGTCACGACATTGTCGGTCACCTCCACATCCTGAGACGCGGCAATGCCGATATCGGAATGCCAGAACCATCTTCTTCCACTTCCATTGTGCCGCACCACGTTCCTGCGAATCACCGCATTGAACGAAATCTCGTGGAAGATGCCGTTGTACTGATTGTTTTCGACGAGATTGTCTTCGTAGATGACGTTGCGGCACTCGATGTCGCACCATAAGCCGACGCCATTGTTGTCGTGAACGTGATTATGGCGGAACGTGACGCCACTGCTCTGGGCAATCTTGGCTCCGCCTGCCTCCCATTCCGGGTCGAAGCCATAGACGTTGTTCGACCAGACGTGATTATCCTCGATCATGATATCATTGCCGTTGCCGCTGATACCGATCTGCCCATTGTGATGAATGTCGCAATTGTGCACGTGACCGCCGGTCCCGACATTGATTCCGCCCCCGCTGTTGAGGCGCACCACGCAATTTTCCATTGTCCATCTGGCGGCAGCATTCGCGTGGATGGCGCCTTTTTGCGCCGCACTCCCATACTTCTCGATCGTGAGGTTGCTGATCACCACGTCGGGCGCATTGCTTTCGAACGCAAACGCGGCAATTGTTGCTTCGACCTGGTGGTTCGTCGGGTCGTCGGCCAAATAGACTTGGCCACCAGCGTAGTCGATGTAAACGGAATTGTGTGCAAGCGCCCCCTTGCTTGGCACCTTGGTCAGCGGCTTGTCGTCGATGAAAACCGCTTCGGGCTGGTCGCAGGCCGGGGCACTCGGCAGGCATTCGCCGTGTCGGGGAATGCGCTGCAGCTGACTGTTTGCCACCCAATAATTGTTCTCACGCCTGAAGCCGTCCAGCAACCTGCTGCCGTTCAGAACGGCTCCGCTTTCCCCATAGAAGATCTGGCCCGACCGCGGCCGAACGGCTTGCGCTCTGTGAATGCCCTTTTTCAAGCAGAACACGGCGCCCTCGCCGGCCAAATCGACCGCGGCCTGGATCGAACGGCCGGGCTCAATGGCTATCGCATCAGATGGACAAGATGAACTGTTGACGTCGACGAAGGCGGCGGCGGCAGCGACCAACACGCTGCAGAACGCCAGCGTTCCGATGAATGTCCGTCGTGCCGCCGAACTGCGAAGCCATCCTGTCATTGTGCCCATCCTGCACCTCTCGCGTTCTCGAGGGCGACACGACTGCGTACCCTTGACCACCGCGCCAGCCAGCATTCACAGGTCAGATCGATTGTGGGCGGCACTCCAAATCCGAAAGTCATTCTTGCTGAAACCCATTCGACACAGTCGATCCTAGTTCGGCGCCGATCTGAGGTGATCGGCGAGCCGAAGCGAGAGCGCGACGATGGTCAGCGACGGGTTGGCATAGCCACCGGTGGGGAAGACTGAGCCTCCGGCGATGTAGAGGTTCGTCATCTCGTGTACGCGACAGTTTTCATCCACGACTCCGCGCGCGGGATCGCGGTGCATCCGTGTCGTACCGAGATGGTGCCAGTTGCCGAAGACCGCCGGCGAATGCTTCCCAACGGTCGAGATCACCGTGCCCACGCCCGCCTTACGGACGGCCTCGCCGAAGATCTCCATGGTCCGCCGGATCGAGTCCCAGTCGACGCTCGTCAGCCGCCAATCGAGGATTGTCATGGGGACGCCGAGTCGATCTCGGCGTCGCCCCAAGGTCACCCGAGAGACCATTGTCGGCGCCTGCTCGGCCATCACGTCGATGCCGAAGACCTCCGATGGGCGCCCAGAGCGCCAGGTCGCGTAATGGCGGAGGACCTGCGGTGCGCCAAAGATGGCCCGCAGCGCATGCTTGGCCAACCCCGGTGTTGCAACCCCGTGGTGCACCGATCTACGGACGACCTGTGCCGATCGCACGGCTTCCGTCATGCCGGAGCGATAGGTGGGTCGCAGCCGCAGCACGGAATTGAGCAGTCGCTCCGTTCTCAAGGTGCAGTCACTCAAGCGAAACATCGCTTCGACCATGACGTGCTCCCCAATGCGCTGGTGCTCGTACAGCCGGAACGCGCTTCGATCGAGTTCTGGATCTGGAATAAGGTATCCGACCGCGACATCCGGATGTTCCATGAACGAACGGCCCACCAGGTCGCGGCCGTTGCCGATGCCAGCAGGCTGGCTGTCTCTTGAGACCAGCAGCAGACGAGCGGTCTCGATCGCCCCCACAGCGACGACGAACGTCCGCGCGCGGACGCCGAATCGGTTGCCTGACAAGGTCGCGCAGTCCGCCCGGACCAAGCGCCCGCCACTGTCGGCGAGGTGCACGGCGGCTGCGTGGAGCAAGATGCTGACGTTCTCAGCCCGTGCGAAGTCATGCTCGTATCGATCGAATCTGCTGCGCTTGCCAAACTGGAAGATCACCGACTCGACGAGCTTGGGGTCCAGAGGAAGCGGAGCGCCGTAACCCTGCGCTTCCCATGTCTTCGCGTCATAGGCGAACGGGCCCAACGCGCACACCTGTTGGGCCCGTTCGTAGAAGGGGTCGAGCTCCTCCCTGTCGATTGGCCAGCCATGCTCCGGCAAGCCGTCGCGTGTCCCGAAATCGATCGCGTCGAGCGGCCTAGCGTGCACGCCGCGATGTTCGTGCCATGCCCGCGACGAGCCGCCAAACGCGCGTACCCTTGTGAAGCGGAGTGGATAGTAGGGTTGTCCAGCGTTGCGCCCGCCAGCCAGTGCTTGGTCACCTAGCGTATGTCGTCGCAACACCGTCGGTAGGTCGCGAAGGGACTTTGTGAATTCGAGGCCACCTCCCTCGATAACCACGACGCTCTCGGGCCGACCGATGAATTCCCGTGCGATCGTGATCCCTGCAATCCCTGCGCCGATGATGCAGATGTCGGCACGCAGGATCGAGTCCGCAGCGATGGATCTCGCGTCAGTAAACACCCAGCAGCCTCCGATCCTCAAGCATCGTGGAGACGTCAGGGCGATGATGCTTAAGCCAAGACCTGAGCATAAGCACCGGCCAAAGATGGTCAGCGCGATCCCGCTGGCCGGAGAGATGTTCCTGCCACTTCACCCGGATCGGATCTGGGTTCAGGAGCCCTTCCTGGCGAATGGAACTTGGGTGTAATAGGTCCTCTGCCCAATCTCTGAGAGGGCCTCTGAGCCACGTGCTCAACGGCAGATGGAAACCCATCTTAGGTCGCTGATACAATGCTTCGGGAACGTATCGATGGAGGACTCGGCGAAGGATATACTTGCCCGTCTCGCCGCGCACCTTCAGGTCTGGTGACAGAGTGAACGCGAATTCGACGACGCGGTAATCCATGAATGGCGCGCGTGCCTCTACGCTCACGGCCATGCTCGCGCGATCGACCTTCTTGAGCTGCGTGTCTACGAAGGTCGTGACCAGCTCATGAGCGAGCATCCGCTCCAAGATCCCGAATTTGCCGTTCAGCTGAACGAATGCAGCATCGGTTCGCCGTTGTTCGAGATCGTGGCCGACGACTAGGCGGTCACCGGGATCCCAGCGCGTGGATAGTACGCGGTACATCTCTTCGTCGGAGGCAGAGCCCATCCAACGTGCCAGTCGGTGGAGCTTGGCGCCGGGGGTGCGCTCCCGTAGCCGGGAGGGGACCGCCGGCTCGACCATGCCAAAGACCTTGTCCCACGTCGCCGGCGGGATCGCCGTTAGCGCTTGCGCCATCTGCTTACGAATCCCGACTGGCACCCAACCGAGCTGCCGGCACACCCTTGGCAGCCATCGATGGCGGTGGTAGCCCGCGAACAGCTCGTCGCCTCCGTCGCCGCACAATGTGACGGTCACGCTCTGTCCAGCAAGCCGGTAGGCGACGTGATTGGACACATAGGACGGATCGGATTGTGGTTGGTCGGACAGCCGAGCGAGCGACGGGATGAGCTCGATGATGTCGTTCGGCGCCATGTAGAGTTCGGTGTGATCCGAGCCAATGTGAGCGGCAATTTTGCGCGCGGCAGGCGCCTCATCGAGGCCCTGATCGGGGAAGCCGATCGAGAAGCTTCGGATCGTCCTCGGGCTCTCCTGCTGGAGAAGCGCGAGTATCGTCGAGGAATCGATCCCGCCCGATAGCAGAACTCCCAGCGGAACATCGCTGACAGTGCGCAAACGGACCGCGTCCCTCAACAAGTTGTCCAATCTCTCGGTGGCCTCGGCCTCGCTTCCGGAGAAGCGATCGTGATATCCGATCTCGGCCTGGTCGGTTGCCGACCAGTACACGCGCTCATGCGCCTGCAATTTCTGGTCGAACGTCACATACGTTCCTGGGCAGACAGCGCGAACTCCGTGGTAGATGGTGTCCTCGGATCGCCGATGTATCTCACGCAAGTACCGATCCAGCCAGTCGCGGTCGATCGTTAGCATTGCGTCTGGATAGGCGGAGATCGCCTTCAATTCCGAACCAAATACGAGTGCGCCGTTGAGGCGGCCGTAGTAGAGAGGCTTAACGCCCAGTCGATCTCGCACCAGGCACAGCGTCCGCTCGCGCGCATCCCAGAGCGCGAACGCGAACATTCCGTTGAATGACTCGAGCGCTCGGTCGAGGCCCCAGGCTTCAATGGCCGCAAGCATCACCTCGGTGTCCGAGTGACCGCGCCAGCCTGGCGCCAGACCTGCCGACTCCAGCCCGCGAGCGATCGCCACGGAGTTATAGATCTCACCGTTGTAGGCGATCACGAACCGACCCGATGCAGAGTGCATGGGCTGATGGCCTTCGGGTGACAAGTCGATAATCGCCAGCCTTCTATTTCCGAGCGCTACTCCTGCGATCGGGTCGACCCAGGCCCCCCCGTCGTCGGGTCCACGGTGCACAAGGGTGTTCGTCATGCCGACGATATCTCGGCGCATCGCTTCGGGACTGCGCTGTCTGCCGGGATCAAGGAAGCCTGCGATGCCGCACACGAGGAGCCTTCCGGTCTTGATTGTCGATGATCCACCGTTCCATTCGCACGCCGGCTAGCACCATCAACACGAAATCCGGACCGCTGCTTAGAGCTACCCTGGTGGAGAGCAGCGCGGACGTCTTCCGTGTTGTTGAGAGGTACCGTCACCGACATCACCGATAAGCACGGCGCCTTCAGGGGTGCCGCCGACTCTGGGCCGCCAAGTCTGATACGGCCCGGTGCATCGGAACGCCTCCTGGATGAAGGATGAGGCAGTTCGGCTCTGACTGCACTACGGCCTTTGGTGATCTAGCGGCGAACATTTGGGGTACCACCAACGCATGCTGCAATTGGCTACCGGCCGCCCAATTGCGCCCATCCCAATCGAAATTTGTGGGCAGTCTCCGCCGCCGTTCGGCCGCGATCTTACCCAGCAGACAGAACGCATGATGACTTGGCGGCGGCTTGCAGCCGTCGCCGGCGAACCGAGGATCGGTTGAGCAGAAAGCGCCGGGCAGCTAACGGCTACGCGTGACGGGCGACCGAAGGTCGCCTAGAGCGGACGCCGTGGTCTAAAGTTCATCGCACATCTATCGGCGAAAATCCGCGAAGGGCTGAGCGCGATAGACCATCACAGAGCCGACGCCGAAGCCAAAAAGGCACCAGAACCAGATGCCCTGCATCGGACCTTCCAGCACGACGTCGAACGACGCATTGATGAGGATCGCTAGCGTGTAGCAGGCGATGAATATGAACAGTTCGACCCACCGCTCCTGTCCGCGGGCACGGGCCGATAGTATTGCCCGTATCATCAGCGCGAACCAGGATACGAGAACGAGCGCCCACAGCATCAGGCCGGGAATCCCGGCTCGGGCCAACAGAGTCATGTGCGCGCTGTGCGGGCTGCGCGTTGGCGGACGAGGATTGCGTGGGTCGCCTGCGTAGAATCCGTCGGCATCGGCGAGATTGATCCCGAAGCCTCGGCCGGTCCAGAAATTGGGGCCGTAGATAGTATCATTGATGATGACGTCCCACCAATTCAGTCGCCATTGTTTGGTGCCTTCCGCTTGCTCGCCTGATTGTCCGATGATGCTCTTGGCGTTTTCGACGATCTGGTGCGCGCTGACCGGACGATCCATCGAATCCCTGGCTTCCTCGAAATCGCCGAAGGTCGATTCGAGCGCGAGAAGAGCGGCGAATATGCCTATCGACATCACCACGGTCACGAGCATCTGCCGGTACCGCCCGAGTGCAAGCATCGCAATGGCAATCGGCACGATGACAGCAAGCGTTGCGCCGCGATTGGTCGCGCAGACCAAGGCCAGCGTGGCGAACCACAGAACAGCCCAGAGGACTGAGACTCTGCGATAGCCGATCAAAACGAAAACCATGGTGCCCGCCAAGTGCGTCCCGACAGCGCTCGGACCTATATCCACGATCGGCACCGGACCGTACAGCATCGGAATCTCGTCCCCCCAGTATTTGGCGAGCAGTAACCCCACGAACATGGCAGGCAGGCTCGTGAGCATGGTCCCATAATAGCGCAGCACGACGTTGATCCGGCGCGCATCCTCAAGCAACAGACCAATGGTGATGAAGGCAAAACCGCCGTAAATGACGATGGCGCTGTCACGCAGGGCATCGAAACCGTACCGGCCAACGAACGGGAGCGTGCGCACAAGGACCAAGGCCATCAGCGCGATCAGCAGGGTGGCCGGCAACGTCGACACCGCGCCGACAAAAGCGCCACTCCTGAGAAAGACGATGATTCCGCTGAGAAACGTGATCTCGCCTACGTAGAGCGGCGGGAAGCCGAGATAGGCGAAGCCTTTCCCCATCACCGCGTAGCCAAGCAACACGATCGCAAGGAACGCGAGGTATCGATCGCCGTTGATCAGGGAGCTTCGGGATTCTGTCTTGAATGTGTCCGTCAATGTTTCTTGCGTGTCGCGCATTGCTGCAATCGTTCATTGTTCTACGGGAGCACCGAGAGACTTGTCGATCGGAGCTGGACTGACCGCCACGGCAGAGCGCGACGGCGCACGTGATCTTTCGTCGGCGATCAGCCAGACGATTGCGATCACGGCTCCGGTCGCACGCACCAGATTGGCGATCAAGAGAGCGAGGCATGCCCCGAACACGCCGAGCTGGCCGATGAACACAAGGGCCAGCACCGCAGCGGCGCCGACGGCCAGGACATTGACCAAGGAGGCGAGCTTGCCGGCTTCAACGCCGAGCAGCGTCTTGCTGATCATTTCCGCGACGTAGTCGAGCACACCGGCAACAGCGAGGAGTTGCAAGGCTGGGGCCACGGCAAGATACGGCGATGACGAACCATAGGCCATCCGCAGAAGCAGCTCAGGCATTAGAACGGCCACGGCAGAAATGAGCAGCATCGGGCCCAGGCCGAAGAGGACGTAGCCAAGGGCTGCGCGCGAAGCGCCGATCGCACCTCCAGTCCGGTACGCGTGGGCGGCAACTTGCGGTATGGCATTGCCTATCCCCATGATGATGGGGTTCATCATGTTGGCGATGTTCAGGCCGGCCTGAAGCGATGCGGTGGCTGCGGTGCCTGCAACGGCGGCCAGCACCCAGGGAAAGAGCTGAAAGCGGGCAAGCACCAGCCAGTAGTTGATGAGAGACCACTTGCCGATCGAAAGATAGTCGCGCGCCAACCGCCGGGCTTCAGCAACATCCGGCCAAGCAAATCGCAGCTTCGACGCATGCACGATGGCACCGACGCCGAACGTCAACGACATGATGTAGAGCGTCACCGGAAGGCTGATGGCATCGAGCCAAGCCAGCAGCCCGATCAACACGGACTGCCCAACAAAGGCGATACCGTCTCCGGCTACCGCGGCGCGATAGAGGAAGTCGGCAAGTAGGCATCGCCGCGATGTCTCTTGCGCCTGCCAGCACAAATAGCAGAGGCAAGCGGGCAACACGATATTGTCGACTTTTAGCAGCGTGGTTCCAAGCACCATGACCACGACCAGCACCACCGCCAGAGTGGCGGCGAGCAGGATCGTGTTTCCCAGCAGGCTGGCGCGCTCCTCGTCGCTGGCGACACAGAGGCGTACAGACAGCGGATAGGAGATGAGCGAGTAATCAATGTTCCGCAGGATGAAGATGGCGCCGAGGAACAGTGCGAATTCCCCGTACTCCTCTTGGCTGAGCGTGCGCGCGAGCAGCACGTTGAGCAGAAAATTGCCGAGGCTCACCACGCCCTGGTCCACGAGCGTCCATGATGCTCTCTCGATGAGAAGTTTGGTGCCGCCCATGGAATGCTGTCGACAGTCTCTCTCGCGCGGGATCAGTACGGCCGCGCTATTGTGGTTGCGTCTGGTAGACGACCGTCGTGCGTCTAGCTTCCCTGCGGTCGAGTCGAATGGCCAAAGCAATGCCAGCCAGCAAGGCCGAGAAAAACGACAGTCCAAGGATCGCAAACCCGTTGGGACTTGTCGGTGTTTGATTTGGCACGGCCAGCCTGACGCTTTGGTCGCCGGCGATTTCGCTCTGATCACCCTCTTGCGGCTTCAACATCGTCTCCAGTGCGGCGCGCGCGGCATCAAGTTCCGCCGCGGCATGCAAAGCCTTCGGATGCTTGTCGCCGTAGACCGCCAGTTGCTGCTGCAGCTCAGCGTCGGCACCGGCCACCCGGTCCAGCCCGCGCTGGATCGCCTTGTCGCGGAGGTACTGGACGAGGAAGGCGTTGACCACCCGCGCAGCTTCGTCAGGCGACGTGGCCGTGAACGAAATCGAGATGAGGTATGACCGCGTATCATTCATCACGGCGACCTTGTTGCGCAGCATCGCAACCCTCCGGTCGAACGGCGAATGGTTACGGGTTTCCGGCAGCAGCGTGGCCCGAACCCAATCCAGGTTCTGCGTCGTCCATGAGGGGGACTTGGTCGCCTCCGGTCCGAGACGCTTTGCGACCGCCCGCAGGAAGGCGTCGGAACGGATCAGACGTGCCTCGCCGGTGACGATGGCCGCGGCATCGACGCTTGCCAGAGCCACCAATTTCTCCTGATCACGTTTTCCTTGCTCACGCGAGAACAGATTTGGATAGATGAGACCTTCCGCCGAATACTTTCGCGGCAATATCGGTATGATGAAGCACGCGAGCGCGAGCACGAACGCGACCATCGATATGATCAGCCCCTTGTGCCGTGCAATCGATGCCAGTGCTTGGGCGGTCAAATCGTCATAGTGGGCTCGATGGTCCGAGCGCTCGAACTGGAAATCGGGCCGCTTATCCTGATCGAACTTGAGAGGTGTGTTCATCGTCGATCCAATATCTGATTGGAGACGGCCGCGGGGAGCGCTTTTTGACGAGGCCTGCGCGGCAAAGGGGCTACTTCAGGATAAATCGCCAAGCCCCGTCATTTCCCTCGGCAGGATTTGATGGCCTCCAAGGGGTACTCCATACGTGTCGTTGACTCTGTGCGCTCTCACCAACAGGCTTCACCTCTATCCTGCGTCTTTATCCTGCGTCGGCTCAGTTGAAGAATGGGACGACATTAACGGGGGTCCGAGTTTCAGAAGCCAGCAAGTTTGCGTGTTCCGGCGAGACAAGGACGACCGCGTGCTGCAAATTCACGCGCACCAGGTCCGGAATATGACGTTCAATTGGAGGCCGATCCGAAAACCGACAGACAAACAAAACAAAGGCCGTGGAGATGAAGACAGTTCTATTCTGTGGCGGTCTCGGCACGCGTATTCGGGACGTGTCCGAAAGCATTCCTAAGCCAATGATTCCGATCGGGGATAAACCGATCCTTTGGCATCTGATGCACTACTACGGCCAGTTCGGTCATAACGACTTCATCCTGTGCCTTGGCTACAAGGCAAACGTTATCAAGGAATATTTCCTGAACTACAAGCCGCAGACCTACGCCGACTGCGTCGTCACGGGTTTCGGGAATCAGGTCGAGATCCTTGGCGACCGGCAGCAGGACTGGCGCATCGCCATGATCGATACGGGCATGTGGCGCAATATAGGCGAACGGCTGTGGGCCGTCCGAGAGCATCTTGCGGGCGAGGATATGTTCCTTGCCAACTACAGCGACGGCCTCTCCGACCTCGATCTCACCGAGATGACCAAGGAGTTTCGTGCAAGCGGAAAGGTCGCCTGCTTCATTGCGGTACGGCCGTCCTTCAGTCTGCACCTGGTCGACATGCAGCCAAGCGGGAAAGTCGAGCGCATCCGCGCCAGCCAGGATGCCAATCTCTGGATCAATGGGGGGTTCTTCATTTTCCGCAAGGAAATATTCGACTACATGCGTGACGGCGAAGAACTCGTCGAGGCTCCATTTCGGCGCCTGATTGAAGCCGACCAGCTCATGGCTTTCCGGCACGACGGCTTTTGGCGACCGATGGATACGCTGAAGGACAAGCAGGTCCTTGAGGACCTCGTCGAGAAAGGCAAGATGCCTTGGCTCCGCTATTGGAATTTGGCTTCCCGCGCTGCAGCTGATGCAAAAAGGAAGATAGGATGAAGCTCATCGAACTTGCTGGTTCGGGCGAGCGTCTGTCCGTCCTTTGTATCGGAGCTCATTCGGACGACATCGAGATCGGCGCGGGTGCGACGGTCCTCGGCTGGATCGAGCACGGCGTGCGGTTGGACGTGCATTGGGCGGTGCTCAGTGCCAGCGGTCTACGTGCCGGCGAGGCGCTTGCATCGGCCAAGGCATTTCTGGCCGGCGCCGCCCAATCGGTCATCGAGGTGGCAGAGTTCAAGGACGGGTTCTTCCCGTACCAGGGAGCCGAAATCAAGATTTGGTTCGAGGGGCTGAAACGGCGCGTATCGCCGGATGTGATCCTATGCCACTCGCGCAATGACGCGCATCAGGATCATCGCGAGGTGTCGATGCTGACGTGGAACACGTTTCGCGACCATATGATCCTGGAATACGAGATCCCGAAATGGGACGGGGACCTAGGCCAGCCGAACATCTTCATTCCGGCAAGCAAGGTGCTCATAGAGCGGAAGGCGACGTTGCTTCGCGAGCATTTCGGAACGCAACGCTCGAAGGACTGGTTCGACGCACAGACATTTCTCGGCTTGGCGCGGCTGCGGGGCGCGGAGTGCCGGGCACCGGACGGATTCGCGGAAGCATTCCACATGCGCAAGCTCGTGCTGCAGTGAACAGGATGGTGGCTCATGCGTGTAATGGTCACAGGACATTTGGGTTATATCGGGACCGCTATGGTCCCGAAGCTACTGGCGTCCGGCCACGACGTGATCGGACTCGACAGCGATCTTTATGAGAATTGTACATTCGAGGCGGGGGGCAGCATCTTGAAGGTGCCGACTATCCGCAAAGATATCCGCGACGTCACGCGCAATGATCTCGAAGGGCTCGACGCCATTGTCCATCTGGCCGCTTTGTCGAACGACCCACTGGGAACTTTTCGTCGCAAGCTGACATACGAGATAAATCACCGTGCCAGCGTGCGCCTCGCCGTACTCGCCAAGGAGGCGGGCGTCGGGCGGTTCTTGATGGCGTCGTCGTGCAGCAATTATGGACAGGCCGGCGAGGCCATGCTCGATGAAACCGGGGCGCTGAACCCGGTCACCGCGTATGGCGAATCCAAGGTCCTGTCGGAGCGCGATATCGCTCCGCTCGCCGATGACGAGTTCTGCCCGGTCTACCTGCGTCCGGCAACCGCCTACGGCGTCTCGCCACGCATCCGTTTCGACATCGTGCTCAACAATTTGGTGGCATGGGCGGTCACCAAGGGTCTGATCTATTTGAAGTCGGATGGAACGCCCTGGCGGCCGATCGTCCATATCGAAGACATTTCGCGCGCTTTCGTGGCAGCGCTGGAGGCGCCGGCGAACCTGGTCATAAATCAAGCGTTCAATGTCGGCCAGACCGCACACAATTACCGCATTCGCGATATCGCTGCGATCGTCGCCGACACCGTTCCCGGCTGCAAGCTTCAATTCGCTCCGGACGCAAGCCCGGACACGCGCTCTTACCGTGTGAACTTTGACAAGATCGCGCGCGTCCTGCCCGGCTTCAAGCCGCAATGGGATGCTCGACGGGGCGCCGCGCAGCTCTACAACGCTTTCCGACAATCGAAGCTGACGCTGGAGGAGTTCGAGGGGGCACGTTACCAGCGCATAGGTCAGATCCGGAAATTGGTTGCCGATGGCGTCATCGCCGACGATCTGCGGCGGCGGCCCGCGGCCGAGCGTGAAGCCGATCACGAGCTTGCTGTTGTCAATGGTTAAGCCGAGGGCGAATAATGATCTTTACCGAGACAAAGCTCAAAGGCGCCTTCATCATCGATCTCGACCGCAAGGTGGACGAACGGGGGTTCTTCTCGCGCGCCTTCTGCCAGAACGAATTCCGCGATCATGGGCTAAGGTCTGTGATTGCGCAGGCCAACATCGCTTCGAATACGAAGAAGGGCACACTACGCGGCATGCATTTCCAGTATCCGCCGGCTGCCGAGAGCAAGCTGGTGCGATGCACGCGCGGAGCCATTTTCGACATTATCGTTGACTTGCGGCCCGAGAGCCCGACCTACCTCGAGCACATCTCCGTCGAGCTCAACGAGGACAACATGACAGCGCTATACGTGCCGGAGCGTTTTGCGCACGGCTATCAAGTGCTACGCGACGATACGGATACGAGCTACCAGGTCGGCGAGTTCTATACTCCCAGCGCCGAGGGCGGGCTCCTGCACGACGACCCGCGGTTAGGTCTCACATGGCCCCTGCCGGTTTCGGTGATCTCATCGAAAGATCGGGCGTTTCGCCCGTTGCATGACGTCGAAGACGACGTGAAGCGCAGGATGTCTCTCGATATCGCTGCAGCTGCATGACGATTTTGCCGATGAAGGCTTTCGGTTGCGGGTGAGGTGTGTGGCGGCGGAGGACGGATATGTGGATCGTCGATACGGCGCTGAAGGCGCGTGCAGATCAGAATCGGCCGATCCGCGTCGGCATCGTCGGCGCCGGCTTCATGAGCCAAGGCCTTACCAATCAGATTGTCAACAGCGTACCAGGCATGCGCGTAGTCGGCATATCGAACCGGCGGCCCGAGAGAGCCGTCGAGGTGCTCAAATATGCCGGCTGCGAGGACATTGTCGTGGCCGACGCGCAGCTGAAGTTCGACAATGCCGGCGCGCGCGCTCGGCCCGTGGCAACCGCAGATCCGATGCTGCTCGCGCGCTCGCCGTATGTCGACGTGCTCGTCGACGTCACAGGTTCCGTCGAGTACGGTGCCCATGTCGTGCTTGAGGCCTTCAGGCATGGGAAGGACGTCGTGTTGATGAATGCCGAGCTCGATGGCACCATCGGCCCCATCCTTCAGACCTATGCCGACCAGCATGGCGTGATCCTGACTGGCTGTGAGGGCGATGAGCCCGGCGTACAGATGAACCTTTACCGCTGGGTCAAAGGTCTCGGACTTACGCCGCGCCTGATGGGGAATGTGAAGGGCCTGCAGGACCCCTATCGCACCCCCACCACGCAACAGGGCTTTGCCGAGCGCTGGGGGCAGAACGCCGCAATGGTGACCAGCTTTGCCGACGGCACCAAGATCAGCTTCGAGCAGAGCGTCGTTGCCAATGCGACGGGCTTCAAGGTGCGCGCGCGCGGCATGTCGCGCGGCCTAAAGTACGAAGGGGACGTTCTCAAGATCGGCGAATTGTATGATGTCGAGGAATTGCGCAGCCTTGGCGGCGCCATCGACTACGTGGTGGGCACGCCGCTGACGAAGGTGTATTGCCTGGCCGAGCATCCCGACCCCCGGCAGCAACATTATCTAAATCTCTATAAAATGGGACCGGGGCCACTCTATTCGTTCTTCATTCCCTATCACCTCGTGCATTTTGAAGCGCCGAACGCGATTGCGCGCGCGGTGCTGTTTCGCGATCCCACAACCAGGCCGCTCGAGGGTCCGGTGGTCGAAGTCTGCGCCGTCGCCAAGCAGGATCTCAGGGCTGGCGAAGTGCTCGACGATTACGGCATGTACATGACGTACGGGGAAGCCGTAAACGCTGACGAGATGAGCGCGGGTCGTTATTTGCCGGAAGGTCTGGTGCGGGGATGTCGGTTGAAGCGGAGCATCACCAAGGACACCGTTGTTACATATGACGACGTCGTGCTTCCGGCGGGACGCTTGGCGGATCGCCTGCGGGCGGAACAGTACTGCAAGTTCCGAGGTGAGACCTGGCTCAGGGATCTCTCGATGACCCAGCAGGCTGTGGAACAGCCGCGACAAGATGCAGTTTTGGTCAACTAACGACGTCTTTGTCGTCGACATTCCTTACGATGATTGTTTCTATTCGGCCGTGGACCCGGTCAGCGGTCTTATGCCCGCGCACATTCCTTGAAGATCCCGCCTTCTCGGCCTTGCGGGTCGCCCGGGCTTCCGGGTCGAGGTCGACCCAGTGCGCACCTGGAGCCGCGCAGCACCGCGCGCAGTCCGCGCGTCTTTCAATAAAACATCCTTGAGAGAGCCAAAGCGAGAGAGCCAAGCGGTGAATCAAATAGCGTCGGCTCAGGCCATGCACCCTTGGCGCTGACCAGTTTGTGACTTTCGCTCAGACGGTTGGCTATCCGAAGCACATCGGATAGGTGCGCGTCCCACGACGGCAGTACGGCCGGACGATCTCTCCAAGGTCTACCAGATGCTGGAGCCTGCGCCCGTCGTCCTGCTGACGACGGCCAGCAAGGGCCGGCCAAACGTCATGACCATGTCATGGCACATGATGATGGAATTTGAGCCTCCGCTGGTCGCCTACGTCGTCAGCGAAGCCAATTTCAGTTTCGCCGCTCTTCGTTCCACAAGTGAAGCCGTCATCGCGATTCCGGCCATTGGCTCGGCGGATAAGGTCGTGAAAGTGGGCAACTGCTCCGGCCGGAACGCCGATAAATTCCGGTGCTTCGGATTGACGCCCCTGCCCGCCGACCAGGTCAGCGCTCCCCTGATCAAGGAATGCTTTTGCAACCTCGAATGCGCGGTGAAGGACATGCGGCTCGTGAAGCACTACAATCTTTCTATTTTGGAGGTCCTGAAGGCCTGGAGAGACCCGACCCAGAAGAATCCCAAAACCCTTCATCACCGAGGCTTCGGATCGTTCGCTGTCGACCGCCCGATCATCAAACTACGCTCCAGGACCAGATAAACATCCCGAGCGCGGTCCACCGGCCGCTCACGTCGCGGTGGCCGAGACGAGCTCAACTGATGCGACAATCCGACGCCTGAGGGCAGACGATGCGGCGGCCTTCAAAGCCATTCGCTTGGAGGCGCTGAAAGCAAATCCGGAATTGATCGGGAGCACGTTCGAGTTGGAGGACAGCCTGGACGTGACATGGTTCGCGGCCCGGCTCGAGGACACACACGTCCTGGGCGCGTTTCAGGACGGCGCGCTTGTCGGGACTGTGGGCTTCGCTATCCAGCAAGGACCGAAGAATGTCCACAAGGGCCGGATGTTCGGCATGTACGTTCGACCAAGCGCGAGACAGCTCGGGATCGCGCGGCTGTTGGTGAATGCGCTGCTGGACGTCGCGCGCGGGCAAGTCGGACTGATTCAGCTGACCGTCGTCAGCGACAACCAAGCGACCCGGAGGCTCTATGAGAGCGTCGGTTTCCTGGAATTTGGCAGGGAGCCGAAAGCCTCGAAATACGGCGATCGATACTTCGATGAATCACATATGGCGCTCGACTTCGGTCGTGCGGAAGACTTCGGCTGAAGGGTCACAACCGGGCGCCAAGAACTCGTCTGCGCCGCCAGCGCAGATATCAGCCCGTGCGACCCGACGGGCAAATCGCTCCCGCGCAAATCGCCGGCGTCGTTGCGCGATGCGCAGGCTCGTCGCGCGCAAGCCGGGATGATTGGCATCCCCAACCGCATGCGCCGAAAAACTCATTTCGTGCGCCGGTTCGAACACATCCCGCTGTCCAGCCCTTCCAGCAGAAAAATTTCCGTTTCTCTTTTTCCGAAATCATGTTTGTCTATCGCCGTCCCGTCTCGATTAAGAGGGGCGCTTCGCGGTCGTCACGAACGCTGAGGCGGGATGCGGTGGGCGTGTCGATGTTGCAGCGTGGGTTGCCTCACGCCGACGAACAGCAGCGATGCGCACGGTCAAGTCGCGTGGTCCTGGCATCCCGACGCTGATGCCGCGCTGATGCGCAAGCATCATGCGCAATACGGTGGCCAACAAGCCCGGCGCACCGGGGAGAACGCGAAGCAGCCGTGAAAACCATCGCGCGGGGAATGCCGGGTGTCCCGGCTGAGCCCGTGGTGACTGCCGCCTGCTTTTTTCGTTGCAGGCGGGCCATGGGTGCGGCCAGCGCCCGGCATTCCCCGTGCCCTCTGTGTTTCGAGGGCGGTCCTTCAGCACAGCTCGGACGCGCCAGGCGCGCCGGGAGATAGCGAGCCCAGGTCTGCTAAATCACGTCCGCTAAATCATGTCCGCCGATCATGCCAGCGACGTCAGGCCAATCCGCGGCCGAACATCGACGCACCGCAGCGCAGGTGTCATCCCGGCGCCTGTTCGCGGTCGCGACGCGAGGACAGCGCGCCGAGACCGCCTGCCTGGAGGCCTGCACAACGCAAGCTGCCGTCTCGTCGACCGGCGCCTGCGATCTCGAAGTCAGCAATCTCGAAGTCTATGGGATGCGTCGAGGCTGGGTCATCGGCAGAAGCTGCCGATGGTGGGCACGACAGGGATCGAACCTGTGACCCCTACCATGTCAAGGTAGTGCTCTCCCGCTGAGCTACGTGCCCTAGAACCAAAAACGTCAAATCGGGTGGGGGTCCCTATATCGGCTCCCACGCAGGCAGGCAAGGACGCAGAGTGTCGAAAATGGAAATAAGCGCCGTTTTGGGCGGCCCCAGTTCCGGGCTAGGCCGCCAGCATCTTGTTGACTTCGCTCACCAGCTCGCGGAGGTGCACCGGCTTGGAGAGCACCTTGGCGTTCTTCGGCGCCTCCGAATCGGAGTTCAGCGCCACCGCGGCAAAGCCGGTGATGAACATGATCTTGATGTCGGGATCGAGCTCGGAGGCCCGGCGGGCGAGCTCGATGCCGTCCATCTCCGGCATCACGATGTCGGTGAGCAGCATCTCGAACGGCTCCTCGCGCAGCCGCTGATAGGCCGACATGCCGTTGTCATGCGGCGAGACCTGGAAACCGGCATTTTCCAAGGCCTTAACCAAGAAGCGGCGCATGTCGTTATCGTCTTCGGCGAGGAGAATCTTGTGCATGGCGAAGGATCGTGGGGTCCCGGTGGAAAACGGAGCGGCTTGGCTCACTAAGCCTGAGCTGCGGTAAATTTCGGGTGAAAGATTGCCAACGTTGATCCGACATCGGCAAGGCAATTTCAGGGCCGTCCGCATCGTGACATCTACGGCCTACACGTTTTGCCGCAATCTCGGAGTTGTTCCAAGCTGCCGTTGAACTTTTTCCTTGCTTTTGGCTTGGCAGAACGGCTGGGATTACCGACAATGTCTGCGCATAAGAGCGAGTCCGCGTTGTCCGGGCCTGGCTGTTGGCCGCGCAGGTCCGGCGGCGGTGACATGATCAAGGACTGCTCCAAGGGACGGCTCCAAGAGACGGCGCTTAAGGGATGACGGAGTTGACTGGCGAACTGCCGCCGTTTGAGATCGTGGAGCCGCCGATGTGGCGGGCCCCGATCATCTTCAATTCGCCGCACTCCGGCTCGGCCTATCCAGACGAATTCCTGAGGGCCTCGCGGATCGACCTGCCGACATTGCGCCGCTCCGAAGATTCGTTCATGGACGAATTGATCGCGGATCTGGTCGCCCGCGGCTTTCCGGTCGTGCGGGTGCATTTCCCGCGCTGCTACGTCGATGTGAACCGCGAGCCCTATGAGCTCGACCCGCGGATGTTCGCTGGAAGGCTGCCGAGCTTTGCCAACACCCGCTCGATGCGGGTCGCCGGAGGCCTCGGCACCATCCCGCGCGTGGTCGGCGACGGCCAGGAGATCTATCGCGACCGGCTCAGCGTCGATGACGCCCTGCAGCGGATCGAGACCCTGTACAAGCCCTATCATCGGGCGCTGCGACGGCTGATCAACCGCGTGCACCAGCATTTCGGCACGGCCATCGTCGTCGATTGCCATTCGATGCCGTCGGTGGGCGTTTCGCGCGATGAGCCGCGCCGGCCGGACATGGTGATCGGCGACCGCTACGGCACCAGCTGTGCGCCGCTGCTGCCCGACCTGATCGAGGATGTGTTGGGCCGGCTCGGCTACTCCGTCGGCCGCAACAAACCCTATGCCGGCGGGTTCATTACCGAGCATTACGGCAATCCGGCCAGCGGCCTGCACGCGGTGCAGATCGAGCTCAACCGCGCCATCTATATGGATGAGCGGCGGCGCGAACGCGGACCCCGCTTCGCGCAGGTCGCCTCGGACCTCGCGGTCCTCGCCGACGTCCTGGCGACCGTGCCGCTCGACGATCTCGGACCTTTTCCGGCCGCCGCGGAATAAGCCGCCCGCGTGCTGGTTTGGCCTGCAGGCGCCCCCCCGCCTCGCCAAACCATCAGCCGCAAAAAAAGGGCCGCTTGTGATGACAAGCGGCCCAAGTCTAGGGAGGAAACGCCCAAGGAGGGCAGCGGTAACGCGAAGCGCTACCGCACCGCAACAATATGCGGCCGCGCTGCACAAAGCGCAAGGGTTTTTCTGGCATTTCCCATGCAAAAATGAGTGGCCGGGTTGCGCCATCTGCGGCCTCAGAAAGCTCAATTTATCAGTAATTTCAATTGCTTGATTAGAGAATCCGAATGAGCTCCAAAGCGCTACCGGCTTTCGGTCGCAGTTTCGTGAGGCGGCAGATCGCCAATAAATCGCGCGCGATTGGCCTGCTGGCGCAGAGGACATGTCCAGAGTGCCAGCGGGGTTCCGTAAGCCGTGCACAACCGCCGCATTTGGGCTACCCATGCCGGGATACGATCGCGTTCGGGCACCGAATCCTGTTCAGACCTGCAGGCACTCTGGCGTGCCGACCCATGAACTCGCGGATCGCTTTGGATTCAAGGTTCGCGGCAAATGACGCCAGGCTGTAAATCGCGATACTGGTTCCGCCGATTCCCTCATTGAAGGACCTGTCGTGACGGTCATCGATTTCTCCGCCTTTATCGGCCGCCTGGCCACCGCCTCGGGCGAAACCATCCTGCCGTTCTTCCGCACCTCGCTGTCGATCGACAACAAGAGCAGCCGGCACGACTTCGATCCGGTGACCGAGGCCGATCGCGCGGCGGAGGCGGTGATGCGACGGCTGATCAAGGCCAACTTCCCGCAGCACGGCATCGTCGGCGAGGAATTCGGCAATGAGCGGGAAGAGGCTGACTACGTCTGGGTGCTGGACCCGATCGATGGGACCAAATCCTTCATCGCCGGATTTCCGATCTGGGGCACGCTGATCGCGCTGTTGCACAAGGGCATGCCGGTGTTCGGCATGATGCATCAGCCGTTCATCGGCGAGCGCTTCTCGGGCGACAACGCCTCGGCGACCTATCGGAATTCGATCGGCGAGCGCCGGCTGTCGGTGCGGCGCTGCGCCTCGCTGAGCGAAGCCGTCTGCTACACGACGAGCCCCTTGCTGATGAACGATGCCGACCGCGGCAGCTTCGAGCAGGTCCAATCTCAGGTCCGGCTGTCGCGCTATGGCGGCGACTGCTACTCCTACTGCATGTTGGCGGCCGGGCACCTCGACCTCGTGATTGAGACCGAACTCAAGCCCTACGACATTGCCGCCCTGATCCCGATCGTCAACGGTGCTGGTGGTATCGTCACCAATTGGGAGGGGGGCCCAGCGCAGACCGGCGGGCGCATCATCGCCGCCGGCGACAAGCGCGTGCACGAGGCGGCAATGAAGATCCTGGCCGCCTGACGCGCTACTTTCTTACCCGGCGCCTGCCGATGAACTTTTAAAGTCGATTGAACTCCGAAGTTCTACCTATGCCCGGTGGCGTGCGGTTAACGGAGCATTGACCGCGCGCTGCCTAGGCTTTGCGCAAGCAAATTCATTCTCGTCTTTGTTTGCGCAATCGCCTGCCCCAGGGCGTTTTTGGAACGTACAGATGCTCCCATTCGCTTTTCGCCTGACCCATAAGGTCATGGCCGTCGCCTTGGTCGGCCTGCTCGGATTAGTCGCCTTCGGTACCATCTACTTCCTTGGCGAGGCTTCGCAGCGAGACTCGCGCGCCTCCGCCGAACACGCCCGCGCCATCGCCGACATCAACCAAAAGCTCGCCAATGAGCTGCTCCAGACCCGCCGGGCTGAGAAGGACTTCCAGCTTCGTCGTGACGAGCGCTACGCGAAGCGTCACGCGGAGCTGAGCGCGACGATCACGCGCGAGCTTGCGCAATTGCGAAGCGTCATGCTCGCCAATGGCTATGCGACGCTCGTTGGAAACGTCGATGCAGTTGCCAGGGGATTTGCAAACTACGACCAAGAATTTGCAGCGGTCGAACAGGCGGAAGTGCGGCTCGGCCTGAACGAGACGCTTGGGTTGTCCGGATCGCTGCGCAACGCCGTGCATGCCATCGAAAGCAAGCTGAAGGAAGCCGACGAACCGCGGCTGACCAGCGGCATGCTGATGCTGCGCCGTCATGAAAAGGACTTCATGCTCCGGCGCGACCCGAAATACATCGGCGAGCTGAAGAAAGCGGCCGCCGAATTCTCCAAGGCCGTGGCGAATGCCAACCTCGCGCCTGCGGTCAAGGCCGATATCGACCAGAAGCTGGACAAATACCAGGTCGACTTCCTGGCCTGGGCTGACGGCGCCCAGGAGACGGCACGCCATGCGGCGGCAATGTCTCAGGCCTATGCGGACATCGAGCCCATCCTTGCCGAGATCGGCGAGACGGTTGGCCAGCGCTATGCGGCCGCTCAGGCGGCCGAGGTGGCGACCGGTGAAGCGGTGAAACGCTGGATGCTGATCACGCTCGGCGTTGCGCTCGTCGTCGTCAGCGGTGTGTCTTTCCTGATCGGCAGCGGCATCTCGAGGGCCATTCGGGCAATGGCCGGCGCAATGACGCGTCTTGCCCGAGGTGACGCCTCGATCCGCATTCCCGGCGTCGGCCGGCGCGACGAGGTCGGTGACATGGCCGACGCGGTCGAAGTCTTCAAGACCAACATGATCGAGACCGAGCGGATGCGGGCCGAACAGGCGCTCTTGGAACAGCGCCAGGCCGAGCAGCGGAAAACCGACATGAACCGGCTCGCCCAGGATTTCGAGGCGGCGATCGGGCAGATCGTCGAGACCGTGTCCTCGGCTTCCACCGAGCTGGAAGCTTCCGCAGCGACCCTCACGCAAACCGCGCAACGCGGCCAGACGCTCGCCACGACGGTGGCGTCGGCTTCGGAAGAAGCGGCCGCCAGCGCACAGTCGGTGGCCTCGGCGACCGAGCAGCTGTCCTCTTCGGTCAATGAGATCAGTCGGCAGGTGCAGGAATCGGCGCGGATCGCAGGCGATGCCGTCGGCCAGGCCCAGCGCACCAACGAGCGCGTCGGCGAATTGTCGAAGGCGGCAAGCCGGATCGGCGATGTCGTCGAACTCATCAGCAGCATTGCCGGCCAGACGAACCTGTTGGCGTTGAACGCCACGATCGAGGCGGCACGTGCCGGCGAAGCCGGCCGCGGCTTTGCGGTGGTCGCCTCGGAGGTCAAGGCGTTGGCGGACCAGACCGCGAAAGCTACCGAGGAGATCGGCCGGCAGATTTCTGGCATCCAGGCCGCCACCGAGGAATCGGTCGACGTCATCAGGGAAATCTCCGGCACCATCGGCCGGCTCTCGGAGATCGCCGCAACGATCGCGTCGGCCGTCGAACAACAGGGTGCTGCGACCCAGGAGATCTCCCGCAACGTGCAGCAGACCGCTGAAGGGACCCATCGCGTCTCCTCGAACATCACCGAGGTGCAGCACGGCGCCGCCGAGACCGGCTCGGCCTCCACCCAGGTGCTCTCGGCCGCGCAATCGCTGGCCAACGAAAGCAGCCGGCTGAAGCTCGAAGTCGGCAAGTTCCTGACAACCGTCCAGGCCGCATAGCCATCAGCCCACCGCCTTGCGCAGGTGATCGACCAGGAGCTTGGCAGGGCGCGGCAGCGCCTTGAAGCTGCGGGCGCAGATGACGAGCCGGCGATTGGCCCAGCCGTCCCGGAGCGTCATCACCGAGATCGGCATCGTGCGCGCGCAGCGCCGGGCCGCGGCCTCCGGCACCACCGCGATGCCGACGCCGGCGGCCACCATCTGGCAGATCGCGTCGAAATCGCGCAGGCGTGCGCGAAAGTGCTGGCGAATGCCGAGCCGCGCGGCATGCTTGCCGATATGGACCTGCAGCGCGGTGGCCTGGGTCAGGCCGACGAAATCCTGCCCCGCGGTCTCGACGAAGTCGATCTGGCGCCGGCCTGCAAACGGCCCGCGGCGGCCGGCGACCAGGGTCAGCCGGTCCTCGCCGAACACGAAGCGCTCGACATTGTCTGGGAGCGCGTGTTCGGCGGCAAAGCCGAGATCGGCGCTGCCGGCCGCGATCGCAGCCGCGATATCGGTGCTCTCGCGCTCCTCGACGTCGACGCTGATATCGGGATGATCGCGCAGGAAGGCGGCCAGCGCCCGCGGCAAGTGCTCGGCCAGGCCGACCGTGTTGGCGAGCAGCTCGACATTGGCGCGCAGCCCCGAGGCGAAGCGGACCATCTCGCCCTGCATGGTCTCGACATTGTGCATGATGATGCGGGCGTGATCGAGCAGGCTCTCGCCGGCTGTGGTCAGCGCCACCCCGCGGCGGCCACGCTTGAACAGCGGCACGCCGAACGAATCCTCCAGGCCCTTGATCCGCGCGCTGGCCGAGGCCAGCGCCAGATGCGCGCGATCGGCGCCGCCGGTGATGCTGTGCGCGTCGGCCACCGCGATGAACAGCCTGAGATCAACCAGATCAAACCGCACCTGTCATGCTCCCAGAGCCTTCGTAGCAGCCGAAGGCTTGCTCCGTAACCTCCAGATTGTGCCGCCGAACGCGATCGGTCAATCTCAGTGCCATGATCGATCCCATCCTGATCTTCATCGCATTCGCTCTAACGCTCGCCGGCTTCGTGAAGGGCGCGCTCGGGCTCGGCCTGCCGACCGTCTCGGTCGGGCTGCTTGCGGTCGCGATGCCGCCGGGACGTGCGCTTGCCATCGTGATCGTGCCGGCCGTGATCACCAACATCTGGCAGACCTTCGTCGGCCCTTATCTGCGCGACATCGCCCGACGTCTGTGGCCGCTGATGCTGGGCACCGCGGTCGGCATCAGCCTGAACGCCTCGGCGCTGAGCCATGCCTCGACCCATTATGGCAACATCGCCCTGGGCACCTTGCTGGTCATTTACGCCCTGCTCGGCCTGTTCAAGGTCGCCTTCAGCGTGGCGCCGCGCCACGAGAAGTGGGTCGGCGGCATCGTCGGCCTCGTCACCGGCCTGATCTCGGCCGCCACCGGCGTGCAGGTGGTTCCGTCGGTGCCCTACATGCAGGCAATCGGGCTGCAGAAGGACGAACTGGTGCAAGCGCTCGGCGTGTTCTTCACGGTCGCCACCATTACGCTCGCCTTCAACTTGACCAGCTCGGGCCTGCTCTCGACCGCAACCGCCCTGCCCGGCGCTGTCGCGATGGCCTGCGCCTTCGTCGGCATGTTCGTCGGCCAGGCCGCGCGATCGAAAATGCCGGCGGAAACCTTCCGCCGCGTCTTCCTGGTCGCGATGGTCCTGCTCGGGCTCTATCTCGCCGGCAGCGCGATCGTGGAACTCTCCTGGTAGTCCTATCGTGCTTCCAAGAGCGCGATCCGAATGCCGAGATAGACGAACAGTCCCCCGATCGCCCGGTTGAGCCAAGCCACCGCCTGCGAGGAGCTCTGGACGCGCCTGGCCGTCCTTGCCGCGACGACAGCGACACCGAGGCACCAGATCGTGCTGTTGGCGATGAAAATTCCGCCGAGCAGCAGAAAGGCCAATGGTTTTTGCGGGGCATCGGCTGCGACGAATTGAGGCAGGAAGGCCAGGAAGAACAGCGCCACCTTGGGGTTCAGCACATTGGTGAGCGCGCCCTGTAGAAATACCGTCCGAAGCGGGACCACCGGTCTGACCACCTTCACGCCCTCCGCAGATGATTGCCGGTGTGTGAGCAGCAGCCTGATTCCGATATAGGCCAAATAGGCCGCTCCCAGCCATTTCACGGCCAGGAACGCCGTGGCGGAGGCCGCGAGCAGCGCCGACAGCCCGACCGCTGCGGCGAAGACATGCACCAGACAGCCAGTGCAGATGCCGAGCGCCGCCAGCGCCCCACCCCGCCAGCCCATCTGCATGCTGCGGCCGACGATATAGGCCGTGTCCGGACCTGGCGTGACGTTGAGCAGCAGGCCGGACAGGATGAACAGCCCAAAATCGTGAATTCCCAGCATGTCGGGTTCCTTCAAGGCATGGAGGTAGCGAACCAATCGCGCAGATTTCAGACGAATTGTGAGTTGCAAAAGGATTGGATTCAACGGCCGCTGCCATGGTATCGGCAGTTGCGGGAGCAGGAGTGCGATGGAAAGGCGGCTGGCTGCCATTGTCTGCGCTGACGTAGCCGGCTACTCGCGGATGATGGGGGCCGACGAAGCCGGCACGCATGCCGCGTTCAAGGCGCATTGCGGCGCGATTCATCCCATCATCCTCAATCACGGCGGCCGGATCATCAAGAAGACCGGCGACGGTTTCCTGCTGGAATTCCCCAGCGTGGTCGGCGCCGTCGAGGCAGCGGTCGCGCTGCAGAGGCTGATGGCCGAACGAAACGCGCATCTGCCGGCGGAACGGATCATGCTGTTTCGCCTCGGCGTCCATATGGGCGATATCATCGCCGATGAGGACGAGGTATTCGGCGACGGCGTTAACCTTGCGGTCCGGCTGGAAGCGGCCGCCCGCCCGGGCGGCGTGGCCATCTCGGCCAAGGTCTATCAGGAAGCGAGCCGGCATTTGTCGGTCAACTTCGCGGACGCCGGCAATTTCCGCTTCAAGAACATCGAAGATACCATCAATGTCTGGGCCTGGGAGCCGGGCCACTCCGACAGGTCCCACGCGCCACGAACCGGCTCGGCGCTGCCACCCCAGTACCGGACCGCGATCGTCGGCGTGCTGCCCTTCGTCAATCTGAGCGACGCCGCCGACGATTACTTCTCGGACGGCCTGGCCGAGGACCTGATTCACGCGCTGTCGCTGCAATCGTTCTTCCGGGTCCTGAGCCGGAATTCGACCTTCGGCTTCAAGAATGGCGGTCTCAACGCTCGCCTGATCGCGCGCGAAACTGATGCAACCTACCTGATCCAGGGCACCGTGCGACGCGCCGGTGCCAAGATCCGGGTGACGGCCGAGCTGGTTGCGCCCGAGAGCGGCGAGCAGCTCTGGGCCGGCCGCTATGACCGGGACATCGGCGACGTCTTCGTCGTGCAGGACGACATCACCACCAATCTGTGCGCCGCGCTGATCCCCGAGATCTATCGCGCCGAGGCTGCGGTCCCGACCCGTTCGCTGAGCACCGACCTCACCGCCTGGGACCGCTTCCTGCGCGGATTGTCGCATTACTATCAGCCGACCAAAGCCGATTACGAGCGGTCGATCGCGCTGTTCCGGGAAGCAATCGCGCTCGACCCGGGACTGGCGATCGCCCATACCTATCTCGGCACCATCCTGCTGCAGGGCGTGCATTTCGGCTGGATCAGGAGCACCCGCGAATTGTGGGACGAGGCGCTGCGGCTCGCCGAAACCAGCGTGCGGCTCGCCCCGCGTTCCTCCTTCGCCTATTCGCTGCTGGCTTACGTCAACGCGATGGAGGGCCGGTATGACACCGGAATGGAGGCGGCGCACAAGGCGGTTGAGCTCAATCCCTACGACATGGGGGCCCGCGGCGTGCTCGGCGCCTGCTACATGGTCAGCGGCGAGCATCAGCGCGCGGTCGAGCAGTTCTCGATCGCGGCCCAGCGCGGCAACAGCGATCCGCGCTACCAATGGAACGTGCTGAGCGCGTTCACCCACTATCTGCTCGGGCATTATGACGCAGCGCTCTCCTGGGGGCGCGAGTCCTATTACGAGAACCCCAATCACCTGCAGGGTCTCGCGATCCGGGCCGCCAGCCTTGCGCAACTCGGGCGGTTGATCGAAGCCAAAGAGGTCGTCACAGCCATGCTCGGTCTCTACCCGTGGCTGACGGTGGAGCGGCTGGCGGGCAATATCCGCTGGAAAAATCCAGATGACATTGCGCACTACCGCGAGGGTCTGGTGAAGGCGCGCATTCCCTCGGTGAGGCTGACCTTGGTCGAGACGGTCACGCAACGCCTGGCGGAATCCTGATCCGGAAGGTCCGCGGGCCTGCGACTTTTGGTTGACACGAAGTCGGATTACACCATCATCGACATAGGCTGTGAGAATTCCTCTGCGCGTGTGGGATGGTTCACGCGCGCGCATTCCGGTCCACGCTATTCGTTTCATCACTCGCCACTTTGCCTGAGGATGCGACTGCATGCCCACAGACCGCGCCCCCGCCGACGACGCGCTGCCTGAACAGAATCCCGTTTCGCCCGACAATCCCTGCCCCTTCCTGCGCGCGCTGGTCACCGGCGGCTTCGTCGGCGGGCACGCCGTGCCGCTGCCGAAGATCTGCAGCACGATCCAGGCGGCGAGCGGCGAGACCGGCCTGCGCCGGCGAATCGTCTGGGCGCAGACCTTTGGCGTTGCGCTGATCGCCAACGGGCTTGGCCCCGTGCGGCTGTTGCGCAGCCTGTGGTCGGGCGCCGATCTCGATCAGCTGCGCAATGGCCCCCTCGACAAGCATGGTGGCGGCTCGCGCATTCTCGATGCCGCGGCCCAGGTCCATCCGGATGAGATCGACCGCTTCGCCTGCTTCGGTAGCGACTATCCCAATCCTTGCGGCGGCACCGAGCGCGGGCTGAATGCGGCGCAGATCAAGACCTTCATGCGCGCCAATGTCGACCGCGACGGCGCTGATGCCCGCTGGTACTTCCCCATACTGATGCAGGGCGAGTGGCCGGTGCTGCTCCGTGTGATGGGCAAGGGTGAGGGCGACAAGCGCTACCTCAGCGTCGCCGAGGTCCGCACGCTGTTCGTCGAGCGCCGGCTGCCGGAGCGGATCGTGACCCGGCTGATCACCAAGCCGAGGCCTGCGGGCGTGCTGTGGCGGCTCGGTCGCGCCACCGTCGCCGCGCTGGTCCTGCTGCTTCTCCTGCTCGGCGTGGCCTGGCTGGCGATTCCCGACCAAGTCGATCAGATGCTGGCCGACAGCCTGCCGAAGCCGATCGCGCAACTCGTCCCGCCGGCGCTGCCGGCCTATGAGCCGCCAAAGGCGGCGCACTGGCTCGATCAGGGCTGGACTGTCAAGGACCGGCAATGGTTTCACCACGTTACCCAGGGAACTTCGACATTCCCCGTTCCCTACAAATGGTTCATGGCGCTGGAGCAGCCTTATTTGTCCGTCGCCGGCGCGCCCGGCCTGATGTCCGACAGCGCTTATCTCGAACGCTTCGGCTTCATCTCCAGCCCGAAGACGACCGACAGCGACGCCGCCGCGCTGAAAGCTTACGGCTTCGACGCCGCGGCCGACGCCAATGCCGCGCCGGCTCCTGCTCCCCAGCCGGGCTTGACCCCGACGCCGGCCGATAATCGCGACGGTCTGCCGGTCGGCTTCGCACGGCTGAGCGGCGCGGTCGATCCGGCCACCGGCGCCGCCGAGCCCGACAAGATCGGCCTCACCTGCGCGGCCTGTCACACCGGCAGCATCCGCTACAAGGGCACCAGCATCCGCTTCGACGGCGGCCCGGCCACGGTCGACTTGCGCAAGCTCGAAGAGGCGATGGGCTTTGCGATGATCTTCACGCAATGGGTCCCCGGCCGCTTCTCCCGCTTCGCCGAGCGCGTGCTCGGTCCCGGCGCCAGCTCCTCCGAGCGCGATGCCCTGAAGAAAGGGCTGAAAGCCGCGACCGATTTCGCGCTGACCATGCAGGCCAAGAACTACCAGAACACGATCAAGAGCAAGGGCCAGAGCGAGACGCAGGAAGGATTTGGCCGGCTCGACGCGCTGAACCGGATCGGCAACCAGGTGTTCTATCTCGACATGGCGGTCAGCGGCCTGCCCGGCTATCTCGACAATCAAGAGGCCATCAGCGCGCCGGTCAGCTACCCGCCGATCTGGACCGTGCCGTGGTTCTCCTGGGCGCAGTATGATGCCTCGATCTCGCAGCCCTTGATCCGCAACGCCGGCGAGGCGCTCGGCGTATTTGCTGCGATCAATTTCTCGCCCGACAAGCCGTCGAACCGGGTGTTCCGCTCCGCGATCGCGATCGAGAATCTGATTCAGATCGAGGACATGCTGCACGGGCCTGATCCGTTCGCGACCGACCCGCCGCGCTTCCGCGGCTTGACCTCGCCGAAATGGCCGGGCCAGCTGTTCCCGGGCGACAAGGCGTGGACGATCGATCAGGCCAAGGTCGATGCCGGCCGCAGGCTCTACGGCAAGATCTGCGTCGAATGCCATCTCGGCCCGGTCGACGATCGCAGCTTCGACACCGACGACGACACCAAGGCGCTCAGCTTCTGGCGGCGCGACGGCGGTCCCTGGGACACGGCCGGCAGCGTGGTGCATCTGGTGCAGAAGCCGGTCGCCGACATGAAGACCGACTCGGGCCAGGCCAGCGTGCTGAGGACGCGGACGGTGAAGGTGCCGGGCTTCCTCGGGCTTGATCCGGCCAAGGACCTGAAGGGCTGCGGCCTGCCGCCGGGCGCATCCACCACCGACATATCCTACGCGCTCGCCCTGATGGATGTCGTGCAGCGCGCCAGCGACAAATGGATGGAGGAGCATCCCGGCGTCGATCAGAGCCTCGTCTGGGGCACGCGCAAGAACTGCCCAAATCCATCGCCGGTGCCGGTCTATCGCGCCCGTCCGCTGAACGGCGTCTGGGCCACCGCGCCTTACCTGCACAACGGTTCGGTGCCCTCGCTCTATTGGATGCTGAGCCCGGCCGCCGACCGGCCGACCTCGTTCTGCCAGGGCGCGCGCGACTACGATCCGGTCACGGTCGGCTTTGCTGTGCCCGCTGGCGGCGAGGCCTCGTGCAAGACCGGCCAGACCCGGTTCATGACGGCCGACGGCAACGGACCGATCAAGGGCAACAGCGTGTTGGGCCATTCCTTCGAGGGACCCGAGCGCGACCCGCACGACTATCCCCAAGGGGTGATCGGCCGCGGCTTCAGCGAGGAGGAGCGCTGGCAGCTGATCGAGTATCTGAAGACGCTGTAGGAGCCCGCCTGCCACGCCCACTGTGCATCCCGTCATTGCGAGGCGCGTCAGCGCCGAAGCAATCCAGAGCTCAGCCAAGGTTCTGGATCGCTGCCGCCTTCGCCCCTTGGGCTTCGGCGGACAAGTCGCTCGCGCTCGCAATGACGTATCGCGGCTCACGTCCGATTCAACTATCAAACAGCCCTTGGAACATAGGTCCGCGCTCTCGCGGCATGATCCACCCGAGCTTTGCTGATGCACCGCCCTCGACCAAGTCGGAGGGCGCAGGGAATGCCGGACTCTGGCCGAGCCCATGGCCCGCCTGCATCAAAGAAAGCAGGCGGCAGTCACCACAGGTCAGCCGAGACATCCGGCATTCCCTGCGCGATGTTTGACGGCTGCTTCGTGCTCTTCCTGGTGCGCCGGGCTTTCTGGCCACCATGACCCGCGTGATGCAAAGGCATCATCGCGCAGCGTGACACCAGCGTCGGGGTGTCGGAACCACACGACTTGACCGTGCGCATCAAGGTTGTTCGTCCGCATGATGAGATCACGCGACACCCCAATACGCCCATCGCATCCCACCGCCCACGTTCGTGACGACCGCGATACGCCCCTCCTGGAGGAAGCGGGACGGCGTCGATCAATACACGATTTCTGAAAATACGAAAGAAGAATATTTTTCGCGGCAGGGCTGGACAGGGTTTAGCGGAGCTCGCCTGTCGGGCAAAGCACCCGATTCAGCCAGCAACCGCTGCTTCTACGCTCCCGGTCTTTTAAACAGTTCGGCGAGCTCCAAATCGTTCACTGCATTTCGCTCCGCCCGGCCTGGCAGCCCGCTCGCTTAATGCTACTATCAAACGATCGTTCATGGAGGTTGGCTTGCCCATGCTCAAGCTCCCTCCGCCCATCTGGGCGTTGATCTTTATCATTCTGTGTGTGGCGCTGAGTTGGCTGCTGGGTTGGCCGATGGTGCCCGGCATGCCCGTTCCGCCGCTCGGAATGGCTCTGGTGGCGCTGGCGTTCATCCCGCCCGTCTGGGCCTTCGTCCTGTTCCAGCGTGAAGGCACGGAGATCGAGCCGACATCGCCGACCAATCGCACGCTCGTCACACGCGGCCCCTACCGGTTCACCCGCAACCCGATGTATCTGGGCCTCGTCACGCTTGCGCTCGGCATTGCCGTATGGATCGGCTCCTGGCCGATGTTTATTGCGCCGATTGCCGTCTTCCTGACTGTCAATTGGGTCCACATCCCCTTCGAGGAAGCCAAGATGCGGCGCCAATTCGGCGCGACCTATGACGACTATCTCGCGCGAGTCCGACGCTGGGTGTGATCAGCTACGGGCAATCCTACGCCCGTGCCAACTCGTCTCGTGCACTCGAAACCAAGCAGGTTGCAACGTTCCGAGTGCCGAGACGGACCGTTATGCAGACGCTCCGCGAGCAACCAGCCGGGTCGCCCTGAGCTGCCGGAACAGCAGGTAGAAGGCGGTGACGTGCGTGATCATCAGCAGCGGCACGTAGATGACCGGGATCACGTAGGCGGCGCCCAGTTCGCCCGCAATCGATGGAAGGTCGATGCTGACAGCCTGCGCGTAGTCGACCACGAGATCGATGATGCCGACCACGTTGAAGGCCGCGACCAAGAGCCAGAACAAGGGACGGATCCTGACGGCGAGCAGCGCCAGCATGGCGAGGATCCCGGTCGCGAAATCCCAGTACGCGGCGAAGCTCGCGAAGCCGGTCGGAAGATGCGGCCCGACATAGCCGGGCAGGATGAAGACCAGCCCGAAAAAGCGGAAGCTGTGCAATGTCGCGATCGCACGATGGGCCTCGACATGGTCCATCGATCTGAGGCGCGGCCAGATGTAGGCGGCAAAGCAAAGCAGCCACGCGACATAACCGAAAACGAGGTGGGTGCGGAAAATGGCTTCCGGTGACATGGTCCCCTCCTCTTATGCGCTCGCTGGCGCGGCTTCGAACACGGCGGTCAGAATGCCGAGCCGGCCTTCCAGCAGATTTCGTCCCAGATTGGCGGCAAGCTCGGCGAAATCCGGCCCCATCACCACGCCGAGATTGGGCGATGGCGGCGGGCCGGAGGCGCGCAGTCGCGCGACCCAGGCTTTTGCCGTCTCGGTATCGTCGCGCCAGACCAGCGTTCGAAAGCCTGCCGGTTCGATCGCCTCGCGCGTCGCAGCAGCGGTCAGCAGGAAGCTCGTCGCCGCGGTTCGCGCCCAGGGAACGGGGTAATGCGGCTCGGCGCCGTTTGACACGACGTCGAAGACGGCGAACCTGCCGCCAGCCTTCAGCACACGCCGGATCTCGCGATACAGCCGTCCACGGTCTTCGATATTCATCGCGACGTGCTGCATGAGAACGGCGTCGAACGCGCCGTCGCCAAAGGGCAGCTCCAGGGCGCTTGCGACCTGGAATGACACCTGACCGCTCTGTCCGGTGCGCTCGGTCAGGTAGCGCGCGGCCTCCACGAACGGCTCACTAAGGTCGACGCCGGTCACCTTGCAGCCGCGGGTCGCGGCCACGAAGCGGGCCGGGCCGCCGACGCCCGAGCCGACGTCCAGAACCGACATGTCGGCGGTGATCCCAACTAATTTGGTGAGTTCGTCGGTCGCGGCGAGCCCGATGGTGTGAAACTGGTCGAGCGCGGCGAGCTGTCGGGGATCGAGACGCTGGTCCTCCGGGCCGAATGCGGTGAGCGCCGCCTTCAGCCGCTCGGTCAGGCCGGTCGCCCGGTAATGGTTGCGGACACCCTCAAGTGCATCGTTCATGGCGGTCCTCCAGTTCGGCACGGATGCCGGTGAGAGCTCATGACATAGGCTCGCTTTTCCTCGACAACTATCCGCGATAATGTCGATGGGTTATGAAGCAGAGCTTCACAGTCCGGCAGGGTGCGCTCGACGGCATCGAGGCGTTCCTCGGCGTGGCCAAACACCGCAACTTTCGCAGAGCGGCGGCGGAGCTCGGGGTCACGCCATCGGCGATCAGCCAAGCCATCCGGGCGCTCGAGGCGCGTCTCGGCGCAACACTCTTCATTCGCACCACCCGCAGTGTCGGGCTGACCGAAGCCGGCGCAGGTTTCCTGTCCCGCGCCAAGCCGGCGTTCGAAGAGCTCATCGCCGCCGGCGAGACCGCGCGCGACCTGGGACGGCGGCCGGCCGGACTGTTGCGCCTGTCGGTGCCGCGCGCGGTTCTACCGGTCCTGCTGCAGCCGTTGATCGCGTCCTTCTGCAAGGCCTATCCGGAGGTCGAAGTCGAGATTGCCACGAGCGAGGAGCTGATCGATCTCGCGGCCGCGGGATTTGACGCCGGCATCCGAATGGGTCAGTTCATCGCGGCTGACATGGTCGCCGTGCGGCTCACCCCGCCGTTTCGCCTGGTGACGGCCGGCAGCCCGGCCTATTTCGGCGCCAACCGACGGCCCCAGCGCCCGGATGATTTGCGTCACCACCGCTGCATCAGGCTGCGGCGCTCCAGCGGCGCAGTCGGATCATGGACGCTCAATGACAACGGCCGCGCGATCGAAATTGCCGTCGCCGGGCCGCTCATCGCCAACGATTTTTCCACCGTGCTTGGCGCAGCCATCGAAGGCGTGGGGTTGGCGCAGCTTCCCGAGCCGATTGCCGCCGACCCGTTGCGGGCGGGCAAGCTCGTTCAGGTGCTGGCGCCGTTCGCGCCGACCGCGCCGGGCGTCTTCCTGTATTATCCGGCGCACCGCGAGATCATGCCGAAGCTCCGCGCCTTCGTCGATCACGCCAAGAGCCATTCGCCGGCGATGCGGCGGTCCCGAACCAAAACGGCCTGACCGGCGCGCTTGCAAGTTGCAGAATACAACGCACAACCCTCACGTGCATCACAATAGGGTAGGATGAAATTCCGGATTCGTTTCTACTTCGCTCGCTGGGACACGCGGATCGTCCGACCATCGAACTAATTACAACTCACAATTGCGACTCCGCACTATCACTCTCCGCGTCCCTGATGTGCCAACTTGAACGCGGGGGATAGATAGAGACTGCACGCTCGCATCAACAGTTTCTCAAGAGCGGTAATGCGATGGTCCCTTCCTGTGCAGATGATCGCGCATTGGTCTCGATCCGCGCCCACTCGCTGCGAAGCGCGCCCCATCGGAACCGGCACGAGAGCTGACGAACTGCGCTCTGCCTCAGGAGCGGATCAAACAATCAAATAACAAGCCGATCGCATCGACCTGCCAGCCATGCCTCATCGTCAACAGTCGCGAACTCGCGCGCGACGCAACCATTGCGCGAAATATCGAAATTCGTCCATGCGGCACATCGCGCATCAACGCCTGGAGGGCGTCGCTTCATGAGCTTCAGCCGAACCCTGAACCGCCCGATGGCGCTGATCGCTCGCTTCCGGCGCGATTCCAATGGCAATATTGCCGTCATCTTCGCAATGGCGCTGTTGCCGATCCTCATCGCGATCGGATGCGCGACCGACTACTCGATGGCCATGCGCATCAAGATCAAGCTGCAATCGGCGGCGGATGCCGCGAGCATCGCCTCGATCGCCGTCAATTCCGCAGGCTACCTGGCCGCGATGTCGATGACGTCAGACGGCCCGGTTTCCGCCGGCGCCACCGAGGCGGACAACATCTTCAACGGCAACGCCGCCACGGGGACCGGCTTCACCCTGGTATCGAAAAAGAGCACGGTCACCAAGACCGGAGCCACTCTCTCGTCGCAGGTGCCGTTCACGGCCAACGTGCCCACGACCTTCCTGAGCGTGATCGGGTATAAGACCCTCACCGTGAGCGGCAGCTCGTCATCCTCCACCACCTTGCCGCTCTATCTCGACTTCTATCTGACACTGGATGTCTCGGGATCGATGGGCCTGCCTTCCACCGACAAGGAAGCCCAGCGCATGCAGGCCATCAGCCCCGACAACTATCGGCAATATCCGACCGGCTGCACCCTCGCGTGCCATTTCTCGCCGCAGAACAGCGCGTGCACCGATTCGGGGACCCAGGGCTATCCCACCAACAACTACTGCCTGGGTTACGCGATCTCACGCGTCAGCCAGAGCGGCTACAAGGCGCTCCTCACCACCAATCGCAGCAATCCCATGGGGGTGCAGCTGCCGTCCTCGGTCGTTTCAGGCCTTCCCGACTCACTGTACAGCAAGCTGTCGACGGTCGCGAACTGCCCGACCGACGGCACCGATGCGTGCATCCAGCTGCGACTCGACGCGGTGGGCTATGCGGTCAATCAGTTGTTCCTGACGGCGAACAACACGCAGAAGATCTCCAACCAGTTCAGGATCGGTCTTTATCCGTTCATCCGCTATCTCTATTCCTATTTTCCCCTGACCAGCAGCATCAACGGATCGACCACCGATCCCTCCAGCATCAACTACGCTGCGGCCAATCTTGCCTCGCTGCTCGACACCAATACCAACGCCAATCTCGGGTCGGGCGGCACGCATATCGACACCGCATTGTCCAGCATCAACGACCTCATCGTCAGCGTCGGCGACGGCACTGCGACGAACAATACCCTACCTTACGTCTTCCTGGTGACTGATGGCGCGCAGGACCCGCAGGTGAAGGGCGTTCCTAACGGCTCCTGGTCGGGCAGCAACCACGCCACCGTCATCGATCCCGCCACGTCCTGCACGCCCTTGAAGAAGCGCGGCATCATCATTTCGGTGCTGTACATTCCGTATCAGAAGATCAATCCCGTGAATGCATCCTTCGCCGGCGACGAGGACGACTACGCCAACAACAACATCCCCAACATCCCCACGAGCTTGCAGAACTGCGCCTCACCTGGATTCTTCTACACCGCGAACACGCCCGCCGACATCACGGCCGCGCTGAACACGATGTTCAATCATGCCGTTGCCGAAGCGCATCTGACGCGATGAGGGCGGGAACAGACCCGCCCCACGAACTGTAACATTGGCGAGGCGCACACGCCGCCTCGCCGGCGGCTTTGTTGTTTGCTGTCCGAAACCATGGTTCGGGGGTCTCGAACCCCTGGCACCACTGCAAGCCTGCGGCGTTGACGTCTGCGACAAGGAGAAACGCCATGACCGGGAACAATGCAGACACGACGCGTGTGCAACCCTCCGAGGCCAAGCTCAACCCCGGCGACGAAGCGCCGCGGGGAACGCCCGGCACCGGCGAGGATCTCTGCCCCGACTGCCACGGCCGCGGCCGGATCGGCGATGCCCCATGCCCGACCTGTGCCGGTCGCGGCACCATCATCCGCGGCGTCGGCGGGGCATGATCTGGGCGCGGGCTCGCGTCCACTGACGAGAGAGCGGTGACGCCTCCTCACCCAAACAGCGGCGTGCCCGGCACGAACGCATCGAACGCGGCCCAGAACTGGCTGCGATAGCGATCCTGCTCCTGCAGGATCTCATGTTTGGCGCCCGCGATCACGAGGTGCGAGCCGGCGCGCACATGATAGGCGAACTCCTCGATCGCCGAGGTCGACACCACGGTGTCGTTGGAGGCGGCGAGCATCAGGATCGGCTGACGGATCTGGGACGGGTAATTCATGCCGCGGAAGGTGACCATGGCCGAGAAGGCGGCGTCCGCCCAGGCCACCGTCGGCGATCCGATACCGAGCGTCGGGTCCTCCTCCAGGATCGCCGCGTTACGGGCGTAACGCACGGGATCGGAGGTGACGGGATTGCTGACGAACGGCTCCAGCCCTGCGATCGCGTCGCCGCCGCCCGGCACATAGCTGCCGCCCTGGCCGGCGAAGCGCAGCGTCTTCAACAACAGCCGCGCCGGCAACGACGTGCGCCGTCCCGGCAGGTCGATCATCGGCGCTGACAGCACCACGCGGTCGAACCAGCGCTTGCCGGCATGCGCAAGCCTAAGCAGCACCGTGCCGCCCATCGAATGCGCCAGCGCAAAATGCGGCGGCGGACAATCGGGCAGCACCACCTGCTGCACGAAGGTCTCGACGTCGACCTCGTAGTCGGTGAAGGAGCGCACATAGCCCTTGCGCGGATCGCGTAAGCGTCGCGACGAATGCCCTTGGCCCCGCCAGTCGATGATCGCCACCGCGAAGCCGCGGTCGCGCAGATCCCGCACCGTCTCGAAGTACTTTTCGATCATCTCGCTGCGGCCGGTGAAGATGCAGACCGTGCCCTTGCGGCCCGACGATGGCGCCCAGCGCGCAAAGCGCAGCTCGGCGCCATCGGGAGTCTTGATGGTGCCGGTGACGACGTTTTCGGGGACGGGGTTGGCGGGAATCGAGACGAGCGTCATGAGGCGCGATCGAATAGGTAAGAGCCGGAGGGAATCAAGAGTGGGAAGCAGCAAAAAGAGGGACATCGCGCCGGCTTGAACGGCGCGGCGTTCCACCCATATCAGCAGCGTGCAGGCCGCTACCAGTGCTTTCGGATGACCTCCGAAACATCAGGCTGCACGAACGGCCCGGCCCTATGGCGGGCGGGTCATTGAACCAGTCGCTCAATGGAGGACTTTCATGCGTACCTACGATCTCACCCCCTTCTATCGCTCCACCGTCGGCTTCGACCGTCTCTTCAGCCTGCTCGATCAGGCCACCTCCGACGGCAGCCCCGGCTATCCGCCCTACAACATCGAGCGCACCGGCGAGAATGCCTACCGCATTACGGTTGCCGTCTCCGGTTTCGGCAAGGATGATCTTGCGATCGTCGCCAAGGAGAACACGCTGACGATCAAGGGCGACAAGGCCGCCAACGAGAACGGCAAGGCCAAGAGCGAAGTGCTTTATCGCGGCATCGCCGCGCGCGCCTTCGAGCGCTCCTTCCAGCTCGCCGACCATGTGGTGGTCAAGAACGCCAGCCTTGAGAACGGCCTGCTCCATGTCGACCTCGAGCGCGAGATTCCGGAGGCCAAGAAGCCCCGCAGCATTCCGATCGCGACCAGCGCGCAGGGCTCGCAGCAGCAGCCGGTGATCGAGGGCTCCGCCGCCAAGGCCGCCGCGTAAGGCCAACGCGAACCGCATCGTTCGAATACGAAACGCCCCGGATCTCCGGGGCGTTTTTGTTTGCCTTGGTCTCAGCGTCGGATTTGCTGCACTGCGATCAAGTCGCCGTGAGACACCGTAACGACACACCGCTCCATGGCGATGACGAGAGTGATCGCGATCAAGCCGTCCCTCTCTCATCCCCTCACGGAGCAAACCGATGAACCTCGTTCGCACTCTCACGTTCGCCGCCGCGGCGCTGATCGCAGCCGGCACTGCTGCCTCGGCCGCCCCCGCCGAGCCGGTCAAAGCCAGCAATGTCGTGCTGGTGCACGGCGCCTGGGCCGACGGCTCGAGCTGGGCCAAGGTCATTCCCTATCTGCAGGCGGCGGGGCTGAAGGTCACCGCCGTGCAAAATCCGCTGACGTCGCTGGACGACTCCGCCGCCGCCACCCGCCGTGCGCTGGCTTTGCAGGACGGCCCGACCGTGCTGGTCGGCCATTCCTGGGGCGGCACTGTCGTCAGCGAGGTCGGCACCGATCCGAAAGTCAGCGCGCTGGTCTATATCGCCGCGCGGGCGCCGGATGCGGGCGAGGATTTCGTGGCGCTGGCGGGCAAGTATCCCAATCCGCCGGCGCGCGCCGGCATCGTCAATCATGACGGCGAGACCAAGCTGTCGGAGGACGCTTTCCTGAAGTACTTCGCCAACGGCGTCGATGCGACCACGGCCAAGGAGCTCTATGCGGTGCAATGGCCGACGGCGGCTTCGATCTTCGCCAGCCGCACCACCGCCGCGGCCTGGCACGACAAGCCGTCCTTCTACGCAGTGTCGAAACAGGACAAGACGATCGATCCGGATTTCGAGCGCTTCCTGGCCAAGCGCATCAACGCAACCACAGTCGAGCTCGATGCCGGCCACCTGTCGCTGGTGTCGCATCCGAAGGAGGTCGCGGACCTGATCCTGAAAGCGGCAGGGCGGGCGGAGTAGCTATACGCAAGCCTGCGAGGTGTTCGGATCGCCTCAAACAATAAGATCGTCATGCCCCGCGAAGGCGAGGGCGGGGCATCCAGTACGCCGAGGCCCCTCGATCTTAGTTCTGACGTCTCTGCAATACTGGATCGCCCGGTCGAGCCGGGCGATGACAGTGTTGTGCGTGAGAGGCAGGGCAGAAGCTCCGGCGGCCCCCCTACTCCAGCGCCTGCACCGGCGGCATGGCCTGCGTCGGCAGGACCTGCGGCGCAGGCTTCTGCTCGATGACGGGCCTCTGTGACGTGACCGATGCCGTGGTCTGCGGCGCCGGCTTCTGCTCAGCTGCGGGCGGCTGCGGCTGGGCGATGGTGGCGGTGGTCTGCGGCGCGGGTCGGCTCTCGACCGGCTTGGCCTCGGCAGGCCTCGGATTGAGCGCCGCAGTCTGCGCCGGCGCGGCCGGCCGGACCGCGGGGGCGGCCACTCTCGGCAGCGGGGCAGGCGCGGCGCGGCTCGCCAGACGCGGCTCAACTGGCGCCGGCGGGACAATCCGCGGGTCGGCCCGGATCACCGTCGGCGGTGGCAGATTGTCGATCTGGCCTCGTGGCGGCGCATAGCGCATCCGCTCATATTCATTGCCCCATTGGAACGCTGGCACGAAGCGAACGATGCGCCCGGATACCGCGTCGATGACGATCTTGCCGTCCTCACCGTCGCGATCCAGCACCGCGATGACATAGACATTGCCGCGCTGTCGCGGCGCACCCAACGGCGAGAAGCCGTGGTCGCGCAGGATCGCGTAGACCTCATGCACCGGCAGGAACGCCGGGGCATAGCCATAATCGGGGGCATATCCCTCGGGCCGATATTGGCGCGGCGGTGGATAACGATCCTCGGGCTGGTAGCCGTAGTCCGGGCCCGGTCCATAGCCATAGCGTGGCGCGGGCGGCGGAACCGGCGCTGGCGGGAGCGGCTGGTCCGCATAGGGGCCGTCGAAATCTGACACCGCGCGGTAGGACGGCGCCAGCGGCTCGGCCTGCGCGGCCGCCGCCGCGATCAAGGCGGCCGAGACGGCACCAACAAATAATTTCATGGCTTTACGCTCCTGAATGCCCCCGCATGGCTGGAGCCTTGCGCTCCCTGACGTGTGGGGCGCAAACGTTCGGCCTCGATTCTGGCGGTCCTTGGTCAGAGCTTGGGCGGGATCGGGGCGGCCGATCGCAAAAAGGTAAAGTAGATTTGCGGTTCGAGCCGCGAAAAAGCCGCGCTGCGGGGACCCGGCCAGCACAAGCGCCCGGGACAGTGCGGCCCTTGTATGATAAATTAAGATTTGACATGGTGCGGCGGTAGGACAGAATGGCTGTCTCAAATTTCGTTGCAAAGAGCCCATGACCTTTGCAATGATATTGCGGCGCCGAAGGGCGCTGTGACATGACAGGTGCGGGCCGTCCGCTGGGACGTTTCACCCGGACACGCGCCTGAATTCTGAAAATGCGGCTCGCTGATGAGGACGAGCGATGGTTCCGGAGAGGGACCGCGCGACGCCCGAGGTGCGCCGGACGGTGGTGGCAGGGCCCTGACCGAAAAAAAGGGGATGGATGATGAGCGGGTCGATGTTCGAGCACGAGAAGAGTGAAGGCGCAGTGCTGGCGACGGAATCCCGCGTGAAAACGGCCGATACCGCGCGGGAACTTCATAGGGAACTCCATTCTTGGCGCCCGCAGGCCGAAGGCCTGTACGATCCCGCCCAGGAGAAGGATTCCTGCGGCGTCGGCTTCATTGCCAACATCAAGGGCCAGAAGTCGCATCAGATCGTGGCGGACGCGCTCAGCATCCTCTGCAATCTCGAGCATCGCGGCGCCGTCGGCGCCGACCCGCGCTTCGGCGACGGCGCCGGCATCCTGGTCCAGATCCCGCACGGCTTCTTCGCCCGCAAGGCGGCCGAGCTCGGCTTCACGCTGCCCGCACCGGGCGAATACGCCATCGGCGCACTGTTCATGCCGCGCGAGACCGCGTGGCGCAACGTCATCAAGAGCATCATCGCCGACCAGATCGAGGACGAGGGCATGGTGCTGCTCGGCTGGCGCGAGGTGCCGACCGACAATTCCTCGCTCGGCGTCACCGTGAAGCCGACCGAGCCGACGCACATGCAGGTGTTCATCGGCCACAACGGCGCCGCCAAGACCGACGACGAATTCGAGCGCCGGCTCTACATCCTGCGCAAGTCGATCTCGCAGGCGATCTATCAGCGCCGCGACCGCGGCATGTCGGGCTACTACACCTGCTCGATGTCATGCCGGACCGTGATCTACAAGGGCATGTTCCTGGCCGACCAGCTCGGCAAGTACTACGCTGACCTGCACGAGCCGGACTTCGAGAGCGCGCTGGCGCTGGTGCATCAGCGCTTCTCCACCAACACCTTCCCGACCTGGTCGCTGGCGCATCCTTACCGGATGATCGCCCATAACGGCGAGATCAACACGCTGCGCGGCAACGTCAACTGGATGGCCGCCCGCCAGGCCTCGGTGAGCTCGGAGCTGTTCGGCAAGGACATCAGCCGGCTCTGGCCGATCTCCTATGAAGGCCAGAGCGACACCGCCTGCTTCGATAACGCGCTGGAATTCCTGGTGCAGGGCGGCTACTCGCTGCCGCACGCGGTGATGATGATGATCCCCGAGGCGTGGGCGGGCAATCCGCTGATGAGCGAACAGCGCCGCGCCTTCTATGAGTATCACGCCGCGCTGATGGAGCCGTGGGACGGCCCGGCCGCGATCGCCTTCACCGACGGCCGCCAGATCGGCGCCACGCTCGACCGCAACGGCTTGCGGCCGGCGCGCTATCTCGTCACCAAGGACGACCGCATCGTGATGGCGTCCGAGATGGGCGTCTTGAAGATCCCGGAGGACCAGATCGTCACCAAGTGGCGGCTGCAGCCGGGCAAGATGCTGCTCGTGGACCTCGAACAGGGCCGCCTCATTCCCGACGACGAGATCAAGGCGCAGCTCGCGGCGAGCCATCCCTATAAGGAGTGGTTGGCGCGCACGCAGATCCAGGTCGAGGAACTGCCGGATGCGCCGACCAAGGGCGCACGCACCAACCTGCCGCTCTTGGATCGGCAGCAGGCGTTCGGCTACACCCAGGAAGACATCAACATCCTGATGACGCCGATGGCCGCGACCGGCGAGGAGGCCACGGGCTCGATGGGCAACGACACGCCGATCTCGGCGCTGTCGGACAAGACGAAGCTGCTCTTCACCTATTTCAAGCAGAACTTCGCCCAGGTCACCAACCCGCCGATCGACCCGATCCGCGAGGAGCTGGTGATGAGCCTGGTCTCGATCATCGGACCCCGGCCGAACCTGTTTGACCTCGAGGGCGTCGCCTCGACCAAGCGGCTCGAGGTGCATCAGCCGATCCTGACCGATGCCGACCTCGAGAAGATCCGCTCGATCTCGGAAGTCTCCGACAGCCATTTCGTCTCGCGCACGCTCGACACCACCTTCGATGCGAGCCTGGGCGCGGCCGGCTTCGAGCAGATGCTCGACGATCTCTGCGGCCGCGCCGAAGCCGCCGTCCGCGAGGGCGTCAACATCATCATCCTGTCCGACCGCATGGTGTCGGCCGAGCGGATTCCGATCCCCTCGCTGCTCGCCTGCGCCGCCGTGCATCATCATCTGATCCGCACCGGCCTGCGCACCTCGGTCGGCCTCGTGGTCGAATCGGGCGAGCCGCGCGAGGTGCATCACTTCGCGTGCCTCGCCGGCTACGGCGCCGAGGCGATCAACCCCTATCTCGCCTTCGAGACCATCGTCGCGCTGAAGGACCGCCTGCCCGGCGCGCTCAGCGACTACGAAGTCGTCAAGCGCTACATCAAGTCGATCGGCAAGGGCCTGCTCAAGGTGATGTCCAAGATGGGCATCTCGACCTATCAGTCCTATTGCGGCGCGCAGATCTTCGACGCGGTCGGCCTTCGGGGCGAGTTCGTGCAGAAGTTCTTCGCCGGCACGCACAGCCGTATCGAAGGCGTCGGCCTGCCTGAAATCGCCGAGGAAACTGCGCGGCGTCACACCGACGCGTTCGGCGATGCGCTGGTCTACAAGAGCGCGCTCGATGTCGGCGGCGAATACGCCTTCCGTAGCCGCGGCGAGGACCACGCCTGGACCGCGGAGTCGGTCTCGACCCTGCAGCATGCGGTGCGCGGCAATTCCAGGGAGCGTTACCAGGCGTTCGCCAAGATTCTCAACGAGCAGTCCGAGCGGCTCGTCACCCTGCGCGGCCTGTTCCGGATCAAGTCGGCCGAGGACGACAAGCGCAAGCCTGTCCCGCTCGACGAGGTCGAGCCGGCCAAGGACATCGTCAGGCGCTTTGCCACAGGTGCGATGTCGTTCGGCTCGATCTCGCGCGAGGCGCACACGACATTGGCGATCGCGATGAACCGGATCGGCGGCAAATCGAACACCGGCGAAGGCGGCGAGGAAGCCGATCGCTTCAAGCCGCTGCCGAATGGCGATTCGATGCGCTCGGCGATCAAGCAGGTGGCCTCCGGCCGCTTCGGCGTGACGACGGAATATCTCGTCAACTCCGACATGATGCAGATCAAGATGGCGCAGGGTGCCAAGCCCGGCGAAGGCGGCCAGCTGCCCGGCCACAAGGTCGATGCCACCATCGCCAAGGTGCGGCATTCGACGCCGGGCGTCGGCCTGATCTCGCCGCCGCCGCATCACGACATCTATTCGATCGAAGACTTGGCGCAGCTGATCTACGACCTGAAGAACGTCAATCCCGACGGCCAGGTCTCGGTGAAGCTGGTCTCAGAAGTGGGCGTCGGCACGGTCGCTGCCGGCGTTGCCAAGGCGCGCGCCGACCATGTGACCATCGCGGGCTTCGAGGGCGGCACCGGTGCCTCGCCGCTGACCTCGATCAAGCATGCCGGTTCGCCGTGGGAGATCGGCCTCGCTGAAACCCACCAGACCCTGGTGCGCGAGCGGCTGCGCAGCCGCATCGTGGTCCAGGTCGATGGCGGCTTCCGCACCGGGCGTGACGTCGTCATCGGCGCGCTGCTCGGGGCCGACGAGTTCGGCTTCGCCACGGCGCCCTTGATCGCGGCCGGCTGCATCATGATGCGCAAGTGCCACCTCAACACCTGTCCGGTCGGCGTTGCCACGCAGGACCCGGTGCTGCGCAAGCGCTTCACCGGCCAGCCCGAGCACGTCATCAACTACTTCTTCTTCGTGGCCGAAGAGGTCCGCGAGATCATGGCCAGCCTCGGCTATCGCAGCTTCAACGAGATGATCGGTCAGGTGCAGATGCTGGACCAGTCCCGGCTGGTGGCGCATTGGAAGGCCAAGGGTCTCGACTTCTCCAAGCTGTTCGTGAAGCAGAAGGAGGAGCCGGGCCAGAAGATCTACCGCTCCGAGGCGCAGAACCATCATCTGGAAGCCGTGCTCGACCGCAAGCTGATCGCGCAAGCGGGCCCTGCCCTCGACCGCGGCGCGCCGGTGAAGATCGAGGCCGAGATCAACAACACTGACCGCTCGGCCGGTGCCATGCTCTCCGGTGCAGTCGCCAAGATCTACGGCCATGCCGGCCTGCCGCATGACACCATCCATGTCAGCCTGATGGGTACCGCGGGCCAGGCCTTCGGCGCATGGCTTGCGCATGGCGTCACCTTCGAGCTCGAAGGCGAAGGCAACGACTATGTCGGCAAGGGCCTGTCCGGCGGCCGCATCATCGTCAAGCCGCCGCGCGTCTCCGGCATCGTGCCGGAGGAATCGATCATCGTCGGCAACACCGTGATGTATGGCGCGATCTCCGGCGAGTGCTATTTCCGCGGCATCGCCGGCGAGCGCTTCGCTGTGCGCAATTCCGGCGCGCTCGCCGTCGTCGAAGGTGCGGGCGACCATTGCTGCGAATACATGACCGGCGGCATCGTGGTCGTGCTCGGCAAGACCGGGCGCAACTTCGCAGCCGGCATGTCCGGCGGCGTCGCCTATGTGCTCGACGAGGCCGGCGATTTCGACAAGCTCTGCAACATGGCGATGGTCGATCTCGAGCCGGTGCTGTCGGAGGAGATGATCGCCGAGGACACCTATCACCAGATGGGCGATCTCGAAGCGCATGGCCGGGTCGACGTGTTCAAGAACCTGCTCGCCTCCGATGTCGAGCGGCTGCATGTCCTGATCTCGCGCCACGCCAAGGCGACGGGCTCGGCGCGCGCGGCTGACATCCTGGCGAACTGGAAGGACTATGCGCCGAAGTTCCGCAAGGTGATGCCGGTGGAATACCGCCGCGCGCTGAAGGAGCTCGCGGCCAACGCCGACGCCGAGCCGAAGATCGCGATCGGGGCTTAATGTCTTGGCGTCATTCCGGGGCAGCCCGCAGGGCTGAACCCGGAATCTCGCGCCACAATTTCGAGATTCCGGGTCCGGCACTGACGCGCCGTCCCGGAATGACGGACGGAAATGGATGGGCCTCATCCCTCCGAGACGCGGCGAAGGCGCCGCTCCCCGGGGATGAAGGGAAACACGGAGCTAATTCCTCATGGTGAGGAGGCGCGAAAGCGCCGTCTCGAACCATGAGGCCGAGATAGACCGCATGGTCCCGAAAAGTGGCGACCGGTTTTCGGACCAGACCATGCGCAGATACAAAGGGACGTCGTAGGTTCATGGGCAAGGTCACAGGTTTTCTCGAAATCGAGCGGCACGATCGCAAGTACACGCCGGTTGCCGACCGCCTGAAGCACTTCCAGGAATTCGTGGTGCCGCTGTCCGAGAGGGAGCTGCGCGACCAGGCGGCGCGCTGCATGAATTGCGGCATCCCCTATTGCCACGGCACTGGCTCGGCCGCGCCGGGAGCGCCCGGCTGCCCGGTCAACAACCAGATCCCGGACTGGAACGACCTCGTCTACAACGGCAATTGGGAAGAGGCCGCGCGCAACCTGCACTCGACCAACAATTTCCCCGAGTTCACCGGGCGCATCTGTCCCGCGCCGTGCGAAGCGTCGTGCACGCTCAATATCGACGACAACCCGGTGACCATCAAGACGATCGAGTGCGCCATCGTCGACAAGGCCTTCGAGCAGGGCTGGATCAAGCCCGAGCCGCCGGCGGTCAAGACCGGCAAGAAAGTTGCGGTCGTAGGCGCTGGCCCGGCCGGGCTCGCCTGCGCGCAGCAGCTGGCGCGCGCCGGGCACGACGTCCACGTCTATGAGAAGCACGCCAAGGCCGGCGGCCTGCTGCGTTACGGCATTCCCGACTTCAAGATGGAGAAGGGCATCATCGACCGCCGCATCGCGCAGATGGAAGGTGAAGGCATCACCTTCCATTATGGCGTTCATGTCGGCAGCAATGGCGGCCTCGATGCCAAGACGCTGTTGAAGGACCATGACGCGGTCGCGCTGACCGGCGGCGCCGAGGCGCCGCGCGATTTGCCGATCCCCGGCCGTGATCTGTCCGGCATCCATTTCGCGATGGACTTCCTGCCGCAGCAGAACCGCCGTGTGAGCGAAGAGCCGGTCAATGCGACCGACATTCTTGCGGGCGGCAAGCATGTGGTGGTGATCGGCGGCGGCGACACCGGCAGCGATTGCATCGGCACCTCGCTGCGTCAGGGCGCGCTGTCGGTGACCCAGCTCGAGATCATGCCCGCCCCGCCCGAGCGCGAGAACAAGGCGCTCACCTGGCCGAACTGGCCCTTGAAGATGCGGACCTCGTCGAGCCAGGCCGAAGGCGCCGCGCGCGAATTCGCCGTGCTGACCCAGAAGTTCGAGGGCGAGAACGGCGCGCTGAAGAAGCTCACCTGCGTCCGCGTCGACGGCCAGTTCAAGCCGCTCCCCGGCACCGAGTTCGAGCTGTCAGCCGACCTCGTGCTGCTGGCGATGGGCTTCGTCCATCCGGTGCATGAGGGCCTGCTCAAGAGCCTCGGCGTCGATCTCGATCCGCGCGGCAACGTCAAGGCCAACCTGACCGACTATCAAACCTCGGTGCAGAAGGTGTTCTCGGCCGGCGACATGCGCCGCGGCCAGTCGCTGGTGGTATGGGCGATCCGCGAGGGCCGGCTCTGCGCGCAAGCGATCGACAAGTTCCTGATGGGCGAAACCGATCTGCCGCGGTGAGGTGAGGCGAGGCTAGCAGCTACTGTTTCGCTGACCTTTCGCGATATAGTTCGCGCTCACACCGCAACTCAAACTGTCATCACCCGCGCAGGCGGGTGATCGAGTATTCCGAGCTGCCAGCGGTCAGGATCGAGAGGCCACGGCGTACTGGATACCCCGCCGGAGCCCGTCCTCGGGCTCGCCGAAGGCGAGACCCGGGGGCGGGTGATGACCGCGTATCGTGTGGCTGAATTTGTGCTCAGCTAGCTCGTAGGATGGGTGGAGCGAAGCGATACCCATCATCGCGCCCAGAACGTCCGATGGGTTTCGCTTCGCTCTACCCATCCTACGGATCACCCTTCCACTCACGCCGCCAGCGCCGCGCTGATGGCGCGGGCGAGATCGGAGCTGAGATACGGCTTCGGCAACAGCATCACGCCCGCATCGAGCCGGCCGTGATGCACGATGGCATTCTCGGTGTAGCCGGAGGTGTAGAGCACCTTGAGCCCCGAACGCCGCTTCTGGGCTTCGGTCGCGAGCTGACGGCCGTTCATGCCACCGGGCATGATCACGTCGGTGAACAGGAGGTCGATCGGCTCGCCACCGTCGATGATGGCGAGCGCCTCGGCGGCGTTGCCGGCGGTGAGCGTGCGGTAGCCAAAACGCTCGATCTGCCTGATCACATATTCGCGGACCAGCACGTCATCCTCGACGATCAGAATGACCTCCTCGTGATGGTCGTCCTCGCGAACGCCCGATTCGGCTGCCGACATATCCGCATCGCTCTCCGGCGCGCTGGTGGCCTGCGGCAAATAGAGCTTCACAGACGTGCCGTGGCCCTCCTCGCTGTAGATCTTGATGTGCCCGTTCGACTGCTTGACGAAGCCATAGACCATGCTGAGGCCAAGCCCTGATCCCTTTCCGAGGCCCTTGGTGGTGAAGAAGGGTTCGAACACCTTGTCGAGCAAGGGGCCCGGGATGCCCTCTCCGGTATCGCTGACCGCGATCATGACGTAGTTGCCGGGCTGGACCTCATTGTTGTTCAGGCGAGCATAGTCGTTGTCGAGCACGACGTTCTTGGTCTCCAGGGTCAGCTTGCCGCCATTGGGCATCGCGTCGCGCGCGTTCAGCGCCAGATTGAGGATCGCGGTCGAGAGCTGGCTCGCATCGATCAGCACCGGGGCGACATCGTGCACCAGCATCGCCTCGATCTCGATCTGCACGCCGAGCGTTGGACGCAGCAGCCGCGCGACGTCGACAATCAGGGCGTTGACATCCGTGCTGCGCGGCTGCAGCGGCTGCTGACGGGCGAAGGCCAGGAGGCGCCGGGTGAGGTCAGCGCCCCGCGCCGCGGCGGCACCGATCATGGATGCGATCTGGGCGAGCAGCGGCCGATCCTTGACGCCGTCGCTGAGCATTTCGATCGAGCCGGTGATCACGGTCAGGATGTTGTTGAAGTCGTGCGCGACGCCGCCGGTGAGCTGGCCGATCGCCTCCATCTTCTGCGCCTGGCGCACCTGGGCCTCGTTCGCCTCCATCTCCTGGAAACGCTGCACCATCGCCTCGGCCTTGCGGCGCTGCCGGGTCTCCTCTTCCAGCGCCGCATAAGCCTGCTGCAACTGGACCCGCGTTGACATCACCAGGAGCCGCGGCAATCCGAGCAGCAGCCCGGCCCCGATCGGGAGGGAAATGAGCGCCATCACCATCCTGACGGCTGTTTCGAGATGATCTACCGGCACCCATAACGTGACGATCGAAAGCAGGCAGCTCACGGCGCCGACCGCAGCGAAAACGCCGAGGGCTCCCAACAGGCTGACAAAGATTCGCAACATGTCGCCGTGCCGGCGCGAAAGGAAGATCGTGACTGCAAGCGCCATGGCAAAAGACGCGCAGCCGAGCACGGTCTCGGAAATCACATTCAACCACAATAATCCCGGCTGCAGGCCGGTCGCCTGCGAGACAAAGGTCGACATCTCCAAACCATCTCCAGGCAATCGCCATTCCGGCGCCGCGGCAAGTCCGCGCGCCGAGTCGTCGGAAGAGTGGAACAGATCATTCAGGTTCCAGCCGACTGCGCAAGCGCAACGCCATGGGGGCGTTCATCGCGACACGCATGCGTGTGCCGGTCAGCGCCGCGACAGATGGTTGAATCGCAATCTGCGCGCCGGCGCTCAATCCCGGCGGATACGACGAGGAGATGACGGGCGTGTGTGGCGGCATCACACGCTCAGGCACGAACTCACCGCTCCCCGTCGATCCGCCGCCAGATCTCATCCGCCGAGGCCGGGAGCGTCACCCCAAAGGTGTCATCAATCACAGCGCGGAGCTCGTCCGGCGTTTGGATCATCTGCTCCGAGACCATCTCGCCGTCGCGTGCCTCGGTGACCAGCCGCCGGTTGACGAGCTTGTAACGCCGATCGCGCGTCAACCGCTCCATCACCACCATCGACGTGAAGGGCATGCTGGGATGGGTCGAGGTGTACCAGTTGCCGAGCGCGTAATCGGACGGCAGCTGCGGCTGCAGATCGAACACATACATCATGCGCCAGCCCGCGGGCTGTTTCGCGGCCAGCCAGAACAGGCCGTCATCGGACTGCGTCAGCCTGAACGTGCCCATCGCGGTCGGCTGCACGATATCAGGCTGCAGCTTCAGCGGCGTATCGACCAGGCAGGAGCCGAAGCCGACATCGACCAGATAGGGACCGTCGGCGAGATTGACCTTGAGCAGCATATGCGTGCGTGGTCCGAGCGGAGCATCGGGCTCGAGCCGCCAGCGCACGCGCCCGGACAGGCTGGTGACCGCAAAACCGATCGCTTCGAGCGCAGCCCGCAGCAGCGCATTCTGCTCGAAGCAATAGCCGCCGCGGCGGCCGTCGACGAGCTTCTGCTGCACCGAGGCGAGGTCGAGATGAACGGGGCGGCCGAGCAGCGGATCAAGCGCCTCGAAGGCGATCGCGTCCAGATGCGCCGCCTTCAGGTCCGCAAGCGTCGCCAGATCCGGCTTCAGCGGCCCGCGATAGCCAATGCGGGCGAGATAGTTGTCGAGGTGGAATTCTTCGGACATCGCCGTCCCTTTGTCTCTGCCTCAAGGCGCATAGCACGCTGCGATGGCTGGTTCCAGATCGTGCGGCATCGCGTTCTGGCTCCCTCGCGTGCGCATTGCCCACACCTCAGCTGCAGGCTTATGTCCCTGCCCTCCTGCTCCAGCGCTCCGCAAAGCGATGCAGCGGCAGGAAATTTTCCAACAGCTCCCGGCCGAGCGGCGTCAGCGCATAGCCGTTATCAGCAAGCGCGATGAAGCCGGCGCTGCGCAGCTCGGTAAGGCGGGTCTGCAGGACGGTCGGTGAAGCCTCGTCGCAAGCTGCGCGCAGAGCGCGCGAGGTCAGCGCCACCTCACGCAATTCCCACAGGATGCGCAACGACCAGCGTCGACCCAAGAGGTCGAGCAGCGCCATGATCGGCCGGCCCGAGCGCGAGCCGCGCACCGCGGGTGACTTGGCTCGCTCCGGCCTCATCGGATCCGGCTTGGCGGCCACTGACTTGACTGGTCCCGACTTCGGCGACGCCGGCATATGTTCTCCCTTTCGCTCCAGAAACGGTTCTTGCCAAGTGCTACAAAAAGCGTAGCGTATCGCTACAATAAATGTAGCAAAATGCAGGAGCCGAAGCCATGCCCCGCGTCACCCCGCTGCAGTCACCCTATCCGCCCGACATCCAGATGCAGTTCGACCAGATCATGCGCGGCGCCCCGCCCTTGATGCTGTTTCGCGTCATGGCCGGCCACAGCCGCGCCTGGGACAAATTCCGCGGCGGCAGCCTGCTCGACCGTGGCCCCCTGCCCTTGCGCGACCGCGAGATCGTGATCGACCGCACCTGCGCCCTGAACGGGTGCGAATATGAATGGGGCGTGCACATCAGCACCTTCGCCACGGCCGCCAAGCTCTCGCCTGAGCAGATCCGCGCGACCGTCGTCGAAGGCAGCAAGGCGGCCTGCTGGTCGGTAGCCGAGCGGGCACTGCTCGCCGCTGTCGAGGCGCTGCACCAGCGGTCAACGCTCGGCGAAGCCGAGTTCGCGGCGCTGAGAAGTCACTATGATGAGGACCAGATCCTCGAGATCATCCTGTTATGCGGGTTCTATCGGACGGTGTCGTATCTCGCGAGGGCGCTCGACCTGCCGCTGGAGGAAAACGCGGTGCGGTTCCCTCACTGATCGTCTTGAACTCCGCTCTTCGAAAAAGAGAGCGAGAAATGATCAAGCCACCCCCGCGCGCAGCAGGTCGTGCATGTGCAGGATTCCGACCGGCTTGTTGGCGTCGGTGACGATCAGGGTCGTGATCTTGGCGGAGTTGAGGATCTCCAGCGCTTCCGAGGCCAGCGCATCGCTGCGGACGGTGCGCGGCGAGGCCGTCATGATGTCGTCGACCAGCGATGTCATCAAATCGGGCCGCATCTTCCGCCGGAGATCGCCGTCGGTGATGATGCCGACGACATGACCGCCGGCATCGGTGATGATGACGCAGCCGAGCCCCTTGGCCGACATCTCCACCAGCGCCTCCGTCATCACCGTGCCGAGCGGCTTCAACGGCACCGCGTCGCCCGAACGCATCAGGTCGGAGATGTGCTTGAGCATCGCCCCGAGCTTGCCGCCGGGATGGAAATTGGCGAACTCGAGCGCCGTGAAACCGCGTCCCTCCAGCAGCGCGATCGCGAGCGCGTCGCCGACCGCCGCCTGCATCAGGGTCGAGGTGGTCGGCGCCAGATTGTGCGGACAGGCCTCGCGCACCTTCGGCAGCTCCAGCACGATCCGCGCCGCCTGCCCCAGCGAAGAGGCCGCATTGGATGTCACCGCGATCATCGGGATCGCGAACCGCTTCGAATAGTTGACGAGGTTCTTCATCTCCGGCTGCTCGCCGGACCAGGACAGCGCGATGATCACGTCGTCGGGGGTGATCATGCCGAGATCGCCGTGGCCGGCTTCCGCGGCATGAACGAAAAACGCCGGCGTGCCGGTGGAAGCCAGGGTGGCGGCGATCTTGCGCGCCACATGGCCGGACTTGCCGAGCCCGGTCAGGATGGCGCGGCCCTTGGCCTGCCGGATCAGCGTGGTGGCCGCGGTGAACGCCGGCCCCAGCGTGCCGCGCAATGCGGCTGAGATCGCGGCGATGCCGTTGCTGCCGGTTTCCAGGGTACGGAGCGCGGACTGGATGTCGGCGTGCTCGGCGGCAGCGGCAGGTTCGATCAGCGGTTTCGATGTCGGCATTCACACGTTCCACGACAGACAGATGAGGCTGACGTCTTTACCACGGGTCGCGCGGCAGGAGCGCCATCAACAGCCCATTAACCATATTTGTTTTTACTCCCTTAACTGCGGGGTTTGCCGGCGGCGTGGGGCTGCGCGGCCAAATACATGGTTTTGTTGGGGTATTTTGATCGTGGGCTGGGGGCCTGACAGCGGCCGCAGGAGGCGCTTGGTCTGGCGCGGCGCCCCCGGCGCCGGCCTGTTGCTTATCGCCAGCATGGCCTCGCCGGCTGCCGCCCAGACCATGGACGTGCTTCGTCCGGTCCCTGACGGCTTCCTGCTGCCGCAGGATTCCCCGCTCCGCCGCACCGCCGCGACGGAGCTGCCCGCCCCGCCGGATCCAGCGCGCGCCGTGCCGCCCCCCGGCGGCGGCTCCGCATCACGGGTCAGCCAGGGGCCGTTGGCCGGCCTGCCGGCGGCGAGCGGCGCGGCGGACTCGGGCTATGATTCGCTGAACCGCACCCGCAAGAGGCCGAAATACTATCCCGCGCAACGGCGGCCCAAACCGCCGCCGGGCCCGGGCACGCCGCCCCCCGGCGAGCTCGTGGGCGAGCTCCGCCCGTCGCTGCCGCCCTCAGCGGCCGCCAACAGGCCGCCGCTGCCGCCGGCGATGGCTGGCAGCGTGCCAGGCCAGCCGCCGCGCAGGCGGCTGAAGATCGAGGATGATCCGTTCGGCGCGGTCGGCGACTATGTGGGGCCGTTCCTGGTCAAATCGGCCGTGGAAATCTCCGCGGGCTATGACACCAACCCCGCGCGGCTGGCAAATGCGCGCGGCATGCCGTTCTGGGTGGTCGCGCCGGAGTTTCTCGCCGTCTCCGACTGGGACCGCCATGCCGTGGTCGCCGATCTCAGGGGATCCTTCACCGGCTATGGCGGCTCGCTGCCGGCCAGCATCGACGGCGGCGTCAACCCGGCGCCGACCAATCTCGACCGGCCGGACTTCACCGGCCATATCGATGGCCGGCTCGATGTCACCAGGGACACCTCGGTCGGCGCGCAGCTGCGGCTGCGGGCCGCGACCGACAATCCCGGCAGCCCCAACATCCAGGCCGGGCTCGCCCGCTATCCGGTCTACACCACGCTCGGCACCACGGTCGGCGTCGACCAGCGCTTCAATCGCCTGCAACTCTCGGCCGGCGCCACGGTCGATCGCACCAGCTACGAGCAGAGCAAGCTCACCGACGGCAGCATGACATCGAACGACGATCGCAACTTCAACCAATATGGCGGGGTCGGTCGCGTCTCCTACGAAGTCTCGCCGGGCGTGAAGCCGTTCGCGGAAGTCGAAGGCGACAACCGCGTCCATGACACGCGATATGACCGCGCCTTCTATCAGCGCGACTCCTCCGGCGGCTATGCCAAGGCCGGCACCTCGTTCGAGCTGACCCGGCTGCTGACAGGCGAGGTCTCGATTGGCTACGCCGCGCGCAACTATGTCGATCCCAGGCTGAACCGGCTGGAGGGCTTTTTGACGACGGCCTCGCTGGTGTGGTCGGCGACGCCGCTCACAACGGCAAAATTCTTCTCTGATACGCAGTTGGCCGAGACCACGGTCGCCGGCGCGTCGGGAGTGCTGGTACGGACCTACACGGTCGAGGTCGACCACGACTTCCGCCGCTGGCTGACGGGAATCGGCAAGTTCACCTTCGGCACGCTCGACTATCAGGGTTTTGGCCGCAGCGACAAAACCTACTCGGCGGAGGGCAACCTGGTCTTCAAGATGACGCGCAATCTCTGGCTCAGGGGCACATTGCGCTACGACGTGCTGGATTCCAACGTCGCCGGCGCAAGCTCATCCGGCACGGTGGTGATGCTCGGCGTGCGGCTGCAGAATTAGAACTCAGGACCGTAGGGTGGCAAAGCGAAGCGTGCCCACCATCGCACATCTTCTTCGGATGGTGGGCACGGCGCGTCGCGCCATACGGTTGATCCGCGGAAGCTCACACAGCAGCAAAGGCGGATACAGGTTACACACGCGCCTTTGCCCACCCTACAAAGCCGCCTCGCGTCTACGCCGCGGTCACCGTGAGGTTGGCACCATCGGCCTGCACGATCCGCACCCGGCTGCCGGCCGGGATATCAGGACCGGCCACCCGCCACACCGTGTCATCGATGCGCACCGTGCCGGAGCCGTCGACGATCGGCTTCTCCAACGTAAACACCCGGCCGACTAGCGCGGCCGCGCGCCGGTTGAGATAGGGATTGTCGCCGGCCGGCCGCGCCGCGCTGCGGGCGAGCCGCCGCCACACCGGCACGGCCGCGGCGGCAAACAGCGCGAACATCAGGATCTGCAGCTGCCAGCTTGGGGTGAATGCGAACGATGCCAGCCCGACCAGCAGCGCAGCCAGGCCCAGCCAGAACAGGAAGACGCCTGGTGCGAACAGCTCCAGCGCCATCAGGATGACGCCGAAGATCAGCCAGTTCCAGGTGCCCAGCGTCACAAACATCTCGGTCATGACATGACCTCCGTTGTCATCACGTCCGCGGCGGGACCGGCGGCGAAGGCGGCGTGCTGCCTGCCGGCGGCACCGAGCCTCCTCGCCGCGCAGCCGCCGTAGCCGACGCCGCGCTTTCGCCGAACGTCGCCTTCGCGATCTCGCCGATGCCGGCAAGCGAGCCGAGCATGCCCATCGCCTCCACCGGCAGCATGATCACCTTCTGGTTCGGGGCATCGGCGAGCTGGCCGAACGCCTTGATGTATTTGTCGGCGATGAAGTAGTTGAGCGCGGCGACGTCGCCTTTGGCAATCGCTTCCGACACCACCTGCGTTGCCTTGGCCTCGGCCTGCGCGGCGCGCTCGCGCGCTTCCGCATCGAGGAAGGCAGACTGTCGACGGCCCTCGGCCTGCAGGATCTGGCTCTGCTTGGCGCCTTCGGCGCGCAGGATCTCCGACTGGCGTTGGCCTTCCGCTTGCAGAATGTCGGCGCGCTTGACGCGCTCGGCCTTCATCTGCCGGCCCATCGCCTCGACCAGGTCGGCCGGCGGCACGATATCCTTGATCTCGATGCGGTTGACCTTGACGCCCCAGGGCGAGACCGCAGCATCGACCACGCGCAACAGCCGCTCGTTGATCTCGTCGCGATGCGACAGCACCTGGTCGAGGTCCATAGCGCCCATCACCGAACGGATGTTGGTCATGGTCAGCACGATGATGGATTGCGAGAGGCTGGCGACCTCGTAGCTCGCCTTCGCCGCATCGAACACCTGGAAGAAGGCGACGCCATCCACCGTCACAGTGGCGTTGTCCTTGGTGATCACCTCCTGCTCGGGGATCTCGATCACCTGCTCCATTACGTTCATCTTGCGCCCGATCCGGTCGAAATAGGGCACAATGATATTCAATCCCGGCGACAGCGTGCGGGTGTATTTGCCGAACCGCTCGACCGTCCAGTCATAACCCTGCGGCACCGTCTTCACGCCAGCAAACAGCGTGAGGACGACCAGCAGCACCAGCGCAATCGCAAAAATGTCGAAACCACTCATAACCCCTCCAAGGCGAAACACCCGATCAGCAGGCTTGGGCTTTCGCACGATTCCGCAGCCATCCAAGAGATAGGGATTGCCGCGTGAATTTGTCTTGGTGGCGGCGAGGCCGGTTCAGCGAACTATTTTTGTCGCGTGGTATGGTAAAAGGTCTTGCGGGACGCAGGAGCGTTCCTAACAAGCGGCGCACAATCAAGGCTGCGGCGCGTCAACAAACCTTTGCTTCAAATTGCAAGCGCCGCCCTCTTCAGATCCGGCCTTTAAATCCAGCCCTGCAGCTCGCGCAGCACCAGTTGGCGGATCACGTCCATGCCCGGCTCGCTATCGTTCAAGCAGGGAACGGCAGTAAAGGCTTCGCCGCCGTTGTGCTTGAAAATCTCGGCATTCTCGCCGGCGATCTCCTCCAGGGTCTCCAGGCAGTCGGCGGCGAAGCCCGGCATCACCACGGCAATGCGCTTCACGCCATCCTTGGCGAGCTGCGCGATGGTCTTGTCGGTATAGGGCTGCAGCCATTCGGCGCGGCCGAAGCGCGACTGGAAGGTCAGCAGGAGCCTGCGCTCGTCCAGGCCGAGCCGCTTGCGCAGCAGCTCGGTGGTGGCGACGGACTGCTCGCGATAGGGATCGCCCTTGTCGACATACTCCTTCGGCATGCCGTGGAAGGAGGCCACGATCAGCTCGGGCTTGAACAGCAGGGTGGCAAGGTGGCTCTCGATTCCGCTCGCCAGTGCCTCGATGTAGAAATCGTCGTCGTAGTAAGGCGGCGTCACCCGCAGGGTCGGCTGCGCGCGCAAGCTCGCCAGCACGCGGAAAACCTCGTCGCAGACGGTGGCCGAGGTCGCGGCTGAGTATTGCGGATAGAGCGGCACCACCAGGATGCGGTCGCAGCCCTTTTCCATCAGCGCATCGATGCCTCCCTTGATCGACGGATTGCCGTAGCGCATCGCCCAGTCGACCACGACCTGGCCGCCGTTGTCGGCGATGCTGGCGGCGAGCTTCTCGCTCTGGGCGCGGGTGATCGTCTTCAGTGGCGATTCGTTCTTCTCGGTGTTCCAGATCGTCTGGTAATCGCGCGCCTTCTGGCGCGGCCGCGTGTTGAGGATGATGCCGTTGAGAATGAGCTTCCACAACAGGCCCTGGTTCTCGATCACACGCGGATCGGACAGGAATTCCTTCAAGTAAACCCGCACGCCCGCGGCATCAGCGGTATCGGGCGTGCCGAGATTGACCAGGAGTACGCCGACGCGCGACGGATTGGCGATAGACAGCGGTGTTGCTTTGTCGAGAGAGATGGCGGCAGTCATGGTATCCGGGCGGGACGACGGATGGCTTGGACGGATGGCTTGGCGGGGTGCGGTAACCCCGTCTAGATAATGGCTATTGTGACGATGTCATCAGGCCGGAGGAGCCATGACGATTGCTGAACTCTGCATTTTCGCCAGCGTGATATTATACCTATTAACGCTCGCCCCGGTGAAATGGATCAGCGCCGGCCGGTATGACAATGCACGGCCGCGCGACCCGGCGTTTTACCAGGGCGGCATCCGCGAGCGCGCACTGGGCGCGCACCAGAACGGGATCGAGGCGTTCCCATTCTTCGCCGTCGCCGTGCTGCTCGCCGAGTTCCGCGCCGCACCCCAGAATCTGATCAACGAGCTCTCGATGCTGTTTCTGATCGTGCGCACGGCCTATGTGCTCACCTATATCGGCAACCGTCCGGCGCTGCGCTCGATCCTCTGGGCACTCGGCTTCCTGATCACGGTCGCGATCTTCTTCCTGCCGCTCCTGCGCAACTATCTGCCGATCTGAGCCATGAATTTCAGCGCGGCGATGCGGATCACACCGAGCGGCTGCCAACACGGTTAATGACGCGCACAGCCTGCGAGGGGTTGGCCGCACGGGCAGCCCATTTTCGTTCCGGCTTTGATCCGCGCCGCCACGGTCAGTTGATTGGATTCACCGCCGAAATTTTCTATACGGCAACGGGATTTTGGACCCGCGACAGGCGCGCCCTGAAAGGACGCCAAAGGACTCGTGATGACGTTGAACGGCAAGACGCTGGCCGCCACAGCCAGCGCCCCCGATAACTTCCAGACCGCCCTGCACTCGACCGTGCGGGCCGCCGCCGACTGGCTGATCGCTCATCAGAAGCCGGACGGGCACTGGGTCGGGCGGGCGGAATCCAACGCCTGCATGGAAGCCCAATGGTGTCTCGCGCTGTGGTTCATGGGACTGGAAGACCATCCGCTGCGCCCGCGCATGGGCCAGGCGCTGCTGCAGACGCAGCGCGCCGACGGCTCCTGGCAGATCTATTTCAATGCGCCCAACGGCGACATCAACGCGACGGTGGAGGCCTATGCGGCGCTCCGCTCGCTGGGCCACAGCGACGACGAGCCGGCGCTGCAGCGCGCCCGCCAATGGATCGAGGCCAAGGGTGGCTTGCGCAATGTCCGTGTCTTCACCCGCTACTGGCTTGCACTGCTCGGCGAGTGGCCGTGGGAGAAGGTGCCGAACATCCCACCCGAGGTGATCTGGTTCCCGGTTTGGTTTCCGTTCTCGATCTACAATTTCGCGCAATGGGCGCGCGCCACGCTGATGCCGATCGCGATCCTCTCGGCGCGACGGCCAAGCCGGCCACTGCCGGCGGAGAACCGGCTGGACGCGCTGTTTCCGAAAGGTCGCGGCGCCTTCGATTACGAGCTGCCGGTCAAGGCCGATGCCGGCGGCTGGGACAAGTTCTTCCGCGGCGCCGACAAGGTGCTGCATGCGCTGCAAAACCTCGGCAACCGGCTCAATCTCGGCCTGTGGCGTCCGGCGGCGATGAGCCGCGTGCTGGAGTGGATGATCCGCCACCAGGATTTCGACGGCGCCTGGGGCGGTATCCAGCCGCCCTGGATCTACGGGCTGATGGCGCTCTACGTCGAAGGCTATCCGATCAATCATCCGGTCGTCGCCAAGGGTCTCGACGCCCTCAACGATCCGGGCTGGCGGGTGGATATCGGAGAGGCGACCTACATCCAGGCCACCAACAGCCCGGTCTGGGACACGATCCTGACCTTGCTCGCGTTCGACGATGCCGGCGTGATCGGCGACTATCCGGAAGCCGTCGAGAAGGCCGTCAATTGGGTGCTGGCGCGGCAGGTGCGCGTGCCCGGCGACTGGTCGGTGAAGCTGCCGCATGTCAAGCCGGGTGGCTGGGCTTTCGAATATGCCAACAATTATTACCCGGACACGGACGACACGGCGGTGGCGCTGATCGCGCTGGCGCCGCTGCGCCACGATCCGAAATGGCAGGCCAAGGGCATCGACGAAGCGATCCAGCTTGGCGTCGACTGGCTGATCGGCATGCAGAGCCAAAGCGGCGGCTGGGGCGCCTTCGACAAGGACAACAACCAGCAGATCCTGACCAAGATCCCGTTCTGCGACTTCGGTGAGGCGCTCGATCCACCCTCGGTCGACGTCACGGCTCACGTCATCGAGGCGTTCGGCAAGCTCGGGCTGTCACGCAACCATCCGACCATGGTCCGCGCGCTGGACTACATCCGTCGCGAGCAGGAGCCGAGCGGGCCGTGGTTCGGCCGCTGGGGCGTGAACTACGTCTACGGCACCGGCGCCGTGCTGCCGGCGCTCGCCGCCATCGGCGAAGACATGAGCCAGCCCTACATCCAGCGCGCCTGCGACTGGCTGGTCGCGCATCAGCAGGACAATGGCGGCTGGGGCGAGAGCTGTGCGTCCTATATGGACATCAGCGCGGTCGGCCGCGGCACCGCGACGGCCTCACAGACCGCATGGGCGCTGATGGCGCTGCTCGCCGCCAACCGCCCTGGGGATCGCGAGGCGATCGAGCGCGGCTGCCTGTGGCTGATCGAGCATCAGTCCGCCGGCACCTGGGCCGAGCCGGAATTCACCGGCACCGGCTTCCCCGGCTATGGCGTGGGCCAGACCATCAAGCTCACCGATCCGTCGCTGCAACAGCGGCTGATGCAGGGACCGGAGCTCTCCCGCGCCTTCATGCTGCGCTATGGCATGTATTGCCACTATTTCCCGCTGATGGCACTGGGACGCACGCTGCGGCCGCAGGCGCATGGCAAGGCCTCGGAGCACCCCCGCGGCTAACGCCGTAATTTGAAGTTCGAGCTCATATTCGGTGTCATGCCCCGCGCAGGCGGGGCATCCAGTACGCCGCGGCTTCTCGATTGATCACTGCCGTCTCTGGAATACTGGATCGCCCGGTCAAGCCGGGCGATGATAGCGGTTCACGCGGCACCCGCTAAGCGGAGCCACTGCCGAGCAGTCCGCACTCTCTCACGCCGCCTTCGGCACCTCGAGCAGGCCACGGCGCCGCAGCAGCGCGTCCGGCTCGGGCTCGCGGCCGCGGAAGGCGACATAGGCAGCTTCCGGATCGACCGAGCCGCCCGAGGCGTAGACGTTATCGTGGAGCCGCTTGGCGACCGCCGGATCGAAAATGTCCCCGGCCTCCTCGAAGGCGCCGAATGCGTCGGCATCCATCACCTCCGACCACATGTAGCTGTAGTAGCCCGAGGCGTAGTGATCGCCGGAGAAGATATGGCCGAACTGGGTCGGCCGATGGCGCATCGCGATCTCCGCGGGCATGCCGATCTTGGCAAGCTCGGCACGCTCGAAAGCGCCGACATCCTGGGCTGCCGCGGCCGGCTGGGTGTGGAATTCGAGATCGACCAGCGCCGAGGCGACGAATTCGACCGTGGCGAAGCTCTGGCCGAACTTGCGCGCCGCGATGAAGCGGTTGAGCAGGTCCTCGGGCAGCGGCTCCCCGGTCTGGTAATGACGGGCGAACTTCTGCAGCACCTCGGGCCGCTCCTGCCAATGCTCATAGAGCTGCGAGGGCAGCTCGACGAAATCGGTGAACACGGCCGTTCCCGAGAGCGAGGGATAGGTCACGTTCGACAGCATGCCATGCAGGCCGTGGCCGAACTCGTGGAACAGGGTCCGCGCATCCATCGGCGACAGCAGCGCCGGTTGCCCGTCCGCTCCCTTGGCAAAATTGCAGACATTGATGACCAACGGCGCCACCGCGCCGTCAAGCTTCTGCTGGTCGCGCAGCGAGGTCATCCAGGCGCCGGAGCGCTTCGAGGACCGGGCGAAGTAGTCGCCATAGAACAGCGCCTTGTGCTTGCCCGCGGCATCCCTGACCTCCCAGACCCGGACGTCCGGATGCCAGACCGGAATGTCGGTGCGCTCGACGAAGGTGATGCCGAACAGGTGCGTGGCCACGTCGAATGCCGCGGCGATCATGTTGTCGAGCGCCAGATAGGGCTTGATCGCAGCGTCGTCGAAATTGGCCTTGGCCTGCCGGAGCTTTTCGGCGTAGTAGCGCCAGTCCCAGGCCTCGAGCTTGAAATTTCCGCCCTCCGCCGCGATCAGCTTCTGCAGCTCATCGCGGTCGGCCAGCGCCTTGGCGCGCGCCGGCTTCCAGACCCGTTCCAACAGGCCGCGCACGGCCTCGGGCGTCTTCGCCATGGAGTCCTCCAGGCGATAGGCCGCGTAGGTCGGGAAATCCATGATCTTGGCCGCCTCCTCGCGAAGCGCGAGGATCTCGCCGATCACCATCTTGTTGTCGTTGGCGTTGCCATTGTCGCCGCGCGCGGTGAAGGCTTTGTACACCTTCTCGCGCAGGTCGCGCCGGGCCGAACTCTGCAGGAACGGCTCGACGGCCGAGCGCGACAGCGTCACGATCGCCTTGCCGGGCATGCCGCGCTCCTCGGCCGCCGTCTTGGCCGCCGCGACGAACTGCTCGGACAGCCCGGCGCGGTCGTCCTCGGAAAGCTCCAGGAACCAGTCCTGCTCGTCCCCGAGCAAATGATGGCTGAAGGTGGTGCCGAGTTGGGCGAGCCGCTCGTTGATCTCGGCCATCCGCGTCTTGGCGTCCTCGGAGAGGCCCGCGCCGGCGCGGCGGAAACGCGTATAGGTGCGCTCCAGCAGCCGCAGTTCCTCAGGCGTCAGCTCCAGGCTCTTACGCTTCTCGTGCAGCTGCGCGACGCGCCCGAACAGCACCGCGTTCATCTGGATCGGGTTCCAGTGCCGCGCCATCCGCAGGGAGACATCCTTGTCGAGCTCCAGGATCTCCGGATTGGAATTCGCCGAGACCAGGTCGTAGAAGACGGCCGCGACCTTGGAGAGCAGCTTGCCCGACCGCTCCAGCGCCGTGATCGTGTTGGCGAAGTCGGGCTCGGCCGGATCATGGGTGATCGCCACGATCTCAGCGGCATGATCGGCGAAGGCGCGCTCGAAGGCGGGGAGGAAATGCTCCGGCTTGATCTCGTGGAACGGCGGCGTCTGGTGCGGCGTCTCCCATGCGTTCAGGAGCGGGTTGGTCGCAGTGGCGTCGGTGCTGTCTGACATCGGCAAAATCCGTCCTCTCCCGAGATCTCAAATCCCGCTTTCTTACCACGCCGGGCGGCATTTTTGCGGTCATTTCCCCTTGATGCGACGTGGCTTTTCGGAGAGATTGCGCCCTTCACAAGGACCCCGTCATGAGCGCAGAGAATCAGCCCACCGCCTCCCGCCAGATCGTCTGGACCAGCGTGATCACCGTGATCTCGGCTGCGATCCTGATCGGCGCCGAAGTGTTCGGTGCAGCCTTCGCAGGCGGCTGGGCGCTTTCGATTCTGTTCGGGCTCGGCGACACCGGCACCCACGTGCTGCAGGCCTTGCTGTTCGCGCTCGGCGTCTTCGTGATGGCGGCGTTCATTCGCGGCGCGCAGCGCGTCGAGCCGTTCGTGAAGCGCGCCTGAGCTGCAGCGAAAACACTGCTGCATAAGGCGTCGCGCGCGACACATCTTTCGATTGGCTTAACGTCCGTTCAGATTGTCGCGCCCATTCAGCTCGCCATGTGTGCTCGTAAGCACATGGTTAGGGAAATTGCGCGCAAGTTTGAAAAAAATCTTGCGATCGAAAATCAAAACGCTTATTTCCCAACTTGCCCAATTTCGCACGTGCCTGTGGTCGTGTGTCAGTCGGTAGGTATCCGGACAAGAGGCCGGACAGCCGCCAAGGGATGAGGAATCGAGGGGCCCTCGGCTTTGTTAGGATCGCGATCATCCGATCGAGATCAGCACAAACCGAAAGCCCAGCATCTCTCTCAAGAGATGCCGCTGAAGGTGACCTCACCTCTTGCAACCGTGACTGGCAGCCGGAGGCGAACCGGCGCACCCCGCTCTCAACGGGGGACGCGACTTAAAGCAACGACGGAGCGGGCTTTTTTGGTCTCTACCGGCAGTCCAACGCCGGCGCGGGCTACTGAAAAGGCTTGTCCTTCATTGCCAGGTGTGCGGGCGGGAACCCTCCCAACCAATCCACGGCAGCACAATTCGGCTTCGGTTCAAGGTTTTGTCGCCTTTCCATCGGGTGGCAACGCCAAAGCACCGCCGTCGAGAACGTTTGAACGGGCCTCGTCGCTGGAGGCCGTTTGGAGGGTGCTATGACCGAACGTATTCGGGAATTCCTGCGCAACCGCCGCGAGGAAGGTCTGGACACCGAGCCCTGTCTCGTTGTCGACCTCGAGATCGTGCGCGACAACTACATCAGCTTCGCCAAGGCGCTGCCCGACAGCCGCGTGTTCTATGCGGTGAAGGCCAACCCTGCGCCCGAAGTGCTGTCGCTGCTGGCCTCGCTCGGCTCCTCGTTCGACACGGCGACCGTCGCCGAGATCGAGATGGCGCTGGCCGCCGGTGCGACACCGGACCGCATCTCCTACGGCAACACGATCAAGAAGGAGCGCGACATCGCGCGCGCCTACGCGCTCGGCATTCGCCTGTTCGCGGTCGACTGCGCTGCCGAAGTCGAAAAAATCTCGCGTGCCGCGCCCGGCGCCAAGGTGTTCTGCCGCATCCTCTATGATTGCGCCGGCGCCGAGTGGCCGCTGTCGCGCAAGTTCGGCTGCGACCCGGAAATGGCGGTCGAGGTGCTGGATCTCGCCAAGCGGCTGGGCCTGGAGCCCTGCGGCATTTCGTTCCATGTCGGCTCGCAGCAGCGCAAGGTGAAGGCGTGGGACCGCGCGCTCGCCATGGCGTCCACCGTGTTCCGCGACTGCGCCGAGCGCGGCATCAACCTGACCATGGTCAACATGGGCGGCGGCTTCCCGACCAAGTACCTGAAGGACGTGCCGCCGGTCGTGCAGTACGGCCGCTCGATCTTCCGTGCGCTGCGCAAGCACTTCGGCAATCAGATTCCGGAGACGATCATCGAGCCCGGCCGCGGCATGGTCGGCAATGCGGGGGTGATCGAGTCGGAAGTGGTGCTGATCTCGAAGAAGAGCGACGAGGACGAGCTGCGCTGGGTCTATCTCGACATCGGCAAGTTCGGCGGCCTCGCCGAGACTATGGACGAGTCGATCCGCTACGCGATCCGCACGCCGCATGACGGCGCGGACATGACGCCTTGCGTGCTCGCCGGCCCGACCTGCGATTCGGCCGACGTGCTCTACGAGAAGCTGCCATATCCGCTGCCGGTGACGCTCTCGATCGGCGACAAGGTGATGATCGAAGGGACCGGGGCCTACACGTCGACCTATTCGTCGGTGGCCTTCAACGGCATCCCGCCGCTCAAGACCTACCACATCTGAGCGCCCGCAGTTCCGAGCGCCGGGTGGGATGAACTCCCACCCCGACCCTCCCCCGCAAGCGGGAGAGGGAGCGATAACCCGACACTCCCGACCTGACCTGACGCGCTTCCGCGCGGGCGATCGCCTGCCGCGGCAAGCCGGAGACTGACGTGCCATGACTGCTTTTCGGTCCAACCCGACTGCGCCTGTTCGGACTGCCGCTCCGTTCGCGATCCGTGCGGAACGCGCTTCCGACGTGCCGGCGCGCGAGGCCCTGCTGGATGCCTGTTTTGGCGACAACCGCCATGAGCGCACCTGCCAGCGCCTGCGCGACGGACGCGCGCCCGCCACAGGCCTTGCCCTGTCGGCGGTTCGCGACGGGCGCCTCGTGGGGACCGTGCGGTTGTGGCACGTCAGCGCCGGTGGGCGCGATGCGCTGATGCTGGGGCCACTGGCCGTCGATTACGACGCGCGTGGCCTCGGCATCGGCGCCGCGTTGATGGAGGCCGCGCTTGGTCTTGCGAGCGCGCGCGGCCATGCCGCGGTGATCCTGCTCGGCGATGCGCCCTATTATACCCGCTTCGGCTTCTCGGCCGAGAAGACCGCCGCGCTCGAGCTGCCGGGACCGTTCGAGCGGACGCGGCTGCTCGGCTGCGAGCTCGTCGCCGGTGCACTCGACGGCGCCTGGGGCATGATCGTCGCCACCGGAGCGCGGGAGCGCAAGGCCGAAGAGCGCAAGACGCGGCGCAGCCGCAAGGCGGCGTTGATATCATGCGCGGCGTGAGCGTCGAAGGCCAGCCGAGTGCGGAGCCGAAGCGGCGGCGGACCCTGGTGCCCACGCTGGTCCTGATCCTGCTTGCGCTGATGATCGTCCGCGACATCGTCATCCGGCGCTGGAGTGGGACAGGAACGGCCCCGCCCGACGTCACGCGGGCCCACTGAGCGATCATCCCGCCCGCACTCCGCCACCTCCGCCCGAGGGGTTGCGCAGGTGCAGCAAAAGCCCTTAAACCCCGCCAAAATTGATCGAGAGGTTCCTCATGGCCAGACGCCTGATTTCCACCGGCTCGCCGTTCGAGAAGACCGCGGGCTACAGCCGCGCCGTCGTCGATGGTGACTTCGCCTTCGTCGCGGGCACCACCGGCTATGATTACACCACGATGACGATGCCGGCCGATGTCACGAGCCAGTCACGCAACTGTTTCAAGACCATCGCAGCGGCCCTGAAGGAGGCCGGCTTCGACATGGCCGACGTCGTCCGCGCGACCTATTACCTCACCGACGTCGCTGACGCGGATGCGCATTTCGCCGTCTGTGGCGAGGTGCTGGGTGAGATCCGCCCGGCCGCCACGCTGGTGGTGGTTTCGGCGCTGCTCAAGCCGGAGATGAAGGTCGAGATCGAGGTCACGGCCAAGCGGCGCGCCGCCTGAATCTATCCATCCAACGCACCTTTCGCGGAGAAACACATCCCATGAGCTCGCAGATCCACGCGAAGATCACCGGCCCCATCGTCATGATCGGCTTCGGCTCGATCGGCAAGGGCACCCTGCCCTTGATCGAGCGGCACTTCGATTATGACAAGAAGCGCTTCGTGATCATCGATCCGCATGACAATGGCGAGCTCGCCAAGCAGCACGGCGTGCGCTTCATCCAGCAGGCCGTGACCCGCGACAATTACCGCGAGCTGCTGGTGCCGCTGCTCACCGAGGGCGGCGGCCAGGGCTTCTGCGTCAACCTGTCGGTCGACACCTCCTCGGTCGATATCATGACGATGTGCCGCGAGGTCGGCGCGCTCTATATCGACACCGTGGTCGAGCCCTGGGCCGGCTTCTATTTCGACAAGAAGATGGACGTCGAGAAGCGCTCCAACTACGCGCTGCGCGAGACCCTGCTGGCGGCACGCCGCAAGAGCCCGGGCGGCACCACCGCGGTCTCCACCTGCGGCGCCAATCCCGGCATGGTGTCCTGGTTCGTCAAGCAGGCGCTGCTCAACATCGCGCGCGATACCGGCACCGAGATCAACGAGCCGAAGAGCCGCGAAGGCTGGGCCCAGCTGATGCAGAAGCTCGGCGTCAAGGGCGTCCACATCGCCGAGCGCGACACCCAGCGCTCCAAGAACCCGAAGCCGATGGACGTGTTCGTCAACACCTGGTCGGTCGAAGGCTTCGTGTCCGAAGGCATGCAGCCCGCGGAGCTCGGCTGGGGCACCAACGAAAAGTGGATGCCGGACAATGGCCGCTGCCATCCCGACGGCTGCGGCGCAGCGATCTATTTGCTGCAGCCCGGCGCCAACACCCGCGTGCGCTCCTGGTGCCCGACGCCCGGCGCGCAATACGGCTTCCTGGTGACCCACAACGAGTCGATCTCGATCGCCGACTATTTCTCCGTGCGCGACGGCGACAAGGTGGTGTACCGCCCGACCTGCCACTACGCCTATCACCCGGCCAATGACGCGGTGCTGTCGCTGCACGAGATCTTCGGCGCCACCGGCAAGATGCAGGAGAAGTGGCACATCCTGGACGAGCACGAGATCGTCGACGGCATCGACGAACTCGGCGTGCTGGTCTACGGCCATGCCAAGAATGCCTATTGGTACGGCTCGCAGCTCTCGATCGAGGAGACGCGCAAGCTCGCGCCCTATCAGAACGCGACCGGCCTGCAGGTGTCGTCAGCGGTGCTCGCCGGCATGGTGTGGGCGCTGGAGAACCCGAACGCCGGCATCGTCGAGGCCGACGAGGTGGACTTCCGCCGCTGCCTCGAAATCCAGACGCCGTATCTCGGCCCGGTGAAGGGCTTCTACACCGACTGGACCCCGCTCACCGACCGCCCCGGCCTGTTCCCGGAGGACATCGACACCAACGATCCGTGGCAGTTTCGGAATATTCTGGTGCGGTAAATTCCCTTCGCCGTCGTGCCCCGCCTTCGCGAAGGCGGGGCACCCAGTACGCCGCGGCGGTCATGGGAATCGAGATGCTGGTGTTTACTGGATCCCCCGCCTGCGCGGGGGATGACGGTGAAAATCGGAGCTACTTCTTCTCGATTGGCGGGGCGACCTTTTCGGCCGGGGCCGGCGGCAGGGCCGGCTTGGCGCCCTCCTTCACGGCGGCAGGATCGGGCCGCGCAGGCTCGGGCGCCGGCGTGGTCGGCCGTGTGCCGCCCGGCTTCGATTCGGCCGGCGTCGGGGAGGGCTCGGGCGAGGCTGAAGGCGTCGCCTGCGCCATCTGATCGAGATGATTGGCGTGGATCTGGGTCAGCGACAGGGCCGCCATGATGGCGCCGGCAACAAGCAGGCCGACACCCAGCAGCAGCTCCCTGCGCAATCTCTGTTTGCTGTTCACTGAGGCCATGGGTCACCCACAAGTTGCTTGCGGGAACCAACGAATGACGGTCGGCGCGGTTCCCAATGGAAGCCGCGCCGTGATGCCTCAGACCTTCAACAGCCCGGCTGCGCCGGTTTCGTCGGAGAAAGCGAGCCATGTGCCGTTGACGTTCCAGGCCAGCGCCACGATCGGTGGGGTACCGTTGCGGCGCACCAGGATCTCGGCTCCGTCATGCATCCGCACCATCAGCACCGTGCCGTCCTCATAGCCGGCCGCGAGCATGTCCTGCTTGGGATGGCAGGCCACCGCCGTCACCTTGGCCTGCAGCGGCGCCAGCATCGCCGGCTCCTTGCCCATCGGGCCATCCTTGCCGACGAAGGGCCACATGATCACCATGTCGGCCCCGGAGGTCGCGAGAAACTTGCCGCCGCCGCCCCAGGCCATCGACTTCACCCGCGACGGATATCCGGTCATGCGCATGTGCTTGCCGTCGGCGAGACGCCAGCCATGCAGCGCCGGCTCATGCATCGCGGTGACCAGGAACTTGTTGTCCGGGCTGAAACTGACGGCGAGATGCGAGCCCGCCCAGGCCAGGAACTCCGGCGTGCCCGCCATATTGGGAAACCACAAGGTCGCGCCGTTGTAATGGGCGATCGCGAGCCGCAGGCCCTTGGGCGCGAAGGCGAGGCCGCCGACCGTGGAGGGGACCTCCAGCGACTTCTCCTCGCCCTTGGGCGAGCGGACGAAGGCGGTCTTGCCGACCGACCAGGCCACGCTGCCCTCACCGTGCACGGCGACATTGTCGATCCAGCGCCGCTTCGGATCGGTCGCCAGCACAGCCACCTCGCCCTTGCCGTCGACCCCAACGACCTTGCCGTCGTCGCTGCCGATGACGATGCGTGCGCCGTCGGAAACGGCGGAGAGGATCCCGCCGCCGACTGCCTCGACCTTGGTGACCGCGCCTTCGAGATCGACGAAGGCGACGCTCTCCTCGGTGCCGACAAAGACGGCGCGGTCGCCGAGATAATGCACGGCGCTCACGGCCATGCCGAGCGCGACCGGCTTCACCCGGTCGGTGACGGAGACAATGGATGCGGCCTCGCCGCCTGGCTCGAACGAACTCATCAGGTCACGATGCAGCGCTCAAAACCCTCGCGAATGGCCGCTTCCGGCAGTTCGCGACCGATGAAGACGACCCGGCTCTCGCGCGGCTCGCCCTCCTTCCACTTCCGCTGATGGTCGCCCTCCAGCATCATATGGACGCCCTGGAAGACGTAGCGATCCTCATCATCCTGGAACGCCAGGATGCCCTTGGAGCGCAGGATCTTCGGTCCTTCCGTCTGCACCAGCTGCTGCAGCCACGGCATGAACTTGGTCGGATCGAGCGGCTTGTCGGTGCGCAGCGACAGGGACTGCATGTCCTCGTCGTGATAGTGCTTCAGCCCGTGATCATGATGATGGTGGTGGCCGTGGTCATGATCATGGTGGTGATGATCGTGGTCGTGATCGTCCACCTCGAGGAAATCAGGCTCGATCTCCAGAATGCGATCGAGATCGAAGGCGCCGCGCTCGAGCACGTCGGCAATCGCCACCTGGCAACGCTCGGTGCGATGCAGCTGGGCGTAGGGATTGATGCCGCGAATCCGCGCTTCGACCTCGGCAAGCTCCGGCTTCGACACCAGATCGGTCTTGTTGAGCACGATGACATCGGCGAACGCGATCTGGTTCTTGGCTTCCGGCGCATCCTTCAGGCGGTCGGCCAGCCATTTCGCGTCGGCGACCGTGACCACGGCATCGAGCCGCGCATTCTTCTGCACGTCCTCGTCGACAAAGAAGGTCTGCGCCACCGGCGCCGGATCGGCAAGCCCCGTGGTCTCGACGATGATGGCGTCGAACTTGCCCTTGCGGCGCATCAGGCCGTCGATGATGCGCACGAGGTCGCCGCGCACCGTGCAGCAGATGCAGCCATTGTTCATCTCGAACACTTCTTCGTCGGCGCCGACGATCAGGTCGTTGTCGATGCCGATCTCGCCGAACTCGTTGACGATGACGGCGTACTTCTTGCCATGATCTTCGGAGAGGATGCGGTTGAGAAGCGTGGTCTTGCCGGCGCCGAGATAGCCGGTCAACACCGTCACGGGGACTTTCTGGGAGGTCACGTCAGACATACTCACTCCGCAAAGTGCTCGCATTCAATAGGGATGGCTTGACTCATCGGGCCTCGCGGCCGAGCGCGCCGGTCAGGGCCCTTATATTGTGCCTGACCAAGGCAATGTAAGTGGGTGCGGGGCCGTTTTCCTCGCTCAGAGCATCGGAATACAGCGTCCCGCCGATCGTGGCCCCGGCCTCGGCGGCGATCCGATCGATCAACCGGTCATCATTGAAGTTCTCCAGGAACACCGCCGGAATCCGGTTGCGCTTGATGGTCTCGACGATCCCGGCCATGTCGCGGGCGCTCGGCTCGGTCTCGGTGGAGACCCCAAGCAGCGCGATGAATTGCACCCCGTACGCGTCGGCCAAATAGCCGAACGCATCATGGGTCGCGATCACCTTGCGCCGCTCCGGCGGAATCTTGTCGACCTCCGCGCGCACCTCGCGATCCAAGGCGTCGAGCTCGGTCAGGTAACGGTCGGCATTGGCCTTGAAGATCGGCGCATCGGCAGGATCAGCGACGACGAGCGCCTCGCGGATGTTCCTGACATAGATCATCGCGTTCTTGACCGACTGCCAGGCATGCGGATCGGCATCCGCGCCACGCTTGCGCACCGCGATGCCATCAGTGGCGGTGACGATCTTGGCCTTGGCTGCGGAGGCCTGCAAGAGGCGCGGCAGCCAGCCCTCGAGCCCGAGCCCATTGACGACGAGCAGCTTGGCTTCGCCGACATCCTTCGCATCATGCGGCGTCGGCGTATAGACATGCACGTCGCTGTCGGGCCCGACCAGCGTGATGACATTGACCTTATTGCCGCCGACCTGACGAACGAAGTCGCCGAGGATCGAGAAGCTCGCGACCACATTGAGGCGCGTCTGCGCACGCGCTGGCGTCGAGCAAAGGCCAAGCAGCGCGAAAATCAGGATAAGGTGGACATTCCGCATGACGGCATCACGCCTCGAGGTGGCGGCCCGGGAACAGCTGCGGCAGCACGCCGCCGACGCGTCCGAACAGCACCGAGCCGAGATAGATGAGCGCCGCGACCAGGATGATCGCGGGGCCAGATGGAATGCGCGTCTGGAACGACAGCACCAACCCGATATAGCCGGACAAAATCGCGGCCGCCACCGCGATGCAGATCATGGGCGTGATGTCGCGCGACCAGAACCGGGCGATGCCGGCAGGCAGGATCATCAGCCCGACCGCGAGCAAGGTGCCGAGCGCCTGGAAGCCGTTGACGAGATTGACCACGATCAGCCCGAGAAAGATCAGGTGGGCCGGCGCGCCGGCCCGGCTCACCGTGCGCAGGAACAGCGGATCGACGCTCTCGATCACCAGCGGGCGGTAGATCACCGCGAGCACGACGAGCGTCAGCGTCGCGTTGGTCGCCACCATCAGCAGCGTCGGATCGTCCATGGCCAGGATGTTGCCGAACAGCACGTGCAGCAGGTCGATGTTGGTGCCCTTCACCGAGACGATGGTGACGCCGATCGCGAGCGAAGCGAGATAGAAGGTCGCCAGCGAGGCATCCTCCTTCAGCCCGGTCGAGCGCGACACCAGCCCCGAGAGCAGCGCCACCGCAAAGCCCGCCACCAGGCCGCCGGCCGTCAGCGCGAACAGGTTCAGGCCGGAGAGCAGAAAGCCGATCGCAGCACCGGGCAGAATCGCATGCGCCATGGCGTCGCCCATCAGGCTCATCCGGCGCAGCATCAGGAATACGCCGATCGGGCCAGCGCCGAGCGACAGCGCGATCACAGCAGCAAGCGCGCGGCGCATGAACGCGAAATCGGAAAACGGTGCGATCAGCACGTCCGTAATCATCATGCCGCCCGCGACGGAAGCTGGTCGGGCACGCAGGTCCGGGCCGTCTCGTCGAAAGCCTCGCACATCCGTCGCGCCTGCGCGAGATTGTCGGCGCTCAGCACCTCGGCCGTCGCGCCCCAGGCCACCGGCTCCCGCGCCAGCAGCAGCGTCTGCGGAAAATGCCCGCGTACCATGTCGAGGTCGTGCAGCGCCGCCACCACCGTGCGCCCCTCCTGGTGCCAGTGCTCGACCAGCCGCAACAGGTCGGCGGAGGTGCTGGCGTCCATCGCGTTGAACGGCTCGTCCAGCACGATCACGCGCGCATCCTGCAGCAGCACGCGCGCGAACAGCATGCGCTGCATCTGGCCGCCGGAGAGCGTCCCGATGCTACGGTTCTCGAAGCCGGTCAGGCCGACGGCTGCGATGGCCTGCGCGATCAGCTTCCGTGCCGCCTTGCCGATGCCGCCGAACGGACCAACGGTTCGCCACAGCCCGGTGCTGGCGAAATCGAACACGGAGATCGGGAAGGAGCGGTCGATATCGGCGACCTGCGGCAGATAGGCGATGCCGCGGCGGTCCAGGCCGCCGGTGCTGATGCTGCCGGCCAGCGGCTTGAGCAGGCCGACGAGGCCGCGGAACAGCGTCGACTTGCCGGCACCGTTGGGACCGACCACGGCCAGCAGGCTGCCCGGAGCGACCTCGCCCGTGAGGTGGTGGACGGCCGGATGGCGGTCGTAGCCGAGCGTCACATCCTGGAATTTCAGCGGCGCGGTCATCGGCATCAGCGCATTGCCAGCCAGACGATCACCCATAGCCCGGCACTGGCCGCCATGGCGGCGGCCAGGCGCGCTGCGACCGGCATCCGCAGGATCGACCACGGCGCAGCCTGCGCCGGATGCGGTGCTGCCGGCCCGTGGCTGTGCGGATGCGGGTGGGCGTGAAGATCGCGTGAAACCATTAGCGGATGTTATATTATAACATTGCCGCTGTCCACGGGAGCTGACGGCGCGGCCGGAAAAACGCCGGCCGTCAGGTGAGATACCTGACCAGGGCAAGCGCGGCGAACAGGCCTGCGATCGACAGACCGACGGACCCGACCACATAGAGGGACGCCAAGCCGACCGCCCCGCGCTCATAGAGCAGTGCCGTGTCGAGCGAAAACGCAGAAAACGTGGTGTAGCCGCCAAGGATGCCGGTCATCAAAAACAATCGCCAGTGCTGGCTGGCGTCGCCCTTGAACGCGAGATAACCGGCGATCAGGCCCATCACGATCGATCCCGTGATGTTGATGATGAAGGTGCCGAACGGAAAAGCGGTGCCGAACGCTTTGGCGCTTGCCATGTTCACCGCATGCCGCAACGAGGCGCCTGCGCCACCGCCGAGAAACACCAGCACATATCCGATGAGCTGCTTCACCTGAACCTCATTTCCATCACGTCGCCGGCCACGCCGAATTTCTCCATCAAAGGCGATCTACCGAGAAAAAATTTGCCGCGCGCACGCGTCAGTGACAAGGACTGTTCTCTTCGGGAATTCTCTGTCAGCAAAAAGGGCGGCAAGACTGCCGCCCTTTTCCAACTCGTTCGCTGTGCGCCGATCAGACCGTCTTGCCGAACAGCTCGTCGACATAATCCCAGTTGATGAGATTTTCGACGAACGCCTTCAGGTAGTCCGGACGGCGGTTGCGATAGTCGATGTAATAGGAGTGCTCCCAGACGTCGCAGCCGAGGATCGGGGTGGCGCCGTGCACCAGCGGATTCTCGCCGTTCGGGGTCTTGGAAATTTCGAGCTTGCCGTTCTTGACCTGGAGCCAGCACCAGCCGGAGCCGAACTGGCCGACGCCGGCGGCGGCGAAATCGGCCTTGAATTTCTCGAAGCCGCCGAGATCCTCGTTGATCTTCTTCTCCAGACGACCCGGCACTTTGCTGCCGCCGCCATCCTTCTTCATCCACTGCCAGAAGTGGATGTGGTTGTAGTGCTGGCCAGCATTGTTGAAGACTGCGGCATTCTTGCCGTACGAGCCCTTCACAATCTCCTCGAGGGACTTCCCTTCGAATTCAGTCCCCTTGATCGCATTGTTGCCATTGGTCACATAGGCTTGGTGATGCTTGTCGTGGTGATATTCGAGCGTCTCCTTCGACATATAGGGCGCCAGGGCTTCATAGTCGTAAGGGAGCGGGGGAAGGGTAAAGGTCATGGGGGTGGTTTCCGCAACTTGTGGGAAGACGGGATTTAACGGGACCTCCTTATAGAAGGTTCCAAGAGTGTAAAACACTGTGATTTTGGAAAAAACGAGCCGCTTTGATGAGCATTGAGATCGAAGTCCTCAATGGCGACGCCTCCTGGAAGCTGGTCGAGCCGCTTTACAACGCGGTCTGGCCACCTGAGGTGGTGGCAACATTACCCTGGGCCGGTATCAAATTTGCCCATGCCGATCTCCGCGTCGTGGTGCAGGACGAGGCCGGCGATGTCGTCTGCCATGTCGGGCTCTACCGCCGCGTGATCACCTGGAACGGCCAGAAGATGAATGCCGGCGGCATCGGCGGAGTCATCACGCGCGAGGACGTCCGCAATCGCGGGCTCGCGACGCTCGCGCTCAACGCCGCGATCCAGACCTTCAGACACGAGGACTCGGTCAATTTCGCAATCCTGTTCTGCGAGCCGTATCGTGCACCGTTCTACATGGCGCGCGGCTTCAAGCCGTTCGACGGCGACGTCTATGCCGAGCAACCAGACAAGGGGCGCGTGCGATTCGACGCGATTGGACCTTACGTTCACGACGTCAAGCGCAACGCGCCGACGCGCGGCATGCTCGATCTCTGCGGTCTGCCGTGGTGAGACATGACGGACGAATGACCTGGACACGGTGAGGTTGACGCGCACCTCATCGTGATGAGGCGGCTTTGGACAAACAGTCGCAGCCGGTTGCATGGCCGCAATTTACTGTTATGGAACCCGTCTCAATTCCAGGGGGTATCATGACCGGCAAGTTGAATGTTCTGGGTCTTTCGATCGCTGCGCTGATGATTGTTGCGCAACCGGCCCTGGCTGCAGACGATCCGACCGGGACCTGGCTGACGCAGGCAGGCGACGCCAAGATCAAGGTCGGCAAATGCGGCGCCAATCTGTGCGGGAATGTGGTGTGGCTGAAGCAGCCGATCGATCCCGGCACCGCCAAGCCCGCGGTCGACGACAAAAATCCGGATCGCGAACTCGCCAGGCGACCGATCATGGGCCTGCAGCTCTTCATCGGCATGCATCCGGACGGCGCCAACAGATGGTCCGGCAAGATCTACAATGCCGATGACGGCCAAAGCTATGACAGCCACATCTCGGTTGCTGATCCCGACGCGCTCAAGGTCGAAGGCTGCGTCGGCGCGCTCTGCGGCGGCGAAACCTGGACGCGGGCGAAATAGGAGGATGACGGCAAGGCACAGCGCGACTACGCTGCCGCCGCAGCAATGATCATGGGGCTTTAGAAGGGGGCCGCAATGAAGGGAGCACGGACCGGCAGGACAGGACGTAGCGGGCTGTTGACCGTCGCCTGCATGAACATGGCCAAGACCGACCTGGGTGTCGAGCTCGACACCCTCACGCGGGCTCTGCAAAAATGCTATGATACGCATTTCCTGCCCGTATGGGGCTTTCCGGTCAGGCTCTACACGACCAAGAAGGCCAAGCCCTCCGACTGGCAGTTGGTGTTCCTCGACGATACCGACGATGCCGGCAGGCTCGGCTATCACAAGCTGACCAAGGGCGGTCAACCCGTGTCGAAAATCTTCGTCAGGACGGTGCTCGCCGCCAGCGAGTCCGTCAGCGTGACGGCATGCCATGAGCTGTTCGAGATGGTCATTGATCCGCTCGCCAACATATGGGCCGATGGCGCTGACGGGATCGAATACGCCTACGAGCTGAGCGATGCCGTCGAGGAGGATCGCTTCAAGGTCGACGGCATCGAGATGTCGAACTTCCTCTACCCGGCCTGGTTCGAGCCGCGCAAACACCCGCCTGGCACCAAGTTCGATCACCTCGGCCGGCTCAAGAAGCCGTTCAGCATGTCCAAGGGCGGCTACCTCATCGTCAGGAAGAACGGCAAGGTAACGGAGCAGTTCAGTTCACCGGCGAAAGAGCGTCGGTTCGCGCAGGAGGATCGCGTCGGCCATCGCAGCGAGCATCGCAAGGGCGCGCGGGGCCGATTGATCGTCCCCCGTTCGAAACGCAAGGCGAAATGAGCCCACACGCCATCGGCGCGCTCAGCCGGTGGCTGCCTTCAGCGCGGTCGCGGCCGAGGCATAGCCGCCGCGGGCGCCATCGATGAAATGCACATGGTCAGGACGCAGCGCCGAGGGCGTGAAGCAGGTCATCATTGCGGCGTCCTGCCGGTGCAACCCGTGGCGCACGATGCCGCGTGAGGCGGCGTCAGTGAGCCGCGCGCTCAATGCCCGCGCCAGCTCCTCGGTGCAGTCGAGGATCATGCGCAACGCGTCGTCATATTTGCGGAAGTCGGAGTTCTCCACCACCTGCTGCGTATAGAGCGCCGGCTCGAAACCGCCGATGCGGATGCCGAAGCGCATGATCAAATAGACGAACAGCGTCCGCCCGAGGATGCGAACGCGACGTGCGAAAAGCGGACCGCCACGCGATGCGCGGACCTCATAATCCAGCCCCTGCGGCGGCCATTTCAAGGCCGGCCCGCCCGCCGGCACCGGCCGGCCCGAATCGGGGCTGTGCTCGACCAGCGTGATGATGTCCTCGATCACCTTGCGATACTCGCGCGGATCGGCGTCCTGCGCCGGCAGCACCAGCACCGACAGGATGAGCCCGCGCGCAGACGGGATCTCCTCGAAGCGGCAGGACAGGCCGGAGAGATCAGGCTCGATGCCCGGCGGGGCGGCCTGCACCGCGAATTCGCCGCGCTTCATCGCGGTCTCCGCCCAGCCGAGGCCGCCGCCGGAGAACATGGCGTAGGACAGATTCGCCGAAGGACCGTAACGCGCCACCCGCACATCCAGGCCGTGGGCGCGGATCGCTGCGACCGGGACCAGCGCCACACGCATGGCCAATCCCAGGTCTTCGCGTACCCAGCTCGCGGTCGCCGCCAGCGCGCCGCGCGCCCGCTCGACATCGTCCGGCCCCACCGCGAAGCTCGCGCCGTCGCCGCCGAACACGAACGGGAATTCCCGCCCCTCCAGGCCGTTGGTCACGGCCGCGATGACCGCTGCCCCGGCCATGTTGACCGCCTTGTAGCGCCTGTCCGCGATCGCCGTGGTCGAATCGACGATGTCAGCCACGCCGACGGTCCAATCGTCCGGCAACGACCGGTACAGCGCCGGCTCCATCAACCGGGCAAAGCCGCGGAAGACCGGAATGGAGCCGTAGAAATCGGCGGCGCTCTTGTTCGACATGGATGGATGATCCGTCTCCATTGCGTCCTCAAAGAGGAACTACGGCGGACGCTGTCAAGCGGGTTCAAGGCACGGGGATTTGAATCAAAACCACCCGACAGCAGATCCGAACACTGCGCAGGTCCTCGTCGCGGGTGCTCGTCATCGAAATCCTCCCCCGGCCCTGCTAGGCTGACGCGATGACACAGACCCCGCCCGTCCCGCAACTCTCCGCCCGCGCGCTGCAGATCGCCGACCGCATCAACACCGCGGGCTTCGAGGGGCAGGTGCTGAATGCGACGCCGCTCGCCGTCCGCGTCGGGGAGAACGGCATTGCGGTGGTGTTTCGCTATGGCGTGGTCGTCTTCATCGGCATGTCGGCGGTAGAGGAGACCGAGTTTCTCGAGCGCTTGCGCTCGCGGCTGTTCGGGCTGATCAATCCGCCCGAGGAGGAGACCGCCAAGGTCCAGGTCGCGCGCGAGGCGGACGAGCCGATATCGGTGGGCGGCCCGATCGTGGTCAAGGAGTTTTCCGTGGAGCGGCTGCTGATCGTCGCCGATGCGCTCGCCAAGAGCGTGGTGCTCGGCCGCGGCGAGCGCGAGGTCGCCAACGTGTTCGATACGATCGAGCCGTTTGCCCGCGAGCTCGCCGTGCAGGGGCGCAGCTCGCGCGGCGGCAAGGCGATGCTGAAGCTGCTCGGCGAGGCGCTGCTGGTGCAGCATCGCGTCTCGGGACGCGTCGCTGTCGGCGAGAAGCCCGACGTATTGTGGGACCGTCCGGACCTGGAGCGGCTCTACGCGCGGCTCGAGGACGAGTATGAGTTGAGCGAGCGCGCCGAGTCACTGAACCGCAAGCTGTCGGTCATCGCGGAGACCGCGACCACGCTCGCGGACATCATCGACACCAAGCGTTCGCTCCGGCTCGAGATCATCGTCGTGATCCTGATCGCCTTCGAGATCATCATCACCATCTACGAGGCTTATGCCCGCGGCGGGCATTGACGATCTCGGTCTCTGCCCTGGCAAAATCCTTGGTTGTATTGTCATACGCCGCACGTATCATCAGAGATCGTCTCAACGGCGAACCAGGTGGCAATATGAACGGTCTCGTCAAGGCTTATCGCCGCGCACAAAGGTTGGGGGCCGTCCCGGCGCTCGTGCTCGCCGGCACCATCCTGCTGCTGAACCCCGCGCCGGCCCGCGCGGCCTCGTCCCCCGTGACGCTCTGTACCGCGCTCGATATCTGCTACTGCGTCAATCCTGACTACCGCGATGCAATCACTGTCAATGTGGCACGGGTACGACAGCTGATCGCGGACAACCGGGCCCAGGGCAAAGCCATCGGCTATCTCAGCGTCCCGCTGTCGCCGGCCGGCGGCGGCGCCTATCTCGTCAATTCCGACATGGCGAAAGCGACCGCCGAGCACGTCGGCAAGCGTTTCGGCGCGCGCACCGTCTATCTGCTCAATCCCGGCGAAGAAGGCAGCGACGCCATGCAGGGCGCCAGCGGCGCCGACTACATGTACATGTGGACGCAGATCCTCGAAGGCCAGAAAGGCCTCGGCGAGGACTTCGACTTCTTCTACTTCTCCGGCCCGACCGACTTTGCCCGCTATTTCGAGCTGACCGGCACCGCCGACCTCGAAAGACTGGAAGCGTGGTTCGACGACAAGATCGCGACCAACCCGAAATACAAGGATGCGATCGCCAATGGCAGCCTGACCAAGGCCGGCTTCCGCAACTATTATGGCCTGCGTGCGTCGGTCGCATTCAGCTATGGTTCACACGACGAATGGAACATTGCGCGCCTGATCAATGACCGGCGGCGAGGCGCCGCGGACTTCGGCATTGCCAACCAGCTGGCGGTCTTGTTCGACGGCCAGCCGGTTTCGCCGGGCGGCTACGAGACGCCGACGGCGTCCGGCGATGTCGGCCGCTGCATCAAATAGGACGCGCCGGGCCGGACAAAGGCGGAGGATCGCGTCGTGACGCTCGCTTACGGATTTGCCAAGGCCAGGATCACGTCCGAGCCGCGCCTCACATCCAGCCGGCAGCATCACGAAATCCAGTATCACCTGCATGTCGGCATGCTGATCGATGATGAGGAATGGGATTTCGCCATCAATGTCGGCACCAATGACGCCGACGACCTCCTGAAATACAAGCTGGTCTTCGACTTCCGTCACCCGATCATCCAGACGCTCGCCGCCGGCGAAAGCGGCGTCCATGATCTCACCGGCCAGAGCGCCCTGCCCGCCCTCGACTTCCTGCGCAGCGATCTCCTGACCAACACCGGGCGCTGGCGCGACAGCGATGTGATGGACGGCTCCGACGTCGTCGAGCCGGTGGCCTCGTTGAAACGGCTGCTGTCACGCGCACAGCAGGACAATCGCGACGTCTATGTGTTCGGTCGCTTCTACATCGATGGCAACGGCATCCACGACGTCCATATGAACCAGGGCTCGACCGGAGGCTATATCCACCATGCCGGCAACGATGCCAACGACCACAACGACATCTGGCAGGATGGCGCGGTCCTGGTCGATGTCGGCGAGCCGGAATGGGCGGCCTATTTCGCCGCCTTCAACCAGCAGCTGGTGCCGACCGACGAGCTCGGCAATCCGCTGCCCGATAGCAGCAGCATTTGATTCCCGATCCAACCGCTCAGTCATTCCAGCGCGCTGACATTCCAGGTCGCATGACGCACACCCGGCAGTTTGGCGAGCTCGGCGATGACGCGGTCGAGATCGCCCGGTTCGACCGCAAGCGGCACCAGCAGCGCCGTGATTTCGACATTGTCCTCGGAGCGATAGGCCACCTCGGTCTCCCGCACCGGATATTTCGCGGTCTCCAGCCGGTCCTCGAGCGCCTCGCGGATTTCCGCTGCGCTCAACGCGTCGGTGCTCACAACGATCTCGTAATTGGCTTCCGAGTGCTTTTCGGTGAGCGGAATCCGATCGATGGCATTGACCAGTGGCCGCAGCAGCGTGTTGCCGGACAACACGAACAGCGTCAGCGCCGCCGATTGCGCAATCAGGTCCGCGCCGGCACAGGCCCCGACCGCGGCGGAGGCCCACAAGGTCGCCGCAGTGTTGAGGCCGCGGATATTCTGGCCCTCTTTCATGATCGCGCCGGCGCCGAGAAAACCGATGCCGGACACCACATAGGCGATGACGCGCACCGCGCCTTCCGCACCGGTGAGACGGTTGCCGATATCGACAAAGGCCGCGGCCCCGACCGCCACCAGCACGTTGGTGCGCAGGCCCGCGCTGCGCTGCCGATATTGCCGCTCCGCACCGATCAAGGTGCCGAGCACGAAGGCCGTGAACAGGCTGACCAGGGTGTCGAGGAAGTCGTACAGCTGGAAGGTTTGCAGGAAGCGCATGCGGGGCCTGTTGCCGTCTCACTCTTGATGATGCGGCAACTCCCTAGCCGCGCCGGCCACCGTGATCAACCTCTTCGCCCCGGCAGGCGGCGGACATCGATGGCGACCGCCAGACATCATTGATCGGAATCAAATCCTGCCCCATCAACTCCATTTAGGCTGCCATGAGCAACAGACAGATGACGCCCGTGTCCGATACCAGAAAGGATCTCAGCCCTGCCGTCCGGGTGGGACATGATGCCGTCAGCGCGGTGAGGCTGTCGCAGGAGCTCACCGCCGATATCGATGCCTGGGCCGAAGCGCATCAGATCACGCGCGCCGATGCCATCCGTCAGCTGCTGGAGATCGGCCTGCGGGCGGCTGCGCCAGCAACCGCTCCACACGAGACCATACCCGACCCACACGCGATCGACGCGATCGAGCGGATCGCCGTCGCGCAGGTCGACCGGATGCTCGATCCTGATCTGCCTGCAGACGAGCGGGAACGCCGGATTCGGCGCCTGATCGAAGGGCCCCCGGAATTCTCCAGGGAGCGGATCGACCTGCCGAAGCCCATCAAGTAATCATCCGCATGACGGATTGCGCTCAGGCGAAGGCACGCAAGTCGGGCCTATCGGACGAAGCTGAGGTAGGAAGCCAGCGCCTCGATCTCCTCCGGTCCCAATTGGCTCGCGACCACCGGCATCGGTGAACCTGGCGTGGAATGGTAGCCTTGCCCCCACTGCTCGAGCCGCGATCTCAGATAGGCATAGGAAAGCCCACCCAGCCGAGGAATATCGCGCACGCCCTCCGCGTTTGGCCCGTGGCAGGCATAGCAGGCGACGATATTGGCCTCCGGAATGCCTTCCATATAGACCGTTCGTCCTCTCGCTGCGGAGGCGCGGTTGCCGTCATTGGCGGGCTTCGGCTCAATCGTCGCAAAATATTGCGCCAGCGCGCGAGCCCGATCCGGCTGGAGCGCGGCTGTGGCGCCCCACATGTACTGCTTCGAGAACGGCGCATCGCGAATATGATCGTGGAAGTCCCTGATCTGGCTTTCGATGTATTGTGGCCGCTGGCCGGCCAGCCTCGGCGCGACCATATAGCCTTGTCCTGATGTACCGTGGCACCACGTGCAATTGCGAACCTCGTCGTTGTCGCCGGCCCGCACCGGACCGCTCGGAGCAAACAGCGCAAACAGAAACAGAGCGAGCCAAAGATTCGACTGTTTCATGGTGCGGTACCTTCGCGCATCGCAGATCGCTCCTGAGGTCTGCACCTCACGTCGCCGGCCAGGGCCGTCGGTGGTGATGGCAACCTCATCGCAGTTCACTGACATAAGCAGCCACCGCTTCGACCTGAGCCCGCGTCAGATTGTGCGCAGTCGGTGCCATAACCGCCGAGGTGTCCACCGCGGTGCCTTGTCCGCGTGCTTTGCTCCAACCGGACAATTGGCCAACCGTATAGGCGTAGAGCTGACCGGCCAGGCGCGGAATCTCGCTGTGCCCCCTGCCGTCGAGGCCATGGCAGGCCGCGCAGGCCGGCACGTTGCTCTCCGGCAACCCGTCCTCATAGATCCGCTTGCCGAGGCCAGACAATGCGCGCGGCGCGCCACCGAGCGGCTTCGGGTCGAGAGCCTGGAAGTGCGCGGCCAAGGCCGATATCATCGACGGGCTCAGCGCGTGGGCCACGTTGGCCATGATCGGATTGGTTCGTCGTCGTTCGAGGAAGGCGCGAAGCTGGTTCTCGATATATTGCGGCTGCTGGCCGGCGAGGCGCGGCATCGGAAAATAGCCGTAATAGCCTTGGCCAGATAGTCCATGGCAGGTTTTGCAATATTGCAGCTTGGCTTCGAAGCCGCCGCGCGCAACTGACTCCTGCGTGCGATCCGCGGCCACGGCCGCCGCGACCAGCATCGTGGCTCCCCCGATCAGCCCCAGACGAATGCCCCTCATTGATCCGCCTCTGCGTCAGCACGCCGGATTGGCTCGCCCCTGCAGCTCACAGCCCCGCGCCCCAGATGTGGAAATTCAGCCCCACCTTGACGACGTGGATCGTCTGCTTGACGTCGACAGGTCCCGACAGAACGTTCACGGGATCCGACATCGTCACCGTGCCGTGGCCGAAGCGATAGTAGTCGTATTCGACGTTGGCCGACCAATGGTCCGCAAAGCCCCAATCCACGCCACCGCCGACAGTCCAGCCGACGCGGTTTTCGGTGCCTCTGAAGGCGAACGGAACCCCGACGAACGAACCCGTGACGTCGTATTTGTCGCCGGCCAATGCCCCGCCGCCCTTGGTATAGAATAACAGATTGTCCGCGGCATAGCCGAAACGCGCCGTCAAGCTCGTCAGAAAGTCGGTCGTCGCCTTCACGCTGGCCGTATCGGGATTGCCGAGCGGCAGAGTAACGGACGAGGTGCTCTTCATCGTCGACCCTGAGGCCGCGCCCTCGATTCCCACGACCAGCGACGAGCTGAACTGATAGTCGCAGCCGATCTGGCCGCCGATCAGGACGCCGCTTGGCGTCGGGCTGACCGTTGTAACGCCCGTCGTGACCGGCGCGCCCGCGAACTGATCCTGCACGAGCTGAACAGGATCGGTGATGTCTTTGGTGGCGAAAGCACCACCGAGATGCCCGCCGAGATAGCAGCTCGTCCAGTTGAAACGCGCGGCGAAGCTCGCGGGTTCTTTCAGCGGCAGATCGGCTGCGACGGCGGGCCCTGCGAGAACGGCGGCGAGCGCCGCGATGCTGGGGAGACTGGCTCTTTTCATCGGACGTTCTCCTTGAACTGCGGGCCCCTTACATCGCAAACCAGGCGTGCAGGAATAGCGAATTGTTGTCGTGGGCTCCGACCGTGGTGCCGTTGAACTTGTTGTAGTAGTTGTATTGCAGTCCGATCCTGGCGTTGAACCAAGGCCACAGCGGCGACTTGCTGAGCCCGAAGGGGATGTAGGCGATCTCGGCGGTCCAGCCATCACTGTTCGGTGTCAGTGCCAGGCCGGTGGTTGCATCGATCCCGTAAAGCGTGGGGTCGGCCGTGCCCCAGATGTTGAAATATTGCCCGGTCAGCACGATCCGATTGTCGCCGCCGAACGCCACCGAGGCCTGGAGCTTCAGACTATTGACGAGATTCGTCGGATTGGCGGCCGCGAGCGAAGCAAAGCTTGCATCAAGCCGCTGGAATTCCCGGATATAGCTGCCACGCAAGGTCAGCCAGTAGTCGTCGCCTTGATACTGATACTGGGTATCGAAGCCGAGATCGGTGAACCTGTCGGTGAGCGGCTGCACGGCAGTCGACCAGGTCGCGAAGCTGGTGTCGACCCACGGATGGACTTCGGAATACATGCCGAACGTGCCGACCATCAGTGAATGCCGGCCCCAATGCGGCTCGAGCGCCACGCGCCAATATGGCGCAATACCACCGATCTGTCCGACCCCGAACGGGTCGGTGCCGAGCGCGTTCTGCTGGCTGAAGCTAAGGGTCTTATAGCCGGTAAGCTCCAGATAGAGCAGGTCGTTGATCATCGTGTAAGCGCCGACGCCGCCAACATGCGCGGCGAAGGCGCCCTCAATCATGGTCTTGGTCGCCGGCGTGTTCGCAAGCGTCGATGCCGCGTAGGGAAAGCCCCAGGCCGGCGTCGTATTCCAGAGATCCTGGACCGTCGGATTGTTGTTAGCGGTGATACCGTAAACCAGATCGAGCGGCCCGAAGCTTGCCGTGCGGGCAAACCGCACGTCAGTGTTGTCCCACGTCCATGTGTGCCCGAAAGGATCACCAAAGCCGCCGGCCGGCACGGCGTTGTAGGTGACCTGCGCGAAGGCCCCAATGTCCCTGGTAATGGCGCCGCCCCAGAAAACGCTGAAGGGCGACAACACGGTGTTGTCGTTCGGGCTGTACGGATCGGTGGGCGGCGGAAGCGGCGCCTGCGTGTGGGTGAAGCCAACGATGGCCATCATGGAGAGCGGCGGAACATAGGTCTGGCTGTCGTCGTGCGCAGGCTGCGGCGTTGCCGTCGCAGCGTAGCCGCGCAGCCTGTCGTATTCCGCTCGGACGCTCTGCGCCTCATTCGAGGAGAAAGGTGTGGTCTTAAACGGTCCGCCGCCCGCCGTGTAGCCAAGTAGCTTGAACCTTCGACCATACGGCGTCAACGCCGGGAAATCGGTATGGCAGGCGCCACAGGGCTGACCGGTCTGTCGCGCAAAGCTCGGTAACGCGTGGACCGGCGACGCAAAGGCGATAATGAACAGTCCGGCAACGAGCGCGGCTGCGCCGACAGCAAGCCATCTGCAAGCCCGACGATATCGCCCGCTTCGGCCCCGTAAGACTCGCGCCGCGCTCCCCATCCTACACGCTCCACGTGCACGCACCGAAACATGTCCCCTCCCGTGAGCTAACCGCGAGGTACTGAATGCGACTGTTCAAAAGAGAACAGCGAACAGAAATGCTTTCGTGTGATGTCTTTCTGCAACAAGACGGCCGCACGGCTCCGGTTGGGAGGCCTGCTGTCGGACTTCCGCTTTGCTCATCACGACAGCTCCCGGGGCCTGGAATGAGTTTGAGATCATTAGGACGCGCATTGCTGGCGGCGATCGTCATCGGCAGTTTCGCCACCTCCGCTCGCACCGAGGATAGTGGCAGAGGAGCGATTCCAAAGGCGGAGTTAGAGGCCAAGCTCAGCTACTGCAAAACCTGCCACGGCTTGTCGGGACAGGGCTTTCGCGGAGCGTTTCCAATGCCCCGCCTGGCCGGGCAGCAGCCCGACTACTTGATCAACCAGCTGCAAGCTTTCATCGAGCGCCGTCGCACCAATCCGGTGATGTTCAATGTCGCGCATGTACTGAGCCCGGGGATGGAAAAGGCGCTCGCCGAACGTTTCCAGACTCTCAACCCGAAGCCGCTTGGCGGCGGCTCGAAAGAGCTCGCGGGAGAAGGACAGCGCATCTACGAACAAGGAATCCCATCGGCGGAAGTACCGCCCTGCGCATCTTGCCATGGCGCAGATGCGAAAGGCGCCGAAGCCTTTCCGCGGCTCGCCGGCCAGCTTCATGATTACATCATCAGTAAACTCACAAACTGGAGCAAAGAGCGCGGCCAGGACAAGGCGAAGCCCGACAATTCGGACATCATGGCGCCGATCGCGCACAATCTCACGCAGGCGCAAATCAAGGCGGTTGCCGCCTACCTTAGTGACCTGGACTGAAGTCGGTGCTCACATCCACACTCGTCATGCGGCGCGACGACTAACGGCCCGCGCCGACGTTCGTATGCTCTTGGGAACCGATCAACGAATGCCGGCAGCTGCTGGCGGCGACGCCGACTGACTTCAGGTCAGCTGCCCAGCACCGACAGTAAGAGCGTCGCATAGACTTGGATCCGGCCGCGGCTGTCGTAGCTGATGAAGCCGCGCTCACGAAACTTGTTCATGAAGGTGCTGACCCGCGATCGCGTCGTGCCGATCATCTCAGCTAGCGTCTCCTGGCTCAGGGACACCGGGACGGGCTTATCGTTGCCCTCACGAAGATCGGCCAGTCGCAGGAGCAACCGTGCCAGCCTCTCCTCGGTCGAATGCAACAGTTGGTCGATCAGGTCGCCTTCGAGGCGATCATTGCGGGAAATCAAATGAGACAGGAAGAACGCCGAAAATGCCGACTCCATATGCAGCAGTGACAGCATCGTGTCACGCGCGATCAAAGTCACCGCGCAGTCCTCAAGCGCGACGATATTCGCGGTCCTGACATTCGCTCCAGCTAGACAAGCCTCGCCAAAGAATTGGCCCTGCTGAAAAATCCCGACGATGGCCTCCTTGCCGACTGCGGACAGGATCGTTGCCTTCACCATGCCTCGCCGGACGTACCCGATGGAATCGCCTGGGTCGCCCTGCGTGAATATCCTCTCATTCTTGAGATAAGTCTCCAGCGTGACGCCGGTGCTCGTCCTTTCGAGGAAAGCTCTGGCATCAATCTCGTGAGTCAGGTTTTTATCAGGCCACGACATGCAGCCACCGAAATATCCAACACCAAACTCTTGCTTCTCAAGCTTCAGCTTTTCTCCGGCGCTTTCCTAGAAAAATTTTGACATCAAACGGCCGGCCAGTATTGCGTTAGATCAATACAGGCCTCAAGCCGCGCTGCGCTCGGCCACCGCTTCGTAGATGTCGTCCTCCTGCGCGGTATGCATGCGTACCAGGGTCTCGATCGCCTCGACGACGCGCTGGGCATCGCGGATCAGATAGCGGTCGATCTTCTCGGTCGGCAGGTCGTCGGCGATGCGCGCCAGAAGCCGGGCCAGATGCAGGATCTCACGGTGGGCGCGGCTCATGGCAGAAAGCCCATGGCTCTCCTGCAGCAACCTCGCGAGCTTGGGATAGATTGCGCCTTCGTCGTCACGTTCGTGCGCGACCACCTGGTCCTGCACCAGCCGATTGGCCTCGGTGATCAGGACCGCGGCCGCTTCGGCAGTTGCGTCGTCAAGGGCATCGACGATCGATCTCAACCTGTCGAGGCCGCGGATCAGCGCCTGGTGGTCGTGGCGAAGCTCGCGCCCGACCTCGAACGTGATATGCGAGGTGCGACCGCGATAGGCCGGCCACAATGCTCGCAGTGCATTGAGGATGACGGCCACGTCGATCGCCTCCTGGATCAGCGCGGCCGGCACCGGCCGCAGCCAGCCGAGCGCCGCCGCGCCCATCGCGAGCAACGACAGGCTCATCCCGATGACGATGCTTTGCAGCGCGATGCGCCGTGCGCGCTGGGCGATCAGGATCGCCTCGCCGACCCGGTCGAGCCGGTCGGCGAGAATCACGACGTCGGCGGCTTCCGACGAAGCGCTGGCCCCGCGCGCGCCGAGCGCAATACCGACATCGGCGGCCGCGAGCGCCGGCGCATCATTGATGCCGTCGCCGACCATGATGGTCGGATGCAGCCGCTGTTCGGTCCTGACGGCCTCGACCTTGTCTGCCGGCACGCGGTCGGCGAGCACGGCATCGAGGTCGAGCGCCGCGCCGATCGCCTGCGCTGCAGCAGCGCGGTCACCGGTCACCATCACCATCCGCGCGACGCCGGCCTCGCGCAGTAGGCGAATGGCGCGTGGTGTATCGGCACGCAGTTCGTCAGCGAGCAATAGCGCGCCGACCGGCCGATGCTCGACCGCGACAAAGACGATCAGCGCCGAACGCCAGGAGGCGCGGCGGATCGCGCGGGCCGCCCACGGTGGAGCGCTTCCGCCGGCGAGGATCAGGTCGCGGGAGCCCGCGCCGATGCGCCGGCCCTCGATGAGCCCGTCGAGCCCCGAGCCCAGCGTCTCCCGCACCTGGTCCGGCACCTTCAGCCTGAAGCCGCGGGCGAGGCCTGCCTGCACGATGGCATGCGCCACCACGTGATGCGAGGCCTGCTCGAGCGAGGCGCCGAGCAATAGCACGGCATCGGCATCTTCGCCGGGCGCGGCTTCGACCGACAACAAGCGCGCGCCGCCGACCGTCAGCGTCCCGGTCTTGTCGAACAGCACGGTGTGCGCACGCGCGAGCGCCTCCAGCTTGCCGCCGCCCTTGACCAGGATGCCGCGGCGCGCGGCCTGGGCCACTCCGGCGATGAAAGCGACGGGCGCCGCGAGAATCAACGGGCATGGCGTAGCTGCGACAAGCACCGCGAGGCTGCGGGTCAGATCGCCCGAGGCGAACCAGGCCAAGGCGGCAATCGCGAGGCTCACGGGCAGGAAGATCAGCGCATAACGATCCGCCATCCGCACGAACGGCGCCTTCGCGGTCTGTGCCGCTGTCACCAGCTTGACGATGCCGGCATAGGTGCTTTCGCCGGCGGTCGCGGTCACCGACAGGTCGAAGGTCTCGCCGGCGTTCAATGAGCCGGACAGGATCGCCGTACCGCGCGGCTTGGTCACCGGGATCGGCTCCCCGGTGAGCGCCGATTCGTCGACGATGGCGGCGGCCGATTCGATGATGCCGTCCACCGGCACGATCTCACCGGCGCGCACCATCAGGCGATCACCGATTGCGACATCGCCGACCGGCACATCCTCGATGTGATCGTCGGTCCGGCGATGCGCCTCGTGGGGGGCGCGGTCGACCAGCGCGCGCAGATCATGTTCGGCGCGCGCGACCGCAATGTCCTCCAGCACATTGCCGCCGGCATACATCAACGCCACCACGGCCCCGGCCAGCGGCTGTCGCAGCACGATCGCCGCAGTCATCGACACCAGGGCGATGGCGTCGACGCCGACCCGGCCGGCAAGAACATCCTTGATGATCGATATGATCAGGCCCGCGATGACCGGCACCGTTGCGAGCGTGAATGCGAGATCGGCCAGCTCAGGGCGGCCCAACGCGTGAGCGATGCCGCCCGCGGCCAGCCCAGCGACCGCGATTGCAACGAGTGTCCACCGCAGAAGGCGCTCGACCATGACCGGCAGGTTCCATGAAAGATACCGGGACTATCGCCGCGGAAGGCCGCCTCAGGCTTGACCGAAATCAACGGTTGAGACGCGGTTTCTGCGAACCGGACGCAGCTGTGTCAGGCGGTATTGCCGGCGTCGACCGTGAGCACCGTGCCGGTGATGTTACGGCCGCCCTCACCGAGCAGATATTCGACCATCGCGGCGACATCTTCGGCGTCGGCAAGCCGACGCAGCGCGCTGCGGCCGGCGATGCGCTCACGCTGCTCGTCGTCCATGCTCTGCGTCAACTCAGTTGCGATGAAGCCGGGCGCGACCGCGTTCACGTTGATGCCGAGCTTGCCGACCTCGCGCGCCAGCGAGCGGGTGAAGCCGTTGGCGGCCGCCTTGGTCGCCCCGTAGACCGAAAGGCCATTGTAGCCGGTGCCGGCGATGATCGAGGAGATATTGACGATGCGCCCCTCGCCCGCCGCCATCATGTGACGCACGACATATTTCGTCAGGATCATCGGAGCCAGCACGTTGAGCCGCACCAGCGCCTCGATCTCGGAATTGTGCATGGTCGCCAGCAGGCCCTCGGTCCCGAGACCGGCATTGTTGACGAGGCCATGGATCGGACCGAACTCATCGCGGACCGATTTGACGAAGGCCGGGATCGCCTCGACCGCGCTCAGATCGCAGGCGCGGAAATGAATGCCGCCACTGCTGGCGCAGAACTCGGCGATCGCGGCGTTGAGCTCGGCGCTGTCGCGGCGCGCCACCGCGATGACGTCATAGCCGGCGCCCGCCAGGCGGCGCGCGATCGCAAGCCCGATGCCGCGACTGCCGCCGGTGACCAGGACATTACGCATCGGTACGCGCCAGCTTGCCGGCCGCCGTCACATCGAGCGCCGGCACGAAGCGGATCATCGCCGGCACCTTGTGCTGCGCCAGGCTGGCACGGCACGCGGCCACGATCTCGTCGCGAATCGCATTGGCGCGAGCGACGTCGCTGCCTTCGATCAGAACCACGTCGGCGACGACAATGCCGCCGGTGATCGGGCTCTTGCGCGATTTGGCCCGCGCCATCCGCACCTCCGGATGGCGGTTGATGACCGCCTCGATCTCCTCGGGGTGAACCTTGAGGCCGCCGACATTGATGATGCCGTTGCGGCGGCCGACGAAGTAGTAGCGGTCACCGCGCAGCTCGACCATATCGCCGGTATCGACGAAGCCGCCCGCGTCGGTGAGAGCCGCGGTGTCGCGGCCGACATAAGCATGCGCGGCACGCTTGGAGCGGATGCGCAACGAGCCGTCGACGACCTTCATGTCGACCCCATCGCGCCCTATGCCTTCGCCTGCACCGAGGAGATCAGCCGGAAAACCTTCGCGGCCGTCGTTGACGGCGAAGCCAACGCCGGCTTCCGTCGAGGCATAGGCGTGGCCGATGGTGGCGCTTGGAAACGCTTGGGCGAGACCATCGAGCACGGCCTGGTCGGCGATCTCGCCTGACAGCCGCACATAGCGCGGCGCAAAGCCGCTGGCCGCGCCGCTCATCAACAGCTTGCGCCAATGCGACGGCGTGCCGGACATGTGGGTGACACCGCGCGCCTTCAGCCGCGCCACGTGATCGGCCAGCACCTCGTCCGGATCGGACAGCACCATGGAGCCGCCGCCGACGATCGCGCGCAAGAAGATCTGCAGGCCGCCATAGCGGCGGATATCGTAGAACGTGGCCCAGACCGGCGATGCGCCGGGCGCCGGACTGTCCCCGATGATCGCCCCGCACAGGCCTTCGAGGGTGTGGCGGACAATCTTCGGCACGCCCGACGTGCCCGAGGTCAGCATCAGCCATTCGGTCGCGCGCGCCGTTTGCCCGCGGCTCTCCACCTTTCGCGGCAGCCCGACTGCAAGCACGCGGTCAACGCCGCAATCCGCAAAGCGCTCCGGCTGGTCGGTCACGACAGTATCGATCTCGGCGTCGGCGATCACGCTTCCCAGGTGCTCCGGCTTGAGGTCGGACGGGCACAGCAGCATGCGCCGTGCGACGCCATCGATCTCGATCATCGCAAGGCCTGCGAGCAGCTGGCCGGCGGTGGCGAGCAGCACCGCACGCCCATCAAGCTCATTGCTTCGGCCGGCGAGGCAACTCTGAACGGTGAGATCGGAAAGCCGCAACAGATGCCGCGGATCGGAGATCGTGCGCCCCGTCAGTTCGGAACCGAGATGGTCGCGGAGCGCGAAGACCTCACGCGGGGACATTCTCATAGGCCCTGATGAAATCGCCCACGGTATGCGGGAACACCGCATCTTCGGCGAGCGTGAACGGGTCCACGCCGAGATCGTCCTCCAGGCGCGCCACCAGGATCGCGAAGGCGAGCGAATCGAAGCCGATTTCGTTGAGCGTCAGATCATCGGCGAGCGGCGGCAGCTTGACCTTCTGCTCCTCGGCAATCTGCTTCATCGCCGCGATGATCCTTAACCGTACCGACATGAACGAACCCGCCTTTTCACTAAAATTGCTGCAGCGGATGATAAAACGAAAAGGTGAAAGAAGGCGGAGCCCGACGCGATCTTTCCTCGCATTGGTAAATGCATTGCGGTCAGTATGAGTAAAATTCCGCTCGCCTACAGCCGGATCGCGCCGGAAGCGATCCGCGCATAGAGGAGCGCGTCGAGCGGATGGTAAATTCCCGCCGCAGCGTCTCTGACAAACAGCGGATCGCGCACGATGCCGGGATCGAACCCGTCCTGCATCAATTGCTGCTTCTTCTGCTTGAAGGTTTCGGTCGCGTCGAGCGAAGTCGTGATGCGCAACGCGACCGGCTGGGCGTAGGCCGGCAGGCGGCGCGCCAGCTCGATCGCGAAGACCGCGAGATCGAACCGCTGATCGATCACCAGCGCGGCCATTCCAGCGCGGCCATCCGCGCCCGGCACGGCCACGCCATAGGTGGCAGCTTCGACGACGCCGGGACATTGCAGGATCGCGGCATTGACTTCGCCGGTCGCGACATTCTCGCCCTTCCAGCGGAAGGTATCGCCGACGCGGTCGACGAAATAGAAGAAGCCCTGCTCGTCCTGCCGCATCAGGTCGCCGGTGCGAAACCAGGCGTCGCCGTGCGCGAAGACGTTGCGCAGGATCTTGTTCTCGGTCTCGCCTGCGTCGGTGTAGCCTTCGAAACGGCCGCCGCCGGAATCGGCGGTGCCGATGCGCCCGATCGCCTCGCCGACTTCGCCGCGCGCACAAGCCACGCAATGCCCGTCCGCGCCGCGCATGACGCCGCCTGCCTGTTGATCGATCCGGACGATCGCAGCCGGGAAACGATGCGCGAGCAGCGATGGCACGCGGCCGATCGATCCCGCTTTGCCCTCGACATTGTAGAGCGAGAAATTGCCTTCGGTCGCGGCGTAGAATTCGAGGATCTGCGGGATCGCAAAGCGTGCCTGAAACGCCTCCCAGACATCGCCGCGCAGCCCGTTGCCGCAGGCGAGCCGCAGACGATGCGCGCGATCGAGCTCCGACGGCTCTGCCCTCAACAGATAGCGGCAGAGCTCGCCGATATATTGGAACAACGTGCAATCGTGCCGAACGATGTCGGGCCAGAAGTTTCGCGCCGAGAACTTCTCGACCAGCACGGCACTGGCCCCGGCGCGCAACATGCTGCAGGGGGCGACGATGCCGCCGACGGAATGATAGACCGGCAGGCAATCATAGAGCCGGTCGTCCGCCGTCGCGCCGGTCAACCCGGCGAACCAGCCGCCCCAATTGAGGATGCGGCGATGGCTGATGCTGGCGGCCTTCGGCAGGCCGGTCGTGCCGGAGGTGTAGATCAAGAGCGCGCGGTCGTTGATGGTAACCTCGCGCCGCTCGGCCGGAGACAGCGCGCCGCCCTCGATCCGGGCGAGCGCAGCAGTGATATCGGTCGCATCCTGCCGGCTGCCATGGGTCCAGACGTCTGGCGCGGCCCGGAGCAGCGGTGCGGCCTCCTGATAGGCTGCGGCGAACGCGTCCGCGACGATCACATGCTTAGGGCTCGCCACATCGATGCAATGCGCGAGCGATGCTCCGACCAGGTTGGTATTGATCAACGCGACCACGCCGCCGATGCGGCTGATGCCGAGCCACGCCGCCAGGTAGTCCGGGCGGCTGGGCATCATCAGGCAGACCGTCTCGCCCGGCCCGATGCTGACAGCGAGCGCCCAGCGTGCATATTGGTTAATGCGGGTCGCAAGCTCGCGATAACTGAAGCTCTCGCACGCGGAGATCAGCGCCGGCCGCTCCGGCGCCGCGAGCGCCCAATCGTCGATGACGTCGGCGAACAGCCGGGCCGGTTCCGCTTCGATGCGCGCAGTCAGCTCGATCGCGTTCAGCCAGACCTTGGCCGCCGAGGGCTTTCCGCCCGGCCGCGGCCGCTCTGCCGACCGATCCAAGAGCCCAGAATTCATTGCCGACCACCGCCTGTCTCGGCTCCATATAAGCGGTCCGGCCTGCGTAGCCGTTAACCGGCAGGGTTAATCTGACCGGGTCGCGCGCCGTCATTCCCGGGCAGCCCGCGCGACAACATGGCAAAGCCATTTTGTGCGGAGGGCTGAACCCGGAATCTCGAGATTCTCAGGTGCGCCATGCGCGCGACCGCTCGATGCTGTCGCATCGCCCCGGCACGGAGGTGACGCACGCTACGTCTCGCGGTTGTGACTCAGTAAGATTAATCCGGACCGAGTCCACCACTCATGATCCGATATGGGTCTTTTACGAAGTTGAGGGAAAATCGCATGTAGGATGTAGATCGGCGAAACCTGCCAATGTGAAGGCTGGCATGCCCAAGGGATCGGTAACGGAAGCCGTCAAGGATGTTACACTGACCAGACGCGCCTGGCTGCGCTCTGCAGCCTGGTCCGCATTGGCCGCGAGTCCACTCGCGCGCACGGTCGCGGCATGGGCGCAATCCTATCCGTCCCGACCGGTCACCTGGGTCATCCCCTTCGCGCCGGGTGGCGCGACCGACCAATTGTCGACGGGACTTTGCGAGCGGCTGACGGCGCGGCTCGGCCAGCCGTTCGCGCTGCAACACCGGCCGGGCGCCGGCGGCAACGTCGCGACCCGCAGTGTGATCGAGGCCGCGCCGGACGGCTACACGATCCTGGCAACGTCGACCGCCAATGTCATCGGGGCCTCGTTCGATCCGTCGCTGCCGTTCGACGTGACCAAAGATCTCACGCCGGTCGCCGGCATGGCCCGGATGCCCCTGTTGCTGCTGGTCAACAACGACCTGCCCGTGCACAACATGGCGGAGTTTCTGGCCTATGCCAGGGCCAACCCAGGCAAGCTCAGCGTGACGACCGCAGGCGCCGGCACCGTCCAGCACCTGGCGGCCGAACTGTTTCGCAGCAAGGCTGGTATCAAGTGGACCGTGGTCCACTATCGCGGCTCGACTCCCGCTTTGGTCGACGTCGCCTCGGGCCATGTTCACGCCGCCTTCGACAACACGGCCTCCGCCCTGGAGATGCTGCAAGCTCGCCAGGTCCGCGCCCTGGCGGTGACCACCCAGGACCGATCAAGCGCGACGCCCGACCTGCCGCCGATCGCCGACGTGTTGCCGGGCTTCGATGTGTCCGGCTTCTACGGCGTGGCTGTCCCGCGCGGCACGGCACAGCCGATCGTCGACCTCCTGAACGGCGAGATCAACGCGGCGCTGGCCGATCCTGCCATCCGCCGGCACTATGCCGAGCTCGGGGCGATTCCGCTTTCGGGCAACGCCCAGGAATACGGCGCATTGTTCACCGCGGAGATCGCCCGCTGGCGCGACATCGTCGCGCTGCTGGATGTCCACAAGACCGATTAGCCGGCCACTCCCTGGACCACCAGCCGGTTGAGCCGCGCTGCAAACGCCGCAGGGTCCTCCGGCAATTCGCCGTCGAGAATCTGGGCCTGCTCCAGCAGCAGGAACGCCATGTCGTCGACCTTGGCCTTGTCGGCGGCAGCGTTGGCAAGCGCCACCACCAGCGGATGGCGCAGATTGATCTCGAGGATCGGCTTCGACCGCGCGCCGCGCGCCTGCTGCGACAGGATGCGCTCCAGCTCGCGGTCCGGGCCATGACTGCCGGCAACGAGGCACGAGGCGCTCGTGGTCAGCCGGGTCGAGACCTTCACATCGGTGACGCGATCGCCGAGGCTCGCCTTGATCAGCGCGATGGTCTCGGCCTCATTAGCGGCAGGCTTGGCCTCGTCCTCGGCCTTCTCCTCCGTGACCGGAATCAGGTCGAAATCGATGTCGCCCTGGCTCAGCGACTTCAGCGGCTTGCCGTCATAGTCGAGCCGCGACGAGGTCCAGAAGGCATCGACCGGGTCGGTCAACAGCAGCACCTCGATGCCGCGCGCGTTGGCTGCCTCCAGCCGGGGATTGGACTTCAGCCGCTCGACGCTGTCGCCGACCAGGAAATAGATCTCGGTCTGGTTCGGCTTGAAGTCGGCGACATATTGCTTCAGCGAACGCCGCTCGCCCGTGGTGGTCGTGAAGCGTGACAGCGCCAGCAGCTTGTCGCGACGCTCGTAGTCCTCATAGAGCCCTTCCTTGATGACGGCGCCGAACGCGTCCCAGATCTTGTCGAAATTGTCGGCGTCCTTCTCAGCAAGTTGCTCCAGCTCGCTGATCACCCGCCCTGTCACGGCCTTGCGGATCTGCGCCAGCTGCGGGTTGTTCTGCAGCATCTCGCGGGAGATGTTGAGCGGCAGATCCTCGCTGTCGATCACGCCGCGGATGAAGCGCAGGTAGGCCGGCAGCAGATCGGCATCGTCGGTGATGAAGACGCGCCGCACATACAGTTTCACCTTGCCCTTGCGCGCCGGCTCGAACAGGTCGAACGGCTTGGTCGAGGGCGCAAACAGCAGAACGGCGTAGGAATAGCGGCCTTCGGCGCGATAATGCAAGGTCATCGCGGGCTCGTCGAACGCGTTCGCGATCGACTTGTAGGCCTGCTTGTAGTCCTCGGCGGTCAGCTCGGATTTCGAGCGCTGCCAGAGCGCGCTGGCCGAATTGATCTGGCGCGGCTCGCCCTCCTCGGGCACGAGCAGAATGGGAAACTGGATGTTATCGGAATAGGCGGTGACGATCCGCTCGATCTCATGGGCCTCGAGATATTTCTTCGCGTCCTCCTTGAGATGCAGCACGATCTCGGTGCCGCGGGTCACGCGCTTGGCATCCTCCTCGGAGGCCGGCGCGATCTCGAACCCGGCGCCCCCCGACGACGTCCAGGTCCACACCTCGTCGGTTCCGGCGCGACGGCTGATCACGACGATGCGGTCTGCAACCATGAAGGCCGAATAGAAGCCGACGCCGAACTGTCCGATCAGCCCGGCGCCGTCCTTGGCCTCGGCGAGCCGTGAGACGAATGCCTTGGTTCCGGAGCGGGCGATGGTGCCGAGATGCTCGACCAGCTCCTCCTTGTCCATGCCGATGCCGGTGTCGGCGACGGTCAGGGTGTCGGCGGCCTTGTTCGGGATGATGCGGATCTTCGGGGCCTCGCCGTCGCCGATCAGCTCGGGCTTCGCGATTCCCTCGTAGCGCAGCTTGTCGCAGGCGTCGGAGGCGTTGGAAATCAGCTCGCGCAGAAAGATCTCGGTCTCGGAATAGACCGAGTGCACCATCAGGTGCAGCAGCTCGGAAACCTCGGCTTGAAAGCGGTGGGACACGGCGGCGGTGTCGGTCATCGTCATGCGTCTGCCCATGGATTGGAAGGTGCCGTCGATATAGCGCGACAACCATCGAGATCAAGCCTTGGGACCCCACCCATGCAGGCGGGACGATGTCTCCCGCACAGCCCAGGCCGATCGCATATGGCCTCAAGGAGGCCGGGCCTCCCAGCGATGCGGAGCATCGTCCGGAGACGCGCGGCTTCGCCGCGTCCTCACCATGCGGGCCTTCGATCTGACTGCGAAAATGCCGTGATCCCGAGGAGCCCGCGGTAGACGGGCGTCTCGAACGATGGCCGTGAAGAAAACTGCGCCAGCCTGTTTTCAGCCATTAGCGATGGCCCCGCCCCCAACCAGCTGAGCGACAGCGAGGCGGGCCGCGAACAGTGCAGAAGGAACTTGCGCGTCTGCGGACGATGCTTCGCATCGCGGGAAGAACCTCAGGCCCGATCTGATCCGCCCACACAATCACCCTGTCCGCTCAGTCGGAAGCCGGCCCCGCAAGCCGCAGCCGATTTTCGAGAGGGGCAGCCCGATTTCTCGCAGCTCTTTGACATGGATCAATGACTGATCTCAGCGCCTCCGGGCATTTTATCCGATGGCCCGCCCCTGCCCTACGCGCCAATTCGTTGCATATGCAACAAATAACTTCATGCCGCCGGTTTCATTGTGACAACATCATAATGTCACGCAAGCTTCACTGAAGCGGCTTACGCCTCGCGCCGCACTCCACAACGGCACGGGGATTCGCATGGCGAGCTTCAACAAGACCCTGCAGACGCAACGCTTCGACGACTACCGCTACTATCATCAGAGCCGGATCAATCAGACGCTGCACCTGATCAGCGCCGTGATCTTCCTGGTCACCTACGCGCTCCTGTTCAAGGATCCGGCGATGGCCGGACTGCTCGGATGGCTCGCGATGCTGACACGGCAGACCGGTCATTTCTTCTTCGAGCCGAACGGCTACGACGCGGTCAACGACGTGACCAACGAGTACAAGGAAGCCGTCAAGGTCGGCTACAACCAGAAGCGCAAGATCGTGCTGCTGCTGGTGTGGGGCATGGTCCCGGTCATGCTGTTCGTCTTCCCGACCCTGTTCGGCCTGTTCGCCGAGCCCACCAGCCGGATGGACTTCGTCCGTCATGTCGGCCTGCTCTGGCTCGCCGTCGGGATCGGCGGTGGCCTGTTCCGGGTGATCCAGCTGTTCGCGATCAAGGACGCCGCGACCGGGCTGATCTGGGCGCTCAAGGTGCTGAGCGACCCGTTCCACAACATCGCGCTCTATTGGAAGTCCCCCTTGGCGCTCGCCCGCGGCGAGTTGATCGATCCGACCATCAAGGACGCCTCGCACTGGGGCGCGGCCGATGACGAGGTCGACGCCGAGGAAGCGGCGCACCTGACCTGAGGGCGCATCCATACCGCTTCCGCCGCCGCCGGCGGCGGGAGTGGTGGCCAGCCTGAAAGCATCACTCTACATGGAACAACTCTCAATGTCTGCCGTTGCGGCCTTTAGTGCTGGTGGCATTAGGAGCTTCTCCCCATGTGTGACTACAGCTTGCATACCGTTTCGTCCCGCGATGCCGAAATTTCGGACGTGCTGGTCTCCTGCCGCTTCCCAGGCACCGAGACCCGCGGCTTCTGCAGCAAAGAAGATCCTTTGACCGCGGTGTGCCTGCGTCCGGGTACCGAGCTCGCCTTCGAGGACGACGTCCGCATCAAGGGCCTGTTCTTCCGCCGCAAGGTCGGCGCGCAGCTGGCCCGTTTCCGCAAGGTCGACACCAACAAGCCGACCGAACATCACGACGCGCTGGAATTCGCCAACGGCCGGATCGTCAAGGTCACCGATCTCGCCACCGGCCAGCGCGCCCGCGTGCTGCAGCTGCCGGCCGAGCCGGCCACCAAGCGCACCGCCGCGCCGGTGACGATCGAGCTGCGTGCGACGCAGCCTTGAATGCCAATGACGGCGCACAGGCGTCAGGCGCGCGCCAATGATGGCGGCGCCTGGCACGCGGCCCGTGGGCGCCGCAGCGCCGCAAAATGATTGTCGCGCCACGACGACAAGGACTGCCGCCGAATGCGGACGATCGCCGACAACGTTCCCGCATCCGACGTCGCTGGGCCGCTGGCCGGCTGGACCGGCGAACAGAAGCACGTCGTCGCGGCCAGCTTTCTGGGCTGGACGCTCGACGCGTTCGACTTCTTTCTGCTCGTCTTCGTGCTCAAGGACATTGCGGCCGAATTTCACACCGAGGTCGCCGACGTCAGCTTTGCCATCCTGCTGACGCTCGCGATGCGGCCGATCGGAGCGCTGCTGTTCGGCCGCGCCGCCGACCGCTGGGGTCGCCGGCCGGCCTTGATGGTCAACGTGCTGCTCTATTCGATCCTCGAATTTGCCTCCGGCTTCGCGCCAAGCCTGACCGCGCTGCTCGTGCTGCGGGCGCTCTACGGCATCGCAATGGGCGGCGAATGGGGCGTGGGCGCCTCGCTCGCGATGGAATCGATCCCGCCGCACGCACGGGGGTTCGTGTCCGGCCTTTTGCAGTCCGGCTATCCGACTGGCTACTTTCTGGCCTCGATCGTCTACGGCCTCCTCTTCTCCGTGATCGGCTGGCGCGGCATGTTCATGGTCGGCGTGATTCCGGCGCTGCTCGTGTTCTACATCCGTCGCAACGTTCCGGAATCCCCCGTTTTCGAGCGAAGCCGCGCCGCGAAGCGCCCGGATATGCTGCAGCTGCTGCGCCAGCACTGGCGCCTCGGCCTCTATGCCGTGGTGCTGATGACCGCGTTCAATTTCTTCAGCCACGGCACCCAGGACATCTACCCGACCTTCCTCGAGCTGCAGCACAAGCTTTCGGCGCATGAGGTCAGCCTGGTCGCGATCATCTACAATCTCGGCGCCATCTGCGGCGGATTGCTGTTCGGCGTACTGTCTGAGCGGTATGGCCGGCGCCGCTGCATCGTCATCGCGGCCATCCTGTCGCTGCCCGTCATTCCGCTCTGGGCCTATGGCGGCAGCATCGCGCTGCTCGCGACCGGCGCCTTCCTGATGCAGTTCATGGTGCAAGGCGCCTGGGGCGTGATCCCGGTGCATCTGAACGAGCTGTCGCCATCTGACGCCCGCGGCACCTTCCCCGGCTTCGTCTATCAGCTCGGCAATCTCATCGCCTCGGTGAACGCGCCGCTGCAGGCCGGTATCGCGGCGCACTACGGCGGCAACTATGCGTTCGCACTCGCCGGCGTGGCCGCTGTGGTCGCGATCGTGATTGCGGTGCTCACCGCACTGGGGCGCGAGGCGCGCGGTATCAGGTTCGTGGATTGAGCGGCCGCTAGCGAGTCTGCGTGCGATCCTGCTATCTCTCCCGTTGTCTGTCAGACTTATCTGTCAGATTGGGGGATTTGACCGTGACCATCGCCACGACCTGCACCGCATTGCTCGGCCTGCTGCTGTTCGGACTGGGCCTCAACGTTTCGATCGCACGGCGGCGCCACGCCAAGGGCATCGGCCACGACACCGGGCCGACCGACCCGATCCACCGCGCCGTACGGGCGCATGGCAATACCGCGGAATATGCGCCGTTCTTCGCGGCAATGTTCCTGTGGTACGCCGCGCATGGCGCGCCGGCCTGGATCAACACCGTGATCGTGATCGCCACCGCCGCACGCTTCCTGATCGTGGCAGGGCTGTTGTGGGGTGGCCCGCTCAACCGGGCCAACCCGCTGCGCTTCGCGGGCGCGTTCTTCACTTATTTTTGCGGACTCGTGCTCGCTGCCGCGCTTGTGGTGTGAGAGCATTGTTTCTCGACAGGAGCGGCATCAGAGCAGCGGCTCGTCGCGACGCCTGCTTCGGCCGGCTGGCCCTGCAGACGAATCGCGACCGACCGCGCGAGCTCCGCTGAAGCAGCTCGATCTGCTTCAGCGCGCAGGCCGGCGGACGGCGTGCTGCTGTCTTGTCTTCACCACATCCCTCGGTTTAGTATCCTTTCGATTTCAGCGATTTATTGAGCCCGATGCGGCGCGAATGCTGCATCGCCGGCGCCCTTTCGATGTCACGTCGCGTGCCTTCGTGGCGGCCGCGCGCGACAATTGCCGGACAAGTGCAATGGGTGTCTTGCAGCAGCATACCATTCTTTCGGTAGTCGGAATTGCCTTTGCGATCGCGGCGGTCGCCTGGTTACAGCCGGTCACCGCAGGCGGCACCACCTTCGTCGTGGTCTGCGTGGTTCTGGTCGTCAACGCGTTCGGCGCCCTGTTCATCCGGCTTGCCGCATTGCTTGCTTCGGGACCGGCGCCGCGCGCCGGACAGCTTGACGCCGGCCGCCGCAAAACCAAAGGGCGCGGCTAATGGGCAGAATCGCACCATCGGTCCTCGGCTGCGCGCTTCTGCTGCTTCTGGCGGTGCCGCGCCCCGGCCAGGCGCTGACCTGCGCGCCCGACGAGGAGGAGATCTCCGGCACATGTGTGAAGCGCGTCTCTCCCTCAAGCCCCGCAGACAGGGCGAAGCGGGACTCAGAGTTGAGGTCGCGTTTCGAGCACGAGTATCGCCCTCCGCCATTGCCACAAGCAACAACCGGCGGCGCGATCGGCCATCTGCTGCCGTTCGACGCCGGGGGCGGTGCATCACATAGCACGGGCACGCTGACCGACGTTGGGCACCTGGTCCCGGTGCGCGCCTATCTGCGCAGCGCCGATATTCCGCCGCCGTCGATCGGAGCCTATGGCGTGGTCGCGTTCCGCGCACGGCCGACGCCCGCGACCCGCAGCCGCCTGCTGATGGCCTGCACCTCCTTCGTCGCCTCGATCCCACCGCAAGCGTTGATCCCGAGCAGCGTTGCCGTCAGCGACCAGATGCTGACGATCTGGCCGCTGGACAACCCGGCCGCGGCGGAGGCCGTCAAAGATGACTGCAATTTCGCGATCGACCATTACGACCTGTTTGGCGGCGACTCCGCGATCGCCGATGCCGGGAAGCAGGGCGCGACCTTCGGCGAAGAGGGCCCGTTCCTGATCGGCTGGTCGCCGTCGAACACGCGTGGCGTTCCGGACAAGCTGGTGCTGGTCGTCGATATGTCGCGTTACAACAGCCAGGACAGTTTCGATCACGCCTTCCTGTTCTGGAAACAGAAGATCGTCGAGGATCCCGCACTGTGGCGCAGCGGCTTTTCGGTGGAAGGCATCCGGCTCGCGGTGCGCGACTTCGCCGACGGCTATGGCGACACGATCCTGAAGGCTGCGGTCTCGCTCTGGAAGAAATAGCCCGCGCCGGCCAGAACCGGGCGGCAAGCCGTGCGGCGCAAATTGCCGCGACAGCGCAGTGCGGTTCGCATCAGGACACCGGCCCGGTCAGGCCAGCGGTTCGCCGAGCGTGTGCATCAGCCGGTTGGCCCAGCCGAAGATCGCGGCCGACAGCACGAGATCGAGCTGTTCCAGCTCGCCGAGCCCGACCTCCTTCAACTTGGCGGCATCGTCGGCGCCGGCCTCGATCGGCGTCGTCGACAGCTTGGCGGCGAAGTCGAACAGCGCCTGGTGGCGCGGCTCGAGCCTGGCGTTGCGCTCGTCGGCAAAGATCGCGTCGACCACGTCGGTGCGCTTGGTCAGATTGAGGAAGCGCGAGGTGTGCACCGCCGTGCAATAGATGCAGCGGTTGACGACGGACGCGGCGGTCGCGCCGAGCTCGCGCTCCGCGGAGACAAGGCCGTCCTTGCCGTACATGATCAGGTTGAACAGCGGCGAACGAACATCGAGCGATTCCGGATCGTGCGCCAGCGTCAGAACGTAGGCCGAGACGCCCTTGTTGGACGGCGTGATCTTCATGGCCGCGCGCTGCTCCGGCGTGGCCGTCTCGAAATCGACCGGGGTCACGTAAGGCGACCATTCGGGAACGTCAGCCGTGAATTCGTGAACCGGCTTTTTCATCGCCCCTCGACCTCCTTCAACAGCATCAAGCCGGCGATCACGCGCAGCTGGTAGTTCACGAAAGCGGCGAGTTCGGAGAGCCGGACGATATCTGGCTCGCTCACGCCGGCGGCTTTCAACGCCTCGATGTCGCCGCGCGTCGCCTCGCGCGGTGCCAGCGTCAGCATGTCGGCGTGACGGGCCATCGCGTCCTGCCGCGGATCGCCGATTGAGCCGCCGGGAAGCGCGAGCGGCGCGACCTCGGCATCCCCGCCATGCGCGAGGTAGCCGTCGTAATGCGCAACCAGCGCAGCATTGCCCAGATGACGGCACATCCGCGACGCCAGCGCCGCCCGCAGCGCGTGGCTCAGACCACCGGGCTCGCGCGGCACCAGCACGGCATCATGCGCCGCCTCGCTCAGGCGCAGCACCTCGGCGCGCACCTTGAGCGCCGCCCCGAGCTTGGAATCCGGCGGCACGCCGGCAAGCTTTTCGATCAGCGTGGTCATACGTCTCCTCGCGAATGACAGGGATTGTCCGCATCCTGCACCGAGATGGTCAGCGGCGCGCCCGTCTGCAGAAAGGCTGTCAGCGCAGCTTCGTAAGGCGCGGGATCCAGCCCGCGCCCCGCCAGCCAACCCGGCTCGTAGTAGCTCTGGCGATAGCGCTCGCCGGAATCGCAGATCAGCGTCACCAGTGATCCGGTCTGGCCGGCGCGGTGCATCTCCGCCGCAAGCCGGCATAGCGGCAGGAAGTTGGTCCCGGTCGAGCCGCCGACCGCGCGCGGCAGCCGCCGCGTCAGCACGTTCATCGCCGCGATCGAGGCCGCATCCGGCACCTTCATCATGCGATCGACCACGCCCGGCACGAAGGACGGTTCGCAGCGCGGCCGCCCCACACCTTCGATCAGCGACGGCCGCTCGCACACCCGTGCGCAGTCGCCGCTGCAGAAGGCATCGAAGAAGGCCGAATGCTCGACATCGGCGACACACAGCCGGGTCGGATAGCGGCGGTAGCGCAGATAGCGCCCGATTGTTGCCGAGGTGCCGCCGGTGCCGGCGCCCATCACGATCCACTCCGGCACCGGGTGTCGCTCGCCGGCGAGCTGGTTGAAGATCGATTCGGCGATGTTGTTGTTGCCGCGCCAGTCGGTCGCGCGCTCGGCGAAGGTGAACTGGTCCATGTAGTGGCCGCCGAGGCGGTCGGCGAGCGCGGCGGCCTCGGCGTAGAGCGCGCGCCCATCGTCGATCAGGTGGCAGTTGCCGCCATAATGCGCGATCGCGGCGATCTTCTCGGCCGAGGTGGTGCGCGGCATCACCGCGTAGAACGGCACCCCGATCATCTGCGCGAAATAAGCCTCCGACACCGCGGTCGAGCCGGACGACGCCTCGACCACCGGCGCCCCCTCGCGGATATGGCCGTTGCAGAGCGCATAGAGAAACAGCGAGCGCGCCAACCGATGCTTCAGGCTGCCGGTCGGATGGGTCGACTCGTCCTTCAGATAGATGTCGATGCCCTTAAGCGCCGGCACGATCAGCCGGATCAGATGCGTGTCCGCGGTGCGGCACTGGTCGGCTTCGATCGCAGCTACCGCATCGTCGGCCCAGCCGCGGCGGAAGCTCGGTCCGGCGGCAGCTTGGTGCAAGGCGGAAAGGGGTGTCGACATGAGCCGCAAGGGACCATAATACAATTTTCGCATCAAGACTTATCTGTCATTCTTCTGATGAATGATCCGGCAGGGGCCGGCTAAACTTTATGCTTCAAGCAAATCAATGCGGGTGCATAATGCCTGGAATGCATGATGACGTGATCGACATCCGGCTGCTCGAAGCCTTTGCCGCGGTAATGTCCGCCGGCAGCATCACGGCCGCCGCGAAGCTGCTGGGACGCTCGCAGCCCGTGGTGACGCGGCAGATCCAGGATTTGGAGGCCGATGTCGGCTATCTCTTGTTCTCGCGCAACGGCCCGCGGATCACGCCGACGCAGAAGGGCGTGCTGTTCCATGCCGAGGTCGAGCGGCTCCTGCTTGGGCTGAAGCATGTCCGCGAACGCGCCGCAGCGATCGGCGCCGGCGCCCTGCCCGTGCTCAGTCTGGCCGCGATCCCGGCACTCGCTGCAGGAATCGTCCCGGTCGCGCTCGCCGCCATCAATGGCGACCTACTGCCGGGCCATGTCCACGTGCAGTCGCTCTCGGCGGAGAATGTCGCGCAGTCCGTGCTGTCGCAGTCGGTCGATTTCGGCTTGGCCAGCCTGCCGATCCAGCATCCTGGCCTCGACGTGCAGTGGGTCTGCGAAGTGCCGTGCGTGGCGTGTCTGGCCGCCGATCACCCGCTCGCCAAGAAGAAGGTGATCCGGCTCAAGGATCTCGCCGGCCGCAGGCTCCTGACCATGGCCAATCCCTATCGGCTGCGGCGTCGGGTCGAGGACGCGCTGGAGCGCGCCGGCGTCAGGCCGCAGGAAATGATCGAGACCAACGCCTCGCTGACCGCGGTCGCCATGGCCAAGCAGTCGCTCGGCGTCGCCATCGTCGAGCCGGTTGCGACCGCAAGCCTCGAGATGGCCGGCGTCGTGACGCGGCGGCTCGACGTCGAGATCCCGTTCCTGTTCGCGGCGATTTCGCCGGCCGGACGCGAACTCACCCCGACCCTTACCGCGCTCAACGCCGCGCTACGCGCGGCCGTGAGCTTGATGCCCGGCGCGCGGCTGCACGAGGGCAGCGTCGCCTTCACCGAGGCGACCGACGACACCGATCAATTCGAGAGAGCCGACCGATGACGATGATGTCCCCCGACGCCGCGGGCCTCGCCGCACTGGAAGCCCGCCTGCGCCAGGACCTCGCCTGGCTCGAGTGGCCCGCCAAATCATGGGTGCCGCGTCGCGTGGTCGATGGGCAGGACGTGACCGACGTCGTGATCGTCGGCGGCGGCATGGCCGGCCTCGTGGCCTCTGCGATGCTCACGCGTCTCGGCGTCGACAATCATGTCGTGCTGGACCGTGCCAAGGCCGGCCAGGAAGGACCGTGGGTCACCTATGCCCGCATGCTCACACTGCGGTCGCCGAAGGAACTGACCGGCCCGGCGATGGGCCTGCCGGCGCTCACCTTCCGCGCCTTCTACGAGGCGCAATACGGGCGCGAAGCCTGGCGGACGCTCGACCGCGCGCGGCGCACGCTGTGGATGGATTATCTGACCTGGTACCGCAAGGTGCTCAATCTGCCGGTCCGCAACGAGGTTGCCGTTGCGGGAATTCAGCCGCGCGGCGATGACCTGCTGGCGCTCGACATCAGCGAGGCCGGTGCGACGCGGCAGATCCTTGCCCGTCACATCGTGCTCGCCACCGGGCGCGACGGTCTCGGCGGTCCCTACGTGCCGGAAATCGCTGCGCGGATCGATCCCCGTTTCTGGGCCCACACTGCCGACATGATCGATTTCGCGCGGCTTGCAGGCAAGCGCGTCGCCGTGGTCGGCGCCGGCGCCTCCGCGATGGACAATGCGGCAGTGGCGCTCGAGGCCGGTGCTGCGCGGCTCGATCTGTTCATCCGCCGGGGCGACATTCCGCGCATCAACAAGTTCACCGGCATCGGCAGCCAGGGCGTGGTGCACGGCTTTGCCGGCCTGCCCGACGAATGGAAATGGCGTTTCCTCGATCACACATTGAACGCGCAGACACCGCCGCCACGCCCCTCGGTGCTGCGTGTATCGGCGTTTCCGCAGGCGCATTTTCACCTGGCGAGCCCGATCACCGATCTCACCGAAATCGATGATCATGTCGTGGTCACCACGCCGAAGGGGCGCTACGAGATCGACTTCCTCATCTTCGGCACCGGCTTCAAGGTCGACCTTGCGCTGCGGCCTGAGCTCGCCGAATTCGCGCCTCACATCCGCTTCTGGCGCGACCGCTTTCCGAGCCCGAAGGGGATGGAGAACGCAGAGCTCGAGACCTCGCCCGATCTCGGCGAGGCTTTCGAATTCCTGGAGAAAGTGCCCGGCGCCTGCCCCGCGCTGTCGCGCCTGCACTGTTTCAACTATCCGGCAACGCTCAGCCACGGCAAGCTCTCCGGCGACATTCCCGCCATCAGCGAAGGCGCCGACCGGCTGGCCCGCGGCATCGTGCGGCGGCTGTTTGTTGATGATCGCGAGCGGCATTTCGAGAACCTGAAGGCCTTCGCAACGCCGGAGATCCTCGGCCACGAATGGCGCGATGCCGATGCCCCGTCCGCGCCGCAGCCGGCCGCGCTCGACGCTTCAACCTGACCCCGAACCGAACAGGCACGCGCCCATGCAGACGACCAACAAAACGGCCATCGTTGCGGCCATCGCCGGCAATGCGATGGAATGGTACGACTTCACGGTGTTCGCGCTGATGACGCCTGTGATCAAGACCCTGTTCTTCCCGGTCGATCCCAAGGTGCCCGGCAGCGAGATCAACGCGCTGCTGTTGACCACCGCGCTGTTCGGCACCGGCTTCTTCATGCGGCCGGTCGGCGGACTGGTGCTCGGCTATTTCGGCGATATCAAGGGACGCAAGGCCGCGATGACGCTCGGCATGGCGCTGATGGCGCTGTCGGTTGCGCTGTTGGCGCTGACACCGACCTATGCCACGGCCGGCCTCGCCGCGCCGTTCATCGTGCTGATCGCGCGGCTGCTGCAGGGCTTCTCGGTCGGCGGCGAGTTCGGCACCTCGACCGCCTATTTGATCGAGGCCGCGCCGCCCGGCCGCACCGGTCTGTTCGGCTCCTGGCAGATCGGCGGCCAGCTGATCGCCAACGCGCTCGGCGCCACACTCGGCGCCGGCATCACCCTGGTGTTCACGCCGGAGCAGCTCAATGCCGGCGCCTGGCGCATTCCTTTCATCGTCGGCCTCGCCATCGTGCCGATCCTGTTCGTGATGCGCGCCAAGATCATCGAGCCGGAGGCGTCGTCCCGCATCAGGGCCGCAACACACCGAGAGGGATTTGCGGCCGCGCTGAGATATCCGGGGCGCAATTATCTCATCGGCATGGGCATGGTGGTCGCGAGCGCCGTCTCGTTCTACATCACCTTCGGCTACACGGTGACCTACGCCAAGGAGGTGCTGAAGCTGCCCTTGATGCAGAGCTATCTGGTACAGCTGATCGCCGCGGTGGTGATGATCGTCGTCGTGCCACTCGCCGGCGCCGTGTCCGACCGCTATCCGCGCAAGCCGCTGCTCCTGGTGTCGCTGATCGGTTATTTCGTGCTGCTCTACCCACTCTATGCCTGGGTGATCGCGGCGCCCTCGATCGGCAAGCTGCTGGTCTGCCAGATCGTGATCGGATGCTTCGGCGCCTTCTTCCTCGGCGTCTATTGCACCACGCTGGTCGAGCTGTTCCCGGTGCGCATCCGCTCCACCTCGCTCTCCATCGTCAACAACGTGGCGGTGCTGATCTTCGGCGGCTTCGCGCAGTTCTTCGTGACATGGCTGATCGCGCTGACCGGCTCGCCGCTGGCGCCGATCTTCTACGTCATGATCGGGGTCGGCCTCGGGCTCATCGCCGTGATCGCCATGCGCGGCGATCCGCGGGAGATCGTCGTGGAGACGCCCGTGCCCGCAACGCTTCCGCTGCGCACGCCCAACGACTGAGAGGGTTGCGGCGGCGATCCCGCCAACCTATCACAGCACGCGGACTCTGCGCGGCCGCAACAGAAGCACGACGCCGAAGGCGGCCAGCACGGCCGCAACGGTTGCGGCCGAGAAGGCGGCGAGCGGACCATAGGGGAGGATCAGCTGCGCCACGACCAGATAGAACGAGACGACGCCGACCGCGCCGATGGCATTGCCCCTGACCACCCGCAGCGCATTGTCGCGGCCGCCCTCGAGATGCGCGAACAAAGTGAGCGGCCAGGCGATCACCGGAATCAGCGACACGACACCCGAGATGTCGGGCCCGAGGATGCGCGCGAAGCTCGTCGTCAACAGCACCATCGCGGCCGCGGTGAGAAGCCGCACCGACAGGCTGATCGCCGGACCTCCATCCGCGGCCCGCGGCGCCCCGACCTCCTCCTTGGTGAGCCGCAGCAGAATGGCGACCATGACCAGGACGACGGCGACCGCCAGGGCCGGCGACTGCAGCTCGAGCAAGACCCAGGCCGCAGCACAGAACACGACAAGGCTGAGCACGCAGGCCGATGCGAGGCTGCTGACGCGCGTCAGCACCGCGTAAGCAACATAGCCGCTCAGCACGGCCGCCAACCCCGCCAGTGAGGCGATCGCCGCACGCTGTGCGAAATCCGTTCCCTGCTCGACCGCGAGATACACCGAGATCGGCCCGGAGGTCAGCGGCAAGCCCGACAGCAGGCCGCCGATGAACGTCCCCCATTGCCGTGCGGCGAGCGAAATCGCCAACATCATCAGCGGGGTCACCGCAAGCTTGATGGCGAGCATCATGTCCGCATCCGTTGCACCACCCATCCGGTCCTGCCGACTTCATGACGCGACCTGATGAGCGCGGCAAGGAAATGCGCTCCATCATCAGTGCAACCGCGTCATGCGCGATCGCGCGACGCCGATCACGGCGCTGGACACAGGGCGACGGTGATGACAGCGACGAGCGCGTGCCCGCTCAAGCCAACAGCAGGTCGCCGGGGCCAAAGCCGGCTCGCGCCCACGCTGATATCATTCTTCCTTCGATCGCAAGTGCTCCACAAAAGCCCTCAGGTTGCAGCTAACGCTTTCTTGTCGCGAGCAACGCGTCGGATGCGGGTCAAGGATTCCTTGAGATCCCATGAAAGCCGCGCAAACTGCCGGCGATCGCTCCAAGGCGCGGCTGCAACACCTTCGCGACTGTGCCGGGACGCGTTCCGACGCGAAGGGAAAAAGTCGGGAAAAGCTGGCAATAGATTCGGGAAGAACAGGAACCACAGGCCGGGTGCCGCGTTATCCATTCGCTTCAAGACACAATCACGTTCCCGTTGCTCCGGCGCAGACCCACATGCGCCGGAGCTTTTTTTATCGTGCGCCGCTCAAGGCGGCGTAAGGGCAACCGTCGTGATCGGGGCCAACTCGAATGCACGCGCAGAGCGGTATTCAATGAAACGCTGTGCGGCGACGATCATCCCGATCGCAAAGATCGCTGCGAGCGACGCATTGGCCAGTTGATGCATGACGCCCATCTGGAGACTTCCTTTGCTCAGGTCTCAGCACAAACAGGCCAAGCTGTCAGCAGTTCCAGACTTCGGGAAAAACCGGCAAATTCATTTGAACACGATCGAACGCGCGTGAGCGGCCGAGGCCACGATACGAACTAACACCCGCTTGGACGTCAGGCGATGGCAGCGAAATGGCGCCGCACCGAGTGATCGAACTTGGGCTTCGCGGCCGCGGCGATATTGCGGTCCCACCACGCGCCGTAGATGCGATCGAAGGCGAGCGGAGCAACCACGTCGGCGATGCGGCGGACCGCGGCGGTCCCCAGCGGGACATAGTTCGGATAGGAATACATGAAGCTGACGTGGCGCCGATCCATCGCCACCATCGCGATGTCCCCGACGAACAACGCGCCTCGTCCATCGGCGCCGGTCTTCCAGTGCAGCACCGTGGCTCCCGGGAAATGACCGCCGGTACGGTACAGGACAATGTCGGGGGAGAGCTGAATGCAGTCGCCCGACCACGCCACGATCGAGGGGGACGGCCGGGTGACAAAGGCACGATCGTCACCATGAAGATAGATCGGCGCGCCGGCAAAGGCCTCGCTCCAATCGGCGACCGCGCCATAGAAATGCGGATGCGAGACCGCGATCGCCTTCAATCCGCCGAGCGAGCGCACATGGGCGATCGCCGCGTCGGTCGCGAGCGGCACGCAATCCCACATCACGCAGCCGTCGCTCTCGCACAGCAGCAATGCGCGCTGGCCGATCGCGAAACGGGGCTCGATCTGCAAGCCGGGGACGCCGAGATCGTCGCGCCAGATCAGCCGGTGACTCCGCAACATCTCCTCACGACTGAGGAAGCTCTGACCACTCCAGTTCACGAATTGCCGCTCGTCCTCGCAGATCAGGCAGGCGTCGGGTGGCGCGGCCGTATCGGGGAACTGCGCGCCGCATTGGGAACAGGTCCAGAGGGGCATGGTGATCCGGATCGAAACAGGGGACAACGTCGCCACTCTATCACCGCACGGCTCCACCGCCGAGTCGATCGGCATTCCGAATACGCTGCTCTAGGAACTCGTCGACCCATCGGCACATGGACGCATCAGACAGCGATGGCCGCCTGGGTCAACCAGGCGGCCTCGTGTTGCTGGCAAGAGTTTGAAGCCGTCCGCCCCCTACCTGCCGGATAACGCGAGCAGATCGAACTTGTAGTTGACGCCCACCAGAACCGTATGCATCTGCGATTTCAGGCTGACGACGTTCGGACCTCCGGCGAGCGCGGCCGCGCCCGTCAGCGGACCCGTCACACGGCCGAAATCCGCATAGTCATATTCGGCGAATGCCGACCAGTGCCGGTCGAACATCCATTCGACGCCGGCTCCGACCGTCCACCCGGTACGATCAAACGACGCAGTCGCCGATTGGCCGGAGCCGTTGTTGACGACCGCGACGCTCGTTCGCGTCCATGCCGCACCGCCCTTGAGATAGGCCAGGATCGCGGGAGTCACGAGATAGCCCGCCCGCACCGTGGCCGTGTAGAGGTTGTTCGCCGTCGTGCTGGTCGCGAGCTGCGGCACCTGGGGGATGGAGCTGAACGAGTTGATCTTGGCAAAATCCGCCATCGCCTGGATGCCGACGACGAAGCGATCCATCTGGTAGTCGCAGCCGAGTTGCAAGCCGCCGATCACGTCATCGCCATCGCTGGAGGTCGTCACCGGTGTTTGCAGCAGCAACGGCTGGACCGCCGCCGCGCCAACAGCGTTGCCCTGGGCGGGAGGCGGGTTCGGCTGCTGCGCCTGCCCTCCGCCATTGTTGTTCGGCGGAGGATTGTTCTGCGGCCATCCGGGCTTGTTCGGAGGAACAGGCTGCCAGGCGTGTCCGCCGTGATCGTGCTTCGGCCACTGATCTTTTGCCCATTCGTCTTTGGGCCACTTGTCTTTCTGCCAGCCGTCCTTCTGCCAGTCGTCCCTGTCGTGCTTGTCATAGGCCGGCTGCTGTTGCCAGCTGGAGCTGCCCGACTTGTCGTAGTCGGCATATTGTCGCGTTTGCGGCCAGCCGTAGCCGCCATGTGCGTCGTGCCCGTCCTGCCGCAGCCACGTCGACCTGTCATACGCGCCATCCGCGTGCTGCTGCTGCCAGTCGTGACCGCCTGACTTGTCATGGTCGCCGTATTGCCCGATGTGTGGCCAGCCGTAGCCCAAGTCCTTGTACGAGTCCTTGTCGTAGGCGTGTTGCTGACCATGCCACGGCCAGTCATGGTCGGCGTGCTTGTTGTGGTCGTAGTTTGAACCCACCTGTGGCCAACCGTAGCCAGCATCATGGTCGTGGCCATCGTGCTGATCGTAGTGCGACCACTTATGGTCCGGGTATTTGTCGTGGTCGTGATGCTTGCCGTCGTTCCACCCGTCATGATCACCGGGCTGGCCGTGACCATGGTGGTGATAGGGCGGCTTCCATCCACCACCGTTCCCGTTCTGATTGGTCGGCGGCGGCGTGGTTTGCTGGGTCGACCCGCCAGCCGCGTTGGTGGTGGCCGGCTGCTGAGCCGACGCAACATTGGTATTGCCGCTTTGACTCAATGTCTGCTGCTGGCGTGACCATCCATAGCCGACGTTGACGCCGGCATGACAGCCGCTCCACCTGTAGGCGAAGACGCTGGTCGACGGCGGGGGAAGTGGGGGAGGCAGGGCGAGATCGGTCGCCCATACTTGGTTGGTACTCGCAGCGAAAGAAGATAGGCACAGGCACACGCAAACTACGCGACGCATCGAACTCACAACTCCTGAACACGTGCCGCACGAAACGACGAACGCATCAGGAGCGTCAGATTATGTCGCGAACTAATTCGAAAAATGTCAAACGCGTGGGATGCGATTTGACGAGGCTGACGCAACAACATTCGGTTGTGAGTGTTGCATTGGAGCTGCAGAGTCCTGACGGAAGGAAGTAGTTCGCACTCTCTGCTGCAATGGACGTTGACGACGCATCCGTCAGCTAACGCGTAACTTTCGCAGACGTATCCTGAAAGTAGTGCGACGTTGGAGGCTTCAAAAAAAGGCCAACACCGGATGCGACGACCGGCTCGCACGCGAGCCATACATCTTCAGGTAGAAGACATATCGACTGCGACAGATCGGAGATGTAAACCGGTGTCGCGAGTCAGGTACGCCGAGGGCTGTCTGAGTTGAGATCTCGATGCGAGGTCTTTGTGACTTGCTCAACGCGTTGCGACGCACATAGACATCGACGACACGAACCATCTCGCTGCGCGCTGACGACGGCCCGCCTCGGCATTCATCCGGCAAGAATGCGAAGGATGAGTCGCGGCTGACGCATCGGGCCGCGGCCAGCGTAAGCTCGCGCCAGCGAGCCTCTCCAACTGCATTATGCCGTGATCGCGACGCACCCTCGCCGCGCGGTCGCGCGGCTTGTGATCAGAGTACGGCGAAGATGGTGCATTCGTTTGGCCGAGCTGCTTCACGATGACAAACATCGCGCGGGTCTGCGGCGGAGTCCTGCTCCGTCGCAATCAGGCAAGTTCTCGACGGCGGTTGGCGCACCCGCGGCCAGCGCCTTCGACGTCCAGCGCAGCAGCATGTTGGAGAGCGGCTCAAGCGCGCGAGCTGTCAGGTTGTCTGCCGGCGTCCGCGGCGCGTCGCACGCTGTCGCGCATCCTCGCCGCTATGGAGCACGAGGGCCCAGCGACGGCGAGGACTCCACAAGCGCCTGCGACTCGCCCGCCCTGCTCTCGATGAGCACGGGCTGGACGCGTCGGCCTTAGTAGAAGGTATGGATGCGGTCGAGATTGGCTTGCTCTAGCCGGCCCGCGCCTGGCGTCGGCGGCTTTGGCTTGCCCCAGTCACCTACAGCACGATGGGATCAGGTTTGATCACCATAACGCTACAAGTTCTTGTCTTAAGCACGATCTCCGCGCAAACGCGTTCCGCGTTTGTGGCGAGGGAGAACCGCTGCGCACCTTTCCGGATCATGGTCCAGGCGACGAGCGGCACCGTTACGACGGGCTATTGCTCCGCCGCCAGGCGGACGATCTGGCGGCCGCCATTCATGTCGCGAAGCTGGTTGACGTAGTCCTCGGGACGTGTCCAGCGGACCGGGGTCTTCAGACCCATGAATTCCGCGATGCTGCCGATGAACGACGTGCAATTCGCCGTCTCGGCGTTCCACACCGGCGAGTCCGCCTGCAGTTTCTTGATGTAGGCGAACACTCTCTTGGCGTCGGCTTCGTTCAGGTAGACACGGTAGCTCGCGGTCAGATAGTCCGGGTCGAGATCGCCATAGCTGGCGCCGGTCTCGGACGGCACGAAGGTGAAATAGCCGATCATGTAGGCTAGCGTGTCGCCGGCCGGCGTGAGCCCCGCCACATCGACCGCCCGCTCGCTGGTCTTGCCGTACCAGACGAAGGCGTGGCCCCAGCTCGCGGCAGTGCGCGCTCTGAAGTCGACATAATAAGGTCCTTTGGCCTCGCGCGCGCGCCGTTCAGGCGCACCCGCTTTGGCCTCATGTCGGCTTGGGGCGTGCACAGGCCGTGCAGACGCTGTCTGCACGCCGCAAGACAGCAGCAGTGCTGCAATGGATATTCCGACCAAGCACGAACGCTGCATGGCAAGCACGCCCCAAGATAGATGATAGTGGGCCAGAAGACTGGCCGGGCTCAGTAAGCGCGGCGAACCACGGGGCCGGCGACAACCGGGCCTTTGCCGATCGGCGCTTTGCCGATGGGGGACTTGCCAATCGGAGCTTTCCCGATCGGCATCTTGCCGACGGCGGCTTGCTCATAAACCGGCTGAGGGTGCGGCAGGTCCGCAGCATGCGCCACGGTTGCCAGCGCGAGCAGGGCGCCCGCGGCAATCACGAATGTCTTCACGCAACATCTCCTCGAGGTTGGACATGGCCCCAGCCCCTCCCCGATACCGTGACCATGCACGGCGGAATGCGTCGAGAGTGGGGCAATCGCGAGTTCGTGGCGTGACACCGCCGGCAAGTGCGACCAATATGTCACACGACGGGTTCCATTCGCGCACTTTATTAATGCGGTTCATCAGTGCGCTTCGCCCAGGCGGCAGGTGCGCAAAATGCGGCGATGATCAGGGATTGCGCCGGGAAAACGACACGGCGTAAGCGCCGTTCCGGACGTCGATCATCGGATCATCGGACTCCTCGATCCCGTCGGTGAGCTGCCCCGGCAGGAACAAGAGCTTCTTCTGCGCCTCGTCGCTATCAGGCAAGGCCTTGTCGATCGTCAGCACGCCGAGCTCGACCAGCTTGCGGTCGTCGGGCCAGGGCTTGGCCGGATCCTTGGTGGAGTCGCCGGCCGCAGCGAGCTGGGCCTTGAAGTGAAACGTCACCGGCCCCTGCTTCAACCGTGCCGGCAGCTCCTGCATCAGGAAGTCCGGTGCCCGCTTCGCAGCCTCAGCCTTGTCCAGATGCACCACCTTGTCGGGCACCATCTGATAACGGATGGCCTGCCGCTCGCCCGCCTTATTGACGAAGACGAACGCATTGATGCCGAAATAGGCCTCGTCGGCAAAGCTGTCCGGCGTGGCGACGGTGCCGAGGGCGGCCGGGACGGTGGGGTGGCTCGCAAAGAACTGCTCGACTTTCGTCGGCTTGGCCGCATCAGGCGGGCTCTCCGCAATCGCCACCAGCAGGTCGCGAAACTCCTCGCCGGTCGACACCGGGAAGAACTTGAGCGAATTGATCACGATGTCCGTGTCGCTGCCGTCGGGCAGATGAAACTTCACCGCCATGCCGTGCGGATTGGCGTCGTCGGAGCCGTCAGGCAAATTCGGCACGCCCGTGGAGTCCGAAAAGCGCACCGTCACCGGAACCTCAGTGCCGCCGAACAAGACCGCCCGGCTCAAGCCGGCGGCGTCCGGAGATGCCTTGAAATGTCCCTCGACCACAACGCCCTTGGCATGATTGGCGCGGAACCCGGCATGGACCCCGAATACCTTGTTCATCTGGTTGACGAGCTGTTCCTCGAGCGGCGCATCCTGTGCCAGTGCAATGCCGGGCAAGGCCAAGCCAAACCCCACCAGCGCGGCAACGACTTTGCAATTCGTCATTTTGCAATTCGGCATGAGGAGCTCCTCCTGTCACCAGTGCCCAACATAGCACGACAGCTCGGCGACATGAGCGACTTTCGTCTGCGCAACTCTCGGGCGCCTCATGAGCAGGGTCACCGATCATTCGGCGGGCCCCGTGCCTCACGCGCTGCATAAGCGCGTGAGGCCGGATCGTGGGAGCGACTACTGAGTGACCTGAGTGGCAACGACGCGGGGGCCGGAGCCGGGCGGCAGGCAGGTGAAGGTCACTTCCCTGCCCGGCGTGGCGGCCGCCGCGCGCAGCGCGGCGTCTGTCAATGAACTCCCACTGGCTGTCGTGAAGGTCTGTGACGCCGGGGCATACAGATAGTTCACGACGGCTCCGTTCGCGACGACGCTCGCCACCAGGTCGCACTCGGTCACCTGGCCGCCCAGCGCCAGCGAGGTGAACTGTGCCCCGGCGCGCTGCTCGAGCAAGGTGACGCGGGCCGCGGCGGTGGCGAGGTTGACGTTGTTCAGCGTCACCTGCTGTCCGACGATGGGAGCGAGATCGCTGTCGAACGCCAGCACATATTGCTCCACATCGCGCCGCGTGGCGTCGGGATTGACCAGCGGAAAGCCGCTGTTGAGCGTCGGATTGAACACCAGCGCATTGAAGAAGCTGAAGATGGTGTCGACCGAGCCCTCATTGGTGAAGCCGAAGCCGCGGATCTGCGGCCCCATATTGCCGGTGTCGCGTCCGTTGAAGAAGTAGACCGCCGGCATGCCGAACATGCCGACCTTGGTGTACATGTTGCGCAGGTGCGGGATCTTGAAGATCTGGTCGATGCCTTCGAAGCTCGCATTGGTGCTGGTGCCGAACTGGCCTTTCGACGGATCGAGCGCGTGGCAGCCGTTGCAGGTGAAGGCGGACAGGCCCAGCACCTTGCCGAGGCCAGGCACGTCGAGGCCGTCGGCGGGACGCTGGCCGCTGTAGAAAGCCGCCCCGCGGCTTTGCGCTGCTGTCAGCGAATTGTCCAGATTGCGCACCGGATTGGGCGGCAATTGGACCTGCAGCGCGAAGTTGGTGAAGGCCTGCATCTGCGCCGCGGTCGGCGCATTGGCCGTCCCCAGCAGTCCCTGGAATGCGACCTGGAAGTTGTTGAAGGACAGGTTCTCATCGGTCGCATTGACGCCAAACACACCATTGGCGCGGTCGCCACGCCAATGCATCGCCCCCGCGTGCGCAAGCCCACGCAGGGTCTGCGTGGTCATCGGCCCCTTCATCGGATGGAACACGTTGACGGCGTTGGTGCCGTTGAGCGGCGTGGTCACGCCGAATAGCAGCTTGCCGAGGTCGATCGAGAGCTGGTCGCCGAGATTGACCGGGATCGGGTTCGACGTCACCTTGCCGCTGGGATTGCCGAGATCCCAGGCGAGTTCGTCCTTGTCGCCGAAGGTATGACAGCTCGAGCACGACGCCTCGCCGTTGCTTCCGAACGGGCGGGCATCGTACAGCATCGGCCGGCCCTGGACCACCGAGGCCGGCTCGGGATTGGTCATGGCAACGCTCGCGACCTCGCCGCGCGACCCGAGATTGACGATCTTCACCGCGTTGTCGAAGCGGGTCAGGGCGTAGAGCTGGTTGCGGCTCTGGTCCAGCACGACGCCGCTCGGTCCGCCGCCGCTCAGCGAGATGTAGCTGGCGCTCGCGATCGTCGGGTCAAGGCTGTTGCTCTCCAGTGCGGCGGTGTCGAGCACGCCGATCTTGCTGGAGCCGAACGCGGCCACGTAGAGCGTGCGTCCATCGGCCGAGACCGTCATGCCGGTCGGCGTCGCCAGGCTGTGCTGTGCCTGACTGGGGTCAAAGCCCGAATCTCCCGGCAGCAGGCCGTAGTTGATGTGGCTGTTGAGATGAACTGGTGTAACCGACTGACCGGAGACCACGGTGATGCGGGACTCCGCGAGGTGACCGGTCACGGCGTGTCCGGCGCTCCGCGTCGGATCTTCGAAGCGAACCTGGTTCTCTGATTCGGTGTTCGAGACATAGAGATGACCGCTGACCGGATTGGCGACCATGTTGAACAGAGTGGTGCCGACATGGGCCACGGCGCCGGTCTGGGTCAGCGCATTGGCATCGATGGCAAACACGTCGGTGTCCGGCAGGCTGAAACGCACCGAGTTGTCCCAGACCCGGTTGAGCTCGTCCTGCCAATGACCGGTCGTGTTGTTGAACTTGACGATCTCCGACACTTTTGGCGCCGGCTCGCCTGACGTGTCCGCCGCCGGGCCGAGGTTGCCGCCGGGGCTGATCGAGAGGTCGATCAGCAGACAGCCCTGCCTGGGATTGAAGCCGTCGCAGATGCGCCCCTCATTGATCGCCGTGGTCTGGTTGCCGGTCTCGAAACCCGCGACATAGACCGTATTGCCGTCCGGACTGACCGCGAGCGCGCGCGGCGTGTCGGTGAAGAAGCTCATGATCCGGACCGGCGTTCCTCCCATCGTGGCGCCGAGATTGTTGGGATCAAACACCCAGACGTCGGCACGAGGGACGCCCGGCGTGGTGAGCTGCGGGTCGCCGGCCCCGGGAACGCTGGCGATCGACGGATCGGTCCGCTGCTGGCCGCGGTGCGCGGTGGTGATGAAGGCCAGGCCTTTGCGCCCGGCAAAGACGATGTCACGCGGCTCGTCGCCGACGAGCAAGGTGCGCACCACGTGGGGAGTGCCTTGCAGCGAGACGATGCTGATGCTGTCCGACAAATGGTTCACGACCCAGACCTCGGTGTCGCTGCGGGCGGCGACCGCGACCGGCTCCAGGCCGACCGGGACATGAGCGGTCTGTGTCAGTGCGCCCACGCCGATCTGGTACGCCTCCAGGGTCCCGTTCGGCGTATTGACCGCGAACAGCGTGCTGCCATCGGGCGATGTCGCCAGTGGCCGGACCTGCCCGCTTTCGAATGTGATGAAATTCGGCGGTGACGCGGCGCCGGCGGAACTCACCAACAACGGCGCCCCCAGCAGCACGCTCGATGTTGCGATCGCCAGCGCAAGGGCCCGTCGCGTCGCGCCGATCAGCGGCCGCAAAGACTGTGTCATGACCTTGATCTCCCTCACCCATTTTTTTGTTTCGGGGCAGGACCCTGGTCTCGATGATGTTGAAGCAAGTTTCCGCCCCACAACCAGACATAGCAGGCCGAGTTTGATCAGTCACTCACAAAAATGATCACTTGGTTTTTGACTCGCAGGCGCGAACACCGGCGGCCTTCATAAATTCATCATGCAGGCGGGTTCGCGGCTTTGCGGCGCTGCAACGAATAGGTGCCGTCGATGCGGCAGGCGACGCGGCGAACTATGCGGAAAATCTACGCGGCATCAGGATCATGGCTCCACAGTCCGGTCGACAGCACGTCGATGAGGCGCTCGATCGCCTCCGGCTCCGGCAGGCCGAGATGCTGGTTGCCCAGCATGTGCCGCTCGATCACGAAATAATTGTAGAAGAACAGATAGATCGTCGCCAGCACGAAGGCCGGGTCCTGTCCGCACCATCCAGGGCGGCGCTTCGCGCGGTCGAGCACGGGACCCAGCAGATAGCGGAACTGGGCCGGGATGTCATGAAACAGCGCGGCGAAATGCCGGTTCTTGAACTCGATGACGTCGATGAACATCAGCAAAAGGAACGCGGCCTCGTCATAGACGATGGATCGCACTGCGGTGGCGAGCAGCCGCAGGTCACTGCGCGAGAACGGATCCTCGATCAGCGTGATGACCTGACGCGTGAAGGCGAGCATGCAGGCCTGGTAGTTGCGGACCAGGCTCTCGAAGATCTTCTCCTTCTTGGGATAATAAGTGTAGATCGCCCCCTGCGAGACGCCGGCTCTGTCGGCGATGTCGCGAATGTTGGTGCCGTGGAAGCCCTGGGTGGTGAAGAGCGCGAGCGCCGCGGCCTCGATCGCCAGCTGATTGTCATCGGGCCGGTCGGGAGCGATCTGTGGCAGGAACAGCATCGGCACCTTGATCCGGTCCCTGCCCTTGTGCTTGGCGTCGTCCTTGCCTTTGCGGCCCGATTGGGCGGACATGGTCGGCGGCGAATGCCATAGCCGGCCGCAGAGCAGCCGGATGAACTCGATCCGATCCCGCGCCGCCTCCTCGAGCAGTTGCGGCTGCACGCGCGTGTCTCCAGCCTGGCGCGACACAGCGCCATCGATGCCGGCGAGCCGCGACCACAACCCGCCGTACAGCAGATCGACAAAGCGCTTGATCGCCAGCTCGTTGCTGACGCCCAGATGCTGGTTGCCGCGCATATGCTTTTCGATCAGGGCGAAGTGGAAGAAGTAGTGATAGACGGCCGCCAGCACGAACGCCGGATCGTGTCCGCGCCATCCCGGCCGGCGCTCCGCCGCCGTCAAAGCCGTCCCGACCATCGCCCGCATCCGCGCCGGGAGATTGTCGAATGCGCCCTGGAAATGCTGGAATTTGAATTCGATCACGTCGATCAGGACCAGCAGCAGAATCTCCGGCTCGTCCTGCATCTTGGTCCAGATCGCCGACGCGAACGCCCGCAAATCGCGTTTCGAGAGAGGGTCCTTGAGCCGTCTGACCGTGGCGTCGATGAAGTGGTCGAGCCGTGCGCGGTACTGCTGCGCGAGCTCGCCAAAGATCGCTTCCTTGCTGGGATAAAAAGTGTAGATCGCGGCGGAGGAAACGCCGGCCCGGTCGGCAATCTCGCGGGTGTTGGAGCCGTGAAACCCTTGCGTCGTGAACAGCGCCAGCGCCGCCCGTGCGATGCGTTCGCGCTGGTCGGACGGCGGTGGATGGCTGTCCCGGCGGGACCTTGTGCGCTTATCGGTCATTAAGATCATCAGTTATAAAACACGAGTGCAGGGCCATTGCCCCTGACGGCGCCAACATAAGAGTTCGGAGCTTTCGAAATGAAAAACATACAAGTCATCGATGGAGCGGACAACTGCGCATACGACGTCTTCGCGGTGACAGACGAGGAGTTCAGGGTTTTGTTTCCTGTCCCGGGTCAGGATATCGAGTTTATTGAAGACGCTATCGAACGGGTCGGAGATGATCAGCTTGGCGCGATGATGCGAAACGTCTGGGCGCGCCGGCTCGAGAAGCCGCACGTGATTGGAATCCACGGGACAGTGTTTTACGAGCTTTTGGGGAAGAAGAAGTATTATCCACACAAGAGAGACGATGACATAGACCGCTGAGCCCGCAGGACGAATCAGCGCAGCGTGATCCGCCGCAAGACACGCTTGCGGTCCGGCGCGTCATGTCCCTATTGTAGACGCGCATGACCCGTGTCTTCATCCTCCGCGAGGCCTCGTTCCGGATTTGGGATCCGTTGCACATTCGGCCGGTCCATTGGGTCGGGCGCGATCACCGCGCAGCATAGATTGAGGGAGCATCACCTGTGTCCGAATCGCAAAGCTTCCCCATCGATAAGATTCGCGTTCCCGAGAAGATGCGGCACGCGCTCAAACCCGAGATCGTTGAAGAACTGGCCGAGAGCATTCTGGAGGTCGGACAACGCGAGGCCATTCTCGTCCGCCGTGAAAAGGACCACTTCGTTCTGGTCGAGGGCCTGCATCGGCTGGAAGCCTGCAAGGCGCTCGGCGAAGGTGCGATCATCGGACAGCTGATCTCAGCCGAGGCGGCCCGCCAGAGAGACCTCCCGCCTGCACCCATCGATCCCGAACGCGAGAAGATGGAGCGACTGAAAAAACTCCGACTCGAAAAAGAGGCCGCAGAGAAGCTCGCCAACACGTCAAGAGCTGTCTCAGACGCGGACGCTGCGACGCGCCGGCGCGCGCACGCGGAAACAACGAGCCGGAGCAAACTCACTGCAAACTCGAAACCATCGCGTCAGGAGCGGGGATCACCACCCAGGACATTGTCGGACTGGATCAAGCAACAGGAACGCAGTGGCGGTCGCTATTGACCGTCCACCGCGCGACCGGCCTGCCCCTGTTCTGCCCCTGAGTTTCATTCACAGCAGCCCGTGGGATCGCGCCCGATGGTCCGCGCCAGCACGTAACTTATGTTAAAGAACTTGGAGCTAGGGTCACGCTTGCGAGCAACTGACACAAGGCTGACCTCCACGGGCAATGGACGCTTCCTGGTTCGGTTTGCAGGGCATGGGACGACATGTCGCATGTCCCAGCCAGAGCAGGTTACCGATTTGACTGAGTAACGGTCGCCTTCCGACTGTCGCTCCGTATTTGCACGGGCCTCGCATTAATAACAATTAGCATCTGGTTCCATAGGGTTCCACGCAATGGCTGTTGGGCTGCTTGCGTGTGCACCAGGGTATCCCCGTGCGACCGCTCTCCCAGCGCCTCACCGATGCGCCCGTGGAGACTGCTATGTCATCTGCACTACCCGTCCGCCTCAAACTGACGATCGGCATCAAGCTCTACGCGTTGATCGGCCTGAGCTTCATCGGCCTGATCGGCCTTGCCGCCTTCAATTCCAGCGAGCTCGCAGCCAGCCTCAAGCAGCAGAAGCAGCTTGAGCTTCAGCATCTCACCGAGCTTGCCCTCGGCATTTTTGCCGAGGAGTATGACGCCGCGCAAAGGGGGACGATCTCGGTCGCCGATGCGCAGAAGCGGGCGCTGGAGCGCGCCTCGCAGCTACGCTACGGCGGCAACGAGTACTTCTTCGTCACCGACATGAGCGCGCGGATGCTGATGCATCCGATCTCGACCAAGCTGGTCGGCCAGGACGTCTCTGACATGAAGGATCCGAACGGCAAGAAGCTGTTCATGGAGATGATCGATGTGGTGCGGCAGCATGGCCGCGGCTTCGTCAATTACGACTGGCCGAAGCCGGGCTCCGAGGCGCCGCAGCCCAAACTCACTCATGTCGCGGGCTTCGCGCCCTGGAATTGGCTGGTCGGCACCGGCGTCTACATCGACGATCTCTCGGCACAGACCTGGGCTTCGACCCGGCAGTCCTTGATGGCGGCCGGCCTTGTGCTTCTGATCCTGCTGGTGGTGTCGACACTGGTCGGACGCGGCATCACCGGACCGTTGCATCGGATGACTGCGGTGATGAAGAGCCTCGCCGGCGGCGATCTCGACGTCGAGGTGCCCGGGGTCGGACGCGGCGATGAAGTCGGCGAGATGGCCGGCGCCGTCGAGGTGTTCAAGAGCAATGCGGTCGCACGTCACGCGCTGGAGGCGGAGCAGAAGGAAGCCGAGCAGCGCGCGCTGGCCCGCCGCAAGGCCGATATGTACAAGTTGGCCGACGACTTCGAGGGCGCCATCGGCGAGATCGTCGAGACGGTCTCGTCGGCCTCGTCCAAGCTGGAAGTGTCGGCGGACACGCTGAGCAAGACGGCGGTGCGCGCCGGCGAGCTCGCGACCGCGGTCGCGGCCGCCTCCGAGGAAGCCTCCACCAACGTGCAGTCCGTCGCCTCCGCCACCGAGGAGATGACCTCCTCGGTCACCGAGATCGGCCGTCAGGTGCATGAATCGGCGCGCATGGCCAATGAAGCCGTCGAGCAGGCGAAGCGGACCAACGAGCGGGTGGGCGAACTCTCGCGCGCGGCGAGCCGCATCGGTGACGTCGTCGAGCTGATCAACAGCATCGCCGGACAGACCAATCTGCTGGCGCTGAACGCCACCATCGAGGCCGCGCGCGCCGGCGAGGCCGGACGCGGCTTCGCCGTGGTGGCCGCCGAGGTGAAGGCGCTGGCCGAGCAGACGGCCAAGGCCACCGACGAGATCGGCCAGCAGGTGGCCGGCATCCAGACCGCGACGCAGGAGTCGGTGCAGGCGATCAGGCTGATCTCCGGCAGCATCGAGCGGCTGTCGGAAGTCTCTTCCACCATTGCCGCCGCGGTCGAGGAGCAGAATGCCGCGACCAAGGAGATTTCGCGCAACGTCCAGCAGGCTGCGCACGGCACCCAGCAGGTCTCCGTCAACATCACCGACGTCCAGCGCGGCGCCACCGAGACCGGCTCGGCCTCGACCCAGGTGCTGGAAGCGGCCCAGGGCCTGTCGACAGACAGCAACCGGCTGAAGCGCGAGGTGAGCCGCTTCCTGCAATCGGTCCGCGCGGCCTGACAGGCCCGCAACAAAGCCTACTCAACGAATTGCCAAGACCAACAAATCTCAACGAGTTTGAATCCCTGTCATGATGACCTTCCTCGACTTCCGGCCCCGCAACGCGCTCGTGAACCACACCAGATGGTTTGCACATCGTTCTGCGATCACGCTCGCCCTCTTGGTCGCCACCCCGCTCCATGCCGCGCCCGGTGACAATCTCGCCGCGGTGCGTGACCTCAGCGGCAAGGTCGGTCCCGTCGTCGGGTCGGCCCTCGCCTGCAGCGACATCTCCCGTCCCCGTATCCAAGCCGTCATTGGCAAGTTCCAGGCCGTCATTCGCGACGCGTCGAACAGCCAGGCCGATCGCGATGAGACCACGCGGCTGTTCGATCGCTCCATCGCTGACGGTCGCCAGGCGGTGGCGAACGGGCGTCAGGACTGCCGGCGCGCCGAGCTGCAGCTCGCAGACCTCGAACGATCGATTGGGGCGCCGATCGCGACCGCCGGCGCGTTGCCGGACGCCGCGACCGGACCGCGCTCCGCCGCTGCAGCCGGCGCGACGAGCGCGAACCCTGCTCAGGCGGTTCGCGGCGTCACGGACCGCGAGATCACGTTCGGGAGCGTCGTGCCACTGTCAGGCGCCAACAAGGAATCCGGTCGCCTGCTCAAAGTCGGCATCGAAGCCGCCTTCAACCGCGCCAACGAGGCCGGCGGCGTCAATGGGCGCATGCTCAAGCTCGCCGTCGCCAACGACGACTATGATCCGAACCGCACGCTCGACGCCATGAAACAGCTCTACGAGAAGGAGCAGGTGTTCGGCTTCATCGGTAATTTCGGGACCGCTACGGCGGCCGTCGCGATCCCCTATTCACTCGAGCGCCGGGTGCTGTTCTTCAGCCCCTACACCGGGGCCAACGTCACGCGCCACGATCCGCCGGACCGCTATGTCTTCAACTATCGTCCGAGCTATGCGGAAGAGGCCGATGCGCTGGTGCGCTACCTGGTGAAGCTGCGCCGGGTGCCGCCGCGCCAGATTGCGCTGTTCGCGCAGGACGATTCCTTCGGCGATGCCGGGTTTGCCGGCGTGGCCAAGGCGTATCGCGCCCTTGGCCTCAACGACGCCGCGATCCTGCGCGTCAACTACACCCGCAACACGGTGGATGTGGAGCCCGCGATCAACCAGCTCAAGGCGCAGAAGGTGCCCGTCCGCGCCGTCATCATGGTCGCGACCTCCCGCGCGGCAGCGAAGTTCATCGAAAAGGCCCATGACGCGCTTCCCGGCGCGGTCTTCGTCAACGTGTCTGCCGTCGGCGCCTCGGCATTGGCCAACGAACTCACGCTGCTCGGTCCGCAATACGCAACGGGGGTCATCGTGACCCAGGCCGTGCCCGCCGTCTCCGGCTATTCGAGCCTTGTGCTCGACTACAAGGCCGCGCTGGCGAAACATTTCCCCGGCGAGCCGGCAGACTACACCTCGCTCGAGGGTTACATCGAGGCGAGCATCCTGATTCAAGCCCTGAAGAACGCCGGTCAAGAGCTCAACACCGAGCGGTTGATCGATACGCTCGAATCGATGCGCAACATCGATCTCGGTCTCGGCGCCCGGCTCAGTTTCGGCACGGCCGAACACCAGGCCTCGCACAAGATCTGGGGCACGGTGCTCGACGGGACCGGCACCTATCAGCCGATCGAACTGGAATGACCGGAGTCGCCGGTGCAGGCCGGCCGCGGCTCCCTACGACGCGCGACCCGATCGCGCAAAACTGAAAGCTGCGTAGGGTGGGCGAAGCGCCGCCATCAGACGGCGCGTGCCCACCACCCCGCACACACTCTGTTCTTGCCGCGCCGTCTCGACTCCAAACGCGAGAAGATGGAGCGATTGAAGAAAAGTCCGTCTCGAAAAAGAGACCGCGGAGAAGCTTCGCCAACACGTCAAGAGCTATCTCAGACGCGGACGCCGCGTCGCGCCGGCACGCGCACCCGGAGACGACGAGCCGGAGCAAGCCCACCGTGACCTGCCACTGAAGTTTCATCCAGCGGCGTTTAGAGTCCGAGTGGGTTTTACGCCGATTGGCGCGGGTGGAGCA